>VGGK01000014.1 GCA_016868665.1 Chlorobiota bacterium
GCTCATGAAGCTCTCTACCTATTTGGTTTGGTGTTCTGTACTGGTAATTGCAACGTTACCCATTACAAGATAACACTTTATGCCCATAGGTGAGGGCTTTTTTTATTTCGAATCGATCAACTCAGGTTCAAGGAAAACGGCCGCACAGCGAAACCCTGGTTCATGCTGACCGACGAAAATCTCGGCATCAACAAAAAACGGCTATGGGAATTTCTCGATCTTCTCAAGGAATGCGACATCACATTCAGCGTCTTTCTCAGCATCAATTTCCTTGAAGATCCTGAAACCGTCAAAAAGCTGGTTGACGCCGGATGCAACTTCGTGCTTGCAGGACTTGAATCCATCAAGCAGAGTACTCTCGAGGCATACAACAAAGGACACGTCAATTCAGCGGAAAAGTATTCGAAAATCATCGACGACTGCCGTAAAGCCGGTCTGAACATTCAGGGCAACTTCCTCTTCAACCCCGCAATCGATACTTTTGAGGACATTGATGACCTGGTGAAGTTCGTCACGAAGAACCATATTTTCATGCCGATTTTCCAGATCATCACCCCCTATCCGGGAACGCAGATGTACTGGGATTATAAAAACAAGGGCCTGATCACCGACGAAGACTGGGAAAAATACAACGCCCTGCATCTGGTCATAAAATCCGAGCGTTACGATCCCCTGCTTTTCCAGTACAAGGTACTCAAGAGCTATACCGACATCTACTCATGGCGGCATATCGTCGCAAGAACCTGGTACAACCCGAGAAAACTCATCAACCTGGTTACAAGCCTCGCATTCCGCAACCATCTTCGCAGCCAGCTCGACGAATTCGAGCGTCATCACGGGCTCAGCCCGAAAGTGCTTGAAGGCATTAAATAATCCCCCTTTTCCAGCTTCCATCCTCAATCATTACAACAGATCGCGATACTGTACCGGAAGCATGCTTCCGGCACAGTATCGCGATCTGCATACGCGGATATAAATCCGCCGCAACAAAACGCAATTTATTATGTATCGTTACAATAAAAAACCAGCAATACTGATCAACTCATATTCTTTTTTTAATCGTGAGGGTGTCGTATATTCAACCGGTAATTTCATATAAATGAGCCTTATACGATCTTTGCCCCTATTTCATACCCATAAAAAACAACCCAACATGACAAACGTTTTCAACCGCGCTGCGGGCATCTTTCTTCTTTCGGCGGTGACACTGATTTCCGGCTGTTCAAAATCGGATAACCCTGTTACCGGTGCCGTATCGCAATTATCGTCTGAATCCCGTCCGAAACACTATGAGATCAGATCGGGAATCGTACATTTCGAACCGATGAACGTGATGGGGGTTTCCACCACTACCGAAACACTGTATTTCGATGATTACGGCCGAAAAGAGGCAAAGGAAACCGTTACGGAGACCAATGTCATGGGCATGAAAACCTATGAACACCGTATGGAAATCACTGACGGCGATTACGCTCTTTCATTCGAACTGAAAAAAACCGTCAACGGCAAAGATGAAACGAGCAAGGAAGCAACGAAAACAGATATGCGCCAGATGCGCGAGATGGCCCTGATGATGAGCAAAGCCATTGACGTGAATGAACTGAAAAAGAATTTCGATTACCGTGAAGAAGGAACCGAGGAAATCGCCGGAGTTACCGGCAGGAAGTATTCCGTCGCTCTCAATAAGGAACAACCCGATGCCCGTGTCTTCGGCGTCATGTACAAGAACATTGTTCTGAAGAGCGAGATGGGAGATATTACCATGAGAGCGTCGAAAATCGAAGAAAATGCCGCGGTTCCGGCATCAAAATTCGAGGTTCCTGCAGGGTATACCATAAAGGAGGTCAACCTTGCCGAAGAGATGGAAAAGTCCGGTATGGGAGAAACTGAAGAGTAAGAAAACCCGCGCCGCAAAGGGCACCTGACCGGACTCAAGCGGTCAGGTGCCCTTTGTTCTATCTGCAAACTGCAGCGGCACTGCCGAATCCGGGAAAGAATCCCCGTAAGGTGTCAATACTATTTCCGGAACCTCCAGTACCTCCCTTCGGCGGCATCAACCGGCTCAAGCGCAAAACGCTCCGCTGCGGGTATTCCATGATTGATGATGTAGTAGATGTCCGACAGTACCGTTTTCGACCGTCCATAGTATGAGTGGCCAAGAAAACCGTTACCATCAACCTCGCTTGCATCGATCGTGTCAATACCCGAAACGATAAGTGGAACATCCTTTATTTCACCCGCACGTGGACTGCCATTGACATCTTCGGATATGCTGAGAGCCCTGTCGGAGGCTGATACATAAAGGGTAACCGGCACCCCTTTTCCGGCAAGCGAAGGAGCGATATCACGCCTGAAACTATCGGCATCGATGTCAGGAGCGGCAAGTATGATAGTCCTGAAGCACAAAAGAAGCTCGGAACGCTCCCTGGCAAGCGTGGCGAAAGCCGCGGTAAGCGCACGACTTCCCATACTGTGGGCAAGCAGGCTTATACCCCCCTTGTCAGAGCGCTCGGCGAGACCGGCAAGGAAGCGGAAAAGATTCTCTTCTGTGGCGGCAACGTTCCTTTCATCCTCGCGGTAAAGCCGGAGAGAGCATTGCGAGGGCCAGCTGTATATAAGGGGCACCCCCCTGAAATCGAGATCGGCAGCCACCTGGGCCATGCGCAGGACTGCATCCTCGAAACTCATATTGTAGCCATGCACAAATACCAGCATGGTTTTCTTCCTGCCCGCCTTCTGCATTTCACGAGAAAGCTCATCGAAAAAAACATGCTGGCTGAGCGTATCGAGCGAAAACAGTGCAAAATGCTGATCCGGGTCTGTTTTCAGCACCGGAGTTTCGAGCCTGGCAACCCGATGCTTTGGTGGCACCGAAACCGTACACACTCCATACTGCATGGGACCACGCAAGGCGCTGTAGAAATCCGCCGGGTCGGATTGCCCGGATTTAGCCCGGTCGGTTGCGTAGAAAAGGGAAATAAACGACCGATCGAGCGTTGCATGATATGAAGCACTGCAGGCAGCCAACTGAAGCGAAAACAGCAGCGCGGAAAAAATCGACCAGAATGCCCGCATCCTCTTGGAGGCTTTGACTCGTTACAGGAGATACCTTACCGGCTTTCATACATAAACATGATATATAATATAGAGAACCGTTCAGGCTTATTCGCGCAAAAGCGAAATAAAGGAATAACCTGCCGCTGCAGAAAAAAGATTTCCGGGATTGCTCATAATGATGAACAAGTTATCTGCTGCCCATAACACAGAAAAAACGGGAAGTCTCCCACAATACATCTTCGATGATCGAATATCCCAATCCGAAATATTAACCTTTCCGGCTGCAGGTTCGATACATGCGGTAAAAAGCGATGGCTGCACGGCGGATATCGGGGTCGCCGGCGAGCGCCAGATACTGGCTGGCTGTTGCGGAACGGTTGTATCGCATAAGCTCTTTCCTGTACAGAAAACGCATGACAACCTCTGCCGAAACCGATGCCGTGGCTTCGACCACCGCATTGATGCTCACCACCATCCCGCTCACCGGGGCACTTCCGGAAACCTCCCGGATAGTGAGCGCCCGCCTATCGGCCTCCTGGGTTATGCGAAACTCGATACGCCGGCCACCACTCTCTTCGAGAAAAACAGAAACCGGCTCTTTCAGCCTCCTCCCGGAGGGATAGTCGATGCGGGGTTCCGTACTCGCGAAACGTTCGTACGCTTCATAGATCGTCGACTCAATCTCCTGTGTGGTCAGACTCCGGTTAACAAGTGTCAGAAAAACAAACTGACAGAAATCCCTCAGGAAAATCCGCAGTATCCCCCGCTCGCTCTCCTCCTGCATCATGGTTCGGTAATTGAAGAAAGCTACATAGCAGTATAGCATCATCGTCATCAACCGGGCATTACTCATTCCCTCGGTCTTCACCACCGGACAGAAGTTGTTATAGAGGTCCCAGTTGAAAGAGGTAATATTGTCCTGACTGCGGTACTCCTCAAAAATATTCGTACCTGGATAGGGCGTCATGGCCATGAAAAGCGCATTCCTGAGGCTGAGTGCCCGGGCAAAACCCGGATAAACCATCGTATCGGCTTCGGTCTCGCTGTGGTGCCCGACAATGAAATAGCCTTCGACGCCGATATCGTGTTTTCCAAGCAGCTCGACGGCCCGGGAAATATCGTCGAGAGTATTCTGCTTGTTCATCAACTCGAGAGTTTCCGGGTTCGGACTCTCGATACCGAGTCCTACCTTTCTCAGTCCGACCTTATGCAGCTTGTCGAGAATACGTTCAGACCTGATCACATCCCTGGCACGGGTCTCGGTGACAATCCTGAAATTGGTCAACCCCTGCTCGATCATGAGGTCGCAAATCCGCTCGACCCGTTTGATGTTGGTCAGAAAGTTGGCGTCCCAGATTTTCAGCAGCTTTTTCTTCTTCGGATCGTGAATCAGGGCGATCTCCCCGACCACATTCTCCGCACTCCGGCCACGCCACTGTTTGTGCATCCTGTCATTGGCGCAGAACGAACACTTCCAGGGGCAGCCACGCGAAGTGTATATTGTCTCGATAGTATAGTCATGACTCTTCTCTCCGAACCGCTCAGGCCGGATCGAGCGGAGCGGAAAGCGAATCGAATCCACATCCCTGATCAGCTCCCGAATTCCGGTATGGACGAATGTGCCGTTCTCTTTCCAGCAGAGCCCTTTAACGTCGCGCGACGGCCCTTTCTCGACCAGTTCCCGGAAGGTTGCCTCCCCCTCGCCGATCACCACCAGATCAGCAAATCCATGATCGAGCGCTTCCTCGGGCATCGCCGTCGGATGAAAGCCGCCCATCACCACCGTGACGCCGTATTTTCTGGCGATCCGCGCCAGCTTCACGGCGTTATTGAAGCCGCCGGTCATCGAGGAGATGGCCGCAAGATCGAACGGCCGCTCCTGCAGCAGCCGCTCGAAACTCTCGAAAATCCCTTCGTTGTAATAGTTCTCGGGCATCGCCATGCAATCGGCGATATCCTCCACAGCGCCGGCGAGATAGCAGACGCCGATACAGTCGCTGATGAACCGGGGAAACGGTGTCACAATCGACTGCGGAGCCTCGACGAAGCAGATGTTCCTGTAATACGCCATAGCCGGGTTTGGATTAAGATCAGGAAGGTGATGGAAGGAAATGCGAAGTTCCCCGGACTGGCGGATTCATCGTGTACAGGTAAAATATACGCGATTCATATGACAAAAGAATCTATCCCGGCAACAATACCCATCAGTTGCAAAACATCCACGGGTTCGATGTCGCCTTGAACGGTATATCAAAACCCTTGCTTTGGCTCAGTAACTGACAAAAAAAGCCGCCCCGGCAAACTGCACCGGAACGGCTTCGATGAACTGGCGATGTAATACTGCCAATCGCTCAGTTCCCGACCATCATGGCCTCCACATCAGCCTCAACCGTGCCGATCGGCTTGATGCCGAACTTCTCCACCAGTACTGCGGCGACGTTAGGCGTAAGGAACTGCGGCAGAGTAGGTCCGAGACGGATACCTTTGACGCCGAGGTAGAGCAGGGCGAGCAGCACGGTCACGGCCTTCTGCTCGTACCAGGCAATATCGAAGGAAATCGGCAGGTCGTTGATGTCCTCAAGACCGAAAACCTCCTTGAGCTTCAGCGCAATCACTGCCAGCGAGTAGCTGTCGTTGCACTGGCCGGCATCAAGCACACGCGGAATCCCGCCGATGTCGCCGAGCTGCAGCTTGTTGTAGCGGTACTTCGCACATCCGGCCGTGAGGATGACCGTATCCTGCGGCAGGGCTCCTGCAACGTCGGTGTAGTACTGGCGCGAGTTGTGCCGTCCGTCGCAGCCTGCCATCACCACAAACCGCTTGATGGCGCCAGATTTCACGGCATCGACCACCTTGTCGGCAATGGCCAGCACCTGGTTGTGCGCAAAACCGCCCACGATCTCGCCATTCTCGATCTCTTTGGGCGCGGGACAGGTTTTAGCCTGCTCGATGAGCGCGGAGAAGTCCTTCTGGCCACCTTCCGGACGAGCCGGGATATGCTTCAGGCCGGGCCAGCCCGCCATGCCGGTGGTGTACATGCGGTTGCGGTACGATTCGCGGATCGGCACGATGCAGTTGGTGGTCATGAGAATCGGGCCGTTGAACGACTCGAACTCCCGGTCCTGCGACCACCACGAATTGCCGTAGTTGCCGACGAAGTGCGGGTACTTCTTGAACGCCGGGTAGTAGTGCGCCGGCAGCATCTCGCAGTGCGTGTAGACGTCCACGCCGGTGCCTTCGGTCTGCTTCAGCAGGTCCTCCATGTCGCGCAGATCGTGACCAGAGATAAGAATACCGGGATTCGTACCCACGCCGGTCTTCACCGTGGTGATTTCAGGGTTGCCGTAGGTTTCGGTGTTGGCCTTGTCAAGCAGGGCCATCGCCTTCACGGCAACCGAACCGGTTTCGAGCACCAGTGCGGTAAGCCGGTCGGCACCGAGATCCTTCAGAAGCGATGCAAGACCTTTCACATAGAAAGCATAGATCTCCTGATCCTCGTAGCCAAGCACAGCGGCATGATCGGTATAGGCGGCAAGACCCTTGATGCCGTAAA
Organism: Chlorobiota bacterium; assembly: GCA_016868665.1. GTDB lineage: Bacteria > Bacteroidota > Chlorobiia > Chlorobiales > Chlorobiaceae > Chlorobium. Next base: position 6,611 of record VGGK01000014.1, read on the forward strand.
GCACGAGGCTTTTGAGCGAGCGCAGATCTTCGTTTTCGCTGAGAGCTTCGATACCGCATGCTGCTGCCTTCTGCAGAAACTCCTCTCTCGTGCGCCCGTTCCAGTTTGCCGCATCGTGCGACGGAACCGATGTCAGCAAGGCTTTCAGTTCATCGCGCTTGTCGAGCGTCAGGCATATCCGGCGGACAATGGCATCGTCGTCGAAGTTGGTGTTGGTGACCGTCACGAAAAGCGACTCGCTGATGAGGCGCCCGTACTCAGCCGGAACAGGCCCTTCGAGCGCTTCCGCACAGAGCGCAAGCCCTTCGGCGGCATAGACCAGCACATCCTGCAGCTTCGCGGTAATATCGTCCTTGCCGCATACGCCGCGCGCTATGCAGCCTGTACCCCGGACGCTTTCCTGACATTGATCGCAATACATTCCCATTTTCTCCTCCGTTGTGTTGTTGTTGTTTCACAGACGGGGACACAGAAGATCGGCTATCGTTCTATCCCCAGCCGCACCCTCGCTGTCCCCTTTTTTCTCTTTCAGTAAAGCCCTTTGCATGAAAGCCGTACAGAGCAGGCGTTTATTGTTCGGACGTCGGTCGATGATCGCCGTGCAGTCCTCGATGGCGCCGTCGATATCTCCAAACCCGGCCCGTGCGATTGCCCGGTTGCCGTAAGCGGCAATCGCCTCCCGGAACCGCAAGCCAAGCTTCAGCGCCATGGTGTAATCCGCCTCGGCGCCCCGGAAATCGCCCGTGCTGCTGCGCGCATTGGCTCTATTATACCACCCTTCGGCATCTTCCGGGCGGCGGGCGATTACCCTGGTTATCTCGTCAGCAGTACCGCGATAACCTCCAAGTGCGTCCTTCAGCATTTCACACCCACTCCTCTCCCAGCGTGTCGCCCTGCACGCCGATCACTATTTTCCTGACCGGAACCTTGCGGCTCGCGCGTTTCAGCGCTTCGGAGACAATCGACACAAGCCCTCCGCAGCAGGGCACCTCCATGATGGCTACGGTGATGGTATTGATGCGCGCACGGTCGATCATGGCCGCAAGCTTTTCGACATAGACATCCATGCCGCTGTCGAGTTTCGGGCATGCGACGGCAAGCGTTTTGCCGCGAAGCAGCCGGCGGTGAAAATCGCCTGCAGCGAATGCGACACAATCGGCAGCGAGCAGAAGATCGGAACCCTCGAAATAGGGGGCCAGAGGCGAAACAAGGTGCAGCTGAACCGGCCACTGGCGAAGTTCGCTGGAAATCGGCATCTCGCGTTCAGCAGGCGTCGCCGAAGCATGTCCGTTACCGGAACGGAAGTCCATAGTCCTGCTGCCGGGACACCCCCCGCCATGATGGCGATGGGGAGCATGTGCCTGTTCCTTCTGATGACACGACGCAGCAGCTCCAGCTTCGACAACATGCTCAAGCGGATTCCCGATTCCCTCTTCTTCAAGACATTCGATGGCCTCGCGAAGAAAATCGTGAGCACCATGATCGCGCAGGTGAACAAGATGAGCCCCGATCACGTTCGGGCCTCCCTTTATGATGCTCTCGCGCATGACCCGTTTTTCGTCATAAGGCTCCGCTTCCCTTGTCTCGATCCTCATGGCCCCTGTCGGGCAATGGCCGATACATGCTCCGAGACCGTCGCAGAAAAGGTCGCTCACGAGCCGCGCCTTGCCGTCGATAAGCTGCAGCGCCCCTTCGGGACATCCCGGAATACAGTCGCCGCACCCGGTGCATTTCCGTTCATCTATGGTAATAATCTGTCGTTTCATGCCTGTATCATCCTTTTTGTTTCGTTCTGAAAATCAATTTCTTTCCCGGCAATCGTTCCTGACTCCCCTGCCCCACCGGCCGCAGAAACAGAACCGTGAGCACTCCTCGCGCCGGCTGCACCCGGATAGCGCAGCAGCTTGCCTATCGTGATATTGTCAAACTCCTGCTTCACAACCTGTTCGATACGCATGATCTCATGTCGCAGCACGCAGCGGGAGCGGTTCGCACAGATCTGTTTGCGGAACATGCATTCCGAGACCTGCACCTTGCCCTGAAAAATCCCGATCAGCTCGCTGACCAGTATCTCATCAGGTTCTTTTGCCAGCTTGAATCCCCCGCCAACGCCCTCTTTCGAAAAGACAAGACCGTGGCGGATCATCTCCTGCAGCAGCCCGCGAAGAAACTGGTAGGGAATCTCCTGCTCCAGAGAAATAGCCCTCGCAGAGAGATACCCACCTTTGGCTTCGCCCAGGGTGAGCAGGGCCCGGATTGCGTAATCGGTATTTTTAGTCAGTACTTTCATTGCAACTTCTTAAATTGATACTAATTTAGTATCAGTTAATTGAAAGCAAAAATCATTTTTAAAAATTCCCGCAACTCCCCCGAAAAAATTTTTTTTCTGACGCATACCGTAAGCTGAGGATTTTCAGAACAACTTCATTCAGGAGAAACGACAGCCGGCTGAACTTTCCGCATCCGGCTTCATGTTCTTATATTATCATAATGCCGAACAGTATGACCCTCGGCACAACCCGATACTCCTGCTGATCATGCTGCAACAGAGAACCGCTGGTTACATGGCGCTCGATCTGCTCCGTGCAAACGGAGCATTACCCCTGACATGGAACGATACCGCCGAGCTCAGACGAAAAACTGACAGCCTCATGCAACGGTTTTATGCAGAACGCTCTGCCGTATCGAAAAAACTCGGGGGCGGTTTTTTCATCGAGGAACTGCTTGACAGAAGCCTGCGTACCGATGAAACCGAAATCATGGACCGTCACGCGATCCCGATGCAAGAGAAGCTCGAACTGGTCCGGGCGCTTGACCGCCAGAACAGATTCATGGGGCTTTACAGTCATTATGCATCACAGCTCTTTCCTCTGGTTCGCGAACTCTCATCGAAAAAGCAACGGGAAATCCGGCTGATCGAAATAGCCTGCGGATCCGGCGGACTCGCCATGACCCTTGCCGAAGAAGCTGCAAAGCAGGCTCTTCAGCTCTCTGTGACCGCCTCGGATATCGTACCGCTCTACATCGAGCAAGGCAACAATGAAGCAGGCCGGAGGCGACTTCCGGTGCAATTCCGATTGCTTGACGCATGCAGACCTGATGAATCCGACAACGAGCAATACGATATTACCCTTATTGCCCACAGCCTCCACCATTTCTCGCCGGGAGACATTGCCGTCATGATAGCTGCTTCCGAAGCGAGAGGATCCTCCGCATTCATCGGTATAGACGGCTATCGTGATCTTCTGCTCGGCATCGGCATGCCTCTTGCTGCCGCTCTGCAGGCAATACCGGCATTCGCCATGGACGGACTGACCTCGGCAAGAAAATTCTATTCGGAAGCCGAGCTGAGCCTCATTGCAGAATCAGCTGCAGAATCAGGATGCCACACCATCGAACGCTCCTGGCCGGCAAGCGTGCTGACCGTCCGTTTCGACACAGCAAAAACAACACCATCGAAAACAGCAAGTCAGAGGAGAACGCAACAATGAACGTCAGAAAACTCGCAACCGGAGCAATCATCGTCTTTGCCGCAATTCAGGTCATACCATATGGCCGCGATCACCGGAATCCCCCTGTCACCGGCGAACCATCGTGGGATTCGCCGGGAACCCGTGAACTGTTCTTCCGCGCCTGCAGGGACTGCCACTCGAACGAAACCGTCTGGCCCTGGTACAGCAACATCGCCCCTGCATCATGGCTTGCACAGATCGATGTGAACATCGGGAGAGAGAAGTTCAACGTATCCGAATGGGGGCGCGAGGGGAAAAATGAAGGCGATGAAGCGGCCGAAGAGGTTCGCCGCGGAAAAATGCCTCCATGGTTCTACCTGCCAGCCCACCCCGAAGCGAAACTCGACGATACCGGGAAAGAGGATCTGGTTCGCGGACTTGTTGCAACATTCGGAGAAAAAAAGCAGAAAACCGACGAAAAACACTGAGAACGACAAAACATCGATCACATCCGGCAGATTCCGGGCTGGCTGACATGCCGCCGGTCCGGCGCTGTCAAACGAAGGTGGAAAATCGCTTCCCGGCTGATCTCCCGCTTTTGTTTCTTCACGAAAGCATATACCTTACACCAGTTCACTGCGCCTGCTTTCCCGGTCAGGCTTTAATCCGGATTATCCGCCATCTATGAGCTCTTCCGTGCATATCAGAAGTTCGATACTCGCCGAACAGCGATATTTTCTTCACATCAGCCTGTTTATCGCCACCGCTTTCTGCACACTATGGGCCGGCGCGTTCTGGTCGGGCTATCCCGTCAGGCTCGACAGCCCTGCAATATTCCTCTCCGACCTCGCAAAGGGAGCCCCCTATGCGGCATCGCTGCTTCTCTTCCTCGGCGTACACGAGTTCGGCCATTTTTTTGCAGCGCTCCATTACCGGATACGGGCAACCCTGCCGTTCTTCATTCCCGTTCCTCCCCTGCCCTTCCTGCTCAATCTCGGAACCATGGGCGCGGTCATTAAAATCAGGGAACGGATACCCGATACGAAATCGCTGTTCGATACCGGCGCATCAGGTCCGCTTGCCGGCTTCGCGGTTTCGGTCGGCCTGCTGGTTTATGGATTTCTCAATCTTCCCCCGGAAAGCTACATCTATACTGTTCATCCTGAATACATCGCTTTGGGAGGCATCCCCGACAACCCTCCGGAAGGCACCCTTTATCTGGGTAAAAACCTGCTCTGGATGCTGCTCGAACAGTCGATCCGTCCGGATCGGCTGCCCCCGATGACTGAAATGTACCATTACCCCTTTCTCTTTACAGGATGGATCGGCTCGTTCGTGACGGCCCTCAACCTGCTGCCGGTCGGACAGCTCGACGGCGGCCACATCATCTACGCCATGTTCGGCAGAAAAGGCCACATGAAAGCAGCCACGATTTTTTTATGGTTCATCTTCCTGCTCGCCCTTCCCTCGTTTATCGAACTGACAGGAGCGATCTTCCTTCCCGAACTGCGTCTGCCGATTCCCGAAACCATCATGCAGTGGTCATGGCCCGGGTGGATGCTCTGGTTTATCATACTCTGGAGGGTAATCCGCACCGGACACCCGCCGACAGCGTTCGATCATCGGCTCGACAGCCGGAGAATGGCAGCCGGCTGGATAGCCATTCTCATTTTCATGCTCTCATTCACACCGGTACCGTTCGGCATAACATGAAACACTCCTGTCAGGAACATTACCTGCTCGACTGCAGGGGCACCATGCTCGACCTGAGCAAAAGTCCGGCCATCATGGGAATTGTCAACCTCACTCCCGACTCGTTCTCCGACGGCGGAAAATTCGGCGACCAGGCCGGTTTGCCTGATATCGATCTGGCGGTAGAGCACGCCCTGCAGATGGTGCGGGAAGGAGCTTCCATTATCGATATCGGCGGAGAATCAACCCGTCCCGGCGCAGAACGGATCGCTGCCGTCGAGGAGATACGACGTACGCTCCCGGTCATCGCCAGGCTCCGGAAGCAAACCGACGCACTGATCTCCATCGATACCTACAAAGCCGAAGTCGCCGAAGCCGCACTACAGGCCGGCGCCCAGATCGTCAACGATATTTCAGGATTCAACTTTGATCCTCTCCTTCCTGCTGTCTGCCGGAAACACCGTGCTGCCGCTGTACTCATGCACACCCCCGTCACACCGCAGGCCATGAAATGGAGCCAGGAAACGACAAGCACTGAAAACGATGTGACTGCAACCGTGATGGCATGCCTGAAGGAAGCCGCGGCAAGGGCACGAAATGCCGGAGTCGAAAGCATAGTACTCGATCCCGGATTCGGTTTCGGCAAGAGCGTCGATGAAAACTTCATGCTGCTCGGCAACCTTTCAAGGCTGCGGAAACTCGGCTATCCGATTCTTGCCGGGGTATCCAGAAAGTCTTTTCTCGGCGAGGCGATCAGAAAAAACGGCAAAACGCCGCCTCCGGAAGAACGGCACGAAGCCACAACTGCAGCGCAAACCATCGCGCTGCTCAACGGCGCATCGGTCATCAGGGCTCACGATGTCAGAGCTGCCGCACAGGCGCTCGCTGTAGTCGAAACCATGAAACGGAGTCTCCTGTAAAGGGCCGCAACAGGTATTTCCGGTATAGCCCGTATTATATTACCTTGCTGTTCCTCTCTGCCTGAACGGAATCGTAAAACAAGTGCGAATGCATGTACCTTTCTAAAATCGAACTCTTCGGGTTCAAGAGTTTCGCACACAGAATAAGGATATCCTTCGACAAAGGACTCACTGCCATCGTAGGACCGAACGGTTGCGGAAAAACCAATGTCGTGGACGCAATACGCTGGGTGCTCGGAGAGCAGCGCACATCCCTGCTCCGTTCGGCAAAAATGGAGAATATCATCTTCAACGGTTCGAAAAACCTCAAACCCCTCAGTCTGACCGAGGTATCCATCACCATCGAGAATACCCGCAATGTCCTGCCTGTGGAATATACAGAAGTGACGGTAACGCGCCGCCTTTACCGGAACGGGGAGAGCGATTACCTGCTCAACCATGTTCCCTGCCGTCTCAAGGATATACTCGACCTGTTTACCGATACCGGCATGGGCAGCGACGCCTATTCGGTGATCGAACTGAAAATGATCGAAGAGATCATCAGCAACAAAAGCGAGGAACGCCTGAAACTCTTCGAAGAAGCCGCCGGCATAACCCGTTATAAACAGCGCAGAAAACAGACATTCAAACAGCTTGAAAGCGCATCGAGAGACCTTGCCAGAGTTGACGACGTGGTGGCCGAAGTCGAAAAAAAGGTACGCAGCCTTAAACTGCAGGTAAAAAAAGCCGAAAAGCTCAGGGAGCTCAGGGAGGAGATAAGGAAACTCGACCTTCTGCTCGGGGGGATCGTCCTCCATGAACAACTCGAAAAACTCGGCCCTCTTAAAAAGCGGATCGAGCGCGAAGAAGCATTGTGTCATGAGCTTGCCGCGACCATCGCACTGAACGACGGCAGCTTACAGGCAAATGAACTGCTGCAGCTCCGGCGTGAAGAGGATCTCTCACTCGCCCGGAAACGGCTCAATGCAGACAATGAAACAATCCATGATCTTGAAAAAAAACTGCTGCAGCTTGAGGAAAAACAAAAAAACCTCGCAGCCGCATATGGAAGCAGCCGTCTTTCCCTGCAGGAGAAGCATGAAAAAATCTTCACGATCGAACGTCGGCTGAAGGAACTCGACGAACGGAAACTGCCACTTGAAATCGCCTGTAACGCGAGGATGGAAGAATATCGCCTGCTCCTGTCGGAACATGACCGGCTGAACGCCGAACTGCAGGAACAGCGCAATGCAATTGCAGGCAAAAGACGGGAAGCGGCCGATATCGAAAGAAACATCGGCCGGCTTCTGCTTGCTCGGCAAAGTCTTGAAAACCGCAGCGAACACCTTCGATCGTCGCTGCAGCGGGCCGGTATATCAAAATCCGCTGCAGCCGCGCATATAGGCAATCAGCAGGATCTCCGAAAAAACATCGAAGGGGAAATAGCGCTTCAGAAATCCCGGATATCTGCAGCAAAGGAGAAAGAAGCCCGACTGAACAGAGAAATGGAGAATATCTCGGCTGCTGTAGAGACCCATCGGGAAGAGATGCTTTCAATGAAAACCGAACGCAACCATATCGATAACAGTATCGCTCTGTTCAATGCCGTTCTCCAGAATTTCGAAGGGCTGCCGGAAGGAATCGCCTTTCTCGAAAAGCATAAAGCCGGAGACACTGCGCCCGGCTGCCTTTCGGACCTGATCGCACTCGATGCCGCCCACAGGAAAGCTGTGCATGCCGCACTTGGTGAAGCGCTCAGTTATTATGTCTGCCGTTCTCCTGAAGAAGCCCTGAAGGCAATGAAACTCCTGCAGCAATCGAAAAAAGGCAAACTGCACTTTCTGGTACTCGATCTGGTCAGAGCCCCTGAAAACAGCTCGAAAATAGCGCCTGAAGGTACCATAAGGCTGATCGATCTGCTGAGCTTTCCTGAAGAACTCGCCCCTTCGCTGGAACTGCTGATCGGTAACTGCTGTCTGGTCAACACCCTTGAAGAGGGGGAAAGACTCTCGAAACATTTTATGGAATCGGTATTCGTAACCCCGGATGGCGACAAGTTCAACGCAAAAGGCATCATCTACGGAGGCAGTCCTCAAGACAGCGAGATACTCCGGCTCGGAAAAAAGGCCGAACGGGACCTTCTGATGAAAAAAAAGTCCGAAATAAGTGATCAGATCGACAAAGCCGAATCGGTACTGATCGGGCTCCGAAGCAGATCGGAATCCATCGCCTCCGAAATAAAACTGCTGGAGATCGAACCGCTGCTCTACGCACTCACGCATCTTGAAAAAAAACTTGCCCTTGCCGAGGCTGAAGAAAACTCCCGCAGGGAGATGCTCAAACAGGCCGAGCAGGAAATCGCCGAATTCGCTTCGCGCCATGAAGAGCTCGAACGGGAAACCCTGGTGCTTGAACCGGAAATAACACATCACGAACAGCAGCTCCGGCTCATGCAGCAATCCATCGGAAAAGCCCAGGAAATACTCGCCGAGTTCGAATCAAGGCACCACCGGTCAAGCCATGAGCTGCAGTCCCGTCAGAGTCTGCACCGTGACGCGGTGCTTGAACTTGAAAAACTGCAGTTCAGCATCAACGCCTCGCATCAGACCCTCAAAGCCGTTCAGGATGATATCAGGAAACTTGAACGTAACGCTGAGGATACCCGGACAAGCATCGGAGAAACAGAACGGACGTCTGCGGAACTGAAAAACGAACTGGAACAACATCTCGTAAGAGCCGCAGAAGAACAGGAATCGCAAAAAACACTGGAAACAATCTGCCGCGAACTGCAGGCAGGCAATCATGAAGCCCGTAACGCACAACGAGAACTGCGCAGAAAACACGATATCAGCCGGGAACTGGTTACGGAACTTCAGAATGAACAGATCCGCTCGGAACAGCTGCTCGATCATCTTCTGACCTCTGTCAAGGTCCGCCATAACTGCGATCTCGATGCCGTCGACCCATCGGAACTGCCCGGCAAATTTAACCGGACGGAGGAGGAAAAACGTCTCGAAACCCTTCAGAAACAACGGGAGCAGTTCGGAGCGGTCAATGAACTCGCGCTCGAAGAATACGAAACGGAAAAAGAGAGGCTCGATTTCCTCCTGGCCCAGAAAGCAGACCTGCTCTCGGCGGAAAACCAGCTGCGCAGCACTATTGAGGAAATTAACAAAACCGCGCTCCGGAAATTCAGGGAAACCTATGCCGCGGTAAGAAAAAACTTCATCACTATCTTCCATGAGCTTTTCGATCCTGAAGACGAAGTCGATCTGCTCGTCAGCAGCTCCGAAGACCCGCTCGAAGCGCATATCGAAATCGTAGCGAAACCCAGAGGCAAAAAGCCGCTCTCGATCGAACAGCTCAGCGGAGGCGAAAAAGCCCTGACCGCGCTTTCGCTCCTCTTCGCGATCTATCTCGTCAAACCCAGTCCATTCTGTATTCTTGACGAAGTGGACGCTCCCCTCGACGACGCCAATGTGGGGAGGTTCATTAAACTCTTGAAAAAATTTGAGAATAACACTCAATTTATTATTGTTACGCACAACAAGAAATCCATGGCATCATGCCAGGCACTGTATGGCGTAACCATGGAGGAAGAAGGGGTGTCGAAACTCATTCCCGTCCGCCTTGAAAAATCGGGGCTCTGAACCCGAAACAGGTTTTTATGCTGAAAAAACTCGTGTTATTTGATATAGACGGAACGTTGCTCAAGGTGGGCAACATCAACAGGCGCATCCTCATGGACGCGCTCGTTGAAATCTACGGCACCGAAGGCAGTGCCGCAACACACGATTTTTCGGGCAGGATGGACAGCACCATCATTTATGACGTACTCGGCGATACCGGAATCGCAAGAGAAAAAATCGAAGAAAAGTTCGAAGCGGCAAAGCAATCCTACATCAGAAGATTTCGAAAAGAGACGCAAAAATCGGACATCACCCTCCTGTCAGGTGTACCTGAACTGCTCAGGAACCTTGCCGGACGCGCTGACATCCTTCTGGGTCTGCTCACAGGCAATTTTGAAGCATCCGGAAGGCATAAACTCCATCTTCCGGGTATCGACCACTACTTTTCATTCGGTGCATTTGCAGACGACGGCATGCATCGAAACGATCTCCCGCCTGTAGCGGTCGAACGCGCTTACCGGATAACCGGCAGACGGTTCACCGGCTCGGAAATCGTCATCATCGGCGACACCGTCCACGACATAACCTGCGCCCGCGTGCTCAACGGACGCTCCATCGCTGTTGCAACCGGGAACTTCTCCATAAACGATCTCCGGAAACACAATCCTTCCGAACTGTTTGAAAACTTAAGCCGGACGGAATACGTTATCCATTCGATACTCAAACCGTAACACTCAATCGACCGCTCTTATATGAAAACCTATCGACGCCAGATCAGGGAAAAAATATTACAGGCACTCTACACCATCGAACTCCGCGACACCGATATAGATTCCGCAGCCGGATGGCTCCTGACCACGGAAATAATCGAGGACGCCAACGCCATGAAGTTCTTCAACCTGCTCATCGGGAGCATAAAGGAGCATATGCATGAGATCGACCGCTATATCGCCGATCATACCTTCAACTGGGACATGAACCGGATTGCCATTATCGATAAAAACATCCTCCGGATGGCCCTTGCAGAAATCCTCTATTGCGAGGACATACCGCCGAAAGTCTCGATTAACGAAGCGATAGAGATTGCAAAAAAATTCAGCAGCACAGACAAAAGCAGCAAATTCGTGAACGGTATTCTCGACGCGATTTTCAACGATCTCAAGGCACAGGGAAAAATCCATAAAAACGGCAGGGGGCTGATCGATCATTCGACCGCGAAACTGCAGAAAACCGCACCGGAAAAATAACCTGTCAGTTGAACAGACCGAACAGACAGATGCAGAGCATACCTTCTGAAAACAACAGGATCATTGCCATCGGAGATATTCACGGTTGCCATCGCTCCCTGCTGAACCTGCTTGACACTGTCGGACTTCAGTCTTCCGATCAGCTTGTTTTTCTCGGAGACTACATCGACCGGGGTCCGGGCTCGAAAGAGGTGATCGAAACCCTCATCGAACTCCACAGATGCCATACCTGTTTTTTTCTCATGGGAAACCATGAACTGATGTACCTGGATTACCTTGATACACGGGACCCTGTAAGCTGGTTCTATAACGGAGGACAGGCTACCCTGTTTTCGTACGGCAGCGACGACGGACTCGACTTTCCCGAAGAGCATGTCGATTTCATGCGGAACTGCCGCCCTTTTCTGGAAACCGAGAACTATTTCTTTGCCCACGGAGGGCTGGACCCCGAACTGTCTGTCGCGGACAACCTGAAGTATTACAAACCCGAAGAGTTCTGCTGGCAAAGGGTGCATATGAGAACGTCGTTTCTTGAAAGCAGAAGCTACCGGTGGGAAAAAACCCTGGTCTGCGCACACACGCCTGTCCCCAAACCGGTGATGCTCGACCGGCTCATAGCCATAGACACCGGTTGCGTCTATAACGAAAATCCGCTCCTCGGCAAACTGACGGCAGTCCTGCTTCCGGAACGGAAAATCATGCAGACCGACAACATCGACTGAACACACATGACCATCGCCGCAGAGAAAAAAATCGCCGCCATAAGGGAGATACTCGGACGGGTCTACCCGGACCCGAAAAGCGAACTGATTTACGAAACCCCTTTCCAGCTGCTTATCGCAACCATTCTTGCGGCACAGTCAACCGACAAACAGGTCAACATCCTTACAAAAGAGCTTTTCAGAGTCTGCCCCGACGCTCCGGCGATGAGCAGGATGGATCTCGACTCGATCACAAGCCTCGTCCGCACTATAAACTATTTCAACAACAAGGCGAAAAACATCCTTGCCGTCAGCCGGAAACTTGTCGAAGAGTATCAGGGAGAGGTGCCCGCATCCAGAGAAGCGCTGGAAAGCCTGCCGGGGGTCGGCAGAAAAACGGCAAACGTGGTACTCAGCAATGCTTTCCGCCAGCCGGTCATGCCGGTCGATACCCATGTGCACCGGGTATCGAACCGCATCGGACTGGTAAAAACCTCAAAGCCCGAAGAAACCGAAGCCGGGCTTACAGCAATCATTCCGGAGGAATGGGTCATCGATTTCCACCACTACCTGCTGCTGCACGGCCGTTATACCTGCAAGGCGAAAAAACCCGAATGCGGGAAGTGCCAGCTCCGGGATATCTGCGACTGGCCGGATAAAAACTAACCCAGCTCTATCTTCCGGTCCACGGCATAGATCCACTCCCCTTCGGGACGCTGGCGGTTTCCTGCCCAGAGTTCAAGCGTTATGCCTTTCGACTCGGAAACGGGAGAGGTGAATATCTCGATCTGATAGAACAACTCGTCGAACAGATCGGCCCAGGCCTTTTCCTCTTCGCCGGAGAATGCCGGCATGGGCACAAGCGAGGTTTCGCCTGCAAGAAAGTAATCGGTGATGTAGACAAAGCTGTCTGGCATCAGAAACCCGCCCCGAAAGGTACCTCTCGAATGCTTCACGCCGGGCACTTCGACCCAGAATTCCAGCAGCGAATCAGCGCCAAGCTTTCCATCAGCAGCGAGTTTTTCAAGCAGCTGCCGAACGGTCCCGGCAACAAGCTCCTTATTGAAGCCGGACAGCTCATGCATTTTAAAATCGGGAGTATGATCTCTCATGAAAGCCGTGATATTATGATGGATGAAAGATGTGACCTTAGCTGTCAATATAAACCTGTTTCGTTTTCTTATCAACCATTAACCCTGAAGAACCTCACCATTGTAAACGGCCCGGCGCATTCCCCTGACAGAATTGCAAAGATAGACGAGATCTGCGGAGAGGAGATCGTCGGGAAAGAGCGGCTGCTCCCGGCAATCGGTACGCGTATCGAGAAAATAGTTCCTGCAGATACCGGCAAGCAACCCGGAAGAGAGCGGAGGTGTGCAGTAGCGCCCGTCTTTGCGGACGATCACATTGGCAATCGCCGATTCGGCAACTTCCCCCCGTTCATTGAGAAAGAGGACGTCGTCAAAACCGCGTTCCTGTGCCATACGGTAAAATCGGTCAAAGAATGACCTTGCAGTCGTCTTATGATACCTCAGGATATCGGATGAATCGACAGGTTCCCCACAAAGACAGAGCCTGAGCGGCACCAGAGAAGGAGATGCGAGAACCGGTTCATGCGTAACCATCATGGATCCGTCAACCGAAAGCTCCAGCCGCACCTTGTAACGCCCTCCTGCATCGGCAAGTTCGCAATCAAGATCCTGAAGAAGGCGTTCGGCAAGCCCGATATCAAAACAAATGCCGAGGCCAACGGCAGATGCGCGCATCCTCTCGATATGTTCGGAAGCCCAGAGCATGCGACCGTTCCAGAGCAGACTCTCGAAAATCCCGCAACCTGCGTCGGCTGCGCCGGTCAGAATACGCGCTTTGAGCAGGCATTCACCGTACTCCTGCAGCGGATCGGAATCCCATACGATGCCGCTTCCCGAACCGTACATACCCTGGCCGTTGGCAAGTTCGAGAGTACGGATAGCAACGCTGAACACCATATCACGATCAGGCTGCATGAAGCCGATGGCTCCGGTATATATTCCTCTCGATGACGATTCAAGCCTGTCGATCAGCTCCATAGCCCGAATCTTTGGTGCGCCGGTCACGGAACCGGATGGAAAAAGGGCCCTGAAGATATCGAACAGTTCCACCTCATTCCCGAGCTTTCCCCGAACGGTCGAAACCATCTGGTGAAGGGTGGGGTAGGTTTCCAATGCAAACATATTTTCCGTGACAACGGAACCCGGAACACAGATCCGGCCAAGATCGTTGCGCAGCAGGTCGACGATCATGAGATTCTCGGCACGGTTCTTCTGGCACGATACGAGTTCCTGGCGTTTCAGTGCGTCCTCTCCGGAGGTCGAGCCCCTCGGAGCCGTACCCTTCATAGGCTTCGTTTCGATGAATCCATCTCCGCACCGGAAGAACAATTCAGGCGAAAGAGAAAGTACCGTCCGGTCGCCGGTATTGAGAAAAGCCGAATAGGCGGCCGGCTGGCTGCGGCGCAGCTCGGTAAAAAGCGCCGAAGGAGATCCTTCGAACGGAAAACGGAACCTGCCCGTCAGGTTTACCTGATAGACATCACCTGCAGCAAGACGTTCCCTTATGGCCGCGACAAGCGCAGCATATTCCTGCCTGTCATAGCCGAACGGGATGGATTCAGGCAGCGAAAACCAGCCGATATCCTCTCCGGCAAGAAACGCTTCAATCTCCTCTCCGGCAAAACGCCCGGGTTCACCATAGACTCCGAACCAGGCAAGCGGCTCATCCGGAGCAGCCTTGCGCAAATAGTCCGCCGCATCCCTTTCGAACCCGTAACCTGCCTCGTAACCGATCCAGCCCGCCAGAAAAAAACCCGCTTCAAGCCTTGATTCAAGCTCCGAAAAAAAATCGCGCAAACCGGAAATCGAACGAAGTTCCAATATGTCCACCGGATCGGTGAACAGCAGGGCCTTTCCGCCGCCGGGAACATCCTGACCGGGAGTTTCGAGCCAGATCGATCCGTAACGGGCAAGAACACCTCCAGGGAAAGACCTGCCTGAATCGGACTCAATCATAAGCGGAAAATTCGAAAACGATGGAACACTGCAGCACCTCTTCGAGCCAGGACTTCATAAGCTCCGCCGCCCAGATTTCGATATCGGGCTCATGTCTGCCCTGCAAGGCTATGACAATCTTCCCGGCACCGGCAGAGGCCTGCAGCGACAGGATATTCTGGCGATGGCCCCGTTCGAGCCCGTTTGCCACGCGAAGGATTCCCGAAAGCACATCAACGGCTTTACTGGCAGCAGGTCTGAGCTGGGCGTACAGGGAGTGCTTTTCGGAAGGGGGCGATTTCCGGTGGTAACGAGCCACATTGCCTATAATGAGGGTCTCTGCAGGAGTGAACCCCCTGAGATCGGCGTTCATGATGATATACTGACTGTGCTTGTGATGCGAGGAAATCGAAATGAAGGTGCCGACATTGTGCAACAGCGCCGAATATTCGAGCAATTCGCGGTACCTCCCGTCGAGACCATGAAGAGCGCAAAGCTGATCGAAAAGCTGGAGGCAGAGCATTGCCACCTGCTCCGAATGCGCCCGGTTCCAGTTGCATCGGAAACCAAGTTCGTAGACGCTCTCCCTGCGTATATCGAGTTCGGTCTGCCCTGCACCCTCATTCATTTGCTGCAGATAGTGCAGCACCATTCCTTCACGCAATGCCGATCCCGATATGATAATTTCGCCAAGATCGAATATCCTGAAAATGGCGTCGAAAAGGATAAGACCCGGCACGATCAGATCGACGCGTTTTTCGTCAAGACCGGTCAGCTTTCTCCGCTCAGCCGAACGAAGCGGCAGTACGCTCCTGTACAGGCGATTGAAATCCCTGCGACTCAAAGACAAATTGTTCAGAGGCGATTCGGCTTCATCGCCGTTCATCGAACGGATCATCCGGGCAATGTTCTCGGCAGTTCCCGACGATGCGATCCCTCTTTTGACCCCAAGCTCGGAGGCTTTGTCGGCCGCAGAAACCATCTCGGCGGCAAAGAACTGTCTGAGCAGGCTGATCTCATGATCAGAGACCGGATCGGACATGACGAAACGCTCGAACATTCTTGCAACGCCTATTTTCCGGCTCTCAAGCAGCTTCACACCGAAACGATCGGCAATGACAAACTCTACAGAACCGCCGCCGATATCGAAAATCAGATCCGGAACGGTTCCGAGCCGAACCGCGTTTCTGACGCCGTAATAGATGAACTCGGCCTCCTCCCTGCCGGAAATGACCCTGATCCGCAAACCGGTCTCTTCCCGTACCCTGCGGATGAATTCGTTCTGGTTTCTCGCCTCGCGGATTGCGCTCGTGGCAAAAGCGATGATATTTTCCGATGCGACCCCATGCTGCCGGGCAAGCACGAGAAAATTTTTCAGCGCGGCTACGCCCGCCTGCATGGCTTCCTCGCCAAGCAGTTTCGAGGAAATGCTCCCCTTGCCGATGCAGATCATGTCCTTCACCCGGTCGATCTCCACAATCCCTTTCTGTAGACTTTCCTCGACGATTACCATGTGAAAGGAGTTGGTACCGAGGTCGATAGCCGCCACCCGAAGCGCATCCGATGCCATACCGCAAATGCTTGATAAGGTTGAAAAGCAGCTGTAAAGTAACGGATTTAAGCGGGAAAACACAACTGATACAGAACTACGAAGACCGGGGATCTTACAATCGATGCATACTGAAAACTTATTGATCAAATACGTGAATCCATTTACTGATCAGGAAAAACAACCCCGAGATTATCAGCAAAAACGCCATAATTAACCAATGCTTCATGGAGAGCCTTTCCTCATCAGCGGTTTTCGCTGTATATTGACCCGGAAAACCGATCGACAACGCACTGGAACCCTGACGGAACGTGACCGACAATCCTTGCAGACAACCCGGCAACACGGAACACAGTTCCGACCACCTTGGACTCAGAGCGGAAGTGGCCCGAAAAGCCATTCATCTGTCGTCGATTTCAATCGCCGTTATCTATTGCCATATCAGCCGCGATATCGCGCTGCTGCTGCTCGTGCCGCTCTTTTCCGGCTTCTTTCTGGTCGATCTGCTGAAAAACGTTTCGGCGCCGGTAGCCGTCTGGTACCATCGCAGCTTCGGAGCCATGCTCCGGGAACACGAACTTGAAACAGATCATCTGCACCTCAACGGAGCGACCTGCATAACGCTTTCGGCTCTGCTTCTGGTGCTTATATTTCCAAAAGTGATCGCCATTGCGGCTTTTTCGATGGTCGCCGTTTCGGATACCGTCGCAGCACTCGCAGGAAAAGTGTTCGGCCGACACCGGTTCGGCCATAAAAGCCTCGAAGGCAGCGGCGCTTTCCTGCTCTCTGCAATCGCCATCGTCGTGCTCGTCCCCAATCTCAATCTGCAGGCCGGACTGCTGATGGCGGTTACGGCAACGCTGACAGAAGCGTTCGTAATCCGCATAGGGGGCTTCAAGCTCGACGACAATCTGACGATTCCTCTTGTCAGCGCAGCGTCAGGCATGATCTGTTACCTGTTTTTTTTTCCCGAACATGTTGCGGCGCTCTCGTTCTGCCGTTGAACTCCGACCATTCATGCAGACAATCGTAACCGACTCTCCGGAGGAAGCCGCCGGATACCTGAACGCAGGCGGAATCGTGGCGTTTCCCACCGAAACCGTCTACGGCCTCGGAGCCGGCATCTGCCGTCCCGAAGCGGTAAAAAAGATTTTCCGCGCAAAAGGAAGGCCTGCGGACAATCCGCTGATCGTGCATATCCCGAAACCGGAGGATATCGACACCGTCGCAAGAGAGATCGGAGAGGCAGCGAGAGAACTGATCCGGCACTTTTTCCCCGGGCCGCTCACCCTTGTACTGAAAAAAAGCTTCACGGTACCTTCCGAGGTAACCGCAGGTCTCGATACCGTTGGCATTCGATGCCCATCGAATGCTGTTACCAAAAGGTTTCTCGGCTTCTGCCATTGTCCGGTAGCTGCGCCTTCGGCTAACATCTCCGGGCGGCCGAGTTCAACAAGCTGGAAAGCCGTGCTGCATGACCTGGAAGGAAAAATCGACTGCATTCTGAAGGGGACACCGAGCGACATAGGCCTCGAATCGACTATTGTCGATTGCTCTGGCGCACAACCGCGGCTTCTGAGAACAGGCGCGGTTACCATCGAGGAGTTGCAGGCCCTCATCCCGGAAATCGAAACCGCCGTAATTTGCAGCAACGACGAACCGCCGAAAAGTCCGGGACTGAAGTACCCGCATTATGCACCTGTAGCCCGTATCCGGCTCTGTGCGACCGGCGAACCCGTTGTTTCGGCAAAGGATTCCTCTTCAGCCTGGATCGGCATGTCGTCTCCTCCTGCAGCCGGACGACATGCGTTTATCCGGCAGTGCGGTACGACCGGCGAATATGCGCGGATCCTCTTCGATTTTTTCAGGCAGTGCGACGCACTTGGCATCGACACCATTTACTGCGAACTGCCTCCTGACGAGGGAATCGGACGGGCCATCAGGGACAGGCTCACAAGGGCCGCCGCCGGTCACTGAAAAACAGGACTGTCAGAACTTCAGGGAACAGCCGAAATGGAAGGTGCCCGGAGCGCTTGTATTGCGCTGATCGTCACCGCTGCTGTATACGTCCCGATCATCATACCAGGTAGTCTCGAACTTGCCACCTACTTTCAGATTTTTCGTCACATCCCAGGACGCCAGCACGAAAAACGCCTTTCCTCTTCCGTTGAAACCGGTCGTATTGAACACCAGCGGCAGATCGTCTTCGTAAACATAGATGGCGGCATCGTAATCGTCGGTATTGAACATGGTGAACCGGCCTTTCAATCCGAACCGTCCGGCTTTGTATCCCGCCTGCTGATAGACAAGCCACCCGTAATATGATTCGTCCCCGGCAAGAAAATCCTTGACGACCCGCTTGACCTCACCCCTGGTTCTCATGGAAACCCTGCGCGAAGCATCGATATCGCAGTCAAGACGAACCCGGTCTGTAACCTTCAGCAACGGTGCATATATTTTCTCCTTATCCTTGCATGTAACTGCGCCATCGGGACACTGCCTGAGAGCGACCTCCTTTTCCCTGTGCTGCATCTGGAGGTTCCATGTTACCGAACGGGATTGCTTCCAGGCAAAGAAAAGCCGGGAATCATGCCCTGTCGAAGGATAGGGATAGTCATTTGTATCGAGTTTCGGGAACCGGAACCGGTCATGATAGGCGCCAACGGAAACTGCTTTACTCAGGGCGGCATCGATACCGATATACACTCCCTGCTCGTTCGAACCGCCCTCTCCCCGTTCGGCGAAGGCTCCGGCAAAAGGAGAATAATATCCCTCTGCATAGTCCCTGACTGCAAGGAGCAGGTTTACTTTCGGTAACAGACGATATTCAGCACCGGCGATCCATGATATGCTGCCTTCAGGCCTTTCCGACCAGGCCGCCTCGCCGAAAAGACCGAGCCGACCGATACCTATTCCGGCCTCTACGCTGCCGAGCGCCGACGATCCCTGACCGTCACCGAGAATCTGGAGCGGTTCACCGTAATCATAGCGAAGCCATGTCCCCCCGACGTTGCCCGTTACCGCTCCGGAAGCGAACCGGTAAAGCAAGCTGGCGCCGTAAACGGTTTCAGTCACATTATCTTTGCGACCTCGCTCGGTCATGGTACGGTGATAACCCGACTCATCGATACTCGTGATAGATCCTGTCGAATTGCGCGCATCGACCTTGTTAACCGAATAAAACGCCGTCACTTCAAACGGATCGAAATCAAAAGTGGCCGCAGCGCCCTGGAAAAAGCCATACTCCGAACTTGACCCGTAGGCAGTGAGCCGTCTTGAGGCAAGCCTGACGCTGTTCGAAGGTTCAGAGCCTTTCGACAAAAACCGGCTCTGCCCTATGAGAAGACCCTGCCCGGTATTGATTTCGTAATTGCCCAACACGGCGGCTTTCACGAAGCCAAGATCCGACGCGGCGAGGCTCAGTGAAAGGAAATCCGCGGCATCGGGTTCGCCGATATCCTTGTCGTGCACAAGACTGATGCGGTAATTTGCATAATTGAGCTGAAGCCGGTTATAGAGCTTGTACTCGTCGCCCGGATAGCGTGGCACAGGATTTTTCGCAGTCGGAAAAAGCCCCTTGCGCGGCGTGGTATCCCAGAGAATCCTGCCGGTATAACTGCCGCTCACGACCGGCTGCGCCTTAACCTTTTTCTCCGCAAGTGCCCGCTCTTTCACGCCGGAAAAATCGATATAGGGTGCTACAGCCAGGGCTTTTTCGCGCCCGATAACATCCTGAAGCTGCCGAAATGATCCGAAACGACCTTTCGACCGCCTGTAGTCGATGATGGCCAGCACGTCGCCACCGTTCAGCCATGGCAGCTCGCGCAACGCATCAGGCTCCGCCTCATTGATATCAATCTTTCTCTCTTTCAGCTCTTTGAGGCGTTCCTCCAGTTGTTCGACGTTGCCCGAGATACGCTCCTGATCGAACAGATCCTCCAGACTCTCCGCATGAGCTTGCGGGATACCATTACAGAGAATAAAAAACAGGGAAATAAACGCCACAACCAGATGCATGGCCAGGCGCTTGTGAATAAAATGTAAATCGGCCATGTTCAGCAATATTTTTCATGACCGCATACCATCTCAGGCAGAAATGCCTGCCTGCTGATGAAGCTGCTGAACCTCCTTACGACTGAGATACCGCCAGTCGCCACGCCTGAGGTCACCGGCTGCAAGGCCTGCGTAGGCAACGCGATCGAGCCTTTTAACCTCGAAGCCGAGTGTTTCGAACATCCTGCGAACCTGATGATTCTTGCCTTCATGAATACTCAGCCATATCTGCAAACCATCGTCGAGTATCCTTGCATGGCACGGCATCACCTTCTCACCTGTATCTTTCAGTCGCATCCCTCCCGTAAGCTGAAGAAGCAGCGCATGCGGAAATTTGTTATCCAATACCGCAATATACTCCTTTTTCACACAGGACGAAGGATGCATTAATTTATTTGCAAGATTTCCGTCATTTGTCAGCAACAGCACCCCTGTGGTTTTCCTGTCCAGCCTGCCGACAGGGTATACCCGCTCCTTGACGATAACGTGATCGAGAACAGTATCCCGACTCTTCTCGTCACGATTTGTCGTTATGACGTGCCTGGGTTTATTGAAAAGTATATACACTTTTTTTGCTTCTGGTAACGCAAGCATGCGGCCGTCGACAATGATTTCATCGGCAGAAGGATCGACTTTCAGGCCGGCTTCCGCCGTCACCCTGCCGTTCACCATAACCCGGCCCGCCGCTACGATCTCGTCTGCCGTGCGCCGTGAGGCGATACCGCACATGGCAAGATATTTGTTTATCCTGACTGTCTGCTTTTCTTCGATCTGTTTTCTCATGTAAACACGCTTATAATAATGTTTGAGTCAAGGCTCCTTCTCCCCGTCCGGTTCCGGCAAGATATTCCGACTCCTCTTTTTCCTGAAGAATCTCCCTGATCTCCCGAAGCCGCGGAAGATCACGAAGCGAGTGCAGGCCGAAAAGGTCGAGAAACTCTCTGGTCGTTCCGTACTGGAGAGGCCTCCCCGGCGAATCAGCTCTTCCGGATACGGTAATGTAGCCGCGTTCGAGAAGTCGTTCGACCGCATAATCGGGACTGGTGCCCCGAAGCTGCTGTATCTCTCCTTTGGTGACAGGCTGACGATAGGCGATAACCGACAGCACTTCGAGTACCGGCTGAGAAAGTTTTCTTCGGATTTTCGGAGCAATCAGTCGCTTCAGAAGAGCGGCATATTGCGGCTCGGTAAAAAAACGATACCCGCCGGCAACAGGGCGTATGCGAAAGGTCAGGCCTGCTGCGGCATAGTCTGCATTCAGCCCGGCGACGATTGCTTCGAGCTTGCCGGCCGTCAGATCCGCCCCGGTCGCCTGCCTCAGCACCGAAAGGGTTGCGGGATCCTCAGAGGCAAAAACCACTGCCTCTACCTGCTGCTGTATCGGCAATCCGGGCTCGTGCACTGCGATATTTTATCCGTACTTGTTAAACGAGAAGGCCGTAAAAACTTCTTCCGAAAGGATTAACGGGTTCTGGCCGTTGAAAAATTGCGGTCAAGGCAAATTCCTCCCTCGTAGTTATACCATATCTCCTGGCAGGGAAAATTGCACTCGTAGAGAGCCTTGCCGATAATGACGGAATCAACGCCGTACTGCTGAAGCTGCACGAGCTGCCGGAGATCTTCCGAGCTCGTCACGCCTCCGGAAGCGGTTATTTTCATGCCCGCTTTCCCTGCAAAACGCTTCGTGCTTTCGTAACCGAACCCCTGCATCATGCCATCGCGGGAGATATCGGTATAGATGATCCGTTCGATACCGATTTTCTTCATCTCAAGGGCGAGTTCGTAATCCTGCATGCCACTGCTTTCCGTCCACCCCTTTATTCTGGGAATGCCGTTCTCGGCATCGATACCGACCACGATACGCGAAGGGCGGTAACGGGTCAGCAGGTCGGCGATCAGCTCAGGATTTGTCACAGCGGCAGAACCGATCACTACCCGGCTCACGCCGATATCCAGGTACCGCTTTACCGCATCGAGCGAACGGATACCGCCGCCGACCTGGATGGGAATATCAAGCGCTTCGACTATATCCCTGATCTTGTCGAAATTAACCGTCTCTCCGGTCAGGGCAGCATCGAGATCGACGACGTGCAGCATTTTGGCATTCTGCTTGCGCCAGATGATTGCCATATCGAGAGGGTTGTCGAGGTAGATTTTCTGCTGGTTGAAATCTCCCCTCGTAAGACGGACACATTTTCCGTCCCTGATATCTATCGCAGGAATAATCAGCATGTCTGTAAACGCATGAAGAGCTGAATCAAAAAAACCTAACAGGAAGCGAAATTCTTGAGCACCTGCAAACCTGCCCCGGAGCTTTTCTCCGGATGAAACTGTACAGCGAAAATACCATTTTTTTCAATGGCCGAACAGAAATTTTTACCGGCAAACCAGGTCGTGGCCACGCTATCCTCGGGATTGTCCGGTTCACAATAGTAAGAATGCACAAAATAAAAAAAAGTGTGGTCGGGTATACCCCTGAACAGAACGCACTCTTTTTTCATGTCAACAGAGTTCCAGCCTATCTGGGGAATCTTGTCGGTTTCGCTTCTGAAATGCAGCACGTTTCCTGGAACCACATTCAATCCCTTGTGCCTGCCCATCTCTTCGCTTTCGCCGAGAAGCAGCTGCATTCCAAGACAGATACCGAGAAGGTGGCGCCCCTTGTCCATATGTTCGAGCAGGGCATTGGTAAAACCGGAACTGTTCAGCGAATCGATTGCCTGGCCGAAAGCTCCAACTCCCGGAAGCAGGACCTTTCTGAAATCTCCGAGCTCGCGGGGATCGCTGCTTACGACTGCCCTGATGCCGAGGTATTCGAAAGCCTTCCGCACCGAATGAAGGTTTCCAGCGCCGTAATCGGCTATAAAAATCATAGACGTAGCATTTGACTGATAACAAGACAGCAGGAAAAACCGCAAGAATTATCACGAATTCTTTTCCCGACGAATCGTTTTTTTATTCGACTTTTATTGTTTATAATAACCTTCCTTTTGTCCTTACCCGAACGATCAGCAGTTCTCCTTAACCATACATAGCCAAAAAAAAGAACAAATGTACAATATTGTTTCTGCTATTTTTTTAGCTGAAAATATCAAAAAAATAGAAATACAGGCTCCCCGCATTGCCAAAAAAAGAAAAGCCGGGCAGTTTGTGATGATAAGAGTAAGCGAACACGGCGAAAGAATTCCGCTGACCATTGCCGGCTCGGATCCGGAAAAGGGAACCATCGCAATCATCGTGCAAGGTATGGGCAAATCCACCCGTGAGTTGAACATGAAAGCCGCCGGCGACACAATCCATGATATCGTCGGGCCGCTGGGCACTCCGTCGCATATCGAAAAGTTCGGCACGACCGTCGTCATCGGAGGCGGCGTCGGCTCAGCCATCGCATATCCGACAGCCGTTGCACTCAAGGAAGCCGGAAACCACGTCATCACCATCAATGGCGCCCGAACGAAGGATCTCGTGATTCTTGAAGAGGAGATGAAAGCGGTAAGCGACGAAGCATACATCACCACCGACGACGGATCTTACGGATTCCATGGATTCGTCACCCGGAAACTGCAGGACCTGCTCGAATCCGGCAGAACCATCGATTACGTCCTGGCCATCGG
This sequence comes from Chlorobiota bacterium, assembly GCA_016868665.1. Classification (GTDB taxonomy): domain Bacteria; phylum Bacteroidota; class Chlorobiia; order Chlorobiales; family Chlorobiaceae; genus Chlorobium. Next base: position 30,473 of record VGGK01000014.1, read on the forward strand.
ACCTGTTCCCATGATGAAAGCAGTAGCCGAAGTGACCAGACCGAATGGAATTCATACGGTCGTCAGCCTTAACCCTGTAATGGTGGACGGCACCGGCATGTGCGGCGGCTGCCGTGTCACTGTTGACAATGAAATCAGGTTCGCCTGCGTCGACGGCCCCGAATTCGATGCCCACAAGGTCGATTTCAGGAATCTTTCCGACAGGAACCGTATGTACCTCGAAGAAGAGAAGCTCTCGGCTGAAGAATTTTCGCACAAGTGCCGCATCGGCCTCGACCAGTAAAAAAGCACCTTTCAAAAAGACCAATACAATAACCGGGCCTGCCGGACCACCGTGCAGATATGCCTGGTTTGCTGTCATTCACAATCAGAATACCTTTTCAGCGGGGAATCACTATGGATGTAAAACCTATGACGACCAAAGAACGCCTTGCCATAGCGCGCCAGCCCATGCCGGCACAGGATCCGGGCGAACGCGTACACAATTTCAAAGAGGTCAACCTCGGCTACACTCCGGAACTGGCACAGAAAGAAGCCATGCGCTGCATCCAGTGCAAGGATCCGGTCTGCATAAAGGGCTGCCCGGTCAATATCAAAATCGACAAGTTCATCAAACTGATAGCTGACGGCAATTTTCTCGGGGCCGCAAAAAAAATCAAGGAGGACAACATCCTTCCGGCAATCTGCGGAAGGGTATGCCCGCAGGAAGACCAGTGCGAAAAGGTATGCGTGCTCACAAAGAAGTATACGCCTGTAGCCATAGGAAATCTTGAGCGCTTTGTTGCGGATTACGAGCGCGAACATGGTGAAATCGAGCTTCCCGATGTGAAACCGGCAACAGGGAAAAAAGTCGCCGTTATCGGCAGCGGGCCCGCAGGATTGAGCTGTGCGAACGATCTTGCGCGTCTCGGCCATGCCGTTACGGTTTTCGAGGCCCTGCATGAACTCGGCGGTGTGCTGATGTACGGCATTCCGGAGTTCCGGCTCCCCAAGGATATCGTCAAAACGGAAATCGAGAGTCTGAAAAAACTCGGCGTGGAATTCGTAACCAACACCGTCGTCGGCCGCTCGGTCACCATTGACGAACTGATGCAGGAAGAAGGGTTCGACGCTGTATTCATTGGTGTGGGAGCCGGCCTGCCCTGGTTCATGGGCATACCGGGCGAAAACCTTCTCGGAGTGTATTCGGCAAACGAGTTCCTCACCAGAATCAACCTGATGCAGTCCTATACCTTTCCTGAAAACGACACGCCGGTTTTCGACTGCAAGGGAAAAAACGTGGCAGTCTTCGGCGGCGGCAATACCGCCATGGATGCGGTACGTACAGCCAAACGTCTCGGTGCCGAACATGCCTATATCGTTTATCGCCGCTCCGAAGCTGAAATGCCGGCCCGGGCAGAAGAGATTCACAACGCCAAAGAAGAGGGGATCGAGTTCCTGCTGCTCATGAACCCCGTTGAATTCATCGGTAACGAACAGCAGTGGCTGACCGGAGTGAAATGCCTCCGGATGGAGCTCGGCGAACCTGACGATTCCGGCCGCCGCAAACCGGTTCCGGTAAAAGGTTCGGAATTCGTGCTGCCGGTCGACATGGCCGTAATCTCCATCGGCAACGGGTCGAATCCGCTCATCAAGCAGACGACTCCCGATATCGAGGTCAGTAAGCGCGATACGATCGTCGTGGACATCAATACCATGGCAACATCGAAAGATGCAGTCTATGCCGGCGGTGACATCGTCACCGGCGGTGCAACCGTCATCCTTGCCATGGGAGCCGGACGCACCGCTGCGCAAGCCATACATGAAAAGCTCACGGGAACCGCTCCTCATTTCGACGAATGGTAGTATATTCCTGAAACGCCATACGGATCGGCATCCAACCGGTCCGTAACCTGCAAGGTTTCACAGCAAACACCGGAAATGAGCGAATTGTACCGCTTCGGCGTCTCTCTTGAAAAAGAGCTGATCGACGCATTCGACCGTCATATCGGAGAACAGCACTACAACAGCCGCTCCGAAGCCTTGCGCGATCTCATCCGCGAAGAGCTGCTGAAAAAAAAGTGGCTGGAAGGAGGCACGGTAGCCGGAGCCATCGTCATGACATACGACCACCACAAACGGGAACTTGTCAACCAGCTGATCGACATACAGCACGATTTTCAGGAGGTCATCATCTCCACGCAGCATGTCCATCTCGACCACAGCCACTGCCTCGAAATCATAGCCGTCAGGGGCTCCGCTCCGGATGTTCAGAAACTCGCCTCGATACTGAAAGCAAAAACAGGCGTAATCAACCTCAGTCTTGGCATATCCTCGGCCGGTTAACAATTGTTGTTGACAATCCGTAACACTAATCGTATTTTTGTGCTACGACCGGATTTCAACAAATAACATATTCACACAACCGGAGCATGTCCATGAAACGCATACCACTGTTTGCTGCCGTGCTGTCACTCGCATCGACGCCTTCATTCGCCGCCCATCCGCTCATAACCGATGATACCGGCACTCAAGGGAAGGGAAAGTTCCAGATAGAATTGAACAACGAGTTCGCCTGGAACAAAACTGATGACGGAGGCATGCAAACGGATGAAACTGCCGGCGAAAGCGCCGTCGCCATTTCGTATGGTCTGACGGAGCATATCGACCTGGTCGCGGCCATGCCGTTCCAATGGTATTCGATTGAAGAAAACGGCGTGCAGGTCGGTGACGACAGCGGTATCGGAGATATGAGCATCGAGTTGAAATGGCGGGTTCTCGAACAGGAAGATGAAGGATTCAGCCTTGCCGTCAAGCCCGGCATTTCAATCCCGTCCGGGGACGAAAAGCATGGATTCGGCAGCGGAGCGGTTTCTCCCGGCATCATGCTCATTGCAACCAAAGAGGGCGATTTCGGAGCATTGCACTGCAACGCGGGCTATAGCCGAAACAACTATCGCGACGATGCTGCCGACGAAGCGACAAGAGACGATATCTGGCACGCTTCGGTTGCAGCCGAAATCAACATGTCGGACAACCTTCGCGCGGTTGCAAACATCGGCATGGAAACCAGTGAGGAGCAGTCGAACGACAACCATCCGGCATTTCTCATCGGAGGCATGATCTGGGGAGTGTCGGACAATCTTGATCTCGACCTGGGCGTGAAATGCGGCCTGAACGATGCGGAAACCGATACCGCACTGCTTGCAGGACTTGCCGCAAGATTCTGAACAAAATCAAAGGAGAAAGAACCATGCACATGTCAGATGCACTGATCTCGCCTGCAGTAGGGGGAGCCTTCTGGGCTGTGAGCGGAGGACTCATCGCCTGGTCGATAAAAAAAAGCTCCCTGGATCAGGACGGAAGAAAAACCGCACTCATGGGCGTGCTCGGAGCTTTCGTCTTCGCGGCACAGATGATCAATTTCACCATTCCCGGCACCGGATCCAGCGGTCACCTTGGCGGGGGACTTCTTCTGACGGTACTGCTCGGCCCACATCGCGCATTTATAGCCCTTGCATCGGTTCTCGTCATCCAATCCCTTTTCTTTGCGGATGGAGGACTGCTCGCTCTCGGATGCAACATCTTCAATCTCGCCTTCTTTCCGGCTTTTCTCGCCTATCCGTTTCTGTACCGCACCATTGCAGGCAACTCACTCTCTCCTGCCCGCCTGGGTGCTGCCAGCATGACGGCGGCAACGGCAGGTTTGCTCATGGGTGCATGCTTCGTTGTGCTCCAGACAACCGTCTCGGGCATAAGTGAACTGCCGTTCGGCACCTTTATGCTCTTCATGCTCCCCATTCATTTCGCCATCGGAATCGTAGAAGGTCTGGTCACATGGGCAGTCGTTGCATTCGTTGCAGCAACAGAGCCGTCTCTTCTGACCATGCAGAAAAAGCCGGAAAACAAACGATTCCTGACACCGGCAGTATTCATTCTGATGGCGCTTGTAACCGGTGGCACCCTCGCCTGGTTCGCATCGTCACATCCGGACGGACTTGAATGGTCGATGGCCAGAGTTTCGGGACGGGAAGAAATAGAAGGGCGCCATGAACCTGTGCACGGCATGCTCTCGTCGATTCAGGAAAAAATCGCGTTTCTGCCGGATTACGGATTCAGATCGACGGGAGACGGAACTTCGGACTCATCCGATCCCGTATCTCCGGTAAACCCCGGAACATCGGTATCCGGTATCGCCGGCAGCCTGATGGTGCTTGTCCTCGCAGGAGCAATCGGCCTGTTTACCGGAGCCGGCAGGCGCAAAACGGAAAAAACCGGTGAGTGAGCCGAAGCATCATGCAAACCGGCCAGAGCATGCTCTTCCGGCAGGAAACCGGGCATCTCTTGGCATCCTGGCCATCTTCATTATCTTCGTGGTCGCTGTACCGAAAAACAACCTTCCCGCTGTGATCGCATACGGGGCATTTCCCCTTTTCGTGATCACAGCCTCAAGGATTTCTCTTCGGCTGATCATGAACAGGCTGCTTGTTATCTCTCCCTTCGTCCTGTTCATGGCTGCGGGCAACCTCTATTTCGACCGTCAACCGATTTTCGATGCCTGGAACGTCTCTGTAACCGGAGGCATGATCTCCGCGGGAGTCATTGCAGCAAAATCCTTTGTTACAATTTCGGCGCTGCTCGTCTACTCGCACTCGGTTCCCTTTCACCGATTCGGCAACGCTCTGCGGGCCTGGGGAGTACCGGAACTGTTTGCAACCCAGCTGCAGCTGGTCTACCGGTACAGTTTCATGCTGGGCGATGAAGCCCGATCCCTTCAGAAGGCACGCGACCTTCGCTCATTCGGACACAAGGGAAAGGATATCCGCACCACGGCGCAACTGATCGGCTCTCTGCTTGTAAGATCATCGTTACGGGCCGAAAAGATTTACATGGCCATGAGCGCGCGGGGATTCGGCAACAGCCTTGCCTCGCATCAGAAAGAACCGTTTACGATGCGTGACGCAATAACGGTACTCCTGACGACAACGGGTTTCCTGACAGTCTGGATAGTGTTCGTACCAAAACCATAACAAAAAGGCAACGTGATCGAGACAGAAGGGCTTTCATTCACCTATGATGACGGAACGAAAGCACTGCAGCATATTACGCTCAGGATACGGGAGGGGGAATCTGCAGGTATCATCGGCACGAACGGGGCAGGAAAATCGACGCTGCTGAACCATCTTAACGGCTGGTTTACACCCCAGAGCGGAACTGTAACCGTCGATAGCATCCGATCGACGAAAAAAAGTCAGGAGACCCTCCGCCGCAAGGTCGGCCTGGTGTTCCAGAATCCGGATGATCAGCTCTTTATGACCCGGCTGTACGATGACATCATGTTCGGACCGGACAACCTCGGCATGCACAGAAAGGAAAGCGAAGCGGAAGCAGAACGGCTGCTCAGGAATTTCGGCCTGTGGGAACTGCGCGAAAAACCGCCATCGAAGCTTTCGCAAGGACAGAAACGGTTCGCTGCCTTTGCTGCGGTGCTTGTCATGCGCCCCCCGATACTTGTTATGGATGAACCGACATCGGACCTTGATCCGCGTAACCGGAAAAAGCTTATTTCGCTTCTCAGATCGCTGTCGTCAACAAGAATAACGGTATCGCACGATCTCGACTTTATCTGGGACACCTGCGACAGAGTCTTCGTCATGAACTCCGGCCGGATAAGCGCAGAGGGTACGACAACGGACATACTCGCCGACAGAGCATTGCTTGAGGAAAACGGACTCGAACTTCCCATCAGACTTCAGGATTGAATCATGGAACGTAAGGGATAAACCCGAATCCGGTTCAGGAGAGAGCCTTGACCCGTCTTTCGAGCTCTTCCGACATCGCCCGGTCGACGAGTTTCACGGTAATCTGTGGCACATCATGCGCGATATCGACATCAAAAACCGTGACGTCAAACCGGTCATCCATCCTGATTACAGAAAAAAGATCGGTGATGCGCTCAACCACGCCAAGAAAACTCAGCGGAAGCAGGCACTTGACGCGATATGGATTGACAAGAAAAATTCCGTATGGCTTTACAGAGAGTACAGAACCGGTAAAACGGTCACCGGTTGAAGGCAATCCTGCAAAAACATGTTCATCGCCGCTGTTGAGGTTACCGATGTCCGACTGAGCGATTTCCGTTTCCAGCACAGATATATCGTGAAAATCGACGCCGGGAGCGCTGTAGAGTTCATGTGCGCTTATACCGCGTGTCGAATAGACGGAAACCTCTTTTCCTTTTTTCTGCAACGCCCGGATCAGGGGCAGAAAATCGCTGTCGCCGCTGAACAGAATGAACCGCTCATACACATTCTCCATGAGCATCGCATCAACGGCAAGTTCGATATCGAGATTGCCTTTCATGACCAGTTCGCCGGTATCCCGGTTCACGATTTTCTTGACCGGTTTGGAGATGATATGCATTCCGTGCGTCGTGAGCACTCGTCTGAATGCAGACTGATCTTCAGAAGACGGCTCCTGCAATGGCACATAATAACGGGCTGAAACCACATCGAAGCGTTTCATGAAATAACGCATAAACCGGGAAAAATCGATCTGCCATCCAAGATGGCGCTGCGTATAGAAAAGGTTAGCCCCGTCAATGAAAAGCGCCGCTCGCTGCATTCCTGAATGCCCTCTTGTCCTTCGATTTACATATCCCTGAAAAAAAGCTGATTATCTGCAAGAACGCGCAAAGGCAGCTAACCATTTCCGATTTCCCTCGGGAGACTATACCGCCCCCAGAACATACCACCAGAAAAAGAGCGTTATGAACGAGAGAGGAATGCCCAGCGAAACCATAAGTGAAGCAAGAGGCGGATTGATACCTCTTGCGGAAGCGATAATGCCTGCCGTAATCATCGGAGGCATCGCAGCCTCGAACAGGGTAATCCGTACAGGCAGACCATGGAGGCCGAAAACGCCGGTATAAAGCAATGCAATGATGAAGGGGGCGAGCAGCAGTTTGAAAGAAAGACCAAGCGCAAGCTCTCTGAAGTTTCCCCGCAGATCTCCCGGCAGAAATTGAAATCCGACAGACAGAAGCGCAACCGGAGCGAGCGTATCGCCAAGCCGGCTCAGCAGTATTTCAAGCCATTCAGGATAATCGCAGGAGTTGAAGAGCACTGCTGCGACCATGGCCAGAAACGGCGGAAAAGCCGCGATCGTCCGGGCGATACCGGCAAAAGAGGATTTCTCTCCCGAGTAAAGACCTGCAGTAAAAAGGCCGGCGGTTGAGAGCACCATGAAGGAACCGAGCTGATCGACCGCAATACCGTAAACCAGCGCTTCTTTCCCGTAAAATGCCTCTATCATCGGAAGACCGACAAACGAAGTATTGCCAAGTCCTCCGGTCAGAATCAGCGCCCCGATGGTTTGACGGGAAAACCCGAAAAGCTTGCCGGCCAGAAGAAAGAAGCCTGCGGCTATGCCGAAATGAATCCAGGGCATCGCCGCCATCACGGCAACTTCGGCAGACAGCTCGATATCATGAAAATAAAGCAGGATAAGCGCGGGCAACGACACATGGATAATAAAACCGTTCAGCACCGCAGGCGTTTCTTCAGGCATTCGGCCCATCCGACGGAGCAGCGCTCCTGCGAGAAAGCATACGCCGAGAAGAACCAGGTTCTGCACGATATGAGAGCATTGATAGTTGGAAAAGTCACGAACCGTCGGCAGAAGGTAACGGAAGATGCATGATTTGCGATACCGCTGCGGCAACTTTATTGCCGAGATAACGGATAAATGCTTCCGAATCATTAAGACAGGAAATGGTTCGGATAGAGCTGTCTTTCAGAACAGTACGCAGTTCAGATTCGCGACCGACGGTTTCATTGCCGTCGGCAAAATAGCCTGCGGCAAAAAGAGCCACATTTCCGGCCCCGCTATCCCGCAGCAGCTGCGCGACATCCTCAAAGGACGGGCTGGTCCATCTGCCGCCCACATCATGATTGAGAAAAGCCGTCATCACACGGCCATACGGGTGCCTGCCGTCCGCACCGATAAGCTTCACAAGGCTGTCGGCCAGGAAATTGGCTTCATGCAGCCCTGTACGGAATCCGGGAACCTCTCCCCGGCTGGTAGTGACAAGCGTCCCGTGATACAACAGAAGAAGCACATTGTCGCCGCTCCGGCTGAGTCCGTGGGCCGCGCTCTCTCTGGAAACATGATCGGCGCAGAGTTCATGCAATGCGGGATCGCACCAGAACCTGCTGACAACCTTTATCCTGCCAAGTTCATCCTCCCTGCCCCTTGCAGCGAGATATCCGCAGATCTGGCCGCAGGTCAGCTCATTATCGAACGGAGACATCGACAGAATGATCTGCCCGTCACATCCTCGCGTTGCTTCGATGATCTCCTCCACTGCGGGATCCGATGCCGCATATGCGGCATGCACATCAAAAACGTAACCGGGCGCTCCCGGAAGGGTATCGAGATAAGCCTGAAGTCGTGCGGCCTGTTCTCTTGCAATCCGGTTATGAGGAGAACCGGCGAACACTGCCGGTTTGAACTGTTTTTTCAGTGACGATATCATGGAAATGCCGATCTGCAGAAAAGAGGGCATTTCCATGACCGACGCCGCATGACGGAGAGTCCGGCGGCTTACCCGGTAGTTCTCCATAAAACCAGAGCTTTCAGCTTCGCCATGAGCAGCCAGAATAACCGCTATTTTTTTTTCACGACTGTGCAACGGCTTTTCGATTATTGATGAGACATACTTTTTTTCTGAACCCGTGCGTCCATTCCGTCCCTGAAACGTTCTTCAGGCACACCGACAACCTGATCGCCTTTCCGCAGGCCATCGAGCACCTCGACGAATGCAAGGTCGCCGGCTCCGGTTTTCAACGGTTGCTTCCTGAGCTTTCCGTCTTCGACTTTCCATACATAACTCACATGATTCTCCTCGAATACCGAACTCTTCCTGACGAGAAGCGAACCGGACTTGACGTTATAGACAATGTTTGCCGTTGCGGTCATTCCGGCCTGTATCCGGGAAACGGGTGTCAGGAAACGAAGATAAACCCTCGATGTCTTCGTTACGGTATCGGTCTGGGGCACCACTCGCGAGACTGACGCCTCATACCGTTTCTCCGGCATGGCATCGAGCACGACCACTGCTTTCTGGCCCTTGCGTATACGGGGTACGTCCAGCTCGTCAACTTCTACATTGACCGCATAACCCGTCGTATCGATAACCCGTGCCACTACGCTGCCGGCCGATACATAATCGCCGGTCTTTACGCTCTGCAGCGCAAGAATACCGGCAAAAGGCGCCCTGACGGCAGCTTTTTTCAGCTCGTCCTCCTGTATTTTCATGCGGATCCGTTTCTGTTCGAGCAATTCACCGGCCTGTCGCATATTCTTTTCGGCATCATCGAGATCCTGGCGCGAAACAGCGCCTTCTGCGTAGAGGTTTCGGATCCTCCCGTATCTGAGCTGCCGCTGTGAAAACAGTGCCGACTGCTCATCGTAAGCTGCTCTGGACTCGCGAACTGCAAGTTCCGGCTGGTCCGACTCGAAAACGATGATCATCTGACCTGCCGAAACCCGATCCCCCTCTCTTGCTCCCACCGACCTGACCGTTCCGGAAAACTCGGCGCTCAGACTTGCAGCGTTGTCAGCTTCAATAAAACCCGTCGCATAGACTGCCTGAACCAGTTCGGCATCGGAAACCGTCACTGCATCGACATCGACGGTGTTTCCGCGAGTGAACAGATAGAAAACCGTTACAAGAAAAATCAGTGACAGGGCAATGGTATATTTCGGAAGAATTTTCTGAAGGGTCTGCATGATCTCTGGCTTTAATGATTCAGCTCAGGGAAGTTACGTGTTTTGAACTTTTTCTCCATTCCGACCTTGGTTTTTCCATTATTTTATGAATCTTTAAACACGATTTGTGCCGCTGCCTGAGCGACCAGGCATCGCTCAGTAAAAAAACATAACAACAACGAACAAATGAACGAAAACGAGGGCATTGATAAAAGCTTTCTGGAAACAGTCAAGTTCGATGAAAAGGGTCTTGTTCCTGCAATCGTGCAGGATCATGAAACCGGAAAAGTACTGATGATGGCCTGGATGAACCGTGAAAGCCTTGAAATGACGCTTGAACGAAAGAAAGGATGCTACTGGAGCAGGAGCCGTCAGAAACTCTGGCTTAAAGGCGAATCCTCCGGAAACATGCAGGATGTTCACGACATCCTTATCGATTGCGACGGCGACACGCTCCTTCTCAAGGTCTCGCAGAGAGGCGGTGCCTGCCATGTCGGATATCACTCCTGCTTCTACAGAAAGGCGAAGGACGATCTTTCCATGGAAATCTGCGATACGCTCATGTTCGATCCCGAAGAAGTTTACGGTAAAAAAAGCTGACAGAGCATCAATGAGTCAAACGAAAAAAAAGGCAGAATCGCTGAACAGAACGAAATCTCGCTCCTCAATCCGCAGCATGTTCGACGAGGTTGCTCCTACCTACGACTTTCTCAATCATCTGCTGAGCCTTGGCATCGACAACTACTGGAGAGCTGCAGCAACAGCAAAAGCAAAAAAGCTGCTTGCAGGCATACCATCGTCAAAAATTCTCGATGTCGCAACAGGCACCGGCGACCTTGCAGCGTCCATGGCGAAAATTCCGGGAACGAAAGTCACAGCGCTCGATCTGTCGCCTCAAATGCTCGCAATTGCACGAAAAAAATATCCCGACATAACATTCCATGAAGGATATGCCGAAAAGCTGCCGTTCGAAACGGCAAGTTTCGATATCGTCAGCGCAGGTTTCGGCGTCAGAAATTTCGAACATCTCGATCTGGGCATGCAGGAGTTCTCTCGCGTACTCAAGCCTGGCGGCCATGCCATCATCATCGAACCGATGATTCCCCGGAACCCCCTGATAAAAAAGCTCTATCTGGTTTACTTCAAGAAGGTGCTGCCGAAAATAGCAGCGCTTTTCAGCAAATCGACCTTCGCATACGACTATCTTCCCCATTCGGTCGAACAGTTCCCACAGGCGGAAGCCTTCGTTGAGGTTCTGAAAAAGAACGGCTTCCGCAAAGCCGATTTTTTTCCAATGACCTTCGAGACCTCCATTCTTTACGTGGCATACAGATAACTATTCCGGCCTGCATGACCCCTATGCGGACCACCGCTCCCTGACAAACGGAATCCTTTTCAGCAGCGGTATCGATCCCAGATAGACCGCAATACCGGCCGCGTCGGCGGCGATATCGCCGAACGAGCATGTGCGATAGGGAAAAAAGGACTGTGCCACCTCTATTGCCAAACCGTAACCAAGAAGACAGCCCATCTTCAGCGCATTGAACGAAGTTTGCGGGAATGCAAAATCAACCAGCAGCGAAAGGCAGTAAAATGCAAGAAAATGGGATAACTTGTCGGAAATAATTTCAGGCATGGCCGCGTTGACCGGCAGCAACGCCTGCCTGCTGATCAGGATAATGCTGGCAACGAGCAGAATGCGACCTTCTATGGCAAGAAACCGTTTGATTCTTTTCAACTTAAGCAGTGTTATTACCTATGCCTGCAATTCTATCCGGTATTTTGAAAAATTCTTGCATGCATGTTCTTCGGTAAGCCGGTCCTGATGAATTTTCCTGACAAGCGTGACAACCTGCAGGGGATCGTTGACATGAAAAATCATGTGCATATCGGTTCTGTGGAAAAGACCTCGCGCAAGCACCTCGGTTTCCAGCCATAAAAGCAGGTTTGTCCATATCTCGCCATACAGAATTATCGGTGTATCGCAGATATGCTCTACCTGTACAAGCTGCCAGGCATAAAACAGTTCAAGCAGGGTGCCTATACCACCCGGAGCGACTACAACGGCATCGGAAAGAGCCATGAAGGTATCGAGCCGGGTACTGAAACGCGGGAATTCATGCTTGATGTCGAGATAGGCATTGGCCTCCTGTTCATGAGGAAGCTTGATGTTCAGGCCTATTGAGCGGGTACCCGATGCCGCGGCTTTCGAGCCGGCATTGGCTGCCTGCATGAGTCCCGGTCCGCCGCCGGTCACAATGTCGAATCCGGCCTCGGCCAATCCCCTGGCAATAGAGAATACATCCTGATAGTCACGGTCGCCCTCACGAATCCTGGCGGACCCGAAAATAGCCACCTTATAATGCGGATCCATTATTCGTCTGTTTGAGCATTGCAATTAAGCCGGCAGGCAAGAGACACTGCCGGAAAGAACAGCAATAATATACATTTCGCCGCGGGATATTGCGCCTTATCATTGTCAGGCCTTATCGAACTCCTTCCCAGTAGCGGTCAACAGCTCCCTGAAGTTCGGCAATGATGTCACGTCCTGCGGAGGATGCGAAAAGATGCGCGAATCTGCCCTGGCGCTTCAGATACTCTTCGACCGGAAGCCTTTTTTCAGGCAAAACGGTATGCTCCACCTTCCCGCCGATGAACTCCTTCAGCGGCCAGATCCCGGTCTGGACGGCAAGATTGCCGATCATGACGCTTTGTGCAGGTTCAAAACCCCAGCCCGTCGGACACGGAGAGAAAGCCAGAAGCATTCTCGGGCCACGGAGTGACCTGAGTTTTTCAACCTTTCTTGCAAGATCGAGAGGTTCCGATGCGCTCACCGTAGCGGCATACGGAGGATTATGGGCTGCCCAGAGGGAAAAAAGATCTTTTTTATTCCCCCGGAACCCGCCGTTCCCCCGGCTTGTCGATGTTGCCGCGCCGTGAGGAGTGGCCGGCGAATACTGCTGCCCGGTATTGCCGTACCCTTCATTGTCGTAACAGAGGTAGATGAAATCCAGACCGCGGTCGAGGGCCCCGGACGTTGCGGAAAGCCCCATACCGTAAGCCGCACCGTCACCCGTCAGCACAACGACCTCGAGGTTTTCCTCTCGACGCAGACGATCCGATTCAAGCAGGATATCAAGGGCGTCGCGTACGCCCTGGGCACCTGCCGGAGCGGACGCCATTGCGGTATAGAGCCACGATCCCCTGAACGGAGTATAGGGATAGACCGAAAGCAGGGTCATGCAGCCGGCTGCATTAATGAAAACTGTATCGGAGCCGAGAAGGTCATAGAGCTGATGTATCACCAGAAGCCCGCCGCAACCTGCACACATGGGGGTTCCCGATCCGAACAGCCGGGTTGAAGGAAAATCCTCCATTCCACGGTATTGCATTCCGGATTCACTCATGGTTTCTGCAATGATTTTCCTGTTGCACGCTTGCGATCGCCTGTAATTTCCTGATATGCCGCAACTCGTCGGCAGTGTAGAGCAGCCTCGGCTCCGGAACAGATCCGGAGCGGATGGCATCAATGGTTACGCGGGCGATCCCGATAAACTCTTCTCCGCTGATATCCCTGCCGCCAAGACCGCCGATGAAGCTCAGAAGAACCGGCGCATTCTCCTGGCCGTAAAGTGCCGAGGCAAGTTCGGTGTACAGTATACCACCCTTTCCGACGGAAAGGTTCTGGTCGATGACGGCAATGCCCCGGACCCCTCGAAGCACCTGCCTTAACCGCCTTACCGGAAACGGGCGCAGCAGCCTTGGGCGTACCAGGCCGGCCCTGATTCCGCTCTCCCTCAGCGCATCAACTGCGTTTCCGGCCTTCGTTGCAAATGAGCCGGTCATGAGAAATACCATCTCGGCTTCATCGGTCCGGTATGCCTCAACAGCCGGATGACTGCGGCCGAAACGGCCGAAAAACTCCCTTTCGAGATCATCGTAGACATCAAGCGCCTGCAGTGAGGCGAGATGCTGCTGATACCGAAAATAGGAGTATTGCGAACCGCCAAGTACGGCAACCGCCTGACTGAGTGGAGCACCGGCACGGAAAGCCATTCCGAGCGGATCGAACCCCCCGACAAATTCCGCTGCACCCTGTTGGTCGGGAAGCGTAACCGGTTCGCGTGTAAAGGACAGATAAAACCCGTCAAGGTTTACCATCACCGGCAGGCGGATGTCCGGATGCTCCGCAAGCCGGTAGGCAAGCAGCACCGCATCGACCACCTCCTGGCATGTGGAGCAATGGATCTGAATGAATCCGGAATCCCTTGCCGCGAAAACATCGTTATGATCGGGCTCGAGCGTGATGGGCGCAGAGAGGGCTCGGGAGACATTCACGAGTACGAACGGCACTCTCCAGCCGGCAACCGTGTAGAGCATCTCCATGGCATAGAGCAGCCCCTGGCTCGACGTCGCGCTGAATACCCGCACTCCGGCGGCAGCAGCTCCGCCTGCTGCGGTCATCATCGAGTGTTCCGATTCGAGGGTAACGAGCCTTCCCGGCATCTCGGACGAATCGATCCATGCAGCAAGGTTTTCAATGATTTCAGTCTGCGGCGTGATGGGAAATGCGGGAATATACTCCGCCTTCGCAAGCCTTGCCCCCCAGGCTGCGGCACCATTGCCGGTCAGGAGAAGCCTCTTCATACTGCCTCCTCTCCATTCTCCTGCCGCACACCCCGGCTTTCCGGTACGGCGGAAATTGCGTGAACGGGACACCGGGCAACACAGACCAGACAACCCTTGCAATGTTCGTAATCGATTGCGGGAATGCCATCATCTCCAACATGTATGGCACTGTCGGGACAGAAACTGCTGCACAGCCACCAGCAGCGGCGGCACCGTGCTGTATCGATGACAGGACGGAATGTCCGCCACATGCCTGTTTTAAGCAGCCGGCTGGTCAGGCCGCCGAAAATAACCGGTGCGGCGACAGCAGCGGCATCATGGAAAAGTTCCACCCAGCCGGGAGGATTGTCGCAGGAAAATTCCCGGTCCGGTCGATCCCTGACAACGGCCTCGTATGGTGCAAGTGAATCGAACATCCTCGAAGCTTCCGAAAGGCTGCGTTCAAGAACGGAAGGCGCAAGAAACCCGAGTTCCTCTCTTACCGCGCGTGCAAGGGTGCTTTTCGGAATTGAACCGCAAAGCCTCGCTGCGACAGCCGCACAGCAGACGCCTGCCATTGCCTGCCCGGCATACCCCTTTATGGCGTCAGGCCGGGGAATACAGACTATCGGCGAATCGAGATTGAGGCGGCTGCGCCACGTTCCCTCAGGCACGTCGCTCAGAATCGCCATGACCGTATCGGCTGACTGGCCTCCAAGCACGTCGGCCTCCGGAAGACCTGCAAGCGTATCGTCGGCAACAACCACAAGAGAGGGACGGCGGATCACTCCGCGCTCCTGAATGACGGACCGTGAAGCCCGGACATAGGCGAAAATCGGTGCGCCGCGCCGTTCGGCGCCATAGCGCGGCGCATCCTGCACGTCAAAGCCTTCAAGAAAAAAAGAAGTACCGAGGATTCGGCCTGCGGTTTTCATCCCCTGGCCTCCCCTGCCGTGAAACCTGATCCTGTACATGGCAGCATTCGCTGTTTTTCAGATGAAGCCCGGTGCCGAAGAAAAGAGCGAATACCTGCGATACCCCATGGCGTTTCTGATACGCCCGAGGGCAAGCTGCAGGGCCGCCTCACGCGGCTGAACTCCGCGGGCAATTGCATCACCAAGAACCTGGCGGGTATTTTCGGTAATCTTTTCTGCTACAACCCTCATTGCCTGTTCCTCTGTGGAGCCGCGATACTCCATTGCCGCACAGATCACGCCGCCCGCATTTGCAATAAAATCCGGAATGGAGATGATCCCACGACGATGAAGCTCCGATTCGGCAACCGGCGTGACCGGAATATTCGCTCCCTGTACAACCATCTTTGTCCTGAGTCTGCCGACGTTGGCCTCATGGATCACATCCGGCCTTGCGGCCGGAATCCAGATATCGCACTCGACATCGATCAGATCGTCAAGGGAAGCTCGGGTACCTCCGGTAAAATCAGCCACACTGCGATGCTCCCGCTTCAATGCGACGAGTTTCTCCGCATCGAGACCATCTCTGTTCATAATCGAACCTTTGGAATCGGATGCCGCCACAAGCAGAGCGCCATGTGCGGCAAGCGTTCGTGCGACATGCATGCCTACGGCGCCGAAACCCTGAACTGCGACGCGCGCTCCGGCGAGGGAAAAATCGCAGAATTGAAGTGCAGCCTGAACAGCATTGAACAGACCCCAGCCTGTTGCTCCGATCTCGTCGAGAGGTATACCGCCAAGATCTCGCGGCAGTGCGACCGCACGGCCGATTTCATCCCTCACCCAGGCCATGCAGGTCTCGTCGGTACCCATGTCGGGACCGAAGATGTACTCCTCGATGTTCCTGAGCGACCTTGCCATCGCCCTGATCAGCTCCTCTTTCCTTTCAACCGGCATGGACGGATCGGCGGCGATCACCGATTTGCCTCCGCCATACGGCAGACCGGCCGCAGCATTTTTCAGCGTCATGGCTCGTGCAAGCCGCATGCACTCTTCAACGGAAACATCAGGAGCCATCCGCAGGCCGCCTATCGAGGGACCTCTCGCGACGTTGTCGACAACAAGCACTCCCCTCAGGCCAACCGAGGGTTCAAGGACATGAATGACCTTTGAGGGCCCCATGTCATCGGCCAGGGCAAAGATATCCGGCATAGGTGTGCCTCCTTCGCGTTCGTTAGAGCAGCCGTACTACGAAACACACGGAGAACAGGGCAATCGTAAAAACTGCCGAGCCTGTTCTATCATATACCGTTTCCGAATCTAAAAGGTGCCGGAACAGCAGCTGAATGGATCGATACCGCCGATGCTCACTCGAGCATGGCGGCAAACTCCTCTTCACCGATAACCCGGACACCGAGTTTCCCGGCTTTCTCGAGCTTGCTGCCTGCATCCTTTCCTGCTACAACAAGAGATGTTTTCCGGCTCACCGAGTTCGTCACCTTGCCGCCTCTCGCTCTGACGAGTTCAGAAGCATCGCTGCGGGTGTAGCGCTCCAGTTCTCCGGTAAAAATGACCGTCATGCCCTCGAAATTTCCGTTAACCGGCTCCTGCTCTCCTGCTGCCCGGAACTGCAATCCGGCCTCCTGCAGCTTCCGTAACAGCTCCTGATTGGAAGGATTTGCAAAAAATGAGAGGATGCTCCCGGCAACAACCGGACCAATATCCGGCACGGAAGCGAGCTCCTCCTCGCCTGCGCTGCGCAGATCATCGAAAACAGGATACGCCCCTGCAAGCTCCCTTGTAGTTGACTGACCGACATGGCGGATGCCGAGCGCGAAAAGCAGGCGGTCGTAACTTCTGCTCTTGCTCTTTTCGAGAGCATCGAGCACGTTTTGGGCCGATTTGAGGGCCATCCGGTCGAGGCCTGCAAGCTGCTCCTTCGTGAGTCTGTAGAGATCGCCCGCATCGCCGACCAGACCGCGATCGACAAGCTGTGCCACAAGCGATTCACCAAGGTTCTGAATGTCGAGGGCATTGCGCGATGCGAAGTGCAGAATCCGCCCCTTGACCTGCGCCGGGCAGTGCCCGCTGTTCGGGCAGTACCAGCTCACTTCCCCATCCGGTTTCACCAGAGGCGTCCCGCAGACCGGACACTCGTGCGGAACAGAAATCGTTTCGGAAAAGAGTGTCCGCTTCTCGGAAACAACCCTGACAACTTTCGGTATCACCTCGCCGGACTTCTCGATAATGACACGGTCGTGCACCTGCACGCCGAGCCGTTCTATCTCATCGAAATTATGCAGGGTGGAACGCGAAACCGTCGAGCCCGCAAGCCTCACCGGTTCAAGTTCCGCAACAGGAGTGATGGTACCGAGCCTTCCCACCTGAAAAACGACTCCAAGCAGTTCGGTTTCGGCCTGCTGTGCCGGATACTTGTATGCGATGGCCCATCGGGGGCTTTTAGAGGTAGCTCCGATACGATCCCACAGACCGACGGCGTTAAGCTTCAGCACCACGCCGTCGGTCTCGTAAGGGAGCCCCCAGCGCTTTTCATTCCACTCGTCAATAAACCGTTCAACAGCCTTGAGATCCGGGCAGATCCTATAGTGGCCTCCGGTAAAGAAACCGAGCTGTTCAAGCAACCGGAGACGCCTGTAATGCGGCGTACTCTCATCGGCGATGCCTTTGAGAAAATAAGCCACAAAGGTCATCCTGCGACGCGCGACCTCGGCGGAGTCCTGCAGTTTAAGCGTTCCCGCAGTGGCATTGCGCGGATTGGCGAACCGGTCCTCTTCAGTTCGTCCCTCGTTCAGGCGTTCGAAATCATCTTTCCGCATGAACACCTCACCCCTGACCTCTATCTCCCGGTCATCGCCCTGAAGCTCAGCGCAAAGAGCAGGCTCAAGCCGCAGGGGAATCGTGCCGATGGTGCGGAGGTTAACCGTAATATCATCACCCTGAACGCCATCACCTCGTGTCGCGCCCTGTACAAGCAACCCGTCACGATAGATGAGACTGACAGCCACGCCATCGAACTTCAGTTCGGCTACCATCTCCCACTCTTCGACCCCCTCCTCCCGGAGCTGCTTTTCGAGGCGCCTGTAGAAATCCGACACCTCGCCAGGAGAGTAGGTGTTCGAAAGGCTCAGCATCGGCATCCTGTGCCTGACAGAAGAAAACTCCTTTGTTATCTGACCGCCTACACGCTGCGAAGGACTCTCGGGCGTGACCAGATCGGGAAACTCCCGCTCAAGTCCGATAAGCCGCTCAAGCAGTTTATCGAAGTCATAGTCGGATATTTCCGGATGAGCCTTGACATAATAGAGATAGTTATGGCGCTCGATCTCCGTGCGAAGCTTCCCGATCTCGACAGCGGCTTTTTCTCTTTCCATCTTCCGCGCTCCTGTCATTTCGTCGATGAAAACGCCCAGCCTGCAAGGTTTTTCAGAAAACCCGCGGAACCCTGTACGCCAAGTTTCTGCCAGGTTGCCAGAAGAATTTTCGGATAACGCATGGCAACCCGCAGCATCACCGTCACCAGTTCGTCAAGCCGGAGTTCATCGCGGAACATCGCCTCCCGGTAACGGGGAGGAAGCTGGTCGAGAACGATCATCACCTCGTTCATCATCTCGTTGACGAAATTCGGTTCGTCGGTCCGGGGATTGAAGCACATGTACTTCATGAGGTTGGCCATCGATGCGACATTCGGTTCATAGGCGCTGACGACCGCAAGATCATCCTTTCCAAGAGAATCCCCCCGCAAGGCCCTGTCAAGGCCCTCAGTCAGCCGATGCATGTTGCGCACCATCGAACCGAAACCGCAGAAGGTGAGCGGAGAAGCAAGCGAAGCGGAATCGCCCAGCAGGACGATATGGTCGTCGGCGATCACCCTTGTCCGGTTGAAGCCGTCATGAAAATAAGCCGGTATAATGCCGTATACCGGGCGATGGATGACGAACGATTTTCCGGGACGCTTGTACTCCGGAAGTATGCGAAAATAGGTTTCGAAAAGGCCGAGCAGCGTCTTGTCATTGGGCGAATCGACTTCATCATAAAAAAACAGGTAGGTAATATACTCCTCTCCCCTGGCGGGAAAACCTTCCCATATCAACTGGCGGCACCGGCCCTCAGCAGTTTCTGCAGGACCGGTACTGGCAAGAATCTCGCCGGTATCGAAATCCGCATTTTCAAATCCGCTGGCGATCGTACCGACCGTTGGGCAGACATGGGTCTGAGGACGGCCCTCGTTGAGCTGTCGGGCAACCGGAGAGAGAACGCCCATGACATCGACCAGAACTTTGGCTTTGTAGTAGAATCTCCTGCCCTGACTGTCTTCGACTTCAACCACCACGTGACCGGGAAAGCGATAACAGCAGATAAAGGTTGTTCCGTCAAGCACACTGTTGCGCACTCCCGACAGCACCTTCTCTTTGGACATGCAAAGCAGGCGGTCGGCATCTACAGCGCAGTCGAGCACATTCTGCATATAGAGCCGTTTCTGGCTTCCATCCGGCTGGAAAAACTCCACCCATCCGGTTTTGTATCTCCGTACGATGACCGAATCGAGTTCCGTGCCCGAGTATACGCCGGTTTCGGCAAGCCGCTGCAATTCGTCGCGTGAAATATTCCAGTCCCTTGTGGAACGCGCCGCGATATGCCGGTCGAACACAAGCACCTTTCGTCCATACCGTCTGGCCATCACCGCGGCATGCAGCAGGCCCAGCGTGCCTCCGGCATAGACAAGATCGTACTCCCCGCTCAATACAGCCTCAGGAGGCAATTCGGATCCGGGTTTGATGACCGGATGGACAGTATCCGGAGGCTTCTCCCAGTACCGATCGAGTTCCATGATACGCTGCAGATGACGCTCGCCGTCTGCAAGCCCCCTGAAAACCCTGCAGACATGGGGGTGGGAGCTCTCGATACGCTCGAATACAGAAGAAGACATGGCAAAATAGTTTGATTACTGACGAATTATACGGAAAGCGCCCGGTCCTTCAGCAGACTGTCGCTCTCGATCATGCCGTCAACCAGATGAATTCTTCGCCCGGCCCTGTTGGCGAACTCCTCGTCATGCGTCACCACGATCACGGTCTGATTCAGCTCCCTGTTCAGCCGGTCAAACAGATCGTATACGTTACGTGCGGATTTCGAATCGAGGTTGCCGGTCGGTTCGTCGCCAAGCAGCACCTTCGGCTCGTTTGCCAGCGCCCTGGCAATGGCCACGCGCTGCTGCTGTCCGCCTGAAAGCTGGCTCGGTTTGTTGGTATTCTTGTTTTCCAGACCAACCGTATCGAGCAGCATCCGGGCACGATCGCGAATCTCCTGTTTCGTCAGTCGGCCCCCGATCATCATCGGCATGCTGACGTTCTCCAGGGCATTGAACTCCGGCAGGAGAAAATGAAACTGGTAGATGAACCCGATCTTTTCGTTGCGGATGCGGGTCATCTCCTTTTCGTTTTTTTCAGTAATCTCCTCGCCGTCGAGCCAGACTTTGCCGTAGGTCGGCTTGTCGAGCCCGCCCATGATATAAAGCAGGGTTGACTTTCCGGAGCCTGAAGGTCCGGTGATGGCCACAAACTCGCCTGCCATGATCTCCATCGAGAGATTGGGAATGATGGTCTGACGCACATCGCGCGAAAGTTCGAGTTCCCTGCGGATATTTTCAAGTCTCAGAATGTCTGTTGGCATCGCCGGATCGATTCGTCGATTGTTTCATGAATCATGCACACCCTGCAAGTATACTAAAAAAGCGCCCAAAGAGGGAGTTGAAAACCCCTGGCGATTTATAAAGATCTCAGTACGAACTTAATATTCAGGTTCAATATTATATCTGTGACAGACATGAAACTGACGGGAATAACCATTTTTACCATGACCATCCCGATACGCAGAACGGACCTTCTGAGAAGTTCACGGTTCGGATTTTCCTGTAACCGGTGCCTGCATTGCTGCGCAAGCAAGAAAATACAGGTAAACCCTTATGAAATCGCACGCATTGCAGATCGGCTGGGCATTCCGACAACGGAGTTCATAAAACGTTTTACCGTCGAGAATGGCTCGTTCCTGAAATTCACTGACAGGGAATCATGCATATTTCTGGGATCTGAAGGCTGCACGGTGCATAGCGACCGTCCGCTCGTCTGCCGCCTTTACCCGCTGGCCAGGCATGTCGATCATAAAGGCGAAGAGTGGTTTTCGGAGCTTGAACCCGAAGTTTCCTGCAAAGGAGAATATCTGTCCGTCGGCACGATCGCCGGTTATCTTGCCGAACAGAATGCTTTTTCATACATACAGGCCGCAAACATCTATCTCAACCTGCTCTGGGAACTGATGAGCGCCCTTGAAAACCGGCAGCAGAATGAAGCAGAGCCGTGCCCGATTGAAGAGGAGATTACCCCGGAAAACTGGATGGATATGGATGAAGCAGTGAAAAGTTTCTGCCTGCGACACGGAATGGATGTACCGCGAACAAAAAACGAAAAGATGCGCCTGCACATTGAGGCGCTTCGAAAGTGGATCAAAGAAACCTAACAGGAACTGTCATCATGAACAGACACGCGAAACAAGCCCTTGCGCTTGCAGCGGCCGTAACGTCGCTCGGCACTTCTCTCGGCGTGGCGCCGGCCACAGCTGAAGCCGCCGTAATTCAGAATACAGCCGACTCCCTGAAAAAGGCCAACCAGGGAAAAAATTGAATCGCAAACGCCGATTCCGGTTTCGAACCAGGTCAAGATATCCAATCAGATCAAGTTGCAGACGAAATAACATACCCTTCAGCTTGTGCCGGTATGGGCAGCAGCCCATGCCGGCATCAGCACTGCCCTTTCATGCTGCGGGCGTTCCTCCGAACCACTTCTCTTTGAACCACAAGGAGACGTTGACCAGACCGATAAGCGCCGGAACCTCCACGAGAGGCCCGATCACCGCGGCAAAGGCCGCTCCGGAATCGATACCGAAAACCGCTATGGATACAGCTATGGCAAGCTCGAAGTTGTTACCCGCCGCCGTGAACGAGAGTGTGGCGGTTTTGGAGTAGTCCGCCCCGACCTTCCGCCCCATCCAGAACGAAACGAGAAACATGATGATAAAGTAGCAGAGCAGCGGTATGGCTATGCGCACGACGTCCATTGGAATGGTAACGATATACTCCCCTTTCAGAGAGAACATCACCACGATGGTGAAAAGCAGCGCCACCAGCGTAAGCGGGCTGATGCGGGGTACGAAAACGGTTTCGTACCACTCCCTGCCTTTAAGGCGCAGCATGACGAACCGGGTAAGAAAACCCGCAATGAAGGGGATGCCGAGGTAGATGAAGACTGACGAGGCGATGTCGGCAATAGTGACATCGACCCGGAACGACGATATGCCGAGCCAGCCGGGCAAAACTGTGAGAAATACCCATGCGTAAACGGAGAAAAAAAGCACCTGAAAGACCGAGTTTAAAGCAACGAGGCCCGCGGCATACTCCGAGTCGCCTTTTGCAAGTTCGTTCCAGACGATCACCATGGCGATGCAGCGGGCAAGACCTATGAGAATAAGGCCGGCCATATATTCAGGCATATCGGACAGAAAAAGCACGGCAAGCACGAACATGAGCACCGGCCCGATCACCCAGTTCTGCATGAGGGACAAGCCGAGAACCCTCGTGTTGCGGAACACGTCGCCAAGCTCCTCGTACTTCACCTTGGCCAGCGGTGGATACATCATAACGATAAGCCCTATGGCGATGGGAATGTTTGTGGTGCCCGACTGAAAGGAGTTCCAGAACCCCGCCATGCCGGGAATGAGCCAGCCGGAGAGCACGCCGATACCCATGGCGAGAAAGATCCAGAGCGTGAGATAGCGATCGAGAAAGGATAGCTGTTTAACTGACATGCCCATGCTCTTACCCTCCCGACTGCATATCGTTATAGAAACTCCTGAACCCATCGCGGATTTCGTCGCGAACCCGACGGAAGACGGCAAGCACCTCTTCGCGGCTCCCTTCAGCTTCAGCAGGATCATCGAACCCGATATGCACCCGATGCCTGACCTCTCCGGTAAAGACGGGACAGCTCTCCATGGCTCCGGAACAGACCGTCACGACCCGGTCGAACGACCTCGAAGTAAATTCCTCGACGCTTTTCGGCCTGTGGCCGCCAATGTCGATCCCCACTTCCCGCATCACCGCTACAGCAAGCGGATGCACCTTTTCGGCCGGCTTCGTGCCTGCAGAAAAGACCTCGAGTTCCGGATCGAACGAACGCAGGAACCCCTCGGCCATCTGGCTACGGCAGGAGTTTCCCGTACAGAGAATGAGAGTCGATGACGATGACATTGCTTCTGACAGATTAAGGTTAAGGTTACAGGATAAGGTTGAAAACAAAACCGACGACGACGATGCCCGAAGCCACAATGCCGGCGAACACGGCGATCAGGCGGGGCTTGAGCACTTTGCGAAGGATGATCATCTCGGGCGCCGAAAGGGCGATAACGCTCATCATGAAGGCCATGACCGTGCCGATGGCCGCTCCCTTGCCGATAAGCGCTTCAGCTACGGGAAGCACGCCGACGATATTGGTGTACATGGGCACACCCAAGGCCACGGCAGCCGGAACCGACCACCAGGCATCCTTCCCCATGATCGACACCATGAACTCCTCGGGAACATAGCCATGAATAACGGACCCCAGGCCGACGCCGAGCACAATGAAGAGCCAGACCTTCCCGACGATCGAACGGACCGATGCGAGGCCCTCCCTGAAACGGTCACTGAAGGTGAAAACGGCTCCGTCATCATGGGCCGAAGCATCTCCCTTCTGCAGCTTCTGCACCCATTCCTCCAGATCCCCTTCCATACGCAGGCGCTCGATCACCAGACCGGAAACGACTGCGATAAGGAAACCGAGCAGCACATAGGCAAGAGCGATCTGCCATCCGAACGTGCCGAGCAGCAGAAAGAGGGCGACCCCGTCGACCATCGGCGCCGCAATGAGGAATGAGAAGGTCACCCCGAGCGGAACGCCCGCCTGCAGGAAGCCGATAAAAAGAGGAACGGCGGAGCAGGAGCAAAACGGAGTCACCATACCAAGCAGAGCCGCCAGAGCGTTGCCCGTCCCGATTCTGCGCCCCGAGAGCAACGCCCTCGTGCGCTCAGGAGAAACGAACGTGTGCACCACTCCCATCACGAACACCACTGCCGTAAGCAGCAGCAGAACCTTTGGCACTTCGTAAATGAAAAAGTGCAGGGCTTCTCCGAAATGCGTAGCTCTGCTGATCCCCGCTATTGCCAGCATCAGATCGGCAAGCGGTTCGAGGTTGCCGTAGAGGGCTATCCAGGCAACCGCAGCCGCAACAGTCATGGCCGCAGCCTTAAAACTGGATGTGGTCTGTTCAGACTGATTCATTTTCATTCACTGGATGGAGTTACTCAGCAGCAGCTTCCGCCACCCGCACTTCCCCGGTCACCGCAGCAACATCCTCCCGTTTTGCGCTTCAGCTCCCCTCTCATCGGAAACCCTTTCTCTGCCCAGCGGACAATGCCGTACTGCATATTCGCAACCTTTTCATACCCGTGGTTCATGAGAAAATATGTCGCCATAAGGCTGCGCTCTCCAACATTGCAGGCTACAACCACCTCACGATCGACAGGGATATCCCCGAACCGCTCTTCAAACTCGCTGTAGGGAATCAGCATGACTTCGGGAACATCGAACGATGCTTCCGCAACTTCATCGGCTTCACGAACATCGACAAGCAATGCCCCTTTTTCGATCATTCCAAGGGCTGTCGTCGGACAGACTTCAACGGCATTTTTCATGGGTTATATTTTTTATCTCGTTAACATCTCTTTCAGTTCATCGCTTTCCGGCACCCGCCCCTTGCAGCGCACCTCCTCATCGACAACAAGCGCCGGAGTAGAGAGCACATTGTATGCCATGATCTTCCGGATATCCTCAACCTTCTCCACCGATGCATCGATACCTTCCCGGGCAATAACGGCTTTGACCGCATCGGCAAGCTGGTTGCACTTCGCACACCCCGTACCAAGAATTTTCACCTGCTTCATCTTTCTGTTATCTTATTGTTTATCGCAAATAAACGATCTTTAAAAAAAACACTCCGCTTGTCCATACTGCGCTTCCTTACGAAGGTTCCCCTTCCGCGGCACATCAGCAGTCGCATCCAGTTGCAGCGTGCCCCTGGGAAAAGAAGCCTTCAAACAACGCCTGCGCAATCTTCCAGTTCTCCCTGTTGATACAGTACTTCACCTTGGGCGGGTCGATCTCCCCCTGAATCAGACCCGCTTCGAGCAGCGCTTTCAGATGCTGGGAAATGGTCGATTGAGCCATCGGTATCACTTCCGTCAACTCACCGGTAAAACAGCAGCTCTCTCCGGCAAGCAGCTTGAGTATTTTTACCCGTACCGGATGGCTGAGCGCCTTGGCTATTCCGGCAACGGCCTCCTCCTGATTGCTGTAGGTAACTGGCGACAACGTTCTCTGCATCGATCTCCTTGTTAGTTCATCGTAAATATACGATCAAGAAAACAAAACGACAACTTTTTTTATCTGCCCTTCCGATCTATCGAGGGAACAAGCTGCTGTAAACGATTGTTCAAGCTGCTATCGACGAAACAAACCAGATGCGCGATATGACCATGAAAAAAAATCTTTATCCCATCCTGCTTGCGGCACTGCTGACTGCCGTTTCGACCCCTGCGGATGCGAAGTGCCCGAAAGCACAGCTTACCGTCGAACAGAAAGCCGAAACCGGCGCCTATCTTGCTGACGAAAACGGCATGACGCTCTACTGGTTCACAAAAGACTCTCCGGGAAGAAGCAGCTGTACCGGACCGTGTGAAGAGAAGTGGCCGGTATATTACCGTGATGTTTTTCGTATTCCGAAAAGCATGAACGGTTCCGATTTCGCTTCCATCCTTCGAAACGACGGAAAAAAACAGCTGACCTTCAGGGGATATCCGCTCTACTACCGGGCAGGCGATAAAAAAGCCGGCGATACCGGAGGACAGGGCGTGAACAATGTCTGGTTCGTAGTAAATCCGGACAACTTCCCGCCGAAATAACGGAATACCGTATGGCATTTGGGAAGTTCGAGCTGCACAGGGTAATAATGAGTTTCGGCTGCCCGGTTTTTTCGATGACGGTAATCTTGTTATTCTGACAAACAGGTTTGCAAAGAAATCGCAGAAAACACCGCTGGAACAGATCACGCTGGCCGAACAACGCAAGAATGATTATCTCAGAAGAAAAAACAATGGATGACCTGCAACGCGCGATAACAAAGCGCAAGAGCATTGACCCTGAATTTGCCAGGACTGTCGATCAGGGATACGAAGAGTTCAAAATCGGTGTCCTGTTAAAAGAGGCAAGACAAAGCGCCGGGCTTACCCAGGAAGCTTTGGCCGAAAAGCTGAAAACCAAAAAGTCAGCGATTTCGAGAATTGAAAACCATGCCGATGAGATAAGGCTTTCGACGCTTTACCACTATGCTGAAGCATTAGGGAAGAAAATTCTGGTTTCCACCCAGTAAATCAGAGGGCACTTCAGGGCACCTCTATAAAGTGTGATGAGCGATCAAAGAGTCAAGCTCCATACAGGAGCGTGAGTATCGATGCGCGGACGGAGTCCCGAAAGCATTCGGAATGAGGATTTCGATCCCGAGTTGTCGGAAAAACGCAGCAATCGGGTTTCGGAACAAATATATAGAGGTGCGATGGTTCAAAAAGATGGCGAAAAGCATGTTCGCGCTGTCCGAAGAGCAAATCGATACACTCATTAAAACCGGGGACTTGCGACCTGTGCAATGCCATGAATAAAGTCAAAACATACAAGAGCGACGCATTTGCCGCGATCCACGAAACCATGTCAGGCATGTATGATGCTGGTGTAATCGACAAAAAGACAATGCACCGGTTTGACGAAGCCTGCCTCACGCCGGTTCATGCGTTCACTGCCACAGAGATCAAAGCTCTGCGTGAGCGTGAGGAGGTAAGCCAGAGCGTTTTTGCATTGTACATGAATGTGAGCAAGGATGCTGTCAGCCAATGGGAACGGGGAGTCAAAAAGCCGGCAGGGCCAACACTGAAACTACTCTCACTCGTAAAGCAAAAAGGACTCTCGGCTATCTCATGATCGATGAGAGCCGATTTGTTCTGCATGCATCAAAGGAGGGCGGACATTCCTGTCCGCCATTGGTATTTTTTTCGATCCCTCTTACGACGCCAGGTCTTCATCTACAATCCGGCGTCTCTGCTTATAATCCTCTTATCGTAATTCTTTTACCCTGATCTTTGCCGAAGAACGGCAAATACAGCCTGAACCCGTTCATTTTCGATAACCCGGTGAACGGTGGCTAACAGTTCGAGCCCGAAGGGTGATTCGAAACCGTCAACGAGCTTGTCATTCGGAAAGAGAAAGCAAATCAATTGTTGCTTACCGCAATCACTTACCTCCTCAAGAACCCCCAACAAGTTATTCCGGCATATCCCTATGTTGTTCAAGAAGAGATTTTTTGGCAACGGAACAACGTCCCGGAGCCTCTATCCGGAGCCTTTATCAAACACCCGTTTGTAAAGGCAAAAAGAAAAAAGTTATATTTTAACCAGTTGCAGAACGTTGAACACGTGGACTGATATCATCATGCCAACCATTGCAATGTTTTTTGGAATAATCATTTACATGTATTATTTCGATGACAGGGAACATGCAAAACCCCATATTCATGCCAATTATGCTGAATATGATGCAATTATCTCAATACCGGAAGGTGATGTATTGGCAGGCGAAGTTCCGGGCAATAAACTGAAACTGATAAAAGCCTGGATTGAAATTCATCAGGAAGAATTGATGGCTGACTGGAAGCTTGCCGTAGAAGGTCAGCAGCCATTTAAAATCGAACCACTGAGGTAAACCATGCTGAAGGTAATGAATGTCATGGCGAATGATGACTATACATTATTCGTTGAATTGTCCGATGGACGATCAGGAATATTCGACGTAAAGCCCTATCTGGAGAAAGGGGTATTCACACAATTACAGGACCTGTCATACTTCAGACAGGTGAAGCCATTATTCTGCGGCATCGTCTGGCCGAACGGGCAGGATTTGAGCGCTGACACCCTGGCTCATGGATTGAAACACGTCGAAGCCGCATAGAACTCCTCTGCAAAAACATTGCTTCGCAGACTTAAGTCAAGAATTTTTGTCTACGGATCAACGTCGCCAAGTCCTCCGCACAGATATTCCCGAAACCGTTCAGACTCGGCACATCAATAAATGCTTGTAACTTTCATAAAATGAAAGTATCTTGCATTAATGGAAATACTGACCGAACATATCACCAACGCCGGGCTGGGCGAGCGTGTTGTCACGGAAGCCCAGTTATCCCGTCTGCTCGATGGCACGCCGCAACGCCGTTACAACCTGGTTAACCGCGCTCTGCATCGTGGAGAACTGCTGCGCTTGAGACGCGGCCGTTACCTGCTCTCTTCGGCTGTAAAGCAGGGTAAAATGCATCCCTTTGTGCTGGCCCAGTCACTGCTGCCGGGATCGTATATCTCAATGGAAACAGCTCTCGGTTTTCATGGGTGGATTCCCGAATCGACACCAATCACCATGTCTGTTACACCGCATAGACGACGCCAGACTCTCGACATTCCGAAATTCGGTCAATTCCGGTATTTCCCGTTAGCGCTGAACACAGGATGGTTTCTTGAAGGCGTCGGTCGGGATACGCTTGCAGGACAGAGCTACCTGATGGCACAGCCGTTACGAGCCTTACTCGACATTTTCTGCCTGCGCAAGATTGATTATCCGGGCATCAGGAGTCTGACTGAAGGAATGCGCATCGATGAGTATGAACTCGCCTCCATTGACAAAGACGATCTTGAACAGATGCGGCCGGTCTATCAGCATAAACGCATGGAAACCTGCATCTCTGCCATGCAAAGGGAACTGAAACAATGATCGGCATACTTCGCAAACGGCTGGAGCGCTATTCCGTTTCTGAAGCAAAACAGGAGGAGCAGGCGCTCAAGGAAATCCTGCAGGAAGTGGCGCTTTACGGGTTATGGCGTGCCGACTTTTTTGAGGTCGCTGCATTTCAGGGAGGCACCTGTCTGCGTATTCTGCACGGGTTGCCCCGTTTTTCGGAAGACCTCGACTTCATTCTGCGCACCCCTGACAAGGAGTTCCGATGGAATCCATTTTTCGAAACCCTTGAACCGGTAATGGCTGAATTCGGCATCCGCTGTGAACTTGTCGATCGAGGCAACATGGATCGTGCGGTTCGTGAGGCGTTACTGAAAGATGATTCCTTTGCCGGTCAACTCAATCTTTCGTTTTTCGGCGGCCAAAACCCGCGCAAACTTAAAATAAAGCTGGAAATCGATACACAGCCGCCTGAAGGATCGGATTTCGAATACCGGTATCTCGATTTTCCGCTCGACTTTGAACTCTGCACCCAAACGCTGGCAAGCAACTTTTCGCTCAAGATTCATGCACTGCTTTGTCGTCCATATATCAAGGGTCGCGACTGGTTTGATTTCAGCTGGTATGTTGCACAGAACGCCACACCAAATCTGCTGCTCCTTGAAAACGCACTCCAGCAATACGGGCCGTGGGCAGGAAAACACCAGAGCGTCGATCAGGAATGGCTCAATACAGCATTGAGCGACAAGATCGGTTCCATCGACTGGTCGAAAGCTTCACAGGATGTCGCCCCGTTCCTGCCACCACCCTTCCAGCAGAGCCTCAAGCTTTGGAGCATTCAATTCTTCAAAGCAAAGCTCGCGACGTTAATCCCACGAACCATCACATGATGAAACACACTTGCAGCGCATTCAACCGCTTCCCCTTACAGGTTCTTTGCCAATAGCTTGTCATTCGGTAAGAGAAAGCAAATCAATTGTTGCTTACCGCAATCACTTAACGCCTCAAGAACCCCCAACAAGTTATTCCAGCATATCCCTATGTTGTTCAAGAAGAGATTTTTTGGCACCGGATCAACATCCCGAGGCCTCTCGAATGTGCTTATCTCCGGCATCCTGTTCGGGGGAAAACCCAGGGAAATATTGCGTCACGGCTTTTCCGGAAAAATCACCAACGTCACCTCTCCACCTCTTTTGAAAGAGATCGAGGATGTTCTGCGTCGGCCATTCGGCCTGGGTGAAGCACAGGTGTACGGAATCATCCGGTTGTTCAGGGACACTTTTTCGATTGTCAGTCCTGAAAGAGACCTCAGTGTCGTTACCGCCGACCCCGACGATAACCGTATCCTCGAAGCTGCCTCTGCAGCCGGTGCTGACGCTATTATCTCCGGCGACACCCATCTGCCCGATCTCGCTGAATGGAACGGCATTCCTGTCCTCACGCCCGACACCTTCCTTCAGAAATTCCTTTCAGCCTGACAAGCCAACCGCAACCTCCAGCACAGTTCCGGAATCAGAATGTAACCGTTAAGGCTACGGGTCTCATTCCCTGCAGCATTGTGCATACCCCAGCCATCAAGGTATGAGGGAGAAATGTTTTACAGGAGAATTTTCACGTACGGATGTACGTCGCAAAGTGTTCCTTCTTCCCAAGGATCTTCCTATCCGTAATCATCCTGAAGAATTACAAGCA
>VGGK01000015.1 GCA_016868665.1 Chlorobiota bacterium
CACACGGTTTTTTCTGCTTCAACCCCTTTGTGATTTCGGGATACAGCGCAGACGCCTGCCCCAGAGCCATCAGCATGAACTCCGCAGAATCAGCCCCGTAGCTCCTTGCCTGTCGGGCAGCCTCGCTTTCCGGCAACCAGAGATCCCCGACGTCAAGCAACAGGCTCGGATCGCTTTTCAGCTGAAGCATAAAGGTGAGCTGCCAGATATCCTTTTTCCCATTAAGGGCAGGCTCTGCAAGGCGAAAGCAGAAGCTGAAAGGAGAACGGGCATAGACATCCAGAGGACGACGCCACTCTGCAAGCTCCCTGGCAAAAGCCTCGATCTCCGGTCTGCGTTCCCAGTGCAGTTCCGGATTCTTTCCGGAAAGCGATTGCATCCAGGCGTCATGGATCGTCAACGGCCTCGCCGCTTTTCGACCCGTAGTTACAAAAGAAAAACGGACAAGCGAATCAACCAGATTATGCAACAGCGCTGCATGCAGCTCCCTGGCCGAGGTGACCGGAGGCGTCTTCCGCACCGCTGAAACACAACGGCATACGGGAGGCATGGTTTCAGCAAGTATATCGAGGCGGGATGCAACGGAATTTTCAGGGTATGGAACCCAGCGCCCCTCCCACCGGCCGATACCGCGAACAAGCGAAGGAAGATACCTCTCGGCGGAAACAAGGTGCACCGCAGTATCGAAAAGCTGCATTGACCAGAGAACGGACGGGCCGAAAAACACGCCCGAACCGGGAATATTCCCCCCTCGCACAAATGAAAAGAAAGCTTCGCACAGGGAAATATCGAGAGAAAGAACGGTAATCGCGAGCGGCTTGAGAGAGGGTTTCAGGCCCTTGTCCGGTTCATCGCCAAGCACAGCAGAAGATGGAACGCGCTCCTCGCCACAATGCGGAAGCCAGGCAAGAAACTCTTTCAGCATCGGTTTGCGAATCGACACCTTCATCCCGATCGCCCTGAGGGCCCGACGCAGATCCCGGATATCTCCCGGTACGCACCCTTCACTCCAGAGCAGGAGATGACCATCCAGTACCGAACAATGCAATGCTATCATCAGTTACCTCTTGTTAACCGCTGTAAAATTCCAGGGCTCCCCGAATCAGCTTGCAATATCGCCAAATTCACTTAATCAGCCAACGACCCCGGCACGGGGACTTCCCGGGCAACAACCCCATTCACATTCTATATGGGCACCTCTACGCACTCAACAGCCTCCCAACCTCAGTCAGAGTGCAGGAATCAGCTATCCTGTTCGATGAGGACACTGACTACATAACCCAGAGGCTTCATCGACACTTCGACAAACACAATGCGACCGGAATTATTGAAGAAAGTCGATGTCGCCCGATATGACTCATTCCCCCGGCAGCTGCTCGAGAACACGCCGACGCAGCGCTTCGGTCGGCACCATGCACTGCTCTTTTTTCCCGAACAGCTGATACCGGTTCTGCGCTATCAGATCGTACACCATATCCCGCAGGGGTTCGGGAACCGCCTTGAATATGGCGAGCAGATTCCACGGCATGTCGAGTCTTGAGGCGATTTCAATGGCAGCTGCACTGCGGGTGAATGCTCTCTCACCCCTGACAAGAACGACGGTGTCAAGTCGTGACGTGTTGATGCCGAAACGGCGGAACAACGACGCGCCAAGGGGAGACTGGGCCGGCGTGAAAAAGAAATGGCCGGCGGTATCGTGCTCAAAAATAAAATTCACCGAAAATTCACACAGATTGCAGACACCGTCAAAAATGACAATGTTTTCAGGAAGAGCGGTCGAGGTCTTGTGCATCTGGTTTCGGGATAACGTTCACGTTAACATCCATCCACCCAGTCCCCCAAGGCCCGGAGTTCCGGATAGCAGATGTTCGGTTTTCAGATAGTTGACTGAGGCGAACAACCCGAAAACCATTGGAGAAGTTCCTGAAGCCGGAATGGCCTTGGTAGCGATCGACACAATACAGAGACAAGGTATCGCTGAACCACGAGCCCCCGCGCAACGCACTGAACAATCTGTGTCATCGTCGTACCAGTCTCCGGCTGCTCCCGGATGCCCCCCCTTGGCGTTATCAGAATTCACAAGGCCTCATTGCGGATTGAGCATATAGCTCACGGCATTGGCGGTCACGCCGAGCTGGCGCACCGTTTCGGCAAGCGACAGGCCGTACTCGAGCACGGCTTTTCTTGCAAGCTCTTTTCTCAGTGAAGGCAGCTTGCCCCTCTTGCTCCCGGAGCGGAGAAAAACCGGGGTGAGGCAGGCATCCCTGCACGCTCGCCCGATATCCTCATCGAACAACCGCAACCGCTCATGCGCAGGAAGCAGCACATCCCTGCGCTCTTCAGCCTCTTTGAGCACCTCCTTCACGAACGAGTCTCCACCGAGAATCCTCTCGTCGCCAAGCGCCTTCTCGCCCCGCCGGCGCATCGACTGCACCTTCGACCATCCGCCCTGCGAGCGCACGAGTCCGCCTCCCGACAGCTCCTGTTCCCGGTCGATACCAGGTTCCTCTTCGAGAAACTGCAGATACGCCTTCCTTGCCGATCCCTCCTTCCGGCCGAAAAACTGCACCCCTCCTCCGTAAAGCTCCGGAGGAGCAGCAAAACGGTAACGCCGGACGCAACACGGCACACCCGCAAATCCGCTTGCTGTTGCTCAATAACCAACCAATCAGCTACAGCTTGCACCACCACTCGCAAGGAAAACCCTGCATCATGTGATCAGCTGCAGGATAGGACAGGAGTTGTCAATGCCTGTGGAAATCTTGATTTTCTTTTCTTGATTCCATAATTATCGGAGTTTTATTCCATAATTATCGGAACACAAATCCTTATTAGCCGTCCCTTTTCCACTTACACATGGATGCACCTCCGCTTTATCGCCGCCTGCTTGACGCCCGTATTGCCGAAGCGTTGACTGACACTCCGGTTGTTCTGGTTGCGGGGCCGCGCCAGGCAGGAAAAACCACTCTGTTGCAGCAGATGGCAACTGAGGGAATGCGCTATCTTACGCTGGATGACGAGTTGACCCTGCTTTCGGCCAGAAGTGATCCAACGGGGATGATCAGAAGTCTTGATCGGGCAGTGATCGACGAAATCCAGCGGGCACCGCAATTACTGCTGTCTATCAAGAAAAGTGTCGATAAGGATCGACGTCCAGGAAGATTCCTGCTGACCGGATCAGCTAATCCGATGCTGCTGCCAACAGTGGCGGATTCTCTGGCTGGGCGGATGGAGACGCTTACGTTACTGCCATTGTCGCAAAGCGAACTTCACGCAAACAGTGCAAACCGGATCGACACTGCTTTTGATTGCGCTTTTCCGGAGGTTGCCAAACCGGTTATCGGAGAGGAATTTGTCGAAACAGTTCTTCGGGGAGGTTACCCGGAAGCAATTTACCGTACCCTCCCATGACGGCGAACTGCGTGGGTGCGCCAATATATCGATGCCATTGTCCAACGCGATGTTCGTGATGTTGCGAGTATCGACAAGCTGGACCAGTTACCCGGGTTTTTGCGCAGCCTCAGCGAGGTATCGGGCCAGATGTGCAATTACACCCGTCTTGGCAGCAACATCGGACTCGACAGCAAGACCGCAGCACGGTATACGGGACTCAAGCACAGCCTTACGGCTGAAGGCCGGTATCGCCTTCTCTACTATTGCGATATCGATATGTGTGAGGTGGATGTGGTTATCGAAAACGTCTCCGGCCACCTGATCGGCATCGAGGTAAAATCTTCGGCTACCGTGAGTGCAGGTGATTTTCGCGGTCTGAAAAAACTGGCAAGCGTTTCCGGAGATTTCTTCAAAATGGGTGTCCAGCTGTACGATGGCACAGAAACCATGCCTGTGGGTGATAAACTATGGGCGGCTCCATTCTCGACGTTATAGGGCATATAGCATTGAACATGAGCCCGAAATACGGATATATGCAACCGTAATCATTCGATTACAACACCCCATCAACTTGCAGAAACTTCCAAAGAGCACCTCGAAAAAGTGTAGTGAGCGCCCTGAGTGCAAGGCTGACGAAGCAGAGGAACCGGAGTGTACACACAATACACGAGGATTTCGAGCACCTCCCAACGCAGCAATCGGGACGCACAATAAGTTATTAGAGGGGTCCTTTTATCGCAAGCGAATCAGGCTCATAGCATTAGCGAACAATACGCTTATCCGAACACCATCCTGTACTCCTCCTCGGTTCGCTGGTCGGCACAGGTAACGGTGATGCGTTCGGGAATGGCGCCGAACATGGTGCCGAAGTTGCGCACGCACGAGGGCGAGGCGAAAAAGATTTCATCGATGAAGGCGAAGTCGATGCTCTGTTCCAGCTCCTGCGCGCCGTGCTTGTACACACAGAGCGGGGTGACCCGGTTGCCGAGCGACTGCAGCCCTCCGACGAGAAACTCGTCGTGGAGGTTCGAGCCGGGCAGAAGGATGCTCTCTCCGGTAATACCGTGCTCGCGGAACAGCGCGATGATGTCGCCGCACCCTTCACTCTCGAGCGTGAGGTCCGGAATCACACCGTGCTGCTGCAGCTCCGCCGCGGCCGCCTGTCCCGTGGTGCAGATGCGGCTGTGGGCAAGCAGGCGGACGTCGCGCCCGGTGTCGAAGAGGTACTTGAAGAAGTACTTCACCGCAAACTTGTTCTGGAAGAGCAGCACGCTGTAGCTCTTGATATCGTCGAACGAGCGGCGCACCAGGTCGAGGTCCGCTCCCTCGATCTGCCGGCAGGGAAAGTGCACCATGATGTACCGGGTGCTGCTGTACCGCTTTGCCTCGCCGCCCGTGATGAGCACCTTCCGCTTTTTCGAGTGCCAGTTGTCGGCGATGAACTGCGCGATGTTGTCGCCGATGATGAGCAGGGCCGGCGAGTACACCGCCCGCTCGCGCATGCGGAACTCGTCGAGCGTTCCGGTGAACACCTGCTGGTTGTAGCGCGTGGCGTTCTGCACCACGGCCACTTTCGTCTCCGGACTGCGCCCTTTTTCGGCAACGGCATCGAGCACGTCGTGCACAGTTGAAGCCACCATATAGTAGACCAGCGTATCGGCGTCCGGCACCTGGATGCTGCTGACCGGATGGCCGGTGCAGAATGCAACAGACGAAGATACCTTGCGCATGGTGAGCGGTATTTCGGTGTAGGCACTCGCGCCGTGCGCGGCCGTGATGCCGGGAATGATTTCGTACCCCACGCCGTTTTTACGCAACTCGTCGATCTCCTCCCCTCCCCTGCCAAACACGAAGGGGTCTCCCCCCTTCAGCCGGGCAACGATTTTGCCCTGCAGGGCATGGCGCACGATTTCACGGTTGATCTCCTCCTGCTCGAAATGGTGGCTGTCCTTGCGTTTTCCGGTATAGATTTTCTGCCCGCTGAACTGGTCCACCAGTTCAAGCGAGACGAGGTCGTCGTAGAGGATCACGTCGGCATCCTGCAGCACCCGCTGCGCCTTGACGGTCAGCAGTTCCGGATCGCCCGGTCCCGCGCCGATGATGTAGACGTATCCTTTTTTTCCTGTTTCGGTGGCAGTCATGATCTTGTACTTCCTTTTCTATTCCGTTTACTGCAGGAGCGTGTCATCCTCCTGCATCATCTCCCTTATTTTATTTCGCCATGCGACCGACTTCTTCACGTTCTCGCCGTTCGAGGAGACGGTGATGGTCATTTCGTCCTTGCGGATGACGGCCGGCGAAATGAAGCTCGACAGCTCCCGGTTATCCACAACGTTCACGAGAATGCCGAGCCGGTCGGCATCCGCCTTTATCTGCCGGTTCACCTCTTCGTCGTTCGTGCTCGCATAAACGAGAAAAGCCCCTTCGAGATCGGAGCGTTCGTACCGCTTAATGATTTCCGTGAACCCTTTGCCCTGCAAATCATGATGAATCTCCGGAGCGAGAATGGTAATGTTGCGGGTGTACTGTTCGACGGTCTGAATTTTGTGCATGGCGATCTTGCCGCCGCCGACGAACAGGATTTTCCTGTTGTCGATCCGGATGTTGAGCGGAAGAAATACTTTTTTCATAAATGCTCAATTAGCTGGTTAGCTGGTTAGCTGGTTAGCTGGTTAGCTGGTTAGCTGGTTAGCTGGTTAGCTGGTTAGCTGGTTAGCTGGTTAGCTGGTTAGCTGGTTAGCTGGTTAGAAAAAAACCGGCTTTCAGCCGTCTTAAATTCCCGGTTTCGGAAAATTCTTTTACTGAAAATAGCGTTTTTCCGCGGCGTGTAAGCCATCTGCCACATAAAAAAGCCTGCCTTCAGACGAAAGCAGGCTTCAGTAATTACACCAGTCCACCAGAATCAGGCTTACGCCTCCTGCTCCTTTTTCACCGTTACGGCAACCTTCAGCAGCAGCGTCAGCACAAGGATGCCCACGGCCCAAATACCGAGCGTGACGCCAAGTTCCGTCAGGGTGACACCGTATTCGGTGATCTCCTCAAGCGGATTTGGCACGAAACCGCCAAGTACCAGCCCAACCCCCTTGTCAATCCAGATTGAAGCCACCATACCCGCACATGCGGCAACAAGCCATTTCGAAGTCTGACGGAGTTTCGGGTTCATCAGTACCGCGAGGGAACCGAGCCCCAGGAACAGCGACAGCCACATCCACGGCACAAGCGCGCTCTTGCCGTGCAGACCGAAAAAGAGGTACTGCAGGCCATGCATGTGCGCCGGCACGTTGCTGTAGAAAGCCGTAAAGAACTCGGTGCCTATCATGAAAAAGTTCGCCGCTCCGGCATATGCGGCAAGCACGGCAAGCTTCTGGCGTGCCTCGTTGCCCGCATCGAATCCCGTGGTTTTCTTCAGGATAAGGGTGACGAGAATGAGCAGTGCGGTTCCCGCGGCAAACGCCGAGGCAAGAAACCGGGGTGCGAGTACGGCTGTGAGCCAGAGATGCCTTCCCGGAAGCCCGGCATACAGAAACGCCGTCACGGTATGGATGCTGAACGCCCAGGGAATCGAAAGATAGATGATCGGCTTGACCCATTTCGGCGGCGGCACGCCCTTGCGCTCGGCGCCGAGCACCGTCCAGGCGCTCACGAGGTTGATCACAAGATAGCCGTTAAGCACCATCACGTCCCAGAACACCATGGCGTGCGGCGACGGGTAGAGCAGCACGTTCAGCACGCGGTCGGGACGGCCCATGTCGGCAAGGATGAAGAGCATGCACATGAGCGTGGCCGCAACGGCCATGAACTCGCCGACAATCACGGTTTTTGCGAACACCTTCTGGTTGTGCAGGTAGTAGGGAATAACCACCATCACGGCCGAAGCCGCAACGCCGACAAGAAAGGTGAACTGTGCGATATAGAGCCCCCAGCTCACGTCCCGGCCCATGCCGGTGACGGTGAGACCTTCCCACATCTGCCGGGAGAAAGCCGAAAATCCTGCGCCGATGCAGAGCAGGAGAAGTCCTATCCAGAGCCAGTAGTTCCGGTTTCCTTTCAGAGCTTTTTCAATCATGGGAATACCTTAGATAATGTAAAATACAGATGGTTTCGTACCGAGTTCCGGTTTGCGCTGCATGGTTTCGTTCGCTTCGAGCAGCTTGCGGATCTCCGAAGCCGGATCGTTCAGGTCGCCGAACACCAGCGCTGCTTCGGGGCAGACCTCCACGCAGGCGGGTTCCTGACCTTTCACCAGCCGTTCGGAACAGAAATTGCACTTCTCCACCACACCCTGCATACGGGTAGGATACTCCGTACTCGCAAGCCTGATGCCCTCCCTCGGATCGCGCCAGTTGAAGCTGCGGGAACCGTAGGGGCAGGCCGCCATGCAGAAACGGCAGCCGATGCAGCGATGGTAATCCATGGAGACGATGCCGTCCCAGCGCCGGAATGTGGCCTCCGTGGGACAGGCCTTCGTGCAGGGCGGCTCGGCGCAGTGGTTGCAGAGCGCGAGGTAGGGCCGTTCTGTCACCTCCGGACTCTGGAACTGGCTGCTTGCAGTGGGAAACACCTTTTCGTACCCGCTTTTCCATATCCACTTCACCTCGTCCTTTCGGTTCCCGAAATCGGGCACGTTATGCGTGAAATGGCAGGCCGCAACGCACTCCCTGCAGCTGCCGGAACACTTGCGGGTATCGATGAGCATGCCCCAGCGGCGCTTGCCGGGCTCAGGTTTTTCATCCCATGCCGGAAACACGGTTTTCTCGAGAGATAGCGCCGGAAACAGACCTGCTGCGGAACCGATGCCGGCAAGAAGGCCGATACCGGCTTTTTTGATAAATGATCTGCGGTCTTCGTTCATCAGGGCGCCTCCATTGGTGAAATATGGCAGTTCCAGCAGTTGGGCTTCACGTTGGCATACATGTGGCAGTTGAAGCAGAACATCCGGTTATTCGAATGGCAGTTGAGACAGCTGTTCAGGCTTTTGTCGATCTTCCGTCCGTCGGGAGCGACATGCACCCGATTCCCGTCGCGAACCGACGAATGGCGCCACTCGTCGAGCACGCGCATATGGTTTGCTTTCATGAACTCCTTCGATGCAATGCATGCCGAGCTGTCGACCGCTGCCGACGGAGCCGGGGCGGCAACCTTTTCAGCCTGGCTCTCCTGGTGCCGGAAAGCGTAGACACCGGCAAGCACCACAATAAGCAGCGCTGCTGCGGTCATAATGATTTTTTTAGTCAACGTCGTCCTCCTTGTCGTCAAAACCGGTCATTGGATCCTCCCTGAGGTCTTCGGTTCTTTTTTTCTCACCCTGCATGACAAGGGCATTGCCCACCAGTTCGTGCAGGCCATAGACCGACACGCCGGGATTCCAGTACCGCATGAGCGGCGGAAGGCTGGCGCGGTCGATGGCGCAGATGGTGACCAGCGAATTGACCTTATGCTTTTCCTTTACCTTGCTTACAGCGTTCGCTCTGGGGAAACCGCCCTTCATGCGCATCTCCATATACTCCTCGGCATTGATGCCGCTGCCCGAACCGCAGCAGAATGTCTGCTCGCGGATGGTGTTCTCCGGCATCTCATGGAAGGAATTGCACACCTTGTTGAGCACATAGCGCGGCTCCTCGAACATGCCCATGCCCCGCGCGACGTTGCAGGAGTCGTGGAAGGTGGTGCGCAGATGATCGTTGCGCTTCGGGTCGAGCTTCAGCTTGCTGTTATGGATAAGATCTGCGGTAAACTCGGCGATATGCACCATTTTCGTTGCTTTCGCGTTGGTGAACTTCGTTCCGGTGATGGGCGAAGCCGGTTCTTCGAGGAAGTTGGCCGGGCCGTTCATGGTGCTCATGTACTGATGCACCACCCTCCACATGTGGCCGCACTCGCCGCCGAGAATCCACTTCACGCCGAGACGCTCGGCCTCGTGATACATTTTCGCGTTCAGCTTGCGCATCATGTCGTTCGAGGTGAAGAACCCGAAGTTCCCCCCCTCCGAAGCGTAGGTGCTGATGGTATAGTCGAGCCCGATGTGCTCGAAAAGCAGCATATAGCCCATCATGGTGTAGACGCCGGGGTCGCCGAACACGTCTCCCGACGGGGTGATGAAAAGAATCTCCGCACCCTTGCGGTTGAAGGTGGGATTCACCGTCACGCCGGTCAACTCCTCGATGTCGTCCACCAGCGACTCGATGTTCTGCACGAAGGTGTGCGGCTCGATGCCGAGATGGTTGCCTGTGCGGTTGCAGTTCGCTACCGGTGCGAGAATCCAGTTATTGTTCAGGCCAATGAGCTGCAGAATTTCGCGCACCATGATGGTGATCTCCGCGGTATCGATGCCCATCGGGCAGAACACCGAACAGCGGCGGCATTCGGTGCACTGGTAGAAGTACATGTACCACTCCCTGAGCACCTCTTTGGTAAGCTTGCGCGATCCGGCAAAACCCTTCAGAATTTTCTCCACCATCGGAAAATCTCCCCGGTATACCGAGCGCACCAGTTCGGCACGCAGCACCGGCATATTTTTCGGATCGCCGGTGCCAAGAAAAAAGTGGCACTTGTCGGCACAGGCGCCACACCGGACGCAGGAGTCGAGATAGAGCTTGAGCGATCGGTACTTCTTTATCCGTTCCCGCATGCCTTCCATGAGCGTTTTCTGCCAGCCGTCGGGCAGCTTCCAGTCATCGTCGGTGGCAATCCACTTGCGTGGATTCGGAAAGCCCAGCTCCTCGATCACCTCGGGCTTGGCCGCAAAACAGAAGTTCCCCTCGCGGAACTCCACGGGCATCTCCCACCACTCCTCTTTGGCATGATCGCCTTTCAGCGGGCTTGGCTTCTCCTCCATCTCGCGGATGAGGTCAGCCTGTTTCGGCAGGTATTTCGACATGGTTACTCCTTTTCGAGAGGCAGTTTCGCCTTTTTCATCTTTTCGCGATAGTCATCTTCGTACTCTGCATAGGTACGGATCTTCATCGGCTGACGCCACGGATTGACATGCATCTTCTCGCGGCTGTTGTTCAGCATGGTACGTGTGGGACTCAGAAATATCGCCCCCATGTGCATGAGCTTGCTGAAAGGAAAGTAGAGCAGCAAAACGCAGACAAGAAACAGGTGCACGTAGAAAAGCGCGCCTATTTCGCCCGGCGGATCGAAACTGAAGCTCATGAGCCGCAGCATCTGGTCCTTTACCGGCATCACATCCACCTTGGCGATATAACGCATCAGCACGCCGGCGCCGACAATGCCGCCAAGCAGGAATAGCGGAAAATAATCCGTCGGCAGCGAAATAATCCGCATTTTTGCGTCTGCCATCCGCCGCACAAACAGAAAGGTGATCGCCAACAGCACAAGCGCGTCGGTAATGTAAAAAGCAGGCAGCGTAATATCGAAAAAGCTGTCCATCTGATCGAGAACATCGACAAACCCGGGCGGCATCGCAAAAAAGAAACGCGCATGGCGCACGACGATTACAAGCATCGACCAGTGGAAAACGAGCCCCCCGAGCCAGAGCCACTTTGACGATCCATAAGCAAGATCGGGCCCATTGCGAAACTCGGCCTTGTTATTGCGAAAAAGCGACCTGAACAGCAGCACTTCCGAAAGCACCCGAACTGCCGCATGCCATGGTTTCGAGGGACTTTCGATCCTGTCCTGTTTTATCCAGTCGAGCGACTTTTCCTGGCCGCAGGTCGAGGTGATGTTGTAGGGTACCGGACGGCGAAGCCAGTCAACCATCCGGTAGACGAAGCCAGCCATGAACAGCGCCGCTGCAGCGTAGGGTATGACGACGCCGAAAAGATAATCGAGACCGGCATACTGTACGCCGATAAAGGGAACGAGCGCGAGCACGGCCACCATCGCGAGCGGCAGCATAATCTTTTTCATGAACCGGTCCTCCTGAGCAGCATGTGCATTTTGCTGTGGCTCTCTTCCACCTTGAGCTGATAGATCATTTCGCGGTGCTCCATAAAAAGGTCGAAAGCATCGAAAACGATACTATCGATACGTTCAGTACAGAAACCCGTATCGGTTTCAGATCCGCCGCACTCCTGAAGGATTGTCCTCAGCTGCCGGAAGAGCGAGAGACTCCGCGAAGGACGAAACGGATGCACGGCCAGAATACGCGTCACGCGCGACACCCCTTCGCGGCAGAGCTCCCCGCCATCGTGAAATCCATCAAGAATCATACCCATACCATCGGCGAGCGCTTCAGTTAACGGAGTACCGGGAGCCATCTTCCCGGAAAAAAGGTCGAGGCCGCACTCGTGCCATCGACCGAGGATTGTCTCCCGGTTTTCCCGGATGAACTGCTCCCAGGTTCGATTCATAGGGTTATAGTAATAGTGAATTGGGTTCAACAAGATCATCTTTCACAGCGGCCACCGTAACAGGTTGCCCTTATGAGCATCATGATCGATCAGAAAGCAAGCTCTCATACAAACCTTGAATTTACACACGCGGATGGCTCCATACAAACAGTTGTCCCGACCTGTCGGGACAACACGGCAATCAGGGCGCTCAACAGCGAAAAAGTTTTTCAAGGCGTCCGTTATCAGAGCCAGCTGTTCACCTGATGCTCCGCCACCAGATCGACAAAACCGTCGTAATCGACTGTTGATACGCCCTCGATGATCTTCGCAATGCCCCTGGCTTCAAGATCGGGCCGAAGCGCATAGACCGGATTGGTCTTCATCACGCCGGCAAGCGTTTCCGAAAAACGGTTGCCCTGCTGTACGGAATAGACGCCGTTCTCGATAAACAGCACGGGATCTCCCGGCTGAATAAACCTGATACAGGTATCGAAGCTGTCGCTTGAAAATGGGGATTTGTTAATCGTATGTAACATCGACAAAAACGTTAATGGTGAATGATGACGTCCTGTTCATTCATAAGCGCTCCGATTTCGGCGGAATCGAGCACTTCGACATCCACAACCAGGTCATTTTCGGAAAGTCCCCTCTCTTCGAGCGAAACACGGTCAACGTAGAGTTTTTCCACATCGTAACCATCAAGAGCCATGAAAGTCTTCGCAAAGCCCTTGATACCGATGCCTGCCGTATCCTGATTCTTCTTGAGGGAATAGATGCCGTCGCCGATGAATACAACCGACAGATCCTGTTCGTAGGCAGCCATGATAAGGATCATCTCAAGACCCTCGTAACTGTAGATCGTACCATGAGGCGCATGACGCATCACATGCATGATCTTTTTCACGTTTTCATTTTCCATTGTTCTTCAGTCTCCGAAGGTTAAAAGTCTGTCGTTACGGATGGCAATATCGGTCAGGGTACCGAGGCCGGTGATCTCACCGCCTTCGATCAGCACTTCGTCACAGATACCGCGACGTTTCGATGCAGCTATGCAGGCAAGAATCTCGACGCCATGCTCCTTGTGCAGCTGATCCCAGC
Organism: Chlorobiota bacterium; assembly: GCA_016868665.1. Lineage (GTDB taxonomy): Bacteria > Bacteroidota > Chlorobiia > Chlorobiales > Chlorobiaceae > Chlorobium. The sequence continues at coordinate 12,792 of VGGK01000015.1, forward strand.
GGACGGCAATATTCCTGTCGTCCTGGGGGGGATCCATCATTTTCGTCACATTGGTGACGCCGTCGTTGTAAAGGAACACGGCATCAACCGTATGCCCCTTGCGAATTGCCGCTTCGGCAAACTTGTAGGCCGTATCGGCTGCCTGGTGGTTATACGGTCCTTCCTTGAGCAGGATTCCTATTTTCACGGTAAGAAAATTGTAAGGTTAGGGAAAACTTGCCCCCTGCCTGTCGCGTCAGCAGCAGGCAGCGGTCTCCTCCATCGCCGCCTCGTACAGAGACAGCCAGGTACGGGAGTACTCCGCAATCGGTTTCTCCATGTACTGTGCGAAATACAGTGCGTCGGTAGCCTTGCCGATATCGCCAGCCCTGAGCGCTTCAAGCGCCTTCCGGCCGTAAGCCGATGTATCCTCGGCCGTCAGCTCCACCTGTCGCCAGTAGTTCCGGGCCTCCTCGCGGCAGACTGCGGTTCGCGGCAGCGCCATGGCCTCCTTCAGCGAACCGACCACGACGCCGCGCGGCCCGAAAGCGGCACTCCAACCCGCCTCGACCCACTTCGACGTGCGATCGAGAGCCTCTTCCGTCTGTTGAATAAGAGCTTCGTACATTGCCTTCCTGTTATATAGTTAATGGAACCACTCTCCACTCTCCTGCCCCCTAAAGCCCGTCCCCCATCCCCATCTGAATGTACCCGGAGGGGCAGACCAGCGAGCAGATGTGGCAGCCGACGCATTTCGAATAGTCCGTATAGACCTTCTCGCCCTCGGGATTGTCGCGGAACCGGCTTACGGCTTCCTGCGGACAGAACGAAACGCACTGCTTGCAATCGAAACACAGACCGCAGCTCATGCAGCGCGCGGCTTCGGCAAGAGCCTCCTCTTCTGAAAGCGCCACAAGCAACTCGTCGTGATTGCCCACGACATCATCGGGCACAACAGTCTGTCGTTTCGCCTGCGGAGACTGAAAGAAGTACAGCACGTCCTGCTTCTGCACCTTGGTCACTTCGCGGTAACCCTGTTCAGGCAGCGGCTGGCCATTGAGGAACGCATCGATAGACTCCGCAGCCTTGCGGCCGTGACCGACTGCTGTGGTAATGAGATCGACCTTGATGGCATCACCCCCGCCGAAAACCTTCTCCTTGCCGGCTATACGGAAATGGCGATCGACCTTCAGCCATGGACGGCCGTTGACGACCGTTTCAAGACCCTGCATATCGGTAGTCTGGCCTATGGCCGCAACCACCATATCGCCCTCGATCTCAAAGGTTTCGCCTGAACTTTTATAGCGGAAGAACGGAATGGGAGAATTCCACCCATCCTCGCCTTTATCCTTTTTCATCATCCGCGAGCAGACAAGGCCGCGGACACCGCCATCATCCGAAAGCAAACCGGAAACGCCGGTCAGATAGTGCATCACGGCGCCTTCATGCACCGCATCATCGAATTCGTTCTGAAAACAGGCCATCTCCTCGCGCGGTACACCGGAAACCACAACGGCTTCCGATCCAAGACGCAGGGCAAGACGCGCCACATCCATGGCAACGTTTCCGTCACCGATCACGATAACTCTCTTTCCGACCGGAATATCGTCGCCAAGCAATTCATAATTCCGTAAAAAATCGATAGCATTCGTAGCCCCGGGTGTACTGTCGAATCCCTCTACCGGCAAACCGCGCCCGACCTGGGCGCCGACCCCCACGAACACCGCATCGTACTCCGCTTCGAGCTGATCGAGCGTAACGTCCCTTCCGACCCGCACGCCCATTTTCAGTTCGAGGCCAAGATCGGTGATACGTTTTATCTCGGCTTCAAGCACCTTCCGATCGACCCGGTAGCCCATGATGCCGTACAGCACCATGCCGCCAAGCTTCTCGTTGGCATCGTAGATGGTGACGGCATGACCCCTGCGGCGCAGCTGGTATGCCGCCGAAAGACCTGCCGGTCCGCCGCCGATCACGGCAACCCGTTTTCCCGTATCCGGTCCCGGAGCGGGAAGCTTCAGACCCGCCTCGATCCCGAAATTGCCGACAGCCTGCTCCAGCGCATTGATTGCAACGCTCTCGTCGTGAAACTGGCGGTTGCACCCTTTCTGGCAGGGGTGCGGGCAGATCCTGCCCATGACCGCCGGAAAGGGGTTTTTGTCAACAATGGTCTCCCATGCAGCTTTCCATGCATCTTCAGTTTTTTCGGTACCGTTCAGGAGACGGTTATACCCGCGGATATCCTCCCCTGCGGGACACTCGGCCGTACATGGAGGCGTCTGACGGACATAGATCGGGCATTTGTGGCTGCTGTCGCCGAATGCCACAATCCTGTCTGTGCCTTCCAGTTCGGTGAATGCCGGAAACTGGTAGTTGATCGCAAAATCAAGAATTGGATTTGATTCCACCATGGTCGTTATCTCCTTCGGTTAGAACCGGACGTGTGCCGACTGGTTGAAGGTGGTTCTGGCATGACGGTAACTGTCGATCATGTTGTCGTCGAACGTCAGGCCGGTTTCTTCGAAAAAGCGCTTCCAACCGATCCGGTTGATCCACTCGCCCACGCGCTCCCAGGGACGTCCCCCAGCCTTGTATGCGGTCAGGATCTTGCCGATCACTTCGGTCACTTCGGGCCAGCGCGGCGGATTGTTCGGCAGATTATGCGCAACGATGCTCATGGTGGAAGGTTTCGTGCGGGCATTGCTGTTCTTGCCGCCAACCCAGACCGCAAACTTCGAATGCTCCGGATGGTTGATCTCCATGGCGGGACAGGCCCCGAAACATGCACCGCAGCAGATGCACTTGGCTTCATCCACCATAAGGGAACGCTTGCCGTTCACCACCGTCGGCCTGATGGCCGCAACCGGGCATCGGGCAACAGCTTTCGGCAGTTCGCAGATGGTAGACAGATGATCGTGATTGATACGGGGAGGACGGGTATGCTTGACCACAATGGCGATATCGGCCTGGCCGCCGCAGTTGATAGCGCAGCAGGAGGTCGAAAGACGCACCTTGTTGGGCATCTGCATATCCTTGAACTCCTTGTAGACATAATCCATCATGGACTTCACCACGCCGGAGGCGTCGGTTGCAGGAATATCGCAGTGCAGCCAGCCCTGCGTATGCGCTACCGAAGAGACGCACATGCCGGTACCGCCGACAGGAAAACCGAGCGACTCCAGTTCCGCAATCATCGGCTCGACATTCTCCTGGTTCGGCGTCAGGAACTCGACATTGTTCCGAACCGTAAAACGCAGATAACCGTCCGCATATTTATCGGCAATATCGCAGAGTACCCGAACCATATCCACCGTATCCTGACGAGGAGTCCCGGCCCTCACGGTCCATATGGTATCGCCGCTCTCGGCAACGTGCCTGAGCACGCCCGGCTTGGGAATCTCATGGTATTTGAATTTACCGTAATTCTTTCTCACCACCGGATGAAGAGCCTCTTCATAGGTGTGAGGACCCGACTCTATGGTCTTCCAGTTTCTTGCAGGACTGCTCATGATGTTCTTTTCCGTTTGGGTATAGTGCCGCCCTCCGGGCAGCGGATTCATGCTTGTTGTTCAGGGCCTTCCGTCCTCGGCCGCGCTCAGTACGCCGCCTTGAAATACGGGTTGTCACGCGGTCTCGACACCATATTGATGTCCGCCTCAAGACCGACGCCATCGAGGAACTGCTTGAGACCGACGCGCTCGATGGTTTCGCCGATACGCTCGTGATCGAGTCCGGCATCTTCCCACCAGTCTATTATCTCTTCGATCTGCTCGATGAACGCCTCGATATCCTCGTCATCCTCCATCTTCATGAACGGTATCACCAGGGAACCCATGTTGACGCCGACCTTGAGCGTATTCTTGCCACCCATCAGAAGCGAAATACCGCGCTCCTTTCCGGGAGAAAGCGCTTTCGGCATAACGTTCAGGCAGTGCATGCACCGCACGCAATCCCTTGTTTCAATATGCATTTCGCCATCTTTGAGCGAAATCGCTTTGGTTGGGCAAAGATTGATCACCTGATTGACCAGCGCGTCCATACCTTTCTTCTCCACCCACGCATTCACCTCTTCGCGATCGACCTGTATGGCGTCGCGCCACGTACCGATAACGGCAAGGTCGGAACGCATGATCGCATTGGTGCAATCGTTCGGGCATCCGGAAAACTTGAACTTCAGCTTATAGTTCCACTCGGGACGGTGCAGAACACCAACGAAATGCTTGAGGGTTTTCAGATGCAACTTGAGGTTATCATAGCAGGCATTTTCGCATCGGCCGGGACCAATACAGGATACTGCGGTCCGCATACCGGCGCCGGCGCCGCCAAGATCCCAACCCTTCCGGTTGAGCTCGTCGAAACACTGCTGAACCTTATTCTGCTCGATACCCTGCAGCATGATATCACCGGTCTGACCATGCAGGGTAATGATGCCGCTGCCGTACTTCTCCCAGATATCGCACAACTCGCGCAGCATGGCGGTATTGTAATGCAGGCCAGGAGCCGGCTGGATCCTCATGGTGTGGAACTCAGCCGCCTCGGGAAACTTGTCCTTGATCATCGAATAGCGCGTAATAATGCCCGCACCGTACCCGTCTACCGTTACAAGACCGCCTTTCCAGTACCCCATCTTCGTATTGTAGGAGTATTCGAGCTGGTCCATAACCCCGCGAAGCATCGGCTTTTTTGTCCGTTCAGCAAGACCCTTGAAGCCGGATATGAAGCTTGGCCATGGGCCGCTTTCCAGCTCGTCAAGCATTGGGGTGGGATTGAGAAACTTACCGTTTCCGCTCCCCTCAGCATGGCACCCCCCGCAATGATGCACTTCCTGTGAAGAAGCATCTGTCGCACCTACCATAGTTCCTCCTTTAATTCACCGTTAAAATGGGTTTGAAAAAGCGGTCATCCGCATTGACGGAAAGCCGTTCATTACACGCAGCCTGTCGGCTTCGGCAGCCCGGCGATCTTGCAGGCCTGAAGCGCAGGGCCTTTCGGGAACATGCCGTAAAGAAACTCCGATGCCTCCTTCTTGTCCATCCCCTTCTCGGATGCGATAGCCTTTGTCAGCACCTTCACGGCAGGAGCGATCTGGTACTCCTCATAATAGTTCCTGAGAAACTTTATCAGATCCCAGTGAGGCTCTTCCATCCGGATATCTTCGCCCTCCGCGAGCTTGACCGCAACATCCTCGTTCCAGTCCTCAAGATTGACGAGATAACCGTTTTCATCGGTTTCGTAGCTGACGCCATTGACTTCAATGCTCATAATTCGCTCCTGTTGAAATGTTAAATAAACAGTTGATGACCATCCCCTGCCGCTCTGACGCGCCAGTAACGGAACGCCCCCCACGGAAAGAGATTAAAATTTTCAGTTATACATTTATATAACTATATAGTAATAAAAGAAACAATAAAAATCAAACTCCGCCATCAGGATTTTCGCTTTTCTGCAAGGAATAATCAGGCACATACACCATAACCTGAAAACCACCGCTCCCTGCTACGGAAACGTCTTGCCCGGGCCAGGTTACAGAAAGCTGCGGACGCGCGCGGAACAGCAAAACAGTTATATAACTATATAGTAATAAAAGAGAGGGTTTTTTTCAAACCCAAGATGCATTTTTTTGTTTTTTTTGCGAACCTGGCAGCCCCGAATCTGACGAAGCGAGAACTGAACTCAGGCGTGCCACGAGCCGGCAAGCATTGTAAAACGCATGGCCCACTGCGGATTGCCGATCGAATGAAGGTGGGCGTATGAAGCGAACAGTCGGTTATACAAAACGCCGTCATGCCGTCCGGTTACACCCCGACCGCGCATGACGTCGAACTGCCACGAACACGACCCGGCACCCGGAAGCGGCGAAGAGTAATGGAACTCATGCGCCCTCACCGCCTGGCCATGATCGAACCAGTGGCTCCCGACCGCGCTCTTCAGCTGGAGGTAGCCATGACCTGCGGGACGCACACCGAAACCGATGTCGAAGGGCAGGATGCCGGCAAGCGAAAAAGTTTTTCCCCCGAAGGTTCCGCTCCTGGAAAGCCAGATCAGCCCGCCGCATTCGGCATAAAGCGGCATACCGTCGTTCACCCTTTCGCGAACTTCGCGCATCAGTCCGCGATTGGCTTCGAGCTCCCCGAAAAACGATTCCGGAAATCCGCCTCCGAGATAGAGCCCCTGTATGCCCGAAGGCAGCGAAGCCTGACGCATGGAGTCGATGAAAACCAGCTCGGCTCCGCACTCCCGAAGCGCACGAAGATTATCCGGATAATAGAAACAGAATGCTGCATCGCGGAACACCCCGATTCTCGCCTTCCCCACAGCGGTGAGCCGACTTTCCTCACAAGGCACCGGCGGCAACGGGGACGCCTGAAAAAAAAGCGAACGAATCGCATCCATATCGCAATAGCGCGATACCAGATCCGCTGCCTCGCCTATGCATGCCTCGGCCCCGGCAGTTTCGCCGACGGTCGTCAGGCCGAGATGGCGCTCAGCGATCGAAAGCCTTTCATCGGCAGGAATTGCGCCAAGCACAGGCACCTTGCACCAGGTTTCGATTGCAAGCCGCTGCTTGTCGGCATGGCGCTCGGAACGCACCTGATTGAGTATGACGCCGGCAATCACGGCATGCGGCTCCATTGCCTGCATGCCCATCACGATGGCGGCAGCTCCCCGGTTCATCTTCCGGCTGTCGATAACAAGCAGCACCGGAGCCTGCAGCAGCGAGGCAAGACCGGCGCTACTGTCGGAACCATCGAGCGACAGACCATCGTGCAGTCCATGATTGCCTTCTACAAGCGAAAGCGTTCCCCCGGAACCATTGCGCACAAAAGAGGCAAGACACCCCTCGCTGCCCATCAGCCAGGGATCGAGATTATAACTTTCCCGCCCGGACGCAAGGCTGTGCCACATGGGATCGATATAATCGGGACCTTTCTTGAAGCAGGTAACCGCATCCCCCCTGCCCGAAAGGAAGGCCGCGATGCCGAGCATCAGGGTCGTTTTTCCCGAACTCTTGTGGGGAGCTGAAATCATCAGCCGGGGCAGGGAGAGGCATTCCATAACTGCTTGCCGATACATGGCTACCGGATATCTTCCGGCTGCGGACGCCTCTGATCGGGACGCAGCTTCGACGTGAAGAAATCATCGGCGACATCTTCATCGACCACTCTTCCTTCCCGATCCACCAGAGGTTCCTCATAATCGTTCCACCCTCTGAGCCCGGTCCTGAGCGATACGACGTTCTGATAGCCAAGCTGCTGCATCACGGCCGCGGCCATCACGCTGCGGCGTCCGGAACGGCAAACCACCACGATCTCCCGCTCACGCGAAGCGGCGAGTTCCGGCACGGTCTCATCGTAATCCCATTCGCAGGCAGACTCGATAATGCCGCGGGGAACGCCGAGCGATCCCCTGATATGCATGGCATCGAACTCATAAGGCTCCCGCACATCAACAACGAGCAGGTCGGGATTCCCGGCCATGCGTGCGGCAAGATCCCATGGCATAATCTCGCGCACGCCGGCAAGACAATCCCGGATCAGATCGTTAAAAGTCAGCATAGCGACTGTACTGTTATCGAGTGTTTTCAGTAAAAAGCCCAAGGGCCAGGCGCCGTTTTGCGCCTTTCTTTCCGAGTATAGCGCATAGCCCGCATATTTCCGAAGAGCAAGCGAATTAATACCCGTCGCGCAAGAAACCCGCCCGGATGCAGACCTCTCGACAACCCTGCCCACAGACCGGTTTACCCTTGTATGGGCAAGCCGGCACAAAAAAGATCCACAACAGAATTAACACTAAAATGTCTGAAATATTATTTTATTAACTATATTGAGCCTTACTTATTAAGGATTTTTTAATAAAAAAACTTAATAACAAACACAATACGAACCAATACAGGCACTGTGAGGTTGAAACAGAGAACCGAAAAGCCATGACGACAACATCATCCCGGCACGAAAGTCCGAGGGTACCGCAAGCCTGGATCATCGACACAACCCTGCGGGACGGGGAACAGGCTCCCGGCGTGGTTTTCACCCCTGCGGAAAAAACCCGCATAGCCCTGATGCTTGCCGATACGGGTGTTGACGAACTCGAAATCGGATACCCGGCAATAAGCGAAGACGAATGCCGGGCCATCAGAGCAATTACCCGGCTCGGTCTGCCCCTGCGGCTCACTTCATGGGCCCGGGCGGTCTGGCAGGATATCGAACATGCCGCCTCGAGCGGAAGCGAGGGCGTGCATATCAGCTTTCCGCTCTCGAACCTCTACATGGAACTGATGGGCAAAAATTACCAGTGGGTACGTGAGCAGCTGCACGAGCTGGTTCCGAGAGCCAGACGGATATTCGACTTCGTCAGCGTCGGTGCGCAGGATGCCACGAGAGCCGACAGGGAACTGCTGCTCGCGTTTTTTCGCGATGCTTCATCCTGCGGCGCCCAGAGGGTAAGAATCGCCGATACCGTCGGTATAGCCACGCCGGGTTCGATCACGGCGCTTCTCGATACGATCAGGAGCACCGACCATCCGCCGATCGAATTTCACGCCCACAACGATCTCGGCATGGCCACGGCCAACGCATACACAGCTCTCGAAGCCGGATGCGATGCGGTAAGCGTCTCCGTAACCGGCCTCGGCGAACGCGCCGGTAATGCGGCTCTCGAAGAACTCGCCGTTGCGCTCAAACTATCCGGAAAGTTCGCCACCCGCCTCGACACCACCTGTCTCGCAGCACTCTGCGAAACCGTAAGCAATGCATCAGGAAGAGCTGTTCAGGAACAGAAACCGGTTATCGGCAAATCCGCGTTTCAGCATGAATCCGGAATTCACTGCGCCGCGCTGCTCAAGCACCCGCTCTCCTATCAGCCCTTTCTTCCCGAGCAGGTGGGCCGGAACGACAGCGAACTGGTCATCGGCAAACACTCAGGCAGCGCGTCAATTCATCACTTCTACAACTCACACGGCATCAGCCTTTCGAAGGAGGAAAGCGGAAAACTGCTTTCGGCAGTAAGAAAAACCGCCGGAGAGAAAAAAAGAGCGCTGACCGAATGCGAACTGAAAACCATCTACCGTTCATATTGCGAGACAAGGAACCCGTTACCATAAGAACCATGCTCACACCCCAGAAAAAAGAAGACAGCAGTATCAGCCTTCTGGCCGAGGTCAGCAGAACCGTCACCATCGAAAACGATATCGGCAAGGTGCTCCGCCTGGTACTCTTCATCATGTCGGAACACATGGACATGCTGCGCGGCATGATCACCATTCTGAACCGCGACAACGGCGAAATCGTCATCAACGAATCCTTCGGACTGAGCGAAGAAGAAAAAGAACGCGGCCGTTACCGTATAGGAGAAGGAATCATCGGTCAGGTCGTCAAGACCGGCAAGCCCGCACTGGTGCCCAACATCCAGGAAGAACCGCTTTTTCTCGACCGCACCCGTTCACGCCGCAAGACAAGCAAGGAAGACCTCTGCTTCATCTGCATTCCCATAAAATCAGGCACGGAAATCATCGGTACGCTCAGCGCCGACCGCCATATAGAACCGCAACTCCCCGTCGATCCGACAAAAAGGATCAATGCTGAAAACCAGCGGATGGATATGATGCAGCACCATGTCGATCTGCTCTCCATCATCGCCTCCATGATCTCCCAGGCCGTCCGCCTCAAACAGCTCGCTCACGAAGAAAGCACAAACGGCAGAAAACACCATGGACACGACACCACTGCCCGGATTGCCGCTCATATCGGAGAAGAGGAAAAAACCGAAGAAAACCATGAGGATACGGAGCGTCCCTCAAACATCAAAGGCAATGCCAAGCCCATGCTCGGGCTGTTCCGGATGATAGACAAAATCGCCGGAACAAGCGCGACCACGCTCGTACTCGGAGAAAGCGGCGTCGGAAAAGAGCTGGTAGCAAGCGCAATCCATTTCAAAAGCCGGCGAGCCGAGAAGCCCTTCATAAAATTCAACTGCGCGGCGCTTCCCGAAAGCATTGTCGAAAGCGAGTTGTTCGGCCATGAAAAAGGCGCATTCACCGGAGCGGCGGGCATGCGCCAGGGACGGTTCGAGCTTGCCCATAGCGGCACGATCTTCCTCGACGAAGTCGGAGAACTCAGTCTGCCGGTGCAGGCCAAACTGCTGCGCATCCTGCAGGAAAAAGAATTCGAACGGGTAGGAGGCTCCAAAACCATCAAAGTCGACGTACGGGTCATCGCCGCAACCAACAGGAACCTTGAAGACCTCATAAAAGACGGGCTTTTCAGGGAAGACCTCTACTATCGCCTTAACATCTTCCCGATAACGGTTCCTCCTCTGAGGGAAAGAAAAACAGATATACTCCTGCTTGCCGACTATTTCGTCGAAAAATACAACCGGATGAATCAGAAAGGGGTCAGAAGGATCTCGACAACATCGATCGATATGCTCATGCGCTACCACTGGCCGGGCAACGTGCGCGAACTGGAAAACTGCATCGAGAGGGCGGTCATCCTCAGCGAAGACAACGTCATTCACGGCTACCACCTGCCGCCGAGCCTGCAGACGGCAGAATCGAGCGGAACGCCCTATACCGGCTCCCTGCAGCAGAAACTCGATTCCATAGAAAACGAAATGATCATCGAAGCCCTGAAACGCACCAAAGGAAACATGTCCCGGGCTGCGGCGCAGCTTGGACTATCCGACAGAATCATGGGTCTGCGCGTAAAAAAATTCAATATCGATTACAGAAAATTCAGAGTATGAATCCCAAAGCAGGCTGTCAATTCTTACAGATCTTTTCTTTTTCGAGTACTTTCTTGTAAAACATCAAAGATATAAGTAAAATACTGAACATACAGGCTCATAATCAAGGATGGCGAACTGTCAAAGCGCAAGGCGGACGGAGCGGAAAAAGCTATGATCTGCAAGGATACCCCCCATCAGACTTTTTGCAGGAGCAACGGAATGCGATATTCTGAACTCCTGAAAAGGCAGAATCCGAATGAACAAATCCTCATCTGAAACATACGGTTCCGCCCGGTTTGCCTACGCCAATCTTGAATTCAAACCGGAATGGCAATACGATAACCCGAAAACCGGGGTCTCCTACAGTAATGCGGTCATTCCCCACAGACTCTTCTTTTCTTCCATAAGCGGACCAATCGAGCTGGAAAGCACGACGGAAGCCATAGACATTCTCGAAAGGCTTTTCGACAGCGGAGTACTCGACAACTGCTCCTACATAAGAATTGCTGATTATTCCGGCGTCGTAAAAGCATCCTTCAACTCGAGGCTCCTCTATGCCAATGCGTTGAACCGGCTGCATCGCCGGCACAACTGCTCGCCATCCATAACCTATATCTGCGGAGCATCGCCCCTGCTCAAATCGATGCTCCGCCTTTTCGCCACCTTTGTTCAGCAGGCTTTCGCCTTTGTCCCCACAACAGAGGCGGCCTTCGCCGCAATCAACTCCCATTCCGGAGTTCCCGGACATGAATCGGAGACAAGCGTCAGCATAACACAACATGAAATCGACCTGTTCGCATCGCAATGCGCAAAAATTCTGTTCGACGATACCTGCCGCCGGACAGATCCCGATGTTGAGGCAGAAATGGCGGCACACCCCCTCCACGACCTCTACGCGATCATTTCCCTCCTGAACAAAGACCTCAGAGAAATGCAGCAGAGCGACAAGGAACAGAAACACCAGCTCGAAGCCGCTCTCGAAAACACAAAATCGCTCTACGACAAACTCCTGCAGGAAAAAAAGCTGGTGGAAGAAAAAGAAAAAATTCAGCAATTCCTTATCAGCAAGCTTGAAAGCGCAAAAGAGGAAGCCGAGAGCGCCAATAAAGCAAAAAGCATCTTCCTGGCCAATGTCTCGCACGAACTGCGAACTCCGCTGCATGCGGTAATCGGAATGACGGAACTGCTCACAACGACAGAACTCGATACGAAACAACAGGAATATACCGACATCATCCTTGCCAGTTCCGAACAACTGCTCCAGCTCATCAACGACATTCTCGATCTGAGCAGCATCGACGCGGGTAAACTGAAAATGGAAAAAAAAGCCTTCAGCCTGCACGAACTGCTTGAAGAAACCCTCTCGCGCATCTCCTTCAGGGCGGCAAGCAAGAAGCTCGACATCATTATCGAAAAAGACCCGGACATCGATGCCATACAATACGGCTACCCGGTGCTCCTTCGTCAGACGCTTGCCCACCTGCTTGACAACGCCGTAAAATTCACCTACAATGGCAGAATCATCGTCTCGATACAGAAACTGTCTGAAGATGAATCCGGCCAGCGGCTCAGAATCAGCGTTTCGGATGAAGGAATCGGCATACCGGACGACAAAAAAGACCTGATTTTTCAGCGATTCACCCAGCTCGACCCTTCAGCCACCCGCAAGGAAGGAGGAACAGGACTCGGACTGACCATCGCAAAACAACTGACCGAGCTGATGGGCGGCTCCATCAACGTCATCAGCAGAGAAAATCAAGGCACGCAATTCAACCTCGAAATCACCTTCCCGACAATATCCGAAGAGAACCCCTGCCCCGCCGACGGCGCCGAAAACACCACACGGCACCCGGAGACCGCAAACCCTCTTGCACCATCCCCTGCCGAACAGGCAATACTGCTTGTCGAAGACAATCAGATCAACAAAATGGTAGCGGAAGCCATGATCACCAAACTCGGCTACAAGCTGGACTCCGTCATCAACGGTCTTGAAGCGCTCGAAGCCCTCAGAACGAAACAGTACTCCCTGGTGCTTATGGATCTTCAGATGCCGGTCATGGACGGATTCGAAACGGCAAAAGCCATCAGAAGCGGCACCTCGGGCGTGCTCGACAAAGATATCGCCATTATCGCCATGACGGCCAACGCCACCGCCGAAGACCAGAACAACTGCATTGCCGTCGGCATGAACGACTACCTTTCAAAACCGGTAACAATCAGAACTATCGATAACACCCTCAGAAAATGGCTGTCGGTACAAAGGTAACGCACCTGAAACTGCAGCTTTAGCCTGCGGCAATCATCCCGACGGCCGACATACCCGCATATATCCGAAAACCTCCATTTATGTAACATTTCCATTCGATGTCCGACTTCGCCGACACAGGCCGAAGACCGAAAACACCCGCTGTAACACTGAAAAACACGATCGTCCTCCTGAACGGCACGCTTCGCTTTCAAAATCCGAAAATTTCACGCCCCCCCCCGCTCAAGCAAAGACAATCCGCAACCCCACAGACGACCATGCACCCCTTCCGTGCCGGAAACCAGCGACGCAAAAACCTACATTTCGGTGCATTCATGCAGCGGGATACCATTATGTAGGTTTTTCCCCTTCAAAATGACAGTGGCACCGTCATCGGACTCTCCCTTTTCAGCATCGTCAAAAAAAAGAAATACCCCTTAATATATTTATATAAAAGGACTTAACCATCAAGAACAACTGCCGTACCACAAGCAGGATGGGCGGAATGCGTCGTTCTGGCACGTCATTTGCACACTCTTAATCATAATTATTCAGGCAAAACCATATCTCAGTCTGAATATTTTATACAGAACACAATGAAAACCTAAATAAGAACGAAACATGAGAAAAGTCGCGATTTATGGAAAAGGTGGCATCGGCAAGTCAACCACGACACAGAACACCGTTGCCGGTCTTGCGGAAATGGGTAAAAAAGTCATGGTCGTCGGCTGCGACCCGAAAGCAGACTCGACCCGCCTCCTGCTCGGCGGCCTGCAGCAGAAAACCGTACTCGACACCCTGCGGGAAGAGGGAGAAGAAGTTGAACTCGAAGACATCATCAAAGAGGGATACAAAGCCACACGCTGCACCGAATCCGGCGGACCCGAACCCGGCGTCGGATGTGCAGGCCGAGGCATCATCACCTCGGTCAACCTGCTCGAACAGCTCGGCGCTTACGACGACGAATGGGATCTCGACTATGTGTTCTACGACGTGCTCGGCGACGTTGTATGCGGCGGCTTCGCCATGCCGATCCGCGACGGCAAGGCAGAAGAGATCTACATCGTCTGCTCCGGCGAAATGATGGCCATGTACGCAGCAAACAACATCTGCAAAGGTATCCTGAAATATGCCGATGCCGGCGGTGTCCGCCTCGGCGGTCTCATCTGCAACAGCCGCAAGGTCGATAACGAGCGCGAGATGATCGAGGAGCTGGCCCGCAGGATCGGTACCCAGATGATCCACTTCGTGCCTCGCGACAACTTCGTCCAGCGCGCGGAAATCAACCGCAAAACCGTCATCGACTACGATCCGACGCACGCCCAGGCCGACGAATACCGCACACTTGCACGCAAAATCGACGAAAATAAAATGTTCGTCATACCCAAGCCGCTCGAAATCGACGAGCTTGAATCGCTTCTCATAGAATTCGGTATCGCCAACTAATAAACGGAGAACTCGCACATGTTAATGATCAGAACAATCGTCAGGCCTGAAAAAGTACACGACGTCATGCAGGGCCTCCTCGATGCCGGGTACCCGGCAGTAACCAAAATCTCGGTCGTCGGACGCGGCAAACAGCGGGGTCTTCGCGTCGGCGACGTGGTATACGACGAACTGCCCAAAGAGATGCTCTTCGTGGTTGTCCCCGATGCCGACAAGGATTTCGTGATCCGGGCCATTCTCGACAATGCCAAATCCGATGCCGAAGGAAAATTCGGAGACGGCAAAATCTTCGTATCCGCCGTCGAAGAGGTCTACACCATCAGTTCCGGAACGAAGGAAAGCGAGCCGACTCTGGCCGGCAAGGAGGCCTGATGAAAGAGATCATATCAGTCATACGCATCAACAAGGTGAACGAAACCAAAAAGGCGCTCGTCGATGCAGGCATACCCGCATTCACGGCAACAGGAAGGGTCATGGGCCGCGGCAAAGGCCAGGTTCACTACGACATTCTTCAGGGAGCGGAAGCCGGTCATCCGGAAGCCATCGCACAGCTCGGTAACGCGCCGCGGCTGGTTGCAAAACGCATTCTGACCGTGGTAGTTCCCGACGAACTGTGCCAGATGGCCATCGACACCATCATCAGGACCAACCAGACCGGCAAACCCGGAGACGGAAAAATATTTGTCACCCCGATCCTCGACACCATCAGGGTCAGGACCGGCGAGGAAGGCGACGAAGCGCTGAACTAACGAGAACAACTTACAAGGTGTAAACGGAGAGAGTTACATGGAGGCTATGAAACAATATCCGGATCCGTCCCGAATCAGGGAGGAACTGGTACAGAAATACCCGGCGAAGGTCGCCAAAAAACGAACCAAATCGATCGTCATCAACGACCCTGAATCCATACCTGAAGTACAGGCAAACGTCCGAACCGTTCCCGGCATCATCACCCAGCGCGGCTGTTCATACGCAGGCTGCAAAGGCGTTGTGCTCGGACCGACCCGAGACATCGTCAACATCGTACACGGGCCCATCGGCTGCAGTTTTTACGCATGGCTGACCCGTCGCAACCAGACACGGCCGGAAACCCCGGAACACGAAAACTATATCACCTACTGTTTCTCCACCGACATGCAGGAAGAGAACGTGGTATTCGGCGGCGAAAAAAAGCTCAAACAGGCTATTCAGGAAGCATACGATCTGTTCCATCCCAAATCCATCGCGATCTTCTCGACCTGTCCCGTCGGCCTGATCGGCGACGACGTGCATGCTGCATCAAAAGAGATGCGCGAAAAACTCGGAGACTGTAACGTCTTTGGCTTCAGCTGCGAAGGCTACCGCGGCGTCAGCCAGTCCGCAGGCCACCACATCGCCAACAACGGCGTGTTCAAGCACATGGTCGGCCGCAACAACGAAGTAAAGGAGGGCAAGTTCAAACTGAACCTGCTCGGCGAATACAACATCGGCGGCGACGCCTTCGAGATCGAGCGCATTTTTGAAAAATGCGGCATCACCCTCGTTGCCTCCTTCAGCGGAAACTCGACCGTCGGCCAGCTTGAAAACTCGCACACGGCCGATCTCAACGTCATCATGTGCCACCGCTCCATCAACTACATGGGCGAGATGATGGAAACCAAATACGGCATCCCGTGGATGAAGGTGAACTTCGTCGGAGCCGAATCGACCGCCAAATCGCTGCGCAAGATTGCCGAATACTTCGACGATGCCGAACTGAAAGCCAGAGTCGAAGAGGTGATTGCCGAAGAGATGCCGAAAGTAAAGGCAATCATCGACGAAATTCGTCCCCGTACCGAAGGCAAGACCGCCATGCTCTTCGTCGGCGGCTCGCGCGCCCACCACTACCAGGATCTCTTCACCGAGCTTGGCATGACGACGGTAGCCGCGGGATACGAATTCGCTCACCGCGACGACTACGAAGGCCGTCACGTTCTTCCGAACATCAAGATAGATGCCGACAGCAAGAACATCGAAGAACTGAAAGTTACCGCCGATCCCGAGCTCTATCAGCCGAGAAAAACCGAAGCCGAGCTTGAAGCGCTGAAGGAAAAAGGTCTCGAAATCAACGGCTACGAGGGCATGATGAAACAGATGATGAAAAAATCGCTCGTCATCGACGACGTCAGCCACTATGAATCGGAAAAGCTGATCGAGATCTACAAACCCGACATTTTCTGTGCCGGCATCAAGGAAAAATATGTGGTCCAGAAAATGGGCGTACCGCTCAAGCAGCTGCACAGCTACGACTACGGCGGACCCTACACAGGTTTTGTCGGCGCAACCAACTTCTACAGGGACATCGACCGCATGGTGAACAACCCCGTCTGGAAGCTCATCAAAGCTCCATGGGAAAAAGCAGGAAACGGTAAAGGTACAGAACTCGAAGCCGCTTACGTGACACAGTAATCAGGAAACAGGAGACTATTGAACCATGTTATTAAGACACACACCAAAAGAGGTTAAAGAGCGCGAAGGGCTGACGATCAATCCGGCAAAAACCTGCCAGCCGATCGGAGCCATGTACGCCGCGCTCGGCATTCACGGCTGTCTGCCTCACAGCCACGGCTCCCAGGGCTGCTGCTCCTACCATCGCAGCACCCTGACCCGCCACTACAAGGAACCGGTCATGGCTGCCACCAGCTCGTTCACGGAAGGCGCTTCGGTGTTCGGCGGACAGGCCAACCTGCTCCAGTCGATCGAAACCATCTTTGCGGTCTACGATCCCGACATCATCGCCGTACACTCCACCTGCCTGTCGGAAACCATCGGCGACGACCTGCAGCAGATCACCAAAAAAGCCAGCGACGACGGCAAGATTCCCGAAGGCAAATACGTGATCTATGCCAGCACCCCGAGCTTCGTCGGCTCGCACGTAACCGGCTACGCCAACATGCTCACCGGCATCGCAGAGCAGTTCGCCCAATCAACCGGAGAAAAGAAAGATCAGATCAACATCATCGCCGGCTGGATGGAACCATCCGACATGCGCGAAATCAAGCGCCTCTCCAAAGAACTCGGCGTGAAAATCGTGCTGTTCCCTGACACCTCCGACGTACTCGATGCACCGCAGACCGGCAAGCACGTCTTCTACCCGAAAGGCGGCACCACCGTCGAAGAACTCAAAAGTGCCGGCGACAGCAAATGCTCGCTCGCCCTCGGCTGCATAAGCGCCGAACCTGCGGCAATCGGACTCGACAAAAAATGCAGGGTACCGTTCGAAACCGTCGATATGCCCATCGGCCTCAGCGCAACCGACCGCTTCATCATGTCGCTCAGCAAGGCGGCCGGCGTTGAGGTTCCGGACGAAATCACCGCGGAAAGGGGCAGGCTCATCGACGTCATGACCGACATGGAGCAGTACTTCTACGGTAAAAAAGTAGCACTCTTCGGAGATCCCGACCAGCTCATTCCGCTCACCGAATTTCTGCTCGACCTCGGCATGAAACCGGTCCATATCGTCAGCGGCACCCCTGGCATGCGTTTCGAAAAACGAATGAAAGAGATCCTCCAGAGGATTCCCGGGGCAAACTTCAAAAACGGACTCAATGCAGACATGTTCCTGCTTCACCAGTGGATGAAGAACGAGCCTGTCGATCTGCTTATCGGCAACACCTACGGCAAATACATTGCCCGGGACGAGAACATTCCGTTCATCAGGTTCGGCTTCCCGATCCTCGATCGCATCGGCCACAGCTACTTCCCGAACGTCGGATACACCGGTTCGCTCAGACTGATCGAAAAAATCCTCGGCGTCCTGATGGACCGCCAGGATCGCGAAGCTCCCGAAGAGAAGTTCGAACTGGTTATGTAAAAAAGAACTGAAAGGACGTAAAGGTACCAAAAGGAAAACTCCCGGCATTGCCGGGAGTGGTTCCTGATATCTGGAATTACTTATTGAAAAAAGGGTTGGCAGCATGAAGGAAGAAATCGGGATACTCGAAGGAAGACAGCATCAGGTCTTCGAAAAGAAAAGCGGCGAAGAACAGCAGTTCGATATCGCATGCGACAAGACAAGTCTGTCCGGTTCGGTCAGCCAGCGCGCATGCGTCTTCTGCGGCTCCCGCGTGGTGCTTTACCCTGTAGCCGACGCCATCCACATCGTCCATGGCCCGATCGGCTGCGCCGCCTACACCTGGGACATCCGCGGAGCGGTCTCCTCCGGCCCCGAACTGCACCGGTTGAGTTTCTCGACCGACCTTCAGGAAATGGACGTCATCTACGGCGGAGAAAAAAAACTCTACCGATCGCTCATCGAGCTGATCGACCAGTACAAGCCCAATGCCGCATTCATCTACTCGACCTGCATCATCGGCCTGATCGGCGACGATATCGACGCAGTCTGCAGAAAAGTCGCGCAGGAAAAAGGAATACCGGTCATGCCGGTCCATTCCGAAGGATTCAAAGGCACAAAGAAAGACGGCTACAAAGCCGCCTGCTCGGCCCTCATGAAACTGATCGGCACCGGTTCGACCGAGGGAATCAGCAAGTGCAGCATCAACATCCTCGGCGAGTTCAACCTCGCAGGGGAAGCCTGGATCATCCGGGAATATTATGAAAAAATGGGCATCGAAGTGGTAGCCACCATGACCGGCGACGGAAGGATCGATGCAATCAGACGCTCGCACGGCGTATCGCTCAACGTGGTACAATGCTCCGGTTCCATGACCAGCCTCGCAAAGGAGATGGAAGAGAAATACGGCATCCCGTACATCCGCGTCTCCTACTTCGGCTTCGAAGACATGTCCAAATCGCTCTACGACGTGGCGGCGCTCTTCCCCGAAAGACCGGAAATCATGGAAAAAGCAAGAGAGATCGTACGCGACGAAATCAGGAAATACTATCCCGAAATGCAGAAATTCAAGGGAGCGCTCTCAGGCAAAAAAGCAGCCATCTACGTCGGCGGCGCATTCAAGACCTTCTCGCTCATCAAGGCCCTGCGCACCATCGGCATGTCGGTCGTACTCGCCGGATCGCAGACAGGCAACAAGGACGACTACCTTCGCCTCAAGGAAATGTGCGACGAAGGCACTGTAATCGTCGACGACTCGAATCCCGTGGAACTTTCCAAGTTTGTGCTTGAAAAAGAGGCCGACCTGCTCATCGGCGGCGTCAAGGAACGCCCGATCGCCTTCAAACTCGGCGTCGGCTTCTGCGACCACAACCACGAACGGAAAATCCCGCTCGCAGGATTCGTCGGCATGTACAATTTCGCAAAAGAAGTCTATGAATCGGTGATGAGCCCCGTATGGCAGTTCGCTCCGAGAAAAGGAGGTCTCGCATGAAAACAGCAACAATAAACGGCAAAGCCGCCAGTACGGCCAAAACGGCCACGCAGAACGCCTGCAAGCTCTGCAACCCTCTCGGCGCCTGCCTGGCCTTCAGGGGCATAGAAAAATGCGTACCCTTCCTGCACGGTTCGCAAGGGTGCGCCACCTACATCCGCCGCTATCTGATCAGCCACTACAAAGAGCCGATCGACATAGCATCGTCGAACTTCAACGAAGAAACCGCTGTATTCGGCGGCAGCCACAACCTGCAGCTCGGTCTCAAAAACGTCACCCGGCAATACAAACCCGAGGTGATCGGCATCGCAACGACCTGTCTGTCGGAAACCATCGGCGACGACGTCCCCATGATCCTCAAAGAGTACAAAGCCGTCATGGGCAATGACGCGCCCCTGCCGGTCATGATCTTCGCCTCGACACCCAGCTACAGCGGCACCCATATCGACGGCTTTCATGCCGCGGTACGCTCTGCCGTAGCAACGCTCGCCGAAGGAACACCGAAAAAAAATCTGGTAAACATCTTTCCCGGCATGATATCGCCTGCCGATATCCGCTACCTCAAAGAGATCCTGAACGCATTCGGCGTCCCCTTCGTACTGCTGCCCGACTACTCGCAGACACTCGACGGCGGACCCTGGGCCGAATACCACCGGATTCCCCCGGGCGGTACCCCGACCCATGCGATCGCAAACACCGGCGGAGCATCTGCAAGCATCGAGTTCGGCTCCACGCTCGAAGCCCGGAAATCGGCAGCAGGATACCTCGAAGAAAAGTTCGGCGTACCACGCCGCAGCCTTCCCCTGCCGATCGGCATCAAGGCAAGCGACCGCTTCTTCGCGGAACTCGAACGGCTGACGGAAAAACCCATGCCCGAAATCCACGAAGACGAACGCCGCCGCCTTGTCGACGCCTATGCGGACGGCCACAAATACGTCTTCGGCAAACGGGCGATTCTTTACGGAGAGGAAGACCTCGTCATATCGATGGCCGCCTTCCTGCACGAGATCGGCGTCTTACCGGTGCTCTGCGCCTCAGGGGGGAAAAGCGGGCTCATGAAAAAGCGCCTGCTCGAACTCATACCCGACCTTGAGGAGAGGGGCATAAACGTTCGCGAAAACGTCGACTTCGTCGATATAGAACACGAGGCCGACGAACTCAGGCCCGACCTCCTCATCGGCAACAGCAAAGGCTTCACCATGTCGAAAAAGCACGAACTGCCGCTCATAAGAATCGGCTTTCCAATCCACGACCGATTCGGAGGGCAGCGGCTGCACCATCTCGGCTACCGCGGCACCCAGGAACTCTTCGACCGGATCGTCAACACCCTCATCGAAGGGCGGCAGAACTCTTCATCAATCGGCTATACCTATATGTAAACGGGAGGAACCAATGACACTCAACATAAACAACCACCCATGCTTCAACGATTCGTCGCGCCACACCTTCGGACGGATCCACCTCCCGGTTGCGCCGAAATGCAACATCCAGTGCAACTACTGCAACAGGAAATTCGACTGCATGAACGAAAACCGTCCCGGCGTCACCAGCAAGGTGCTCTCCCCCCGACAGGCACTCTACTACCTGCAGCACGCCATGGACATCGCGCCGAACATCTCGGTCGTCGGCATAGCCGGACCGGGCGACCCCTTTGCCAACCCTGACGAAACCATGGAAACGTTGCGCCTCGTCAGGGAACACTACCCCGACATGCTGCTCTGCGTGGCAACCAACGGACTCGACCTGCTGCCCTGGATCGACGAGCTTGCCGAACTGCAGGTCAGCCACGTCACCATTACCATCAACGCCATCGATCCTGAAACCGGCGCCGAAATCTATGCATGGGTTCGCCACAAAAAGAAAATGTACCGCGACATCGAAGCCGCGAAACTGCTCATCGGCAACCAGCTCGAAGCCCTGAAACGACTCAAGGAGGTCGGCGTCACGGCAAAAGTGAACACCATCATCCTCCCCGGCATCAACGACACCCACGTCGTCGATGTCGCCCGCAAGGTCTCTGAACTTGGCGCAGACATCCTGAACTGCCTGCCCTATTACCAGACCACGGAAACCGTCTTTGAAAACATACCCGAACCATCGCCGGTACTCGTCGCCGACATCCAGAAAGCCACCGCCGAATTCCTGCCGCAGATGAAACACTGCGCCCGCTGCCGTGCCGACGCTGCAGGCATCATCGGCGAACACAACACTGAAGAAATGATACAGAAACTCTCCGAAGCAGCAAATATGCCAAAAAACCCTGAAGAGCACCGCCCCTATGTCGCCGTAAGCAGCATGGAAGGCGTACTCATCAACCAGCACCTCGGCGAAGCCGACCGCTTTCTCGTCTACGGACTCGACCACGCAACCGGCACCTGCCGGCTGGTCGATTCGCGACCGGCTCCCCTGCCCGGAGGAGGGCAGCAACGCTGGGAAGCGCTTGCCCGCGCGCTCCACGACTGCCGCACCCTGCTTGTCAACGGCGCAGGCGATTCGCCCACCAAAGTACTCAACGCCCACGGCATCGACGTACTCGTCATGGAAGGCATCATCGAAGAAGCCGTCGAAGGCATCTTTACCGGCAAAGACCTCAAACACCTGATGCGAAGCAGCCAGATCCACGCCTGCGGCACAGGCTGCACCGGCACCGGCGGAGGCTGCGGGTAAAATAAAGATCAGTCGGATCAGTCCGATCCGACTGATCCGACCGATCTTGAACAACCAATAAAACACAACCAGCATGGACAAACCGAAACACCACATCTTCGTCTGCGCGAGCTTCCGCGCACAGCGCGCACCCCAGGGTATCTGCCACAAAAAAGAAGCCCTCGGCCTCATCCCCTACCTCGAAAGCGAGCTCTCCGACCGCGGCATGTCGGACGTTGCCGTATCAGCCACGGCATGCCTGAACCTCTGCGAAAAAGGCCCTGTGGTCGTCGTCTATCCCGAAAACTACTGGTACGGCGAAATCGACAGCGAAGACAAGGTTGACGAAATCCTCGACGCGCTCGAAGAGGGCGAAGCCTGTGAAGACCACCTGATCAACTGAACGCCCTGCACAAGAAAAAACGCCTCCATTCAAGCAGGCGTTTTTCTTTTCCTGTCGCACCGGCAAAATCACGAAACCAGGCCGGTTATTCATGCCCTCATCCCGACTTCCGCATGCTCGCAATCCTGAAAAAAATCGCCCGTAACCGCCACGGAAGCCATTCTTTCACCTGAAACTCTTATTTTGCGCTGACGGCCCGCTAACAACCTTACCAGAACAGTGATGGCAAAATGCGCCAAACAGCAGATAGGGCTTGAAGGCTCAATCTGGTTCCAGAAGGCGGAAAACCGCTTTCTCGGCGGCGACCGCATTCTGCTGCTTGAAAAAATCGACGAGCTCGGATCGATCAACAGCGCGGCAAAAGCGGTCGGCATCAGCTACAAAACCGCATGGCATCTGGTCAACATGATCAACAACCTTTCCGACAAACCGCTCGTCGATCGCATGACCGGCGGAAAAGGCGGCGGCGGCACGGTACTCACGCGCGAAGGAAAAAACGTCATCGCACAATTCCGCATCGTACAGGAAGAACACCGTAAATTTCTTGAAAATCTTGAAGTACGGCTTGGCGAAACACAAAACCTCTACCGATTCCTGAGGAGGATATCCATGAGAATCAGTGCACGGAACGTTTTTTCCGGTACCATCGAAAATATCACCCTCGGAGCGGTCAATGCCGAAGTCGTGCTTGCACTCCCCAGCGGACCGCGCATCACCTCCGTCATCACCATCGGCGCGGTGCAGAACCTCGGACTCAAAAAGGGCATGAACGCCTACGCCATCATCAAATCCAACTCGGTCATCGTCGGCCGCGACCTGCACGACGCCCGAATCAGCGCCCGGAACATCCTCTGCGGCACAATCAGCAAAATCCTCGAAGGACCGGTCAGCACGGAAATCGACGTGGAAATAGGCGACGGCAACGTCATATCAGCCATTATCACCCACGGAAGTTCCGAAAAACTCGGACTCAGGGAAGGAGAACACGCCTGCGCGCTCTTCAAAGCCTCGAGCGTCATCCTCGGCGTCAACTGAAAACAACAGTGATTTTCTGTACAGAAAAACTTTTAATTAACATACGTTATTACTTTATTACATATAGACTATATAAGCGTTATACACGACTCAATAGCACATAACCCCGCCCCAGCGGAACAAAGCAGTTCAATCATTACAAACAGTTGGTTCCATTTTTCTATTAATGAAAAAAAACGAGGAGTCCATCATGGCAAAACTCACCGAAAAGCCGGTTATCGCAGCAATGACGGCAGCGGAAAAAATCCGCCCGTTTCCGATCAACTGGGATCCGGTTCCCGACTGGGTCCGTCTGGACGATAAAAAACTTGCAGAGTTCGGAAGGCTCCAGATTCAGTCGAAACTCAAGGAACTCGAAATTGAAAAAGCCAAACTCGAACAACTTGCAAAACTGATGTGACTGATCGCTCCGGACAGGAGGCGGAAAAACCGCCGCCTCCTGTTCCGATCCCTCCCTCGCTTCAACAGATTTTCCGCCATTTCAGGCTCCCCTTGGTCATGGATGCACAACACCGGCATAAAAAAGGCATTCTTCTTGTAGGTTATGAAAACCAGGAAAACCTGGGTTTGCGCTCCATAATCGCCTCTCTCCGGAAAAACGGCCATAAAGCCGAACTGCAGCCTTTTTTTCCCGGCAGCAACCATGATGCCGTACTCGAAACCATAGAAAAGCTGAACCCCGACCTTATCGGATTCTCGCTCATCTTTCAGTTCACCCTCGAACACTTTGCCGAGCTTATGCGCTATCTCCGCCGACACGGCGTCACGGCGCACTTCACTGCCGGAGGCCATTTTCCCAGCCTCCGCCCGGCAGAAACACTTGAACTCATTCCCGAACTCGACAGCATCGTACGATTCGAAGGAGAAGAAAGCATCATCGATCTCTACACGAAGCTCGACGAACCGTCCGGGTGGCCGGAAATACAGAGTATCGCCTACCGGAACGGAAACAGCGTCCTACAGACCCCGCTCAGACCGCTCATCGAAAACCTCGACGATATTCCCCCGGTCATTCGCGACGGCTCCATCACAACCACAGCCGGCATAAAAACCGCATACATGCTCGCAAGCCGCGGCTGTCATTTCAACTGTTCCTTCTGCAGCATCCGGCAGTTTTACGGCACGGCGCAGGGCAAACTCCGGAGAACGAGATCGCCCCTTCACGTCGCCGAAGAGATGCGCGACCTCTTCACACACAAAAACGTACGTTTTTTCAGTTTTCAGGACGACGATTTCGCAGCACGCTCCCCGGCACAGAAACAATGGATCGGCGAATTCCTCAGGGAACTGCGAAACTGCGGCCTCGACGGAAACATCAGATGGAAAATATCCTGCAGGGTTGACGACGTCGAACCGTTGCTCTTTCGGGAAATGGCCTTGCACGGCCTTTTCGCTGTCTATCTCGGCGTCGAATCCGGAAACGAAACGGGCCTGAAAACCCTCAACAAGCAAACAACCGTCGGCAGAAACCTCGAAGCCATCGAAACCCTCAAAGCAATGGGTTTTGCCCTCTCCGCAGGTTTCATGCTCTTCGATCCATCCTCCACATTCCCTACCGTCCGGGAAAACATCAGGTTTCTTGCCGCAACAGGCAGCGACGGTTATTTTCCCGTAAATTTCGGCAAAATGCTCCCATACGCAGGAACACCGATAGAACAGGAACTCAGGCTCCAGGGAAAACTCAAAGGAACGCTGACGCACCCCGACTACGACTTCCCCGATACGGAACTCGACTGGTACGCGTTCCTCGTTCAGAAACTCTTCGCAAAACGGAACTTCAGCCCCGAAGGAGTGGCGGCTCTGCTCGGTACCGATTTCGAATACCGCCTCGCAGCGGCTTTCGGACTCGACAACTCGCCCGAACGCACAGCCGCCATGAAAAAAAATATCGCCCGATCCAACGCCCTTGCGACCCGGACGCTCGGCAGACTGCTTGACGCCGTCACAACGATGGGCACGCAAGCCCTGCTGCGCGAAGAAGAAACAATCCTCTCCATAGCCGACGAACTATGGACCGGCGAAGCCGAAATAACCGCTCAGAACATGAAACTCCGCCGTGACCTCCACGATGCCATCGAAAAGAGCCCCGAAGCCGCATGTTTGCAGCGAAACGAAGATAGCATATCTTAGCAGAAACAGATAGTCAGGCCATACGCCCTGCCGTTCACCATTAATCCGCACGCATTCTTGAGCAGTACAGAAACCACCATCACCCCTCTTGCCGACCGCTTCGGACGCAGCATCACCTATGCCCGCATCGCCGTCACCAGCGCCTGCAATCTCCGGTGCGCCTACTGCCTGAGCGAAGAGCATCATGAAAGCCCCTCATCCGGCACCCCCATGAGCACCGGCGACATCCGGCATCTCATTGGTGCGCTCGCCCGGCTCGGCATCAATAAAATCCGCTTTACCGGCGGCGAACCCCTCCTGCGCGGCGACATCGCCGAACTGGTGGCCGCCGCCAGGCAGACGCCCGGCATCCAGACCGTCAGCCTCACCACAAACGGAGTCCTCCTGCACAGGCGCCTCGACGCGCTGCAGGATGCAGGGCTCGATGCGCTCAACCTCAGCATCGACACCCTCGACCGCGACCGCTACCGCGACATAACCCGGCGCGACCTCTTCGACCAGGTGAAAGAAAACCTCGAAACCCTGCTCGAACGCCAGGCCATGCCGGTCAAACTCAACGTCGTCATGATGCGCGGCATCAACAGCGACGAAATCGGACGGTTCATGGAATACGCCCGCACCCATCAGGTCACCGTCAGGTTCATGGAACTCCAGCCGTTCGACGACCACCAGATCTGGCGAACCGGCAGATTCCTCGGCCTCGAAAAAATAAGGGAGCTGCTCACAGAGGCCTGCCCCGACCTTGAAGCCCACCGCGGCGCCTCGACCGAATACTTCAGCTTCACCCTTCCCGGCCACAAAGGATCCGCAGCCATCATTCCGGCCTACACCAGAAACTTCTGCAGCGACTGCAACCGCATCCGCATCACGGCCGAAGGCACCGTCATAAGCTGCCTCTACGACAAGCATGGATTGAAACTGCTGCCATTCCTGCGGCGGCAGGCAGGATTCGAAGAAATTGCCTCGCTCTTCATGCAGGCAGCCGCACGGAAACCCGAAAACGGCAGGATGGAAGGAGAAGGAGGAACCCTGCGCACCAGCATGTCCGAAATAGGAGGATGAACCCGCTCAGAGCAACATAACCGGCATACCCGAACGCAGAACGCCCCCCCGCAGCACCCGGCAGAAAACCCCCTCGCGAGGCATGATGCAATCGCCCGTCGCGCGCTGGATCGCGCACCCGTCATTGTGGCACTGCTTGCCGATCTGCGTTACCTCGAGCACTACCCCGTCCCCCGCCTGCAACCGGTCGCCCACAGCGAGCGACAGCACATCGATGCCCCGGGTAACGATATTCTCGGCAAACGCCCCATGATCGAGATCCGGCATTTTTTCACGCATACGGTCGATGCTCTCGCCGGCCAGCAGCGAAACCTGCCGATGCCACTCCCCCGCATGAGCATCCCCTTCGATACCCCATTCCGCACGCAGCACGATCTCCTCCACCGCCTGCTTCACCACCCCTTTTTCAGGGCTGACACACACCGCCTCGATAACTCCCATAACTTCAGCTCGACTGATTCAAAAACATGGTAAAAAACCTTTCAGGCCCAATTAAAGAAATACCCTCTCCACAACCAACGAATCATGAAAAAACCATTAACCGCATTACCTTGTTCTCTGAAGAAATAACAATCCCGAAACCGGCCCACAGCACAGAAAACAAACCGCAATGCAATTCGAAACCCTCGCCATACACGACCCTCATACGCCCGACCCGGCCACCGGATCGGTAACGGTACCGATCTACCAGACCTCCACATTCGGCAGGGAAGAACTCGGCCACCGCCCCGAATTCTTCTACTCCAGAATCGGCAACCCGACCCGCCAGGCGCTCGAAACATCCCTCGCACTGCTTGAAAACGCCCGCTTCGGGCTCGCATTCGCTTCCGGCGCAGCCGCAACCATGGCCGCCCTGCAGATACTCAAGCCCGGCGACCACATCGTTTCCGGCATCGACATCTACGGCGGCACATACAGAATATTCGAACAGCTGCTCCGACCCTGGGGCATCACCATCTCCTATGCCCGGGACGAATCGACGGAAAGCTACGCCCGCTGCCTCACACCCGAAACGAAACTTATCTGGCTCGAAAGCCCCAGCAACCCGCTCCTCAGAATATCCGACATCCGCGCTCTCGCTGAAATCTCAAGGGAAAAAAGCATCAGGGTCGCCGTAGACAACACCTTCGCAACGCCCTACTTCCAGCGCCCCCTCGAACTCGGCGCCGACATCGCCGTACACAGCACCACCAAATACCTCGGAGGCCACAGCGACGTCATCGGCGGCGCCATCGCGCTCAACGACCCGGCACTGCATACCATTATCAAAAACTACCAGGCAGCCGCAGGCGCCATTCCGGGACCATGGGACTGCTGGCTGGTCATGCGAGGCATAAAAACCCTGAAAATCCGCATGAAAGAACACGAAGCCGGCGCCCTTCACCTCGCACGCATGCTCGAAAGCCATCCGGCAGTCGCCAGGGTCTGGTATCCCGGCCTCCCGTCCCACCCCCAGCACGATATAGCCAGACGGCAGATGAGCGGATTCAGCGGCATGATCACCATCGCCCTCAAAGGCGGCCTGTCTGCCGTCGAACACCTGCTCCACAAAACGAAGCTCTTCACCCTCGCCGACAGCCTCGGAGGAGTCGAATCGCTCGCAGCCTCGCCCGCAAAAATGACCCTCGGCGCCCTCTCGCCGGAAGAACGCGACAAACGCGGCTGCACCGACAATCTCCTGCGCCTTTCGGTAGGACTCGAACACCCCGGCGACCTCGAAGCCGATCTCAACGAAGCCCTTGAAGGGATTCCGGTTTGAATAAACAATGAATCCCGTATATTCACTCAATTCACCATAGACAACCAATGCCCGACCAGCAGAACATGATCACCATCCAGCTCAACGGGGAACCCGGTACGCTGCCCGAAGGCTCGTCGCTCGAAGACCTGCTCGCAATCATCGGCTCAGAAGGCAAAACCATGGCCACCCTGGTAAACGACCTGATCGTCCGCCCCGAAAACCGTGCCGGATGCACCATCCAGGCAGGCGACCGGATTGAACTGCTCATTTTTGCCGGAGGAGGCTGAACGCCAGACAACACTTATGGACTCACTGCAAATAGGCACCTATACATTCTCGTCCCGCCTGATCCTCGGAACAGGCAAATTCAGCAGCGCACAAGTCATGCTCGAAACCCTCAGGGCATCGGGCACGCAGCTCGTCACCGTAGCGCTCAGACGCTTCAACCGCGAGCGACCGGGCGACGACCTCTTCACGCCGCTCAGCACCATGGCAGGCATCACCCTCATGCCCAACACCTCCGGAGCCTCCACGGCCGCCGAAGCGGTTCAGGCCGCCCGCATTGCGAGAGAACTTTCAGGAAGTCCATTTATCAAAGTGGAAATCCACCCCAACCCGCAGCACCTCATGCCCGACCCCATCGAGACCTACGAAGCCTCGAAAATCCTTGCAAAAGAGGGGTTTCTCGTCATGCCCTACATACCGGCCGACCCGGTGCTCGCCAAACGGCTCGAAGAAGCCGGATGCGCATCCGTCATGCCGCTCGGCTCGGCAATCGGCAGCGGACAGGGCCTCGCCACCGCAGAGATGCTCCGCATCATCATCCGCGAAAGCAACATCCCCGTCATCGTCGACGCCGGGCTCCGCTCGCCCTCCGAAGCCGCGCTCGCCATGGAAACGGGATGCTCAGCCGTACTTGTCAACAGCGCAGTAGCCGTTGCCGGCAACCCCCCCGCCATGGCCGAAGCATTCGCCGGGGCAGTAGAAGCCGGTCGCAAAGCCTTCAGGGCAGGCATCATGGAAAAAAGCGGCACAGCCGTCGCCACAAGCCCGCTCACCACATTCCTCGGACCGGCATCATGAACGCAACGCTGCCCGAATGGCTGAACCCGTCTCCCGACGAAACCCGCTTCAGGGAGATGCTCTCGCCCGAATCCAGCTGGACGCTTGAACGCCTCGCAGCCGAATCCAGAGCCATAACCCTGCGCCGTTTCGGCCGCACCATGACGCTCTACGCGCCGCTCTACCTCTCCAACCACTGCCCGAGCGGCTGCGCCTACTGCGGCTTCGCCTCCGACAGAACAACCCCGCGCAGCCGCCTCGAACAGGACGAACTGCACACGGAACTCGCCGCCATGAAAAACCTTGGCATCAGCGACGTCCTGCTGCTCACCGGCGAACGCACCAGAAACGCAGACTTCGACTACCTCCGCCGGTCGGTCGAAACCGCGGCATCGCACATGCAGCGAGTCTCCATCGAAGCCTTTCCCATGAGCACGGAAGAATACCGCGAACTTGCCCGAGCAGGCTGCACCGGCATCACCATCTACCAGGAAACCTACGACCGCGAACAATACGCCCGGCTCCACCGATGGGGACCCAAAAAAGACTATGCAGAGCGTCTCGACACTCCGTCACGGGCACTCGAAGGAGGCATCAAAACCGCAGGACTCGGCGTCCTCCTCGGCCTTGCCGACCCGCAGCAGGACGCCCTCATGCTCTACCGCCACATCCGCCACCTCGGCAGAACCTGGTGGCGGGCAGGCCTCTCGATCTCCTTTCCGAGAATCCGCCCCCAGACCGGCGGATACCAGCCCCCCTTTTCCGTAAGCGACCATCAGCTCGCCCGCATGATCTTCGCATTCCGCATCGCCCTGCCCGACGTCGAACTCGTGCTCTCCACCCGCGAAAGCCCCGCATTCCGCGACGGCATGGCCGGACTCGGCATCACCCGCATGAGCATCGCAAGCCGCACCACCGTCGGCGGCTACACCGAACCCGAAAACAACAAAAACGGGCAATTCCACATTCACGACGACCGCTCCACCGAAAAATTCTGCAAAGCGCTCAAAGCAAAACAGATCGAACCCGTCTTCAAAAACTGGGAACACGCCTACAACGGCCCATCCTCACCGGAACCGGCGCCCCCCGCCACATAAACAAGGAAGGCTCCATGACGCTCAGCCAGACACAACGCGAACGCTACGCCCGTCACCTCTCCCTGCCCGAAATCGGCACGCAGGGTCAGGAAAAACTGCTGCACTCGAAAATACTCATCGTCGGAGCCGGCGGACTCGGCTCCCCCGCCGCGCTCTATCTCACAGCAGCCGGCATAGGCACCCTCGGACTGGCCGACGGCGACAACGTCGAACCAAGCAACCTCCAGCGCCAGATACTCCACACCACCCGGGCGATTGGAACGCCCAAAGTCTCATCCGCAGCCGAACGGCTGAACGCCCTCAACCCCGACACCCGACTCACCCTGCACCCCTACCACATCAGCGAAACCAACGCCGCCGAACTCATCGCGCGATACGACTTCATCATCGACGCAACCGACAACTTCCAGGCGAAACGCCTCATCGCCAAAACCTGCGCAAGCGCGCGAAAACCATACTCGCACGCAGGTATCCAGGGCTTTTACGGACAAACCATCACCATCGACCCCGGCAAAACCGCATGCTACGGCTGCATATTCGACCAAACCCCCGCAACCCCGGCCACCGAGCCCGAAGGACCCCTCGGCGTACTGCCCGGCATCATCGGCACCATACAAGCCACCGAAGCCATCAAACACCTCCTCACCATCGGCACCCCCCTCTACAACGCCATCCTCACCTTCGACGCCCTCACCATGCAAATCCGAAAAATCTCCATCCACCGCGACCCCCGCTGCCCCATCTGCGGACAGAATTCAGGGCTGAGTTCTGAGTTCTGAGTTCTGAGTTCTGAGTTCTGAGTGATGAGTGATGAGTGATGAGTGATGAGTGATGAGTGATGAGTGATGAGTGATGAGTGATGAGTGATGAGTGATGAGTGATGAGTGATGAGTGATGAGAAACCGCGTAGCTCCCTCACTCAGTAGGGGACGTTGTTTTCCAGCTCAACTTTGACCCCTCAAAAATGCCTCTCCCGCGCGAAGTGCCCGATACGCATCCCTGATTTCTCTTTTAAAAAACGCAAAACAGTATATCTTTCAGGTTTACACCACGAAAGACCATAACACAAATTTTTCTGCAATGAGTACCTCAGCAAAAGTCTGGATGAACGGCGAGCTCATCGACTGGAAAGACGCCAAAATACATATCCTCTCGCACGTCATTCACTATGGATCCTCAACATTCGAAGGCATCCGCTGCTACGAAACCCGGAACGGTTCCGCAGTCCTCTTTCTCGACGAACACATCAGGCGCCTGCGGGAATCTTCAAAAATATACCGCATAGAAATCCCATACTCCGATCAGGAACTCAAAGATGCCGTCATCAGCACCATTCACGCCAACGGACACAAATCCTGCTACATCAGGCCCATCGTGCACCGCGGCCAGGGCGCGCTCGGCGTCAACCCCCACCGCGCATCCATAGAAGTCGCCATAGCCACCTGGGAATGGGGCACCTATCTCGGCGAAGACGTGCTTGAAAACGGCGTCGACGTCCGGGTCTCCTCATGGAACCGACTCGCGCCCAATACCCTGCCGTCATGGGCCAAAGCCGGAGGCAACTACCTCAACTCGCAGCTCATTAAAATGGAAGCGCTCATCGACAACTACGCCGAAGGCATAGCGCTCGACGTTCACGGCTACGTCTCCGAAGGCAGCGGCGAAAACATTTTCATCGTCCGCGACGAAGTCATCTACACACCCATGTCGGCCCAGTCTATCCTTCCCGGCTTCACGCGCTACGCCATCATGCACATCGCAAAAGAACTTGGCTTCGAGGTTCGCGAAACCCTCATTCCGCGCGAAGCGCTCTACATAGCCGACGAAGTCTTCCTCACCGGCACGGCAGCCGAAATCACGCCGGTCAGAAGCATCGACAAATACCCCATCGGCAACGAAAAACGCGGACCGGTCACCGAAATGCTCCAGCAGCACTACCTGAAAATAGTCCACACCGGAGACGACCCATATAACTGGCTCACCTTTATCTGAACCATAGCTGGAGGCAGGCATGAGCTGGAACGCCATAATCGGCCAGAAGCAGCAGATCCGCGTGCTGCAGAAAGCCATTGAAACCGGACGGCTCCCCCATGCCTACCTCTTCGCCGGCCCGGAAGCATCGGGCAAAGAGAGCGTGGCATTTGAACTTGCCCGAACGCTGACCTGCCGCAACTGCAAGAAATCTCCGGCAGAAGGATCATGCGGCACCTGCCCCGACTGCCTGCAGATAGCCGAATTCATGCACCCCAACATCGAATACCTCTTTCCAATCGAAGCCGCGCTGCTCGATGCCGGAGAAACCGCAAAAAAAGAAAACAGAAAATCCGCCGAAGTCAGGGAACGCTACGACGCCCTGATAGAAGAAAAAAAGCAGAACCCCTATTTCTCTCCCGCCATGGAACGCTCCATGGGCATCCTCAGCGAGCAGATCGTCGCCCTCCAGCAGAAAGCACTCTACATGCCCGCAGCCGGCAGCCGGAAAATCTTCATCATCTCGCAAGCCGAACGCATGAACCCGACGGCAGCCAACAAGCTCCTCAAACTGCTCGAGGAACCACCCGGCCACGTCATGTTCATCCTCATCTCCTCGCGTCCCGAATCGGTGCTTCCCACCATTCGCTCCCGCTGTCAGCTCATCACCTTCAACCGGCCGACTCCGGCGGAACTCGAAACCTGGCTCCGCCAGGCAAAGCCAGACATCTCCCCAAGCGAAACCGGCTTTATAATCAGCTTCTCCCGCGGCAACCTTGCGCTCGCATGGGAACTCATCAAAAGCAAAGGCAGCTCCGAAAACATCCCCGCAATCCAGCTGCGCGACCTCGCCATCGACTACCTCCGGCTCGCGCTCACACCGAACCGCTTTCACGAAGCGCTCGCCAAATGCGAAACCCACGCGAAAAACCTCTCGAAAACCGAACTCTCGCACTTTCTCGGAGCGCTCCTCCTCTTCTTCCAGGACATCAATCACCGCATCCTCAAACCCGGCTACCAGCCCCTCAACAACCCCGATATTGAAACCGCGATCGAACGGTTCGCAAAAAACTTCCCCAACCCCGACTTCCTCGCCATCTCCGCCGCCACCGAAGAAGCCATCCGCGCCATAGACCGCAACGCAAGCCCCCTTCTCGCCCTCTCAGCCTGGACATCGCAGATCAGAGACCTCATCCTCGCAAGGTAAAAGCTAAAAAAGAAACACTCATTTAACCCGGAGTACCGCTCCCACAGGGCTGAATACCCGCAAGCCACCAAACCACGACCCACGTCTCCCGTCTTCAATCCGTGAAAATCCGATTTCAATCAGCGGGAACCGCGTTCTTTCTCTTCATGGCTGAATGGCAAGATAGCTTGATGGCTCAAAGGCGAAAAAACATAACCCGAACTCACCCTTTTCCATCCGTGAAAATCCGTGAAAATCCGTGGGCAACATCCCCCCTCTTCAATCCCTCCCCAATCCGATTTCAATCAGCGGGAACCGCGCTCTTTCTCTTCTTGCCGAATAACTCGACAGCGCAATACCTGAAAACCATTACCCCCCCCCAGACACCACCTCACCCATCAATCTGTGTCAATCCGTGAAAATCCGTGGGCAACATCCCCCCCTCTTCAATCCCTCCGCAATCCGTTCCCAATC
The DNA here is from genome assembly GCA_016868665.1 of Chlorobiota bacterium. Lineage (GTDB taxonomy): Bacteria > Bacteroidota > Chlorobiia > Chlorobiales > Chlorobiaceae > Chlorobium. Next base: position 47,294 of record VGGK01000015.1, read on the forward strand.
AGCGGGAACCGCGCTCTTTCTCTTCATGGCTGAATGGCAAGATAGCTTGATGGCTCAAAGGCGAAAAAACATAACCCGAACTCACCCTTTTCCATCCGTGTCAATCCGTGAAAATCCGTGGGCAAAAATCTTCCTTCCCCCGACTCCTATCTTCTGTCTCCTGACTCCTGATTCCAATCCGTGGGCAACTCTTCCTTTCCCGACTCCTCCCTCCTATAGCATTACCAGGATATTATTTGTATATTTTACAACGGAAAAGAAGCTCCCCGGTGCCTTTACGGATTTCAGAACGATCATGGCCCCCCAGGTAAAGAACGTCATGACACTGCCTCCATATGGAAAAAAAGCTCCTGTCTGCTGAAAATTCGGCAAAAACCGTGCTTGTTGTTGACGACAGCGCCATTTCGCGGACGCTGGTAGTGCATATCATCCAGAAACTCGGCTACCAGACCATCCAGGCCGATAACGGTAACGCCTGCATCGAACTGCTCAACACCCGCAGCATCGACCTCCTGCTGCTCGACATTCACATGCCCGGTAAAAACGGCCTCGAAATCCTCGACTACATCCGCGAAAAAAACATGGTGCTTCCCGTCATCATGATATCCGGATCCAGCGACATCGAACAGGCCATCCAATCACTCAAACTCGGCGCCTACACCTACCTGCTCAAACCCGTCGAACCCGGCAGGCTTGAAATAACGCTGAAAAACGCCCTCAACGAATTCGAACTCCGGCGCAAAGTCAGGCTCTTCTCGGCAGCAATCACCGAAAGCCCCTTCGGCGTTGCCATCACCGACCGCAACGGCATCATCGAATACACCAACCCCGGCTTTACGGCCATCACCGGATATGACGAAGACGAAGCCAGAGGCAAAAACATCGGCATACTGAAATCAGGGCGGCAATCCAGAGCGTTCTACAGCAAATTCTGGAAAACCATAGAATCCGGCAGAATCTGGCAGGGAGAAATCGTCAACCGCAGAAAAAACGGCGAACTCTACACCGAACACTGCATCGTCAGCCCGATACCCGATACGAACGGCACCATAACGCACTTCATCAGCATCAAGCAGGACGTCACGCTCCGCAAAAAAGAGCAGGAAGCCCTTGCCGAAAGCGAACAACGCTTCCAGGAACTCGCGGATCTCGTTCCCCAGCCGCTCTTTGAAACTGATATCACAGGACGCATCACCTTTGCAAACCACTCAGGCCTGCAGCTTTTCGGGTACAGCAAAGATGAAATTCAGAACGATTTCAGCTGCCTCAGGTTATTCGCGCCCGAAGACCAGGAACGGATACGAACCGCCATAGCCAGCTCTCTATCGAACACCCCGATAGACAATCACGAATACACCGCACTGAAAAAAGATGGCTCTACCTTTCCCATCCTCATCTACAGCTCACCGATCATCCGGAACGGAACGCCCTCGGGCCTGCGGGGCATCGGGCTCGACATAACCGAACGCAAACGCAGCGAACTGCAGCTCATGGAGCTCAACCAGACGCTCGAAGAACGGGTAGAAGAACGAACCCGGGAACTCGAAATCACCCATCAGCAGATGGTTCTGCAGGAAAAACTCGCATCCATCGGCCAGCTTGCCGCAGGACTTGCCCACGAAATAAACAATCCCGTCAACTTTCTCAGAATCAACCTCGCCTCGCTCAAGGAAGACGTATCCGACCTCCGGCTCATCCTCGAGGAATACCGCGCCATTGTCCGCTCCGCCGAAACCCGGCCGCCATCGCCCGAAGAGCTGCAGAAACTCGAAAAACTCGAAAATCAGCTCTCCATCGACCATCTCCTCGACGACCTGCCCGTCATATTCGACGAATCGGAAAGAGGCTTCGAACGCATCAGCACCATAATCGGCAGCATGAGGAACTTCTCGTTCCGTCACGCCGTCGATCAGCGCGTGCAGTTCGACATCAACAAAGGCATACGCGACACGCTCATCATCGCACGCAACGAATACCGCTACCATGCCGAAATAGAAACCAACCTGCAGGAAATCCCGATGGTCTCCTGCAACCCTGAACAGATCAACCAGGTCTTTCTCAACCTCATCATCAACAGCGCACATGCCATAGCATCGCAGAAACGCGCGAACAAGGGAACCATAACCATCGCCACATCATGCAGCGGCACCGATGTCGTCTGCACCGTCTCCGACGACGGTCCCGGCATTCCCCCCGAAACGAGAAACCGCGTCTTCGAACCCTTCTTCACCACAAAAGAACCCGGCAAAGGCACCGGACTCGGCCTGAGCATCTCATACGACATCATAACCCGCAAACACGGAGGAACGATCTCCGTAACATGCCCCCCATCCGGAGGCTCGACATTCACCATAACCCTCCCGCTGAACGCACGCAAAGAAATACACGAACCATGAAAAACCGGGAAGAACTGACCATACTCTTCGTTGACGACGAACCGGACATACTCAGCTCCATCAACCGTTTTCTCAGAAGAGAAGCATACCGGAAGATCACGGCCGAAAGCGGCCAGGCGGCGCTCTCCATCATGGACGAAACCCCCGTCGACATCATCGTATCCGATCTGCGCATGCCCGGCATGAGCGGGCTCCAGCTCGTCAGCGAAATCAAACGGCGAAACCCCGACACCATCCGCATGATGCTCAGCGGCTCGCAGGACATCGACCAGATCATCGAATCCATCAACACCGGTGAAGTCTTCCGCTTCATACCCAAACCCGTCGAACCCGACTCGTTCAGAACCATCATCAACGACGCCATAGACTACTACCGGCTCAGAACCGAACGCCAGGAACTCTTCGACGAACTCTCCAGAAAAAACAGCCAGCTCGTCGAAGCCAACCAGACCCTTCAAAAACTCGCCGCAGATCTCCAACGAAGCGAAGAACAGTTCCGCTCGATGAACGACGCCGCGCACGACGCCGTCTTCATGCTCGACGAAAGCGGCACCATCGTCTACCGCAACATCGCGGCAGAAAACATCTTCCGCTACAACAGGGCCACGCACGAAAGCCAGCGATTCATCGAACTTGTTCCGCTGCAACCCTCTGAAATCGACCTGCAGTCACCCGCTGCGCCCGACGGCAGCCGGGTACTCGAAACCGAAGGCGTCCGAAGCGACGGCACGACGCTCCCCCTCGAAATCTCGAAAGGCCGCGTCCACCTCGAAAACGGCCCACACAGCGTCATCATCGCGCGAGACATCACCACCCGCATCGAAGAACAGAAAAGCCGGAAGCATTATGAAGAAATGCAGAAAGAACTCGAATCGCAGATCGAAAAAAAGCTGCTGCAGAGCCCCATACCGCTCACGCTCGAAGGCATCGAAATAAGCCGGCTTATGCAGCCCTCAGGCCATCTCGACGGCGACTTCACAGAATTCATCGTCTACAGCCCCCTGCACGCCGATTTTCTCATCGGAGACGTCATGGGCCACGGCATACAATCGGCGCTTGTCGGAGCCGGCCTCAAATCGCTCTTTCTCAAAACCCTGGCGCAACACCGGAACGAAACACACCAGCTGCCCTCCCTGCAGCAGCTCTTCACCCTGTTGCACCAGCGCTGCATCCATGAGCTCATCGAACTCGGCACATTCGCAACGCTGCTCTCCCTGCGGCTCGACCTCGCAAAGCGGCAATGCACAATGATCGACTGCGGGCACAACCCGCTCATCCACCTGCAATCCCGAACCGGCCGCTGCATACTGCGCAAAGGCGAAAACCTCCCTTTAGGCATGAAACAGCACGAAGAATACGGCGAAATATCGTTTACCGTAGAACAAGGCGACCTCCTCGCCCTCTACTCCGACGGCATCACCGAAAGCCTTTCTCCCGAAGGCGACATGTTCGGCATCGAACGGCTCACCTCCCTCATCGAGCGTCATGCCGCACTTCCCGCCAACGATATTATCGACACGATCACAAAAGAACTGACCGCCTTCCGCAGTTCCGAAAACTTCGAAGACGACGTCACCTGCATCGTCATACGCATCAGCGACTGACAACGGCAGAAAGCATCATAACCCCTAAACCACCCCATACGCCAATGTCCCTGACGATACTCATCATCGCAAGCCAGGCCGAACGACGGCTGCCAGCCTCACCCGGCCGGGATGAAAACCATCTCAGGACAATCTTCGCCGACACTCCCGAGGAAGCGGAAAAACGCATAAAACAGACCCCGCCGAACCTCGTGCTCGCCGTTCTCGACGCCGAAACGCAGACCTCCGACCTCTCCATCCGGCGCATGCTCGAACGCCACCCCTCGGTAAAAATCATGATCTTCTCCGTCTGGCAGGAACTCCTCAACACCTTCCACGCGCTCCAGACGCTCACGCCCCCCCAGCTCAGGAACCTTCTCATACCGCCGGCGCGCCAGAACGGACAACGGAACTCCGCAGCAGACGCAGAACAATTCCACTACGACGGACTGATCGGCGGCAGCAGGGAAATACGGAAGCTCAAAGAGATTATCCTCAAAATCGCCCCTACCATCACCACTGTTCTCCTGCAAGGCGAAAGCGGCACCGGAAAGGAGGTCATAGCGCGCGCCATCCACGCCCACAGCAGCCGCAGCAATGCAATATTCATGCCGGTTGACTGCGCCGCAATCAACGAAAGCATCATCGAAAGCGAACTCTTCGGCCACACCAGAGGAGCCTTCACCGGCGCCGACCGCAGCACCCTGGGTCTCATCCGCTCATCCGACGGAGGCACCCTCTTTCTCGACGAAATAGCCGAACTCCCCCTCGCGCTCCAGGCAAAACTCCTCAGGACCCTTCAGGAACGCACCGTCAAACCCGTAGGATCGCCCACCCTCTACCCGGTCGATATCCGAATCATAGCAGCCACAAACAGCAACCTCGCCGAAGCCGTAAAAAAAGGAACCTTCCGCCAGGACCTCTACTACAGGCTCAACGCCATCACCATGTACGCCCCGCCCCTGCGAGAACGCATCGGCGACATTCCCCAGCTCTTCACCCACTTCGCCCGCAAATTCGCCGGCGAAGGCTACGCCGAAAAAACGCTTTCCGGCTCCGCGATCGACGCGCTATCGAGCTACGACTGGCCCGGAAACATCAGGGAACTCGAAAACATCGTCAGAAGCGCCCTCACCTTCTCCAGAGGAACCATCATAGAACCCTGCGACCTCTTCATACCGCTCAACCCCGGCCCCGAAACCCAGCCGGCCGCAAAGCCCTCGAGCATGGCCTACCACGAAAAAGAAGCCATCCGCAAAGCCCTCAACCAGACAACCGGAAACCGCCGCGAAGCCGCCCGGCTCCTCGGAATCAGCGAAGCCACCCTCTACCGCCGCATCAAGCTCTACAGCATATGAGCAGCACTTACTTATCAGTAGGGGACGTTGTTTTCCAGCTCAACTATTCCCCTGAAACCACTCATCTCCCCTCTAACATCTCTCCATCCGCGAAAATCTGCTCCTCAATCCGCGGGTGCCGCACTCTCACTCCCCAAAATAACCGAGCCTGAATTGCACAGCAAAGCTGAACAACGCAGGCGCCAATCCGTGCTGATCCGCTTCCAATCCGCCGGCAACCTCTTCCCCTCAATCCCTCGCTCCACAGCCCTCATCCCACCCAAACTCTTCAATCCGTGATAATCCGCATTCAATCAGCGGGAACCGCGTTCTTCATTCTTCATCCTCATATAGCCGGATAGCACAACAGCTCAATAGCAGAAAAACTTAATACTGCATCCCGGTCACCTCCTATCCATCCATCTGTGCCAATCCGTGTTAATCTGTGGGCAAAACTCTTCCTCCCCCGACTCCTTTCTCCTGACTTCCGCTTCCAATCCGCCGGCAACCTCTTCCCCTCAATCCCTTCAAGCTCTTCCGTAACCGGCCTCCAATAAGGCTGCTCAACAGCAAGTTGAGCTGCAAAGTCACGGTAGGGATGCCGGTTACCCGGCACCCCCCGTACAGATCCGTACGTGCGGCACTACCGCATACGGCTCCTGCCTTGAGTCATGGCGAATCTTACCTCCGGGAAAGGCTGGCATATTCGGAGGTGCGGGATATATTTGTCTACGATCCGGTTGAACTTTTCCC
>VGGK01000016.1 GCA_016868665.1 Chlorobiota bacterium
TGTATATTATATGCCTTTTGATTATCAGCAACGTTGCAGACCAATACTCTAACAGCATCCGTTTATGCCTCTACACAAATCGGCTGAGAAAAGACTCCGTCAGTCAGAGAGAAGAAACGCCAGGAACCGGGCAAGAAAGAAAGAACTGAAAGTGCTTCTGAAAAACATGCAGAAGCTGATCGACTCGCGCGCGGACAAGAGCGCAGTCGAGGTGGCATACCGTGCCGCGGTACAGAAGCTCGACCGCCTTGGCGTGAAGCGTTACATCCATGCAAATAAAGCATCCCGCAAGAAGGCGCAGCTGACCCGGCTGTTCAACAGTTACGCCCAGGGCGAGTAAGAGGGATCATATCCGTTCCTTCTGCCGTCCATAAATGTTCACCTTGTTACGTATCCGTCCGGCATCCGCGTTCTCGCGTGCCGGGCGGGTTCAGACTCACCACCCATGTTCGCATATTTTCGCGGCCGGCTCGCTTCGGCGGTGCCTGAGGAAGCGGTCATCGACGTATCCGGCGTTGGATACAGGCTCCTGATTTCCGCATCGACCTATCGCCGGCTTCCCCTTCCGGGCGAAGAGATTCTTCTTTACTCGCACCTGTCCGTCCGGGAGGACGCCATGCATCTGTACGGTTTTTCCAGCGAGGCCGAACGGCAGTTGTTCCGTCTTCTCCTCCTGACTACCGGGGTAGGGCCAAAACTCGCTCTTGCCGTGCTCTCCGGTCTTCCTGTGCATGAGGTGCATGAGGCCATCATGACAAACGCTCCTGAAAAACTCTACGGCATCACAGGTGTCGGCAAAAAAACCGCGGCCAGAATCATTCTCGAACTGAGGGACAGGATTCTGAAGCTGCCGCCCGGTTCTTCCGGTCTCACGGCCGTGGCGGGCGCTCCTGCAGCTTCTTCGGCGCAGGTCAGGGAGGATGCTCTCAGCGCCCTTCTGACCCTCGGGTTTGCAAGGCAGGCGGCGCAGAATGCCGTAACGGCCATTGTTGCAGAGCATCCGCATTTCACGGCTGAAGAAGTTATAAAATCGGCGCTTGTCGCCATTCGCAACAGTTAGCCTCAGGATCACGTTGGACTACCAGGAAGCTCTCGATTTTCTCTTTCCGCTGCACCGGTTCGGCATGAAACCCGGTCTGGACCGTGTTCGGCAGTTGCTCGACGTGTTCGGCGCGCCCCAGGAACGGCTCGGCACCATCGCTCATATTGCCGGCACAAACGGCAAAGGCACGACCGCTGCGGCGCTCGCATCGATTTTTCAGGCTGCAGGCAGAAAGACAGCCCTCTACACCTCACCCCATCTGCTTGATTTTACCGAGCGGATGCGCATCGACGGGGTTCCGATATCCCCTCAAAAGGTCGCTGCTTACTGCACGATGATGAAGGATGCCGTCATCGAACTTCGCGCAACTTTTTTCGAGGCTACCACGGCGCTTGCTTTCGCATGGTTCGCCGACGAAGGCGTCGATGCGGCTGTCATCGAAACCGGGATGGGCGGCAGGCTTGACGCAACAAATGTTGTCGCCTCCGCGTATGCGGTCATCACCTCCATAGGCCTCGACCATACGGAGTGGCTCGGCAGCACGACCGCCCTCATCGCCGCCGAAAAAGCCGCTATCATCAAGAGCGGTTCGACGGCCTTTGCTTCCCTCGGCGATCCTGACACCGTCGATGTGGTCACCCGTGCCGCCGCAAGTTGTGGCGCCCCTCTTTTTATGCTCGGCAACGATGCGTTCGCAACGGTTGCCTCTGCGGATCCCGGGAGGCTCTGTTTCTCGCTTTCGACTCCAGCCGGCAGATACGTCGATCTGGAGGCGCCTCTTACCGGGGCTTTCCACGCCTCGAATCTCTCGCTGGCCGTCATGGTCGCCGAGCGGTGGGGAGCAGGAGAGAATGTCATTCGCGAAGGGCTTGCCGGTATGCTGCGCACCGGTTACAGGGCGAGGCTTGAAAAAATCGGTTCGAAACCCGATCTGCTTCTCGACGTGTCCCATAACCCTGACGGCATGCAGCGAACCGTCGAGGCCATCATGGTTTTCCGGAACCGCTACCGGAGAGTGCACGTGCTTGTCGGCATGGCTTCCGACAAGGATGCCCGCGCAGTCCTACGCAGTCTCCTTCCGCTCGATGCGTGCTTCACCGCAGCGGCCATTCCTTCCGGCAGGAGCATTCCTCCGGCGGAACTCGGTGTGCTGCTGAGAAGCGAAGGCATCGAAGCGCAGGTTTTCGACGAGCCTCGAGAGGCGCTGCGCCGCATTATGCGGGAGGCAGGTTCCGATGACCTGATACTCGTAACCGGATCGTTTTATCTTGCCGGAGAGATTCTCCGGCTCGGGGCGCTATAGTTACAAGCCGGCAAAGCGCCGATATTTTTTTATCGGAAAAAATTATATATTTGTGTTAACTACAAGAAATCTTCGTGTATCCGTCCGGAACGACCCTTTTGACAGATCCCATTTACATTTCTGTTTCCTCTGCGGTGTGCCGTCAGCTCCGTTTATCCATTCGTGGCTTTCATGCCCAATAGCGGGATTCCGCCTTTGAAGCCGTCCGACGGTCAACGCCGTACAGGCTGCGGCACGGCTTCGTGCCGCATACAGCCGATTTATTAACCACCATGATGTGAATACAATTACCAATACCATGTCGAACAATTCGGTTTCCAAGGGCCTGGACATCAATGTGCTCCAGAAGAAAAAGGTCTATGAGTTGAACGCTCTTGCAAAAGAGATAGGTGTGTCCGCCGCCGGCCTGAGGAAAGAGGAGCTTATATTCAAGATTATCGAGGCGCAGTCGCAGAAAAACGCCGATCAGGAGAGCGGGCATGTGATGGTCAATACCGGCGTGCTGCAGGTTATTCCCGAAGGATACGGATTCCTGCGATCGGCCAATTACAACTACCTCTCCTCACCGGACGATATTTACGTATCGCCCTCCCAGATCAAGCGCTTCAACATGCGCACCGGCGATACGGTTTCCGGCCAGGTGCGGGCTCCGAAAGAGGGGGAACGCTTTTTTGCGCTGCTCAAGATCAACACCATCGATGGCAACGATCCTGAAATTACCAAGGAGCGTCCGTTCTTCGAAAATCTCACCCCTCTGTTTCCCAACGAACGGCTCAAGCTCGAAACCCGGCACAACGAGTATTGCGGCAGGATCATGGACATATTCACTCCTATCGGCAAAGGACAGCGCGGACTGATCGTGGCGCAGCCGAAAACAGGAAAGACCATGCTTCTGCAGATGATAGCCAATGCCATCATTAAAAACCATCCGGAAGTGTTTCTCATTGTCCTTCTGATCGATGAGCGTCCCGAAGAGGTTACCGACATGGCGCGCAGCGTCGAGGCCGAAGTGGTGAGCTCCACCTTCGACGAGGATCCGGAACGCCACGTGCAGGTTGCCGATATGGTGCTCGAAAAAGCGAAACGCCTCGTCGAGGTCGGACGCGACGTCGTCATCCTGCTCGACTCCATCACCAGGCTTGCACGCGCGCACAATACCATCATTCCGCACTCCGGCAAGATTCTTTCCGGCGGTATAGACGCCAACGCGCTCACCAAGCCGAAACGCTTTTTCGGTGCGGCCCGCAATATCGAGGAGGGAGGAAGCCTCACCATCATCGCCACGGCGCTGGTAGATACCGGCTCGCGAATGGACGACGTTATTTTCGAGGAGTTCAAGGGGACCGGCAACATGGAGCTTGTGCTCGACCGCAGGCTCTCGGAACGACGGATTTTTCCCGCTATCGACATTCTGCGTTCCGGCACCCGCAAGGAGGAGCTGCTCTTCAGCCAGGAGGAACTCTCCAGGACATGGCTGCTGCGGAAATACCTTGCCGACAAGAACCCGATCGAATGCATGGAGTTCATGCGCGAAAAGATGGGGGAGACAAGGGACAACAAGGAGTTTTTCAAGCACATGAACGCCTGATGAGAACAGAAGAGCGGAGAAAAAGGGAAGAAAAACGAGGATGTGTTTGCAGATTTGAAAATTAATCCTATATTATCAGCCTTTAAAACAAGAGGAATTTTGCTCTATGCCCTGCGGAAAAAAGAGAAAACGCCATAAGATGGCCGTACACAAGCGCAAGAAGATGCGCCGGAAGAACAGGCATAAGAAGCGCCTGCGCTACCAGAACAAGTAAGTTCCGGATTGCTTCCGTACTGTCGTTTCAGGTCGAGAATATAGCTCAGTCGGTAGAGCAACTGCCTTTTAAGCAGTGGGTCGAAGGTTCGAGTCCTTCTATTCTCACGCTCCATATGGTTCTTTTATTATTGATCGATGCCCGAGTGGTGGAATTGGTAGACACACTATCTTGAGGGGGTAGCGCCGCGAGGTGTAGGAGTTCGAATCTCCTCTCGGGCACATCGTCATACAGAAAGCCGCTTTCAAGCGGCTTTTTTTATCTGAAAAATATAGAGCCTATGCGCATCGTTGTCTGTATCTGCCAGGTTCCCGACACAGCCGCCTCCATTGCGGTGGCAGACGGAGAGCTTGACCTTGCAAGAGTATCATGGGTCATGAACCCCTACGACGAGTACGCCGTGGAAGAGGCCGTAAGACTGAAAGAGCAGTTTACCGGATCCGAAGTCGTCGTCATGACGGTAACGGAGGGGCCCGCGAGGGAACTGCTGCAGAAAGCTCTTGCCATGGGGGCGGACAGGGCTGTCGAACTTCTTGCTCCTTCGGTGCAGGATTCCTTCCGGATCGCTTCGGCGCTTGCCGTCTCCCTTCGGGAGCGGTATCCACAGACCCCGCCCGACCTGGTGCTCTGCGGAAAGGAGTCGCTCGACTATCAGAACGGAGCTGTGCCCGGTATGCTTGCAGCCTTGCTCGATATCGCGTTTGCCGGTCCGGTAACCTCGCTTGCGGCAACCGGTGAAATGCTCGAACTGCAGAGGGAGAACGAAAACGGCACCGAACTCCTCCATGTGCGATACCCTGTAGTGATCAGCGCCGAAAAAGGGTTGAATATCCCCCGAAAAACAGGTATCAGGCAGGTTATGGAAGCCCGGAAAAAACCGATAGAAACCATTTCCGTCCCTGATATTCAGGCGTCGCTCCTCTTGCCGCTCGGCTTTGAAGCGGTATCCGTAAAAAAGAGCTGCCGGTTTGCGAAAAGCGCCGGAGAACTTGCAGGGATGCTGCTGCAGGACGGTCATATTTCTGCAGGAGGAGGATGATGACAGGCATGGCTGAACACTATCTGGTTTTTCTCGAACTCCGGAACGGAGCGATTGCGAAATCCTCCCTTGACGTCTGGAACCGTTTTCAGAAATTCTCTTCAGGAAGAGATTCCAGGGTATCGGCTTTCGCTGCTGGACATGCTGCTGAAGGCGCTTTTGACTGTCTGCAGGGGAACGGTACCGTGTATCATACCGATGGCACTCATTTCCGCACTGGATGCGACAGCGTGGTGTGCGCAATGATTGAAACCCTTTCAGGAGCGGAGAGGGTTACCGGAATAGCTTTTGCATCCACTGCAATGGGCAGGCGTCTGGCCGCATTTCTTGCAGGCCGGCTGCGGGCGGCGTTTTTCAGCGGATGCGGTGGATCAGGAGGAGTCGAAAAGGTGTGCAGCCGATTTATACATTCGGGTACCGTCATCGCATCGTACGCAGCAGCGGCTGACATGACCATTTTCCTGCAGGGCAGGGAACTTCCTCAGCCGGAGTTCAGTTCTGCCGAAAAGCCTGCAATCGAGGCTTTCGATGCCACGCCTTATGTCGTCGGCGGGATACATTCCCTTCTTGTACATGCCGTGAGTCAGAGCTGCCAGAAGAGGGATGTCGCAGAGGCTTCGGTTGTTGTTGCCGGCGGACGCGGCATGGGTACCAGGGAGGCTTTCGGCATGCTTGAGGAACTTGCCGCCCTGCTCGATGGAAGCGTCGGAGCGAGCAGGGCGGCGGTCGATGAAGGGTGGCGGCCTCACAGCTATCAGATCGGCCAGACCGGCAAACGCATAGCCCCCGATCTTTATATTGCCTGCGGTATCTCCGGTGCCCTGCAGCATCTTGCAGGAATCAGATCGGCACGCACCGTCGTAGCAGTCAACAGCGATCCTGACGCTCCGATCTTCGGGGCGGCTGATTACGGTATCGTGGGCGAAGTGCGCGAAGTGATTCCCGACCTGATCGGTATACTCCGGGATGTGATGGCCAAGAAATGATTAACCGGGCTTTGCGGTTATACAGATTCATGGATTACATTATCCTCCATGGATCATGGCGCCGTTATCACTATTTTTATTTCAGCAATGCGCAAATTACAGGTAGACATACTCGGTCTTTCAACCAGTCCGCATACAAACGGGGCCTACGCCCTTATTCTTTACGAAGTCGAAGGCAAGCGGAAGCTTCCCATCATCATAGGAGGATTCGAAGCGCAGGCCATTGCGCTCAAGCTCGAGAACATCAAGCCGCCCCGCCCCTTCACACACGACCTTTTCAAGAATATTTCAGACGCTTTCGGCCTCCATGTGAACGAAATCGTGATCGACGAACTTCATAACGAAACCTTCTATGCCAAGGTGATCTGCGAACTCGGCGGCGAAATCCACGAAATCGATGCTCGTCCAAGCGATGCCATCGCCATAGCGGTGCGTTTCAATGCGCCGGTGTTTGTTACCGAGGATATCATGGACGAGGCTGGTATCCGCGAGGAACAGAAAGACGATGAGGGAGGCGAGCTGCCAGGCGAACCCGAAGACGAGCCGGAACCCGAAGAGGTTACCGCCTCGCTCCCGAAATCGCCCGAAGCAAAGCTCGAAGACCTTGAAACCCGCCTTGACGATGCTGTGAAGCGTGAAGACTACGAAGAGGCTGCAAGACTGCGCGACGAGATATCGAGGTTGAAGGGGATGTGATGAGTGATGAGTGATGGAAGAGGTGAATGACGAAGAGGGACGAGCGTGCGGATCGGGGACTGGAAATGAAACAGCGGAGCATAAAACAGAAAAGGAGGCGGTTGCCTCCTTTTTCTGTTGTCTTCAATCCTGTGACGGATATCAGAGGTTTACTCTCAGACCGAGCATAGCGCTGTGGCTGGAAATATTTGTTTTGTAATCTCTACCTGGATTTAACATAAGAAAGCCTGAAGAATCTCTATCGTCACCAGTTACGAAATCAGTTGTTGCAAAGTAACGGTAGCGAGCATCAATCATCACTCCGTCACCTACAGGAATTGCAAGACCTGCTCCAAGCTGGTAGGCAAGTGTGGTTTCTGTGACTTCATATGTATAAGGTACGCTTACTGCATTGTTTCCAAACCCAGAAGTTTCAGAATCATCATACTGTATGTTCACCTGAGCAACACCAACACCGGCCATTGCATAGAGATCAACACCTCCGAGATCGATGTCATAAAAGCCATTCGCCATCAACGACAATACATAGGCTTTACCGGTATCCGAGTCATTAAAATCGTTTTTCTGGTATCCGATTTCAGCTTCAAGTCTGGTCGATCCGTAGTCGCAACCGATAGCGCCAACAGCAGTCAGCCCGGAATCAAATTCAGCCACACCGGGAACAGTTGTCGTGGGCTGATAGACGCGGTTTACATCGCTGTCCTGGAACCAGGAAATGCCGGCCATACCGCTGATGTAGTGGTCAGCAGCCTGAGCCGGTGTGCTCATCATGCCGGCAACGGCGAATACTGCCAAGAGAGAGAGAGTTTTTTTCATTGTTTCCTCCTTAGGTTTTGTTCGTAGGAATGCTGTACAAAAAAACACAGAGCAACTATGCTCACACGAGCATGCTCTATATAAAGCAAAGATACACTATTTCCATTATATCTCAAAGTATTTGCATCGGCCACGCCGGGACGTGGCCGGAATCGGTCGTTATCTACTCGGCGCTCGTGCCGAAGGTGAACATGAACTTCCATCCTTTTTCGTCGTCGCCGGGCACCTGGTCGAAGCCGTAGCCGTAGTCGAGACCGACGAGGCCGATGATCGGCAGGTAGAGGCGCAGGCCGAGACCCGCGGCTTTTTTCATGTCGCTGTAGTTGACCGCCTCAATATTTTCCCAGAGGTTGCCGGCTTCGAAGAATGCGAGCGCGTAGACGCTGACTGAGGGTGAGAGCGTCAGCGGGTAGCGCAGTTCGGTGCTGAATTTCGAATAGACGGTGCCGCCGTATAGCTCCGAGTCATCGTCGAGCTGTGTGCCGAAGCTGCGGTCGTCGTAACCGCGCATCGGAATGGTCGGCAGCGACGAAAGTCCGCTTCCGCCCATGTAGAAGTAGTCGGTGTAGGGCAGGTAGTCGTCCTTGTCGAAGGTTGAGAGGTAGCCGTGCTGGGTCGAGAAGTTGAAGATCAGGTTTCTTGTTACCGGCAGGAACCAGCTCGAGTTGAGCGTGAACTTGTAGAAGTTGATCGTTCCGGGCAGCGGTCCGCCGGCAAGCTGGGCAGTGAGCGAATTTTTGCTGCCGCGGCGCGGATAGATGGGGTTGTCGATGCTGTTGCGCGAAATGGTCTGCGTGATCGAAAACTCGTCCGCCTCTTCCGGCGCGTCGCCTTCGTCTTCGATGAAGCTCACGAAACCGCCTTCGCTGTGCAGGTATTTCAGCCTCCAGTTGATCGTGAAGTAGTTGTCGGGCCAGGTGAGGCGGCGGCCGACGCTGAGCGTTGCGCCGTACTGGTCGATGGTTTTTTCGTTTTCTTCGATGCCGTCGTCGGTGAAGTCGTAGGTGCGGTGCGTCTTGAAGACCGAGAATCCTACGGCTGTCGGGCCGCCGAAAGCCCAGGGTTCGGTGAAGGAGAGGCCGAGGGTGCTGTAGTCGTCGTTGCCGAACTGCCACTGCAGCGAGAGCTTCTGTCCGTCGCCGTGCGGCAGCGGACGGTATGCTTCGGGGTTGAAGATATCCTGCAGCGAAAAGTTGTTGAAGGTGACGCCGAGAGCGCCGGTAAAGCCGCTCGAACCGCTGTAGCCGACGGACGCGTTGAAGGTGTCGGTCTGTTTTTCGGTGACGGCGTAGGTGATGTCCACGCTATTGTTTCGCTCGTCGGGCTGGATGTCCGGCTTGAGCGATTCGGGATCGAAATAGCCGAGCATGTTGATCTCCCTGATGCTGCGCACCACGTTCTTGCGGCTGAACATGTCGCCGGGAATGGTGTAGAGTTCCCTGCGTATCACATGATCCTTTGTTTTGGTGTTTCCCTTGATGTTGACCGTGTTAAGCTGGAACTGTTCTCCTTCGCGTAAATAGATAAGGAGATCGACCTTGCCTGGTTCGGTGACCTGTTCCTCGAGGTTTGCCCTGAAGCCGAGGTAGCCGCGGTCGAGGTAGAGGGAGCTGACGTCGGAGTTGTCCTGCGAGAAGTTAAGCCTTTCCTGGATGAGTTTTGCGTTGTATTGGTCGCCGCTTTTGATCCTGAATGTTTTTTCGAGGATTTCCGTCGTGGCGAAATCCCTGGTGTTGCCGGTAAAGGTGACGTTGCCGATGGAGTAGAGCGGCCCTTCCTCGATATGGATGTCGAGGAAGAGACCCTTTTTGTCGTCGGTGTAGGAGATCGAGTCGCTCACGACTTTAGCGTCGCGATAGCCGTTTTCGCGGTAGAAATCGACGAGCAGGTTTTTGTCTTCGTCGAATTTGTCCTTGTCGAGTTTCGGCGAGCCGAAAATTTTCCTCCACCATGAGTTCTGAGCGGTCTCCTTGAAGACTCCCCTGAGTTTACCCTGGCTGAATGCGTTGTTGCCGTGGAAGCGGATTTTTTCGATGGCAACCTTGCTGCCTTCACGTATGCTTACGATTGCCTTGACCTTGTTCCTTCCGGTTTCCTCAAGACGGTATTCGGCTCCCGCCGTGAGGTATCCCTTTCCTGCGTAGAGTTTTTCGATTTTGTTGACGGCGGTGAGCAGTTCCTGTTCGCTGACTTTTTTGCCGGTTCTTATTTCAGCCGTACGCTGCAGTTCTTCGCTGTCGAATTTATCGTTGCCTTCGAACGAAACCGATTCGAGCAGCGGGAGTTCGCGAACCGCGAAGTTCAGGGTGACGTTTCTTCCTGCCTGCCCGGTTTTTTCGACGCTGATATCCGAGAAGAGCTGCAGCTGCCAGAGGTACTGCATTGCGGCGGTGAGTTCCGGGCCGGGAATTGCAATTCTGTCGAGCGGTTTGACAGGGAGACTGGCAGCCAGTTCTTCGGGTTTGAGCGATTCGAGGCCGCTGAAGGTGATGCCGGTTACCGTGTAGAGCGATTGCGGAGCCGGGGCGTTGTTCCGCTGCTGCGAAGCGGGAGCGTTCGGGGCATTCCGCGTTTTTGCTTCAACAGGTGTGCCGGTTGCGTCGAGAGCGAGAGCAACAAGAACCAGTGCTATCAGTTTGCGCATTTTTTTCATTGAACTTCCGTGTCGGTCAGGTTTAAGGTCTTACTTGGTTGCTGTTTTTTTTGTATTGATCTGCTCGCTGGTCTGGCCGAACCTGCGCTCCCGGCTCTGAAAGTCCCGGATTGCTTCGTAAAGCTGGCTTCGGCGGAAATCGGGCCAGTAGGTGTTGGTGAAGTAGATTTCGGTGTACGCGCTCTGCCAGAGCATGAAGTTGCTTATTCTGAATTCTCCGCTGGTGCGGATAAGGAGTTCAGGATCGGGAATGGATGCCGTCGAGAGACATGAGCTGAATAACTGTTCGTCGATATCTTTTGCTTCGAGCTGTCCGTTCTGCACGTCGAAGGCTATCGAACGGCAGGCCTGTACGATGTCCCATTTGCCGCTGTAGCTCAGGGCGATGCTGAGCACCAGGCGGCTGTTGTTTTTGGTGAGTTCCATGGTTTCCCTGAGTACGTGACGGACCTTTTCGGGCAGCAGGTTCAGGTTCCCGATCACGTTCAGCCTGATGTTGTTGTCGTGCAGTTCCCTGGTCTCCTTGCGGAGTACCCGGATGAGGAGCTGCATGAGCGCGGATACCTCTTTTTCGGGCCGTTTCCAGTTTTCGGTCGAAAAGGTGAAAAGGGTGAGATAGCCGATGCCGAGCTGGGCGCAGGCTTCGACCACGTCCCTGACCGAGTCCACCCCTGCGGCATGTCCCTCGACCCGCGTTTTGCCCTTGAGCCGTGCCCAGCGCCCGTTGCCGTCCATGATGACGGCTATGTGACGGGGAAGTTCGCAGTTGTTTTTCAGATCGGCCTGGGCTTCAGTGTCGAGCGAATCGATGTCCGATGAGAACCAGTGAGGCTTGAAGGCTGATGAGAGGTCCATTGTTGCAATGCGGGCCATAGGGTGAAATCGCTTGTTGACAGCCCCGTAGGAGCAGTTTGCTCTGCACGTACAGATGCGTTCAGCCGCAAGAATTAGAAAACACTTCAAATTGAATAATATGCAGTTATTTCTTATTATACAAACCTTACATGGATTGAGGCTTCCGCCTGCCGGCGATTCATGATCCGGACCTGCCGTCCGGTTTTCCTGTCTTTCTCAAAAACAATACAGTACAGACGTGCAATTCAGTAGTTATCAGGATCTGCGCGAGGCGCTGATCTCCCGTCGCGTCACCTGCGAAGAGGTTGTGTCCGGTTATCTCGAACGGATAGAGCTGCATGGCGGGGACAACATCTATATATCGGTTTTTCGCGAAGGGGCCCTCGCCAGGGCTCGCGAACTCGACCGGAAGCTCGCCGAAGGTGGCGAGCCCGGAAGGCTGTTCGGCTTGCCGATGGCCATAAAGGATAATATTTCCATGAAAGGGGCCCGGCTTACCTGCGCGTCGAAGATTCTCGAATCCTACGAAAGCGTCTATGACGCAACCGCGGTTCGGAGGCTCGATGCCGAAGACGCGATTTTTCTGGGCAAGACCAATATGGACGAGTTTGCCATGGGCAGCTCGAACGAGAATTCGGCGTTCGGACCCGTGCCCAATCCGTTCGATAAAACAAGGGTTCCGGGAGGCAGTTCCGGTGGATCCGCGGCGGCCGTCGCCGCAGGCCTTGCTCTCGTTGCTCTCGGTTCCGATACGGGCGGGTCGGTGCGCCAGCCGGCAGGATTCTGCGATATCGTAGGGTTGAAGCCGACCTACGGCAGGATTTCCCGATACGGGCTGGTGGCATTCGCATCTTCGTTCGATCAGATCGGCGTGCTTGCCCGTACCTGCGATGACGCTGCGCTTGTGCTCGGCGTGATGGCCGGAAAGGACGGCCATGACGCGACCTCTTCTGCTCATGCCGTTCCGGATTATGCTGCCACCATGGACGGTGTGGTGGTCGAAGGGCTGAAGATAGGGGTTCCGAAAGAGTATTTTCAGGAGAGCCTCAATCGGGAAGTCGCAGGTATCGTTATGGGCAAGCTGCACGAACTGAGGGATCGCGGAGCGGAACTGGTCGATATTACGCTTCCGGAAAGCGATTATGCGATTGCCGCATATTATATTCTCGTAACGGCGGAGGCGTCCTCGAACCTTGCCCGTTTCGACGGCGCCCGTTACGGTTATCGTTCTGCCGACTGTACGGATGTGCAGGCCATGTACGTTAATTCGAGAACCGAAGGGTTCGGCAGGGAGGTCAAGCGCCGCATCATGCTCGGCACCTATGTGCTTTCGGCCGGGTATTACGATACGTATTATAAAAAGGCCCAGCAGGTGAGGCGCGTTTTCCAGGACCGGTACCGCGAGGCTCTGGAGAAGGTCGATGTGATTGCCGGTCCCACCTCTCCTTTTCCTCCGTTCGGCATCGGCGAGAAAACCGCCGATCCGCTCGATATGTATCTTGCCGATGTGTTCACCGTGCCGGCCAGCATTGTGGGGATGCCCGCCGTAAGTGTTCCGGTCGGACTCGACAGCCGGAATCTGCCCGTCGGCATGCATCTGATCTGCGATTTCTTCGAAGAGGGAAAGCTCATGGGTATTGCCCGTCACATGCAGCGCCGGTAGTTTTTCCCGCAGTTTCCACCTTAACATATAAATACTACCACTTCTATGAGCGTTTTAGTCGATAAGGATACGCGCCTGCTCGTGCAGGGCATTACCGGAGGTGAGGGCACCTTCCATACCTCGCAGATTCTCGAGTACGGTACCAATGTTGTGGCCGGCGTGACGCCGGGCAAGGGGGGCGTCCTCTACCACGGCAACGAGAAAGATCGTTTCTGCCGTCCCGTGCCGGTGTTCAATACCGTCAGGGAGGCTGTGGAAAAAACCGAAGCCAATACATCGGTTATTTTTGTGCCGGCTCCTTTTGCGGGTGATGCGATCATGGAGGCGGCCGATGCCGGCCTGAAGGTGATCATCTGCATTACCGAGGGCGTTCCGGTCAACGATATGATGAAGGCATATGCGTTCGTCAGGGAGAAAGACGCGGTGCTCGTAGGCCCGAACTGTCCTGGCGTGATTACGCCGGGCGAGGCCAAAATCGGCATTATGCCGGGGTTCATCCACAAGAAGGGCACCATCGGTGTGGTATCGCGCAGCGGCACCCTTACCTATGAAGCCGTGCACCAGCTGACGGCTGTCGGTCTCGGTCAGTCCACCTGCATCGGTATCGGTGGAGATCCCATTATCGGCACCCGTTTCATCGATGCCGTCAAGCTGTTCGCAAAGGACGACGATACCGAAGGGCTGGTGATGATTGGCGAGATAGGAGGCAGCGCGGAGGAGGAAGCGGCAGAGTACATCAGAAAGTATTTCAGGAAACCGGTTGTAGGCTTCATTGCCGGCAGGACTGCGCCTCCGGGCCGCCGGATGGGTCATGCCGGAGCAATCGTATCGGGTGGCAAAGGGACTGCGGAGGACAAGATCAGCGCCATGGAGGCGGCGGGTATTCACGTGGTGGAGAACCCCGGAGATATCGGATCAGCCATGCTGAAGGCGCTGGGGCGCTAACAGCGGTTTTGCCGGTCTTACAGGCCCATGGTTACCAGATCGTGAATATGGATGATGCCGATCGGCCTGTTGCCGGAATCGCAGACCAGGAGCTGGGTTATCCGGTAGGTTTCAAGCAGATCGAGGCACTCTGTAGCCATGGTTTCGGGCGATATGCTTTTCGGTTTTGCGGTCATGACGGCGCGTGCCGGAAGGTGGAGAAATTCCGAACCTTTCTGGACGATCCGCCGCAGGTCTCCGTCGGTGAAGATGCCGCTCAGCCGGCCGTCTTCATCGACGACAGCTGTAACGCCGTAACGCTTCGAAGTCATTTCAAGAATGACCCTGCTGATGGGAGCGTTCTCCGTAACGACAGGTATGGCCTCGCCCGTAACCATGATATCCGATGCTTTCATGGTAAGCCGCCTGCCGAGCGTTCCTTTGGGGTGGGTGAGTGCGAAGTCGCGGTGAGTGAACCGTTTTTCCTGCATGAGTGTGATGGCAAGTGCGTCGCCCATGGCCAGCATGGCCGTTGTCGATGTTGTCGGAGCGAGGTCGAAGGGGCAGGCTTCCTGGTCGATGCCGGTGTCGAGCAGGATGTCTGCGTTCTGGCCGAGATAGGAGCGGGGATTTCCGGTCATGGCTATGATGGTGACTTCGATCCGCTTCAGTGCGGGTATGATGAAGTTCAGCTCTTCGGTGGTGCCGCTTTTCGAGAGGCAGATGACAACGTCTCCCGCCGAGACGATGCCGAGATCGCCGTGGGCTGCGTCTGCCGGATGCAGAAAGAGCGCGGTTGAGCCTGTCGAGGCCATGGTCGCGGCTATTTTCTGGGCGATGATGCCCGATTTTCCCATGCCGGAAAGGATGATTTTGCCGTGGCATGCCTGCATGGCCCGTACCGCCTGGCTGAATGCTCCCTCGAGACGGTCGGCTATCTGCATGATTGCCGCGGCTTCCTGTTCGAGAATGGTTCTGCCCCGGCCTACGAGGTCCGTGGGCGCAGGTATTGTGTTCATGCTGCTCGTTCTTTAGCGCGTTCTTTTTTAAGGGGTGAATGGTCTTTTAATAAACGATACTATCCAGTAAATTACTATACGTACGGGTATCTTCGTCCACGTTTAAACCTTTGGTTATGAGCTGGGTCGTGCTTTTCGTTTTTTCTCTCGCATTTTTCTTCGTGCTGCTTTTTCTGCTCTCCCGTTTTGTCGGATATATGAAAAAAGAGCAGAATATGGAAATCGAGTCGTTCAGGGATACCCTTATCGATAGGGATAACCCGGTCGGGCTGACCGGGGAAGAACTGCAGAAGCTCAAGGATCAGCAGGCGGAGGCTCAGCGTCATCTCCGTGAGGTTATCGCAAGGATTCCGGTGGTACAGAAGGATGGCCGTTTTCAGGTCGATCAGGAGGAGATCCGGAGGAGAAAAGCTTCCGGGCTGGTCAACGGTGCTTCCGATGAGGCCGGACAGGATTCCCGGTAAGTTATCCGCAGCGGAGATTCATGCTTGCGAAGTTAAAACTGCTTGCCCAGGATACGGTTATTTATGGTGCGAGCACCATCATCGCCCGGAGCCTCAACTATCTTCTCGTTCCGCTTTATGCCAATACGCTTTCCACCTTCGATAACGGTGTTCAGACGCTGGTGTATGCCAATATCGCTCTTGCCAACGTGCTTTTTTCTTACGGGCTCGAAACCTCCTACCTGAAGTCAGCGTCCGATATGCTGCATCGTTCGGGCGACGCGAAAGGATATTTTTCGACAGCGTTTTTCAGCCTGCTTGTTACATCGACGATTTTTGCGGCGGTTATGGCGTTTTTTTCGGAGCCGATCGCCCGGCTTATCGGACTCGGGCCGACGGAAGGGGAGTTCATCACCTATGCGGCGCTCATACTCTGGATCGATACGCTGCTGGTGATTCCGTTTGCCGAGCTTCGTCTGAAACGCAAGGCGCTGCGGTTCGCTGCAGCCCGCATTATCGGCGTGGTCGCGGTCGTCGTCAGTGCGGTCATTATGCTCGTTCCTTTCGATGCAGGCCTTCCAGGGGCGTTTTATGCAAATATCTTCGGTTCTCTGGTGAGCTTTGTCGTTGTGCTGCCGCTTTTGCGCGGTCTGAAGCCGTTTTTTTCTTTTGCCTATCTGCGCGAAATGCTGCGCATCGGCCTGCCATACGTGCCTGCCGGCATAGCAGGGCTTCTGATACACCTGATCGACCGCAACCTGCTGATCAGGATTTCGCCCTCCGATATCGAGAGGATCTATGGTAAAGGGTATGTCGCTTCGGACATTGTGGGTATTTACGGACGGGTGGCGGCATTCGGCATTATCCTGCAGCTTCTGATCCAGGTGTTCAGGTTCGCATGGCAGCCCTTTTTCCTGCAGCATTCCAGCGATCCTGACGTGAAGCGGCTGTTCCGCTATGTATTGAGCATTTCAACCGTCGTTACCATGTTTGCCGCACTGGCGGCAACTTTTTTCGTTCCCGATCTCGTCCGGTACCATTATGGGGGAAGTTTCCATATCCTGCCGCCGAAATACTGGATAGGTCTATCGGTGCTTCCCTGGATTTTCCTGAGTTATGTTTTCGACATGGTATCCACCAATCTCTCTTCAGGGATACTGGTAACCGGCAATACCCGGTATCTTCCGGTTGTTACGTTTACAGGCGCTGCGGTAACCGGGCTGGGATGCTGGCTGCTGATTCCCGTCAGCGGAATGGATGGCGCCGCTTATGCGATCGTGGCCGGCACTGCCGCCATGTGTCTTGTCATGGCCTGTTATTCTCTGAGGGTGTTTCCCAACAGCTATCATTGGGGGAGGTTGCTGGTTCTGCTTGTTGCGGGCATTGCCGCTGTTCCGCTGGGGGATCAGGTTGTAGCCGGATTCGGCGACGGTTCCTTGACGGGCGTTCTCTGGCGGCTGCTTTTTCTGTTTTTCTATGCGCTTCTGGCTGCGTCGCTTTTCAGGGAAGAGTGCGTTGCTGCGATCGGCAGGATCGGCAGGATGGTGCGAGATCGCAGATAAACGGAACTGCGGTAGGCGCCGGTTTTTTAACGGTTTTCCCTGATGCCGGCGGGAGCGAATTCTTTCATGGCGCCTGGCGCTTCATGTGGCCGATCGTTTCTGATGCGTATTTTTCTGACGGCGATCTGCTCGAGAACGGTGCGCAGTGAATCGCGCTGGGCGGGGGTGCAGACCATGGCCAGTTCGTGGAAATGCGCAGCCTGCTCTTTTTCGATGACGGTCTGGCGGGTTCCGATCTCTCCGGCAAGGGTGGCTATTTTGGCGCTGTCCGGATTTTCCCTGACTGATTCCGCAATAAGCTCTTTTTTCAATGTCGAAATGGATTGCAGTTCGGGCGTTACTTTGTTGAAGTGCTTTCTGCGGAGCTCCCGGAATGCAAGTGCCTGGTCTTCGGAAAGGGAGAGCGGCCGGGTGAAATAGATATGCTTGCTGTACTGGCGGGTTATCCGGTACGCAGGAGGTTCGGGTTTATGGATATTCTGCCACCAGAGTATGCCGAGCAACGTGACATTGAGCACGGCAAGTATTGCGAGCGTTATGGTTATGAATCGTTTAGACGTCAGAAAGTCCATGGTTGCTTTCGATTGCTTGCGGCATCCGGCCGCTGATTGTTGTGAAGAACGGGTACCAGGTGCGGGTCGCGGAAGCTGAAAGTCGGAGATCCGCGACCCTGCAATCCGATGGGAGTGTTCAGAGCATCATTCTTCCGTGTTTTTTTCCCGGTTTGTTCTGCATGAAGGTTTTCATTTTTTCTGCCTGGTCAGTCGTGAGGATCGAAGCCATATCCTGGAGGTGGTTACTGCGCATGCGTGCAAGACCTGCATGAGTCGTGCCGATTTTTTTTGTCAGCATGTCGATTTTACGGTTGTCGGGATGCTTTTTCATCGATTCGTTCAGCATTTCTTCCCTGAGCGACATCAGCTTGCTGCGTTCTTTTGCTGCCGCTGCGAACTGCTTGTCGCGAAGTTCCTGCAACCTGGTCTGCTGGGCGTCGCTGAGGCCCAGAGCATCTTTCATTGCCGCGGGTCCGCAACGGTTATACTGCCGCAAGTTCTTTTTTGCCTGCAACCGGCGTTCTTCGGGGTTCATCGAAGCAATTCTTTTACGCCACTCCGTGCGGTATGATGCGCGTTCCTGTGCATCCGCATTCTGCATGGTCCCCTTCATCCGGGAAAGTTCATCGTTGGAATAACGGCTGTAGTCTGCGGCTGAAGCCGTGCCGGCGCTTCCTATGAGCAGTACGGCCATCATCGTCATCATCTGTTTTTTCATCGTGATATCGTTTTGTTATGTCGTCGTCGTTTACGTTGTTCTGGAAAAAACTTTAACGTCGCGGTTGTCCGCTTTCTTTCGGATTGTCTTCCCTGCCTGATACGGCACCGGATTGATCGACCGTTTCCACATAGTATGCCAGTTCCGGTCCGGCGTAATCGTCGTGAAGCTGCTCTATTGCACCTGAAGCGTCCGATATTCTGCCAATATGACCCGAAGAGGTGAAAAACAGCGCTGCGGAGCCGATATTGACGGCAACGAGCATCGCTCCGAGCGCCAGACGGACATTGAAGCTTCCCCTTATGCCTCCGGATTCGAACTCTTTGCGCTGCAGGGCATCGATTCTTTCCATAACGTGAACCCTGAAAAAGGGCGATGCTTTCAGCGAAGGCAGGCTGTCGAGAAGCCGCATGGTTTCTTCTATCTGTTCTTCTGTCTGTTTGTCGTATCGTTTCATCGTGTTTATCCGTTTCAGTTATTATGACGACAGCCTTGGGAAAACCTTGCATGTGGTTGTCGGGCGTTTTTTCTGTCACCTGTTCTGATAGTAGTCATGCAGTCTGTCGTGCAGGTTTTTCTTGGCACGGTGTACCAGAGATTCTACAGCCGATACGGAGGTTTGCAGGATCTCGGCAATTTCGCTGTTGCTGTAGCCGTCCTGCTTGCTCAGGAGGAATGCCGTTTTCTGGTTTTCAGGCAGGGCGTTCAGAGCTTGCTGCAGCACGGCGAGATTTTCTTTTTCCGCAAGAGTCTGTTCTGGATTATCGCTTGAGGACGAGGGTAGTTCTTCGGCCGGATCGTCGATGCCGATGATGCGTTTGAGCGAGGAGAACCGCTTTTTTCTTTTCATCCGCCTGAGGTGGTCAAGGGATTTTGTTACGGCTATCCGGTAGATCCATGTCGAAAGCTTCGATTCCTCCCGGAACTTGTCGAGAGAACGAAAGACTTCGACGAATACCTCCTGGGCGAGATCTTCGGCGTCTTCCCTGTTCATCACGAAACGGTAGCAGGTATTGAGCACCATGTCCTGATGTTCGCTTACAAGGGCTTTAAAGAGCCTGTCGCCCGATGTTGCCGGATTGTTTTCCAAGCTTCCGATTTTTGCAGCGGCCGGTAGGGCCGCCTGTGCCGATTCCTCCATGAACGTATACTAACCTGCAGATCCGGTTAAGCGTTGAGGCTCCTTGTCGGGTACCGTCGTACAGGTTCCCGGCAAGGTGTGCTTGAATAAGCGCACATTCAGGGAGTCTGACGTTAATCGCGCGTTATTCCTGCTCGCTTTCTTTGAAATAAACCGGTCATGCAAGCGAAGCGGCGAAGGCCAGAACCTGATCGAGCTTTTCGGGAGCGTCCGCTTCGCAATAGAGCCGCAGAACCGGTTCGGTGCCGGATGCCCGTATGAGCAGCCATCCGCCTTCGAAGTGGTATTTACATCCGTCGAGATCGTTGAATCCGAGTACTTTGTATCCTGCGATATCGGCGAGATCCCCGGCAGCCGCACGGGCGATGATTGCCTGTTTTTTCTCCTCGCTTACATGCAGGTCGTTGCGCCTGTAACAGAAGAATCCGTATTCGTCGTAGAGCTCCTGAACGAGTTGCGAAAGGCTTTTTCCCTTGCGGGTCATGATTTCCAGGGTCAGCAGCCCGATGTAGATGCCGTCGCGTTCCGGCAGGAATGCCGTAATACCGATGCCGCCCGACTCTTCGCCTCCTATCAGGATGTCGCGGGAAGCCATGAGCTGGCTGACGTACTTGAATCCGACGGGCAGTTCGTGCATGACAAGGGAGTGTTTGCGGCATATCCTGTCGATGAGGTCGGTAAGCGCGAAGGTTTTTGCCACTTCTCCGCGCTGGTTCCGCTCTTCGACGAGGTATTTCAGGAGAATGGCGAAGAGTTTATGGGAGTCCACAAAGTCGCCATTTTCATCGAGCATCCCGACCCGGTCTGCATCGCCGTCGTTGATGATGGCGACGTCCGTTTCGACCTCCCGGAAGAATTCCACGAATTCGCCTATATACTGCGGCATCGGTTCAGGGTTGATGCCGCCGAAGCCCGGATTTACAGAACAGTGGTAGCAGTTGACCATTGATTCGTCGAACAGGCTGGTGATGATATCCTGTCCGGCTCCGTACATGGCGTTGTGCGCTATTTTTATATGCGAATCGCGGATGAGCTGCAGGTCAATGCTTGCCTTGAGATGGTTCAGATAGAAGGTCCTGAGGTCGGCGGTTTCGATGAGATTTCGCTGCGGGACTATTTCCGTGGCGGGATCGATTTCTGCAATGTACGTTTCGATTTCTGCTATCGCTTCGGGATGCGCCGGCCCTCCGTATGCGGCTTTGACCTTGAACCCGTTGTAGATCGGCGGGTTGTGGGATGCTGTGATGACGATACCTCCGGCAAGCTGCATGGCTTTCGTGAAGAGCGAAACAGCCGGCGTGGAGACGAAGCTGTTTGCAAGAAAGACCCTGATTCCCTGCGAGGAGATCACGTCGGCTGTGAATTCGGCGAACTCTTTCGACATGAAGCGGGTGTCGTACCCGATGCAGATCCCTCCGGACTTTTCGGGCCGGGTGAGGATGTAGCGCGCGGTAGCCAGCGCGGCCAGTTTCAGGTTGTCGAACGTGTAGTCTTTCGCGATAATCGCGCGCCATCCGTCGGTACCGAATTTAACTTGCATTCTTTTCTGTTTTTGATATAATGGGGTTTGAATAGTGCCCGGGACCTTATGTTTGAATGAGTTGTAAAATACTCTTTCGTTTTCGTTCATCCAATTATCTGCAGCTCCCGATGTCGAGGAAGCTTTTTATTCTGGCCGGAGAGGTTTCCGGCGATATGCATGCGGCGGGAGTGGTGGCGGAGCTGCTGAAACGGAAACCGGACTTGAGGGTGTTCGGTATAGGCGGCCAGAAGCTCCGCGAGCTCGGGGCGGAGCTGGTCTACGATACGAGGAGTATGAGTATCATGGGTTTTGTCGACGTGCTGCGCCATGCCGGTTTTCTGAGGAGGGTCATCAGGGAGATGCGGGCTCTCATCCGTAAGGAAAAGCCCGATGCCGCCCTGCTGGTCGATTATCCGGGCATGAACCTGATTATAGCCCGTTTTCTTCGCGATCTCGGCGTTCCGGTGATCTACTATATCGCGCCGCAGGTCTGGGCGTGGAAAGAGGGGCGGGTCAGGAAGATAAGGGAAACCGTCGACCGGCTGCTGGTTATTTTCGATTTCGAGGTGGATTTTTACGGACGGCACGGGATGAAAGCGGAATTCGTCGGCAATCCGGTTATAGAAGAACTTGGCGAGGCCGTTAGTTCCCCTTCGGAAGCATTCAGACGGCAGCACGGCATCGGGGATGACGATCTCCTGATAGGTCTGCTGCCCGGCAGCCGGAGGCAGGAGATATCCATGCTGCTGCCTGAAATGCTCGGCGCTGCCGCCATGCTTGCGGAAAGCCGCAAGGTCGTTTTTCTGCTCGGTCGGGCGCCGCATCTGGATTATCGCTGGCAGGATCATGCGCCGGAGAAGAGTTCCCTGAGGGTTGTAGAGTGCGGCAGCCATGAGGTGATGCGCTGCAGTTCGCTGGCTTTCGTGACTTCGGGAACCGCGACCCTCGAAGCGCTCTGTTTCGGACTTCCGATGATTGTCGTCTACAGAACCGGATGGCTGAATTATCAGATCGGCAGGCGCCTTGTCAGACTCCGGAACATTTCGCTTGCAAATATCGTTGCGAGGGGGCTCGGGGCTGAAGGACAGGCTGTGCCTGAACTGATTCAGCATGAGGCGTCCGCCGGGCAGATGGCAGAGTTGGCCATGCAGCTGCTCGATGATCGCCCGAAGCTCGATGCGATGCGTGCCGAACTGCTTGAAGCCAGGGGAACGCTTGCCGGCAGGGTACCATCGAAAGCGGTTTCCTCGGTTGTTCTGGAATACTTATAAGATAATTATGGAACAGGTTACAGGTTTTTTTTCAGGCAATCCGCTGGTGACTGCTCTTGTTGCCATAGCGGCAGTGATGCTTCTTCTCTCGTTTTTCAGGACGGCGCTGAAACTGCTGGTCGCTGCTGCTGCGGCAGTCGTGCTGTATGCCGACTGGCTTCAGGCAAGCGGCGGCGGCGATTTTGCTGAAACGTTCGGCCAGGTGCTCGATGTGCTCCGGCAATCGTTCGAGCGTCTTATGGCCGCCATCCGGCCACTGTTCGAGCTTCTGAAACTGTTGCAGTGAGATTTTCCTGCAGCGATCATCTCTGCTGCAGCGGTTCGCTCATGGCCCCTGTCGGGCATGATGCCGCCAGTTTGCGGTAATCGGGCATTTCCCTGTTTTCCAGCTCTTCAAGCGTTCTTACGCAGATTCCGCAGTCAACGCATTTTTCCCGTTCAAGCCGGATGTTTGCCGTGGCTGCAATGCCGAACTCCGGGTGATCCTCATGCCGGCACGTATGGTCGGGGAGGTAGCGTGCGGCCAGTTCCCGCAGGCGGCAGTTCTCCACGGCTATGCAGCGGCACCGGAGACAGCGCGATGCTTCGGCGCGGGCATCGGAAGGATTGTATCCGGAAACTATTTCCAGGAATCCGGGCACTCTCATTTCCGGGGGAATTTCAGGCACCCCTATTCTGGGCATCGGCACCCTGCCGGCGTATAATGCGGCAGGAGTTTTCTCTTTCGGGCCGCAGGATGAGTTGAAGGCCGGTGCCGGTTGCGTCGCCGGTATTTTTCGCAGGTAACGGTCGATGTTTTGCGCGGCTTTTTTTCCCTGTTCGACGGCGCGGATGGCAAGATCGGCGCCGGTAACGCAGTCTCCCCCTGCAAAAATACCGGCGACGCCGGTTTCAAGGGTATCGGGATCGACAGCAACAGTGTGGTCTGTATTCAGGCCCAGTTCCCCGGCCGTTTCCGCCGGACAGTCCACATGCTGCCCTGTAGCGGTTATGAGCGTGTCGGCAAGTATCGTGTATATCGCGCCGGGAACCGGTACCGGTCGTCTTCTTCCGCTGCCGTCGGGCTCTCCCTGTCGCATGGTCTGCACGGTTACCGAGATGCCCTGACCGTCGGCCGATATTGCTGACGGAGCGACAAGCGCCAGAAGCTCGATGCCTTCCCGCAGCGCGTCCTCTGTTTCAGCGCGGTTGGCAGGCATCTCCTGGCGAGTTCTCCGATAAAGGATCGACACGTCGTCCGCTCCCAGCCGAAGGGCTGTTCGTGCGGCGTCGATAGCGGTATTGCCGCCTCCGACAACCAGCACCTTTTTTCCGGGTTTTGCCGCGATGCCGCATGCCGCATCGCGAAGAAAGGCTATGCCGCTTTTCACTGCGGGCAGCTCTTCGCCCGGTATGCCCATCGGCGAGGCTTTCTGTGCGCCAAGAGCGAGGAGTGCGGCATCGTATTCCGCTTTGAGGGTATCGAGAGAAATATCTCTGCCGAAGCGGGTGTTCATCCGGAAGCGGGCTCCCATGCTGCGGAGCGGCCCGATATCGCTTTCTATGACCGCTTCGGGCAGCCTGAAGCGTGGTATGCCGTAGCGCATCATGCCTCCGGGTTCCGGATGGGCGTCGAATATCGTGACATCATGACCGAGAGCCAGCAGGTAATAGGCGGCCGTAAGACCGGCGGGGCCCGCTCCCACCACGGCGACCTGCATTCCGGTTTTTTCGGCTGGTTCCGGCATGCAGCGAGGCTCGTTCTGCATGTCGCGATCGGCGGCATAACGTTTGAGCGCGCAGATCGAGACCGGCTCGTCCAGTCCGTGCCGCCGGCACTCGTCTTCGCAGGGGGCGGGACAGACCCTGCCGAGAATGCCCGGCAGAGGAATGCTTTCCTTTATGATGCGGATCGCTTCACGGTCGTTTCCTTCGGCTATTCCGGCGATGAATCCCGGAATATTGCATCCGGCAGGGCATGATATTTCGCAGGGGCCCAGGCAGTCGCCGCAGTGTTCGTCGATGATGCGTTCGAGGCTCTGGCGCCGCATGGCCTGCAGTTCGCTGTTTTCGGTTTCCACGACCATTCCCTGTGAAACGGCTGTGCTGCAGGCGGGAACGAAAAGGTTTTTCCCCTTGAGTTCGACGATGCACATCCAGCAGGAGCCGGTCGATTCGAGGTTTTTATCGAAGCAGAGGGTGGGGATGGAGATGCCCGCCGAATGAGCTGCCTGAAGAATCGACATCCCGGCAGGTGCCGTGAGGATGGTGCCGTTTATCGTAAGCGTCAGATTGTTCATGGTTGGTGAAGCGCGTTTCGGGAAAGCCCCGCACAGGGTTTTCAGTGGTTGAATCGTTTGTCGAGGAATCCGGCTACCTTTTCGAGGAGCCACATGGGCGTTGATGTGGCGCCGCAGATGCCGACGCTTTCGACGGTTTCTCCAGGGCGTTCTTCGAACCAGGAGTCTTCTATGTCCTGGACATCTTCGATGAAATAACTCCGGGGATTGGCTGCGCGACAGATGCTGTAGAGTACCTGGCCGTTCGAGCTTTTTTTCCCTGCGACGAATACGATGCAGCTGTTGGCGAGCGCGAAATCGTGCAGTTTCCGGTTTCTGCTCGATACCTGCCGGCAGATGGTGTCCTTGAAAACACAGCGCTCCATTTCCTGCTGGCCGGTCATGGCGGCTGTGATGTCGATATCACGCACGGGTCTCCAGGGTCGGACGTTCTCTTCGGCAGCGGCGGCAAAGAGCTTTTCGAGATTGGCTTTCAGCTCATGGAACCCTGGTACGTCCATGGTTGTCTGGGAGATCAGCGCGGTTTTTTTCCGGGTATCGAGATTCCGGAGTTCTTCGGGGTCTGAGAGGTCTGCGTGTTTGATGATGACGGCTTGATGTCCGCAATGGCCGTTGATGCCGACGACTTCGGGGTGGGTGCGTTTTCCGTAGATGACGATCTGGTATCCCAGCTGCTGCAGGAGCCTTGCCGTCCGCTGCAGTTTCGAGACGACGGGGCAGGTGGTGTCGGTTATTTCAAGGTTGTTTCTTTTCGCCGTGGCGTAGGTTTCGGGAGGCTCTCCGTGAGCCCGTATCAGGACGCTGGAATTCTGCAGCGCCTCGAATGCCGCTTCGTCGATGGTGCGGAGTCCGAGGTGTTCAAGCCTTCTGACCTCCACTTCGTTGTGTACCACATCGCCGAGCGAGAAGAGTTTTTCTTTTGCCGAGAGTTTTTCTTCGGCAACATGGATGGTGCCCTGCACGCCTATGCAGAATCCCGATGATGTCCTGTCAAGGTTGATTTTCACGCTGATAACGGAAGTCTATGGTAACTGTTCAGGAATGCATTCCCGCATTGTCAAAAGTAACATCCTCCTGCATCAAGTCAAAGGCCTGCTGCCATGACCGGTATCCGAGGGTTCTCATATGTCTGTCAGCTCGACATCGGGCATGTCGGCGCCCATGAACAGCCTGTAGAGGGTGCTGAATTTCTGCGGGAGGTCGCTGACAAGAAGGTGCGGCGTTTCGGTTGCGGTCGACGGGTTCAGCAGACTTCGTTCCAGGAGTGTCTCCTTTGCCCTGCGGGCGACGGCTTCCGCGGAATCGATGATGGCGATGCCGGGGCCGACCGTATTTTCGATCATGCGTCGCAGAATAGGGTAGTGGGTGCAGCCGAGCACAAGCGTATCGATATGCCGTTCATCGAAATCCGCGAGGTATTCGCCGGCAATGAGTTGTGCTGCGGGATGATCGACGAATCCTTCTTCGGCAAGCGGTACAAAGAGCGGACACGCTTTGGAGTAGACCTCGATGTCGGGATCGAGATCGTTGATGGCGCAGGCATAAGCGTTCGAGCAGACGGTGGCCTGGGTGCCTATGACCCCGATGCGTTTTATCGCCGTCATGCCGGCGGCAAGTTCCGCGCCGGCTTCGAGAACGCCGATGACCGGAATGCTGCCGCTTGTTTTCCTGACGACGTCGAGCGCGAGGGCTGAAACGGTATTGCAGGCAACGATGATCATTTTAGGCTGGTATCGCATCAGGATCGAGGTGTCGTCCTGCGCATACTTCCTTATGGTGACCTGTGACTTGGAGCCGTAGGGCACCCTGGCGGTATCGCCGAAATAGATGATCCGTTCGGATGGCAGGATTGACTGGATCGCCCTGACGACAGTCAGGCCGCCCACTCCCGAGTCGAAAATGCCTATAGGGCTTTCCGGCGTTGTTTTATGCTGGTGCACCTGATCAGACGTTAAACCTGAAAACAATGACGTCGCCGTCTTTAACTATATAGTCGCGTCCTTCCGACCGGAGTTTGCCGGCCTCTTTCACTTTAAGTTCAGAGCCGAGTTCGATAAGATCCCGGTATGACATGACTTCGGCCCGGATGAACCCTTTTTCGAAATCGGAATGGATGGCGCCTGCGGCTTCGGGAGCTGCTGCGCCTTTGCGGATGGTCCAGGCATGGACCTCTTTTTCGCCTGCGGTGAAGTATGTCTGCAGGCCGAGCAGATCGTAGGCAGTTCTGATGAGCCTGTCGAGGCCCGACATGTCGAGGCCGAGGCTTTCGAGGAATTCCGGGCGCTCCTCTTCGGGCAGTTCGGCGATTTCAGCTTCGGTTTTCGCGCTGATGATGAGCATTTTTGAGCCTGATCCGGCGGCAATTTCCTCCACCTGTCGGGTATAGGCGTTGCCGTCCGGCAGGTCTGATTCGGATACGTTGGCTGCGTAGAGAATGGGTTTGATGGTGAGCAGGAAGAACTGCCGGGCAAGTGCCCGTTCTTCCGGGGTCTGTATGATGTTCCTGGCGGGAACGCCTTCGGAAAGTCCTGCGATGATGCGTTCGGCGAGATCGACCTGCTGAAGCAGCTCTTTTTCCTTTCGCGCGTTTTTCCGGAGCTTGTCGATCCTTCGTTCCATGCTGTCGAGATCGGCGAGCATGAGTTCGGTTTCAATGGTGGCGATATCATCGGCAGGATCGATTTTTCCTTCGACATGAATGATATTGCTGTCGTCGAAACAGCGAACGACATGCACGATGGCATCGACCTCCCTGATATGCGACAGGAACTGGTTGCCGAGGCCTTCCCCTTTGCTCGCTCCCCTGACCAGGCCGGCTATGTCTACGATTTCGAGCGTTGTCGGTACCAGGGTCGGCGTTTTGACGACTTCGGCGATCAGCGGCATCCTTTCGTCCGGAACGAGTACCGTGCCGACGTTGGGCTCGATGGTGCAGAACGGATAGTTCGCAGCCTCGGCCTGTTTGGCGGTTATTGCGTTGAAAAGTGTTGATTTTCCGACGTTCGGCAGACCGACGATCCCGCAGCGGAGAGACATGGCAGCTATAGTGAAAAGAGGTGTTGGATGAATTCGCGCCCAACAGGCGCGGGTTGTTAACATGTAATCATTAAGTTTGGAAAAAGCAAATTTATTTTATAAAATTGCAGGCTAAGTCAAAATGCTTGTGAAACAGATATCGGGGAACAGACGCATCATCATCGCCATCGACGGCCCGGCGGCTTCGGGTAAAAGTACGACGGCCCGAAAGGTGGCCGAACAGCTGGGTTACACCTATATCGATACCGGCGCAATGTTCCGTTCCGTTACCCTGAAGGTACTGGAACTGGGCCTGATCGACCGCGTCAGGCTTCATCCCGATTCCATCGAACCGCTGCTGAAGGATATCGATATCACGTTCAACGACGACCGGATTTTTCTCGACGGAGCCGATGTTTCATCAGCCATAAGGGAGAACCGCGTAAGCCGGGAGGTGAGCTTTATCAGTTCGCTTGCTTCCGTACGGGAAAAGCTCCGGCTGCTGCAGCAGGAGATGGGCCGGCAGAAGGGTGTCGTGATGGATGGGCGGGATATCGGCACCGTCGTTTTTCCTGAGGCGGAACTGAAGATTTTTCTGATCGCAGACGCGCATGAACGGGCGAAACGGCGTTATGCCGAGCTTGCGGCAAAGGGGGCCTCAGGGAACGGCCTGCCGGATCTTGCCACCCTTGAAAAGGAGATCGTCGAGCGCGACAGGGCCGATGCCGAAAGGACTCTTGCCCCTCTGAAAAAGCATCCCGATGCGGTGGAGATCGACACGTCCACCCTCGGCATCGATGAACAGGTGGCGATGGTTCTCGATCTTGCGATGCGGATTCCCGGATGCGGGAACTGATCCCGGATGTCAGGATTTTTTTGTTTGCAGTTCTATCAACCATAAAACCGGGCGCTGAAATCTCTCGCGGCGCCGAGGGTAAATCACAAGAGAGGAAGGAAAACATTTAATGGCAGAAACAGTAACGCTGGAGAAGAAGATTCAGGAACGGCCTGCAAGAAAGAAGGTCAAGGTATTCGCGCACTACGAGCCGTCGGCACTTGCCGAGATGGAAAAGCTCTATACGAGCACGCTGAGCGAAATCACCGAAGATGAAATCGTGAAGGGACGCATTGTCTCGATTTCCAACAAGGACGTCACCATCGACGTGGGATACAAGTCGGAGGGTATCGTTTCCCTGCTCGAGTTCCGCGACGAGGACGCCGAGGCAGTGAAAGTCGGCGATGAAGTGGAGGTCTATCTCGAGAATATCGAGGACAAGATGGGTCAGCTCATTCTTTCCAAGAAGAAAGCCGACGTCCTGAGAATCTGGGACAAGATTTACGATTCAATCGAAAACGATACCATCATCAGCGGCAAGATCATCAATCGCGTCAAGGGCGGCATGACGGTCTCTCTCTCCGGTGTGGAGGCCTTTCTTCCCGGTTCGCAGATCGATGTCAAGCCTGTGCGCGACTTCGACGCTCTCGTCGGCCAGACCATGGACTTCAGGGTCGTCAAGATCAATCCCGTTACCCAGAACATCGTCGTCAGCCACAAGGTCATCCTCGAAGAGGAGTATGCTGCGCGGCGCGAGGAGATGCTGGCCAATATCAAGGTTGGCATGGTGCTCGAAGGTACTGTCAAGAATATCACCGATTTCGGTATCTTCGTCGATCTCGGCGGTCTCGACGGCCTCGTGCACATCACCGATATCACCTGGGGTCGCATCAACCATCCTTCTGAAGTCGTCGAACTCGATCAGCCGATCAAGGTTGTTGTTGTCGGCTTCGATGAAAATACCAAGCGTGTCTCGCTCGGTATGAAGCAGCTTGAGTCGCATCCCTGGGAAAATATCGAAATCAAATATCCTGTCGGTTCGAAAGCCAACGGCCGTGTGGTGTCAATCACCGATTACGGCGCATTCGTCGAGATCGAGAAAGGCATCGAAGGTCTGGTCCATATTTCAGAGATGAGCTGGACGCAGCATATAAAGCATCCGGGTCAGTTCGTCACTCTCGGCCAGGAGGTGGAGTGCGTGATCCTGAACATCGACAAGGATCATACCAAGCTTTCCCTCTCCATGAAACGGGTGAACGAGGATCCGTGGATTGCGCTTTCCGAAAAATATGTTGAAGGTTCGCTGCATAAAGGTACCGTCAGCAATATCACCGATTTCGGCGTGTTCGTGGAACTTGAAGCAGGAGTCGACGGTCTTGTGCATATCTCCGATCTTTCCTGGACCAAGAAGATTCGCCATCCGAGCGAACTGGTGAAGAAAAATCAGGAGCTCGACGTCAAGGTGCTCAAGTTCGACGTCAATGCACGCCGCATAGCGCTCGGCCATAAACAGATCAATCCGGATCCGTGGGACGAATTCGAGCAGAAGTATGCCGTAGGCGCGGAAACTCCCGGCAGCATTTCGCAGATCATCGAGAAAGGCGTCATCGTTATCCTTCCCGGAGATGTTGACGGCTTTGTGCCGGTATCGCACCTGCTTCAGGGCGGCGTGAAGGATATTCATTCTTCGTTCGCCGTCGGCAATGACCTGCCGCTCCGGGTCATCGAGTTCGACAAGGAGAACAAGCGCATCATTCTTTCGGCCCTCGAGTATTTCAGGGACAAGAGCAAGGAGGAGATCGAAGCCTACCTGCAGGCA
This sequence comes from Chlorobiota bacterium, assembly GCA_016868665.1. GTDB lineage: Bacteria > Bacteroidota > Chlorobiia > Chlorobiales > Chlorobiaceae > Chlorobium. The sequence continues at coordinate 29,958 of VGGK01000016.1, forward strand.
CATCCGAACGAAAAGAAAGAGATCGAGGATGCAACCGCAGAGCTTGAGCCTCAGCCCAAAGGCAGCAAGTAACCGCCTTCCGGCAGGAAAAAACCAGCAGAAAACCCTTCCTCTGCGGAAGGGTTTTCTGTTTCCGGAAAAACGTCCGCCAGGGTCGCCATTTTTTCCTGCTCGTTCGCGCCTTCCTTTCAGTACCCGTAGCTTTTCAGGAGATGCTGTTTTTTTCTCCAGTCCGGACGTACCTTGATGAAAATTTCAAGGAATACCGGGCGTCCCAGCAGCTCCTCGATGTCGCTTCTTGCGGCCTGGCCAAGTTTTTTCAGGGCGCTGCCGCGATTGCCGATGAGAATCTGTTTCTGCGTATCGCGTTCGACGATGACCGAACAGCGGATGAGGTCTTTTCTGGAAGGATCGTTTTCGTGCTGCTCTCTGAATTCGTCGATAACCACTTCCGTGGAGTATGGAACCTCTTTGCCGTATTGCAGAAAGATTTTTTCCCTGATGATTTCGGAGACGAAAAACCGTTCCGGAGCCGTGCTCAGCATCTCTTCGGGGTAGAGCGGTTCATCCATGGGCAGAAAGGGAATAAGCGTGTCGATCAGCTTTTCAAGGCCGGTTCCCTCCTTTGCCGAAACGGATATGGCCGATAGTGGTGAAAATGTGTTCGATATCCAGGTTTCGATCTGCCGCTGCGTTTCGGGGCTGACCAGATCAGATTTGTTGAGTACGGCGACGACTGGTTTCGATGCGGGCCGTATCCATTTTTCGAAGAGTTCCGTAACGAAGTCGCGGTCGATATGCTCCGTTCCTTTGCCGTAGGGTATGAGAGCTATAACGATATCTGCTTCCTGGAGCGTCTGGCGGACGATGGAGAGCATGGATTCGTGAAGCTTCTGCTGCGGCCGCATGATGCCCGGAGTGTCAAGGAAGATTATCTGGCTGCGGTCGTCGTGATAGATGCCGGTTATTTTTTTTCTTGTAGTTTGTGGTTTAGGTGTTACAATAGAGAGTTTACAGTCAAGCAGCCTGTTCAGCAGGGTCGATTTGCCTGCATTGGGCGGTCCGGCAATAACGGCGAAACCGCAGGAAAATACTGGTGTTTCCATGATCGGGACAACGGTTGAATGGTGTCGGGTGCATCTCTGTGTACAATACAGAAATCCCTGCGGATGCTGAAGAAAAAGATGTAACGGAAGATGAGCATGGAACAGCAAGGTAAACTCGATCTCTGGCTTCTGGGTTCGATGACCGGTCTGATCGTATTCGGTCTGATGGCCATTTACAGCGCCACAAACGGGGCTGGCGAGACCGTTCTGTTTTACCGGCAGCTGGCATGGGGGTGTATAGGCGCCGTCGTGATGCTGTTCGTGTATTTCAACGATTACCGGTTTATCCGCGATAATTCCTATATCTTTTATGTCATAGGCGTGATACTGCTTGTGGCGGTACTTGTTTTCGGTAAGAAAATTGCCGGGCAGACAAGCTGGGTTCGCATAGGCTTTTTCAGCTTTCAGCCTTCTGAAATTGCAAAGATGACGACCATTCTCGCACTGGCGCGATTTCTTTCGGACGATGAGACCGACATCCGTTCCATTCCCCATCTCGCGATAGCTCTTGCCATACCGATTTTTCCGGCGATGCTTGTCATGCTGCAGCCCGACATGGGCACGACCCTTACCTTTCTGTCATTTATTGCGCCGATGATCATTATGGCCGGTTTCAATTTCTATCTGCTTCTGTTATTGGCCATTCCCGTCATGCTCATGCTCAGCGGCTTTTTCAATCTCTTTTTTATTTTCGGTTTGGCTCTGCTGCTGTTTGTTTTGCTTGTATACATGAAAAAAAAGGTTCATTTCCATCAGTTTGCGGTGACATCGGCCGGCCTTGCGGTTGCGTTGCTTACGCACCGTTTTGCTGCCGAAATTCTGAAGCCGCATCAGATGAAAAGGATTCAGACCTTTCTCGATCCCATGTCGGATCCCCAGGGAGCGGGTTATAATGCGCTTCAGGCGAAAATCGCCATCAGTTCGGGGGGATTATTCGGAAAGGGGTTTCTTGAGGGTACCCAGACCCAGCTTCGTTTTATTCCTGCACAGTGGACCGATTTTATTTTCTGCGTCATTGCCGAGGAGCTTGGTTTTATTGGATCGGCTCTTCTGACAGGTTTCTTTCTTGTACTGATTCTGCGGTTCATTTCCATTGTTTTTTCTATCAAGAACCGGTTCGTCGAGCTGACTTTTGCCGGATATGCGGCTCTGCTGATGGTGCATGTCGTCATCAATATCGGCATGACGCTCGGTCTCATTCCGGTTATCGGTGTACCGCTGCCTTTCGTCTCTTATGGCGGTTCTTCGCTGCTGGGAAATATGATAATGGTTGCGCTTGGATTGAATTTCGTCAGGAACAGACGGAATATCGGGTATTGAACGCTATTACTTCTGACGCAGGGGGGGTTTCTTCGTTGTGTTTTTTTGGATATGAACGGGATAAAACAGAATAAGCGCTATCATGCGCTTATTCTGTTTTGAATGATAAATCGTGAGAAATGGTTACCTGAGTTTGTAAACAAATCGTTTTCCTCCGGAACCGGCAGGGATGCGTTCCATTTCTTCATCCGACATACCGTATTTGTTAAGCCAGAGACTTACCGTGGTGCTTTTGGTATTGAGCGCGTCGGCGATATCTTTGGGTTTGAATGCGCGGTCGGGATTCGATCGCAGAAGTTCCTTGATGGATGCGCCGAGCTGCCCTCTGGCGTATTTGGCCGTTCCAGTTGATGAAGGAACCGTTTCTTCAAGTCTCGGGAGGTTCTGCTCGAGTTTCCTCATAACTGCGGCAAGCTCGTCTTCAAGAGGTTTCATCTTTTCCTGGAACTGCTGATACATGAAGGCTATCTGTTCCTGGAGATTCTGTTTCTCTTTTACAAGAGATTGAAAATGATCGATTTTCTGAACAAACAGATCATACTTGTCCGGAGATGTGGCATCTTTTTTCAGCATGTTCATATAATGTCTTTGATGTCTTTTGGATTGAAATGATAATAGGATATGAATACAAAGATAAATATAATTTAATGGCGATATGTATGCAAACGGCTATGATGAGATTTTTGTTGCATGGTAATGATTCTATTCCTGTTCTTTATTTTACATGATAAAAATTTTTGATACTACTATGACAGGAAGGCATATGCCGAGTGTTGCTGCAGTAACATTGGGATGTAAACTGAATTATTCGGAAACGTCGGCAATACTCGACAGACTTTCTTCCGAAGGATGGCGGATTTCTTCGATTGAAAACGGTGCGGATCTGATCATTGTCCATACCTGCGCGGTGACCGGACAGGCGGAACAGAAATCCCGTCAGGCGATACGGCGCATGATCAGACGCAATCCCGGCAGCTGCGTGGTTGTTATCGGCTGCTATGCGCAGCTCCGCCCGGAACATCTTGCGGACATTCGGGGCGTGCACGCCGTCCTCGGCAGCAATGATAAATTCACGATCGATTCTTATCTACATGCATTTGAAACCCGGCCCGATCCGCCTCTTGTGAGGGTTTCGTGCGTCCAGGAAAGCGCAGAGATTCATCCGGGGTACTCATTCGCCGGCAGTTATGCCGAGGCAAGGACGAGGGCTTTCCTGAAGATTCAGGACGGGTGCGATTACGGCTGTGCCTATTGCGCGATTCCTTTTGCGCGAGGCCGTTCGCGTTCACTGTCGCCGGACATGATTGTCGATCGGGCCCATGTTCTCGCGGCTGCCGGTTTTCGCGAAATCGTACTGACCGGCGTCAATATCGGCGATTATCGTTTCAATGGCGAGGGGCTTGCCGGATTGCTTCAGCGACTCGAAGCGGTGGCGGTCGAGCGGATAAGGATAAGTTCTCTTGAACCCGATATTCTCGATGATTCCCTGCTGCGGGTTGTCGCATCGTCGAAAATAATTGCTCCGCATTTTCATGTTCCCTTGCAGGGCGGTTCGGACAGCGTTCTTAAGGCCATGGGGCGCCGCTACAGCGTCGAGGTTTTCAGGCATCGCATCAGAGCGGCCGTTGAAGCAATTCAGGATTGCGCCGTCGGCATCGATGTCATTGCAGGATATCCCGGCGAAACTCCGGAGGAGTTTCTGCAGATGTGCCATTTTCTTGAGGAGTTGCCGGCGGCTTATCTCCACGTGTTTTCATGTTCTGTCCGTCCCGGAACGCTGCTTGCGCATCAGGTGGCTGCCGGTCTGCGGGGCATTGTTCCTCCTTCGGAAGCTGATCGGAGAAGCAGGGAACTTATGGAACTCGACAAGCGCAAACGATCCGCTTTTGTTTCGCGTTTTACCGGAAAGGAGTGCTCCATACTTGTTGAGGAGTGCTCCGAAGAGCCGGGAGGAGCAGTAATATGCACCGGTTATACAGGAAATTATCTGCATGTTACGGCAGCGGCCGAGAGTGCTCCTGTCGATGCCCGAAGTCTGAAGGGCAGGGTACTCCGGGTGCTCGCCGGCGAGGCGGACAATGATTTGAATTTGAACGGGAGACTGTTATTTTAATACGTTTGAGTTCTTTCGCTTCTATTGCCCGCAACCTTTAAATCCATCTGCTCCATGCATATCAAATCAAGAATCCGTTCGATTCCGGATTACCCGAAGAAAGGTATCATGTTTCGCGATATTACCACGCTTATCAAGGATCCGGTGGGTTTCCGCCTTGTGATCGACAGCCTCACACAGCACTATCTGCAGAACGGCGTCGATTTCGATGCCATTGTCGGCATCGAGGCTCGCGGGTTCATTATCGGCGGGGCGCTCTCCTATACGCTGGGCAAGGGGTTCGTTCCTGTCAGAAAGCCGGGTAAGCTGCCTGCGGATGTCGTTTCGCAGGAGTATGATCTCGAGTACGGCAGCGACAGGATCGAAATCCACATGGATGCGCTGGAAAAAGGGAAACGGGTGCTGCTGGTCGATGATCTTCTTGCTACCGGCGGTACGGCTCTTGCCGCTGCTGCACTGGTTGAGAAGGTAGGCGGAGTTGTTGCCGAAATGGCATTCATCGTCAATCTGCCGGATGTCGGCGGAGAAAGGAAAATCAGGGAAAAGGGCTACAGCCTTTATTCGCTCACCGAGTTCGAGGGGGAATGATATAACGTGAGAAACCATAAGTCTCTTGTTCTTTCCATCCTTACGGTACTGTTTCTGACGGTTTCCGGCAGTGCGCCGCTGTTTGCAGCCGAAGGCCATGCTGCGGCGGCCATGCATCTGCCGCCGCTCTGGCTGGTTATCCCTTTCGTGCTTCTTCTGCTGATGATCGCGACCGGGCCGTTGTTTTATTCTCGCTTCTGGGAGCATAACTATCCCAGGGTCTCACTGGGGCTCGCCTCAGTCGTGGCGGTTTATTACGGGTTTATGATGGACCACGGATGGCATGTTCTCGAACATACTCTCGAGGAGTATCTTTCGTTTATCGCCCTGGTTTCATCGCTGTTTGTTGTTTCCGGCGGCATTCTCATCAGGATCGAGCGGCGTGGAACGCCGCTCGTGAACGGTATGTTGCTGGCGTTCGGTGCGGTACTTGCCAACCTTATCGGTACGACCGGTGCTTCGATGTTGCTTATAAGACCGTTCATGCGGATGAATGCGGGTCGCCTGAAGCCCTTTCATGTCGTGTTTTTTATTTTCATTGTCAGCAATATCGGCGGAGGGCTCACGCCGATAGGCGACCCTCCTCTTTTTCTCGGATTTCTCAAAGGGGTTCCTTTTTTCTGGGTGATATCGAAAGTGTGGCTGCCGTGGCTTCTGACGGTTATCTGCCTCGTCTCTGTATTCATGCTCCTCGATGCGAGGGCGGAAAGGTCGGAAGGAGCCGAAAAATCGGCGGAACGGGGGATTTCCATTATCGGTAAAACAAATTTCGTCTATCTCGGCGTCATAATCGTTTCGGTGTTCCTCGATCCTGCAGTTATCAGCGGATTTCCAAGTCTGCAGGAGCTTTTCCATCTGCCGCTCGGCATTCGTGAGCTGATCATGTTCGGTGTGGCCATAGCTGCATACAGGACAGCGAATCCCGACGCACTCGGCGGTAACGAATTCAACTTCGAGCCGATCAAGGAGGTCGCCTTCCTGTTTGTCGGTATTTTTGCGACCATGATTCCTGCTCTCGAACTCATAGGGGCATATGCCGCAACTCATGCGGCCGAGTTTTCTGTAACGACGTTTTACTGGATGACCGGCGCGCTTTCGGGAGTGCTCGACAATGCGCCGACCTATCTTAACTTTTTTGCCGGTGCGCTTGGAAAGTTCGGTCTCGATATGACCGATCCGCAGCATGTCATGGAGTTTGCCTCGGGCACGGCTTCGCCCATCGAGGGCGATGTGCAGTCAGGAGTCTATCTGATGGCGATTTCGATTGCCTCGGTGTTTTTCGGCGCAATGACCTATATCGGCAATGCCCCGAATTTCATGGTCAAGAATATCGCAGCCCAGTCAGGCGTCAATGTGCCTGATTTTCTTGAGTATGTCTATAAATATTCGGTGCCGCTGCTGATACCGGTTTTCGGCCTGCTCTGGTTCCTGTTTTTCAATTATTAACCATACCTGCGGTATGACGAAACGTTTCACCGACGCTGTCAGGAACGGGAACAGGGGGTTCTATATCCGTAATTCCCTGTTTTTTCCATTTCATTTCGAGTTGATCAGCATCTGGCTAGGCAAGGAGATGTCGCTGCTCTCGGCTCCTGAACTTATCGCCGATATTGCCGATCCGGATATACTGTCCATAAGGGAAGGGGGCGGATACACCAATATCGTATTCAGGAAATGGGGAGATCTCGGCAAGGAGCTCGGTCATCACAAGGGGCACGTCATCCTGCATGCTGCAGAGAAAGGCGATGACATTTTCAATCCGGATAACCTCCATTACATCAAGGTATGTTTTCGAGACACCAAAACGTACCGGCAGGTTGTCTTCGAGCTGATAGACGATCCTTTCTCTCTCTGATTATCAGCTGCTCCCCGATGAGAAAGCCCCTGGCCGTTCATCGGGGTGAATTCCGGGTCGTGCACTCAGACAACGCCGTTTTTCAGGCTCTCGCTGACCGCATGTTTGAACTCCTTTGATATTTTAAAAGTAGGCACGTTCTTGGGGTCTACCGTGACCTTCTCTCCAGTTCTCGGGTTTCTGGCCTGACGCAGGTTTTTATGACGGATATTGAACGAGCCGAATCCCCTGATCTCGATTCTCTTGCCGGCTTTCAGTGACTCTATGATGCTTTCGAACAGACAGTCAACCACGGATTCGGTTTCATTTTTCGTCATGCCGGTTTTGTGAGCGATAACATTGACCAGATCAGCTTTTGTTGTTGTGTTTCCCATGGTGATGTGGCTTAGGTTGTTGTGGTGTATGTAGTTATTTAAACCATAAACGAAGGGCAACAATTCCGATAAAAACAGCAAAAGCTTTTCGAAGGATGTCTCCGGACACTGATCCTGCTATTTTTGCCCCGAAAAATGCTCCGGCAAAAAGCCCTGCTGCGATGACGAGCCCGATCCAGATGTTTTCGACCGAGATTTTCCCCGCCCGATAGTATTCCAGCACTCCGAGAATCCCCACCGGCAATAACAGTGCAACCAGTGAGGTGGCTGTTGCGCTGTGCTGGCTCATGCCAAGCAACAGAACCAGGGCAGGTACGATAATGATGCCTCCTCCCACACCGAACATTCCGGACAGCAGACCGGCAGCAATGCCTATGAATAACATAAGTACCGTATGCATTCGGGTATCGTTCTTATACGCTGAAAGTAGAGGGTCCGTGTTATGTGGTTCCTAAAATAGCTTCTATCTCCCTGGCGTTCAGTGTTTCTTTTTCTATGAGCGAGATGGCGATTCTGTCGAGCAGCTCTTTTTTCTCATTAAGAATGGCTTTTGCGTTATCCATGCATTCGATAATAATTTTCCTGACCTCATTGTCTATCTGCATTGCGGTTTCTTCGCTGTATTCACGAATGTGCGAGTAGTCTTTGCCGAGAAAGACCTCTTTATGGCTGTCTCCGTAATTGATCGGCCCGAGTTTCTCGCTCATGCCCCATTGCCGCACCATCCTTCGGGCGAGATCGGTTGCCCGCTCTATATCGTTGGCGGCTCCGGTGGTGATTTCGTTGAAAACCAGTTCTTCGGCAACCCTTCCTCCGAGAGCATAGGTGATCATTGCGCGCAGGTACTGACGGTTCTGCGTGTACCGGTCTTCGACAGGCAGGTAGGCAGTCAGGCCAAGGCTGCGGCCTCTCGGAATGATCGTGACCTTGTGGATGGGATCGGAGCCCTGCGTATAGGCGGCAACCAGCACATGTCCGGCCTCGTGATAGGCGGTAAGTTTCTTCTGTTCCTCAGTAATGAACATGCTTCTGCGTTCCGGTCCCATCAGCACCTTGTCGCGCGCCTGCTCGAAATCTTCAGCAGTAATGGTTTCCTGATCGCTTCTTGAAGCGATCAGGGCCGCTTCATTGACGAGATTGGCAAGGTCTGCGCCGGAAAATCCCGGAGTGCTTTTGGCCAGCACGGAAATGCTTACGTCATCAGCCAGGGGAGTTTTACGGGTGTGTATGGCAAGAATGGCTTCTCTGCCACGGATATCCGGTTTGTCGATGGTTATCTGTCTGTCGAAGCGCCCGGGTCTGAGCAATGCGCTGTCAAGTACATCAGGGCGGTTCGTTGCAGCTATGAGAATGACATTGTCGGTGGTGGTGAATCCGTCCATTTCCACAAGGAGCTGGTTGAGCGTCTGCTCGCGTTCGTCATGGCCGCCGCCGAGACCGGCTCCGCGACTTCTGCCGACTGCATCGATCTCGTCGATGAATACGATGCACGGAGAGTTTTTCTTTGCCTGCTCAAAAAGATCCCGAACCCGTGCGGCTCCGACGCCGACAAACATCTCGACGAAATCGGCTCCGGATATCGAGAAGAAGGGTACCTTCGCTTCGCCAGCAATCGCTTTTGCAAGGAGGGTTTTGCCTGTTCCCGGAGGGCCGAGCAGCAGTACGCCTTTGGGGATTTTTCCCCCGATTTTCTGGAACCTTTCCGGATTTGTCAGGAATTCAACCGTTTCCTTAAGCTCCTCCACCGCTTCATCGACTCCCGCAACATCCTTGAAGGTTACCTTCACGTCGAATTCGCTGATCATCTTTGCGCGGCTTTTTCCGAAGCTGAACATGTTTTTGGTCGCTCCGCCATTCTGCTGGGCCATACGCCTGAACATGAAGAAGTAGATCAGACCGAAAATAATCCATGGGGCGAACAGGATAAAAAATGTGTCCAGACCGCTTGATCCTTCCTCGACGGTTACCTGTATGCCTTTAGTCGCGAGCAGATCGGTCTGCTCGAGCGTGAAGGAGGGAACAGTTACGCTGAAACGGTCTGTCTGCAGGAGACGTCTGTTCTTGAGTTCCAGTTGCGAAGGAGCTTTCAGAAGCCCTTCAAGTACGGCTGATCTGTCGGCATATGTCTTTACCTTTATATCGGTTACGAGGTCGTTTTCAAGAACCTTTCTGTACTGGTTATAGGTGATTTCAGGGTTCTGGGCCGATGAGAAAAATCTCTGGAAGACGAAAAGCGACAGAAGACCGAGCATCATGACGACAAGAAAACCGGGAAATCTCACAGGATTCGGATTGTTCTGCTGCGGATCACGTCCGGGGGTGTCCTCGTCGCGCACTGGTTTGAATACGTTTCTGACAGGATCTTTAACTTTCGCTGCGATTTTTTTCTTCGTTTCTGACATAAGATGACTGAGTGGTTGATGCAAAATGGCGCTCTTGAGTGTAACTTGCTACTTTAAAAGTAATTAAAAGTAAACTGCGATCTAATGCAAAAAGTTTACCCATAAAAAGTTCCATCAGCAGGCTTTTTAGGGTTTCAGGAGTTTTTTTCCTGCCGGGGGCCCATGAGATTTTGTCACTTCAAAAGACAGCGTTTTTTTTTAAATTCCGTGCTCCTGACACCGGTCATTATTCCTGTCAATAACATTTATTTAACAGTATTCACGTCACATTATGGTTGGTCATAGGGTCAGAACCAGGTTTGCGCCTTCACCGACAGGTTATCTTCATGTCGGCGGTCTTCGTACCGCTCTCTACAACTACCTGTTTGCAAAAAGGATGAAAGGGGATTTCGTCATCAGGATCGAAGATACCGATCAGAGCCGGAGAGTGGAGGGTGCGCAGCAGAATCTTGTCAGGACCCTTGAATGGGCCGGTATAGTCGCAGATGAAAGCCCTGAGCGCGGCGGGAATTTCGGGCCCTATGTCCAGTCGGAACGTCTGACTGTTTATGGCGAATACTGCACCAGGCTGCTCGAAGACAATAACGCATATTACTGTTTTTCGACGTCAGAGGAGCTCGAAGAGAATCGCCAGTTACAGCTCAAACAGGGTCTCCAGCCGAAATACAACCGGAAATGGCTTCCCGAAGAGATGGGCGGATCCATGCCTTCCGGCGAGATCCGCAGAAAGCTTGAAGAGGGGGCGCCCTATGTGATTCGCATGAAGGTGCCGGATTATGTTTCCGTCTGGTTTGAGGATATGATCAGGGGGCCGGTAGAGTTTGATTCCTCTACTATCGATGATCAGGTTCTTATGAAATCTGATGGTTTTCCCACCTATCATTTCGCGAGCGTCATCGATGACCATCTTATGGAGTTTACCCATATCATCAGGGGAGAAGAATGGTTGCCGTCCATGCCGAAACATCTGCTACTCTATGAGTTTTTTGGCTGGGATCCTCCGAAATTCGCGCATCTTCCCCTCCTGCTGAATCCGGATCGCTCGAAACTCAGCAAGCGTCAGGGCGACGTGGCTGTAGAGGATTATATTCGAAAGGGGTACAGCGCCGACGCTATCGTGAATTTCGTTGCCATGCTCGGCTGGAACGAAGGCGAAGGTACCGAACAGGAGGTTTACAGTCTTCAGGAACTTATCGATAAATTTTCTCTTGAACGGGTAGGCAAGGCCGGAGCGGTATTCAATACGGAAAAACTGAACTGGCTGGAAAAGCAGTATATCAAGAACCGCCCCGCAGCTCAGATCATCGATACCATCAGGCCCATTCTTGTCGAAGAACTCGATAAAAAAGAGTCGGTCATGAGACGCGAAACAATAACCGGCGACAGTTATCTCAGCCAGGTTATCGAGCTGATGCGCGAGCGGGTTGGTTTTGAGCATGAGTTTGTGACCTTTTCATCCTACTTTTTCTTCGAACCCGAAACCTATGAGGAAGAAGCGGTAAAAAAGCGCTGGACGCCTGAGACAAATGACCTGCTTCGCGAGTTTATGACGGTACTCGAAACGCTGCAGCCCTTCACTGCAGAGTCGATCGAAGCGGCACTTAAAGAGTTTGTAGCTCCTCGCGGGCTGAAAGCTGCGGCACTCATTCACCCCCTGAGAATACTCGTATCGGGCGTGAGTTTCGGCCCGAGCCTCTATCATATGCTCGAAGTTCTTGGCCGGGAAACCGTGTTTCGCAGGATCGAGAGAGGAATAGAGCGTATCGTTGTTTCCGATTAGCCGCAGGTTTGCCGGGAGGGAGTGCTCTTTCCCGGCGCTGTTTGCGGTTTCTGCCTGAATTGTTTTTTCTTTTTTGAATTGTAGTGCGCTTTTGTTATTATGTGCGTCACAAACACGGACAGATAGCTCAGTTGGTAGAGCAAAGGACTGAAAATCCTTGTGTCGGGGGTTCGATTCCCTCTCTGTCCACCAGTTGTTCCCGCAGAGGTCATCTGCTGCCGGTACAAAAAAACATATCCGCCTTCATTTCCTTCTCGTTATCATTTATGTTCCTGGCAAAGCCTGTACGGGTTACAGTCGCTTTTCATGACAGAACCGTTTTGTTTCCTGTATGAATATCACCACCGAATCACAACAGGAAGTCTGGCACGACTTGCAGAAGCCGGGCGCCTACGAGTGGTGGTATTTCGATGCGGAAGATAAGGTCAGGGGCATATCTGTCGTACTTATCTGGTTTTCCGGTTTCCCGTTCTCCCCCTATTACATGCAGCGCTATGATGAGTGGAAACGCAGCGGTAGCAAGGCAATGCCCTTGCCTTCCGAACATGCGGGTTTCAGTTTTCAGCTTTATGAACAGGGACGGGAAACGCTCAATTTCATCAGAGAGGGAGGCCTCGGTCTTTTTCATGCCGACCGGGAGGGTATCGGCATCGGGTTTGAGAACAACCGTTTCAGCTACGATAAAGAGAGTGACGAGTATCGGCTCGATATCGATTTTTCCTTTCCTTCAAGGAATCGACAGGTACGGGCCGGATTGCTGTTCAGGACGTGTCGTCGCGTCTGCTATGCAAAAAAAGACAGAAACAGCGTTGAGCCGGGATCTTGTCACCAGTGGCTTCTGAGCGTTCCGAAGGCAGATGTCAGCGGTTTTATAGACATAACCGGCGAAAACGGGGGCGGCTCGCGGCATATCGGATTTTCGGGGGACGGATACCATGATCATAATCTCGGCACCATGCCCATGCAGGAATATATTTCGCGGTGGTACTGGGGCAGGGCGTTTTCCGATCGGTATGATCTCATCTACTACATGGTTTTTTTCAGGAACGGCGGCTTCAGGCCATTGAGCCTGCTGATGCTGCATGATAATATGGAAGAAAAATCATCAGTCATCGATTCGCTGCAGTTCAATGAGCGGGATTATGCTGTCGGTTTGTTTTCGCCTCCTCATGGCAGGACTCTCGAACTGTTTTCCAGCGATGCGTCGGTAACCATTTCCCAGAAAAAAGCGCTCGATGCCGGGCCTTTCTATCTCAGGTTCGCATCAAACATCTCTTTACGGATAGGTGGTGAACAACTGAATGGAATCAGCGGCATATCCGAGTATCTGAATCCGGTTAGGCTGCAGTCGCGATTCATGCGTTTTTTTACCCGGAGCAGGGTTTGGCGAGAGGGGCAGCCTTCGTTCATGTATGATTCCTATAATTATTTTAAAGGTCGTTCTGATTGGTTTAAACGGTAAAAAATAATATCTTCAAAATTTATTTGTACTGTCCTTACTGTGAAAGGTCCGGGGGCACTGTCTCGGCAGGATTATCAGACAGGCATTTGTCGGCCAGGCATTGATTTTCTTAACAATCGCATTAAAAAAAGGAGATAGATCGTAATGGCACAACAAGGTAATTTCAAGAGCCCGGCCAGAATGGGCGGACTTGAAGATGGTGCGTCAGTTTCTTCTTCCGGGGCGGTTTCCGGCGGGAAACCGAGGGAAGACGGGCTTAAGGGCGTAAATTTCGAACGTCGCAGTTTTCTGGGCAAGGTTGTCGGCGGCGTCGGCGCCGCAGTCGCGGTATCGACGCTTTATCCTGTAGTGAAGTACATTATTCCTCCCGTAAAAGAAGTGAAAGAGGTAAACGAAATGGTTGTCGGCAAAGCTTCCGAAGTTCCTGAAAATACCGGTAAAATCTATCCTTTCAACCAGGATAAGGTTATCGTCGTCAATGACAATGGCCAGCTGACCGCGTGCAGCGCCATATGTACCCATCTGGGCTGCCTTGTTCGCTGGGAGGATAAGGAGAATCTTCTGTTCTGCCCCTGCCACAGCGCAAAGTACAAACAGACCGGCGAGATTATTTCCGGACCGCAGCCGTTGCCGCTTGCACAGTACGCTGTCAGAGTCGAAGGTGACGATCTCATTGTATCCAAAGCTTAATTTTAAACGTTGTTGAAAAACCAAGGGAGTCAGAAAATATGGCCGAGAACAATCAGAACGCTGCCGCAGGAACAGCTCCTGCCAAGCCGAAACCTCCTGCACCGGGTGCCGCCAAGCCGGCCGCTCCTGCTGCAGCTAAACCTGCTGCAGGCGCTGTAAAGCCAGCAGCACCTGCAGCCGCTAAATCCGCGGCCGCAAGTAGCGGCGTCTACAAGCCGCCTGTTGATCGTCCGGATCCGAATCCATACAGGGATAACCGGGTAAGTGCGCTCGGTGCATGGTTCCAGGAGCGATTCTATGTCCTTGTTCCTGTCATCGATTATCTCAAGAAGAAAGAAGTTCCCCGGCATCGTCTCTCTTTCTGGTACTATTTCGGCGGCCTCACTCTTTTCTTCTTCATCATCCAGGTGCTCACCGGTCTTCTGCTGCTGCAGTATTACAAGCCTACCGGCGCGGAAGCGTTTTCATCGTTTGTCTTCATTCAGAAAGAGGTGCCTTTCGGCTGGCTGATCCGTCAGGTGCATGCCTGGTCTGCAAACCTTATGATCGGCATGGCGTTCATTCACATGTTCAGCACATTCTTCATGAAATCCTACCGTAAGCCGCGCGAGCTTATGTGGGTCAGCGGTTTCGTATTGCTCGTTCTCGCTCTCGGTTTCGGATTTACCGGGTACCTCCTTCCCTGGAACGAGCTTGCTTTCTTTGCAACCCAGGTCGGTACCGAAGTTCCCAAGGTTATGCCCGGCGGAGCATTGCTTGTCGATATACTTCGCGGCGGCAAGGATGTCAGCGCTGAAACCCTTACCCGCATGTTCTCACTGCACGTCGTACTGCTTCCGGGGCTTCTCCTGCTTGTGCTTTCCGCTCACCTTCTGCTGGTTCAGGTTCTCGGCACCTCTTCTCCTATCGGATACAAGGAGGCCGGTCTTATCAAGGGTTACGAGAAATTCTTTCCGACTTTCCTTGCAAAGGATGCTATTGGCTGGATGATCGGTTTCGCTCTGCTGATTTATCTGGCAGCAGTGTTCCCCTGGGAAATCGGCGTTGAAGCCAATCCTCTCGGTTCTGCACCTGTCGGCATCAAGCCTGAGTGGTACTTCTGGGCCCAGTTCCAGCTGCTCAAGGATTTCACGTTCGAGGGCGGCGAGTTGCTTGCCATTGTACTCTTTACGGTGGGCGCAATCGTATGGATTCTCGTTCCCTTCCTGGATCGCCAGGCGTCGAAAGAACAGAGAAGCCCGGTCTTCACGATTTTCGGTCTTCTCGTACTTGCGTTCCTTATTATCAATACCTACAGGGTTTACGCCGAGTACAGCCAGTTATGAGAATGTATGCAGACAGCGTGCTGTCTCTATACCGTTAAAGCGAAAGGGCTGCCCGAAAGGCGGCCCTTTCGCTTTTTAAAACACTCCGAAAGCGGGGCGGACAACGCCCGTGGCATTCTGAATGTTCAGGGATCGACTTTTTTTTACCGTGCTTCTGCGGATGCATTGCGAACGCTCTTGCATATCTTGTATTCGTCAATTAATGTATATCTTGAGCGGAAGCATTGTAGTCGAGGGTACGGACACAATTTCTTACTACCATAATCATGTCGAACCACGATATCTTCGGAATTTCAACAGAGACTCCTCTGGTGCTTATAGGGCAGATGGCGCGCAATCTCAAGCCTCGGCTGATGGCGAAACTGGAGTATATGAATCCAGCCTGTTCGCATTACTACCGGGCTGCATCGG
The DNA here is from genome assembly GCA_016868665.1 of Chlorobiota bacterium. Classification (GTDB taxonomy): domain Bacteria; phylum Bacteroidota; class Chlorobiia; order Chlorobiales; family Chlorobiaceae; genus Chlorobium. The sequence continues at coordinate 45,384 of VGGK01000016.1, forward strand.
CGGTGATCCGTGATGCAGAGGAACGGAGACTCATCCATCCGGGCATGACGCTTGTTGACTGGACATATGGCAACAGCGGCATTGCGCTCGCCATGGCCGGAGTCAGTCGCGGGTACAAACTGCTCCTTGCGGCTCCGGATAAAATATCGCGGGAAAAACAGGATGTTCTGAGAGCTCTTGGAGCCGAACTTGTGATTACGCCTTCCGATGCCCTGCCGGGTGAACCCCGAAGCTGCGTTAAAGTTGCTGAAAGCCTCGTAAGGAATATATCCAATGCCTTTTTTGCCAACATGTATGAAAATCCGGTCAGTCGCGATGTTCATGCCGCCTCTACCGGTTTCGAGATATTGCGACAGACGGAAGGCAGGGTTTCGCATGTTTTCGTGCCGATGATTTCAGGCGCCATGATTTCAGGTATCGGGAGTTATCTCAAGGCGGAAAAACCGTCAGTTAAAATTATCGGCGTCGAGCCGGAAGGATCGGTTTATCGCGGCCTGTTCACGAAAGAAGGCTCGAGCGGACCCTCGGTATATGAACTTGAAGAGATTGGTGCTCCGGAACCTTCGGGATTCTGGGATCCCTCGGTTATTGACGAAATCGTACAGGTCTCCGACGACGAAGCTTTCAATTGCGGACGTGAATTGTTCAGGGCTGAGGCTGTTTTTGCCGGTGGTTCGTCCGGAGCGGTTATGGCGGCAGCGCTTCGTGCGTCAGCCGGATATGGCGAAGGAGATTGTGTCGTTGCCGTGCTGAACGACTTCGGGGGATATTATCTCAGTAAAATGTTCAGGGATGCATGGATGAAGCAGAAAGGGTTTTACCGGAAGGCTAAAACCGCTCTTGAAAAGATTACCGCCGAAGATATTCTGCAGCTTAAGGCCCGTAAGGACCTGATTTCGGCAAACCCTGAATCCACACTTGCCGAAGTGTTTGAGATGATGAAGCAGAACGACGTGTCGCAGCTTCCTATTGTTTCGTACGGTACACCTATCGGCAGCATCAGCGAGAACAAGATTCTCTCGATTCTCATCGAGAACGACGATGCCATGAATTCGAAGGTGGTGGGTTTCATGGAGCAGCCGTTTCCGGTCTGCCAGCCGGACGCGACGATATCGGAGCTTTCCGGAAAGTTGCAGGAGAGTTCATCAGGCGTGCTTATCGGTCTTTCTGACGGCAGGCTGCAGTTGCTGACCAAATCCGATCTTATCGACGCGCTGACGCATAAGTGAGGAGAGAGGGTTGTTTCGGGCTCTTTTTCCGGGTTGAAAATTGTGAAATTATCTGGTTGTTTTTTTTTGGATATTTACTTATTTAAGCTGTCCTGAAGTTTCCGGATATCGGGTTTTCAAGAGGTCCGATCGGCGTAAACGGGTGTTTCCTTCGGTTCGGTTTTTCAAATGCACCGTTTTCTCGTGGTACAGTATCAATCAGCGAAGTGTTATGAAGGCAGAGTCCAGAAAAAGGCAGTATATTTTGGAGGGTAAAATAAAGCCCGGATTCTGTGAAGGGTGCGGGCAGGTGACGGATAAGGTTTTTGTTGGCGAATGGATGCCGAGTGACAAGCCGAAGGTTGACGATCTTCTTGCTGCGAAACCTGCTAAAAAGTCGAAAGATGCAAAATCCGGTGCTGAAGAAGTTCCGTCTTCAGCCGAGAATCAGTACTGGATACGGTGTTCGGTCTGCAATCAGGTGCATCTGCTTAAGGAGTGGCAGATCCAGATCGACAGGGAACTGAATCCCGACGAGTTGAATCCCGATGATTGCCAGGTCTATTCTCCTCACGGAATCTACGCCAAAGGAGATGCCCTTTATCATCAGGCTCTCGATGAAGTCGGCGTCGTCCGAGAGAAACAGGCGACAGGAAGCGGAGCCTATGTTATTATAGTGGAATTTTGTAAGAGCGGCAGAAAGCAGCTGCTTGAAAACGTTCAGGTGAATTCCGGAAAGGATAAAACCGCCGAAAGCCTGACCGATCTTATCAAACTGAAATTAAGACGTTGATCTTATCTTTATCGAAGGGGGTGATTTCTTTTGGTCAGTGTGCAGATTAATGATAACGAATCCATCGACAAAATGCTCAAACGCTTCAAGAAGAAGTACGAAAGAGCGGGCGTGTTGAAGGAGTTCCGTAAGAAAGCATACTTTGTAAAACCGTCGGTGGACAGCCGTCTGAAACGTTCGAGAAGCAAGCGCAGGGCTCAGAGAGCCAATGAAGAGCGCAATTCCTGATCGTAATGGTTTGCAGGGTGAGTGTTACAAGCAGCTCCTTTCCGAAAAAGGGGCTGCTTTTTTTCTGCAAGATAAAAAAACAGACAGATGGGCTTTTTTACAGGTGAAGTGACGGCATTGCCTCCCGATAAATCGATCTCGCATCGTGCGGCGCTTATCGGCGCTCTCTCGGCGGGCGTTACAGAGATTACGAACTTTTCCGCGGGTTTCGATAACCAGTCAACGCTCGGTGTTCTCCGTGCTGCCGGCATTGCTGTCGATCAGGGAGAGATTATTGGCTCATATGGCCGCCCTGTCAGGAAGGTCGTCATAAGATCCGGGGGGCTCTGGAGCTTCACGGCACCGGAAAAACAGCTGATGTGCGACAATTCGGGCAGCACCATGAGGATGTTTGCCGGAATTCTTGCCGCACAGCCTTTCGAAAGCGAGCTTGTGGGCGACAGTTCCCTGATGAAACGCCCAATGAAGCGAATTGCCGAACCGCTGCGCATGATGGGCGCCGGTATAGAGCTTTCTCCGTCCGGAACGGCTCCCGTGCGCATTCGGGGTACCAGGGATCTGAAACCGATAGAGTATTCTTTGCCGGTTCCTTCCGCGCAGGTAAAGTCGCTGGTGGCATTTGCCGCGTTGCATGCCGATGGCGAAACGCGCATTATCGAACCGATCCGTTCGCGTGACCATACCGAGCTGATGCTCGGCCTCGAAACCATCGATCGGCCAGACGGCGGTCGGGTGATCGTCATTCCCGGCAGGAAAACCATTGCAGCAAAACCGTTTTATATCCCCGCCGATCCTTCGGCGGCATGTTTTCTGGTTGCTCTCGGCCTGCTTGGCACCAACTCCGAAATTATCATCAGGGACGTTTGCCTCAACCCGACAAGGGTGGAATTCATTTCCGTGCTTTCGGGAGCTGGAGCGGATATTACCATCGAAAACGGCAGAATTATCGGCGGAGAATATATCGGCGATATTCTTGTTCGCAGTACGCCGGACATGAAGCCGCTTGTTATCAGCGACAAGGTTGTCGTTGCGGGGGTGATCGACGAGCTGCCCATGCTTTCGGTATTATCGGCTTTCGTGTCTGGCGAGTTCGAGCTGCACAATGCCGAAGAGCTGCGCACGAAAGAGAGTGACCGTATCGATGCCGTCGTGGTGAATCTCGAACGTCTCGGCTTCGAGTGCGAGCAGTATCCTGACGGGTTCAGGGTTATCCGGCGCAGGAGCAGGCCGACCGGAACGGTAACCGTCGAGTGTTTCGACGATCATCGCATCGCAATGAGTTTTGCTGTTGCGGCCCGGGCTTCCGGTGAGTCAATTGAGCTTTCCGACAGCGCTGTGGTCGGAGTCTCCTTCCCGAATTTCTTCGAAATCATTGATTCCCTCGAGGCCTGACATGCGCCCGGGGTAACTGTTCATGATGCGACAGTTGCTTCAGTTTCGCGTTACCTGCCGGATATGATCGAGCAGCAACCGGTTGAAACGGTCGGGCTGTTCCATGTTCGAGAGGTGCGCGGCGTTTTCGATCAGCTCTATAGCGGCTCCAGGGATTCCTGCCGCAATCCCGGCGGCTGTTGCCGGCGTGGTGAGCCGGTCTTCCAGTCCGTTAAGCACCAGAACCGGGCATGAGATTTCCGGCAGGAGCGAGCTTGAATCTTCGCGCTTCATGATGGCTTTCATGGCCGAAGTGATGGCGGTAACGGACTGTGCGGCGATCATCGTTTCGGCTCGTTCCACCAGTTGAGGATTACCGCTGTGCGTTTCGGGAGTGAAGTAGTTCGGAATCATCCGTTTGAGGGCTTCTTCCGGGCCTCCGCGCTCAACGGCATCGATGAACTCCTGCCGCTGCCTTGCGGCATCGGGAGCATCGGCTTCCGCTCTGGTATCGCAGAGCACGAGCGACGCCGTGCGTTCAGGGAACAGCCTGTAAAAGGCGAGTGCCTGATAGCCTCCCATGGAGAGTCCGACGATTGTGACTTTCCTGCATCCTATGGCGTCGAGCATTCCGGCAAGTTCTTCCGCATACTCCCCGAAGTTCCATGACGCGCGAGCTTCAGATCCTTCTATGCCGTAGGAGTTCGGTGCGATTGCGGCTGTTTTTTCCTTATCAAGCGCATCGAGCTGCTGAACCCACATCTCTGAAGAGAGGGGGAATGCATGAAGGAGCATGACGGCGTAACCATCACGGCAGTCTTGAGCTGCGGCAGTATTTTTGCTGGTCAGCATCGTTCAGTCGTTTTCCTGTTTTACGTGACCCTTTATCTCGCGGATGAGATTGTTCGCCTCGTTCAGGATTTTTTTCGCTTCGTCGCGTGCCGTATCGATGATCTCCTGAGAGCGTTTCTTTGCCTCGTTTGAGTAGGTGCTGTCGGGTTCGGAGCTTTCGTAATAGTCCGATGCCTTGTCGATGGCATGTTTTACTTTTCCCGAGATGATCTGCTGTGTTTCCGTTCCCTTGTGCGGGGCGAAAAGCAGTCCCATGACGGTTCCTGCTGCGGCACCGAGCGCTGCTCCGAAGAAGAGCCCTTTGTAGAATTTGTCCTGTTGCTGTTCCATATCAGATATGTATTTGAGTTTATCGCTGCAATATACAATTATTACGGTTGCAGGATTTCAATGATCGCATTCATATGCTGCGATATCTTATCGACAAGATCTTCGCGGCAGAGCAACCGGAATTTTTTAGTATAACGTTCGAACGAGAGAATAAAATCCGAGCGGAATACCGATTCACCGAAATCGTCGAAACGGCAGTATTCGGAGGTGAGTTCCAGCGAATAGTGCAGATGCTTCGAACGGGTTGGGTAGACCCTTAATTCACGGAGATCATTGTAATCGAATATGTCCTTGCCCGAAGGAGCATCGATAAGTACTTCGAGACCGGTCAGGCCGATGCCGCATCGCTTTTCGAGCAGATCGCATATTTCAAGTTCTTTCTGCCTGCATAGCGTATTGTCCGAGGCGAAAGCAAACCAGCGCTCGTCCGGAATGCCATCCGTGTATGGCTGAATGGTTATAGCCCGTTTGTATACCCTGCGCTGCAGGATGTCGTCGAGCAGTCGGTGGACTTCCTTTGATCTGCAGGGCATCAGCGCTTTAAGTTCAAAGAGCACCCTGTCGTCCGCATTGTCGTAGAAAAGCTCTCTCAGCTGACGGCTGTCAAGCAGCTGTTCGTCGATTACCGTCTGCATCAGGCGTCGGAGCATGACGGAAAGCGCGCGTCCGGTATGGTGCCAATAGACGTTTCGCATCATCATGTATTTGGCGAACAGCAGGCTTTCGAGCGGCGCGATACCTTTTTCCGTAATGGCGAATCGCTGCCGTTCGGGATCGGGTACGAACGACTCGATCAGTCGTTCGATGTCGATGCTGCCGTAGGGGATGTTGCAATGATGCGCATCGCGCATCAGGTAGTCCATTTTATCGGGATCGAGGGTGCCGCTGATAAGCTTTCCCGGTCCGCTCTGCGATGTGCCCCGGATCAGCGCGATTACCTCTTCCGGGTCAACCTTCCACTCTTCCAGCAGGGTTTCCGCTATAGAGGGAAATCCCGGTTTTTCCTGATAGATGAAGCGTGCGGAGAGATTTTCGTGATGCTCGAATACCGGGCCGGAACCGCCGGAAGGTATCCGTTCCTCAATCACATGCGCATGGGGGTAGTGGCCGATATCGTGCAGGAGGCAGGTTGCAAGCAGCAGGCGACAGTTCCTGTCGTCGAAACGGAGCCGATCGTCCTGCAGGTTTCCGGCCAGCGGATTGCTTACCATGCGCTGCAGGATCAGCTTCATAAGGTGGTAGACACCGATCGAGTGCTCGAATCGGGTATGCGTCGCTCCCGGGTATACCTGCTGCGAAAATGAAAGCTGCCTTATGCCTTTGAGCCTTAGAAACGAGGGGTGGGAGAGAATATGTTTCATCGGGTTGCTCAGGGGGATGTGCCCCCATACCGGGAGCCGGATGAACTCCCCTTCGGCGCGGAACAGGAATTGTTCGGCAATCATAGGACTCAATATGGAAACGTATGCTGAAATCAGCTTTTACGGAAAGATACACCATCGGACTGGAGGAGGCAAGAAAAGTTACAGACGGTATTTTCCGGTAATGCGGCGGGAGGACAATAAAAAAGCCGCTGTGTTGAAACGGCGGCTTTTTTATCAAACGGTATGGCTCAATACCTCGGGCGTGACATCGGACGCTGCTCGCGGGGTTTTGCCTCGTTTACCTTGATGGTTCTGCCGTTCATGTCGGTGTCGTTCAGTGCCGAAATGGCTTCTGAAGCTTCCGCATTGTTGGGCATTTCAACGAAGCCGAAACCTTTGGAGCGGCCGGTGAACTTGTCGGTGATGACGCTTGAGCTTGATACTTCGCCGAATTCACCGAAAGTTTCGCGGAGATCGGATTCGGTTACGCCGTAATCAAGGTTGCCAATGTAAATGTTCATAGTGTAGCAAATAGTATTCGTGCTTTGATCGAAAAGAGAAAGGCTGTCAAATAACCAAAAGCACAAATCACTTGAAAGCTTTCAGGCCAACTGTTGGTCTGAAAAGGCATGATACCCTTTATTTTTCGAAGAAAAAAATAAAAAATATCCAACTCTTTTTTCTGCTGTGTAAACGACGCATGCAGGTGCCGGCTGATTCTGTTCAGTAGCGTTCGAGGGTGAACTTTTCGCCAAGATAGTGTTTTCGGGCTTCGGGGTTGTCTGCGATCTCCTGAGGGGTACCCTGCATGAAGATGCTGCCGTCGAAGAGCAGATAGGCGTGATTGGTGATCGAGAGGGTTTCGTGCACGTTGTGGTCGGTGATGAGGACGCCGATGTCGCGCTTCTTCAGTCCCTCGACGATATCCTGGATGTCTTCAACCGCAATCGGGTCGACGCCGGCGAACGGTTCGTCGAGCAGGATGAATTTCGGATC
>VGGK01000017.1 GCA_016868665.1 Chlorobiota bacterium
CCTCCCTCCTGATTCAATTGCCGTTAGCATTCGTCGAATCATTTTCTTACATTTCTCAATCCTGGAAAACCACAATCACAGCACATCTTTGTTATCCTTATGCACGATAAAATCAGAATTGCCGCTATTGTCGGGATGGAGCAATGCAACCAGCGGGTCTGGCGCGAAGTAAGGGAAAAAATCGGCGCTCATGCCGATCTGACCCAATGGACCGATCAGGATCTGGAGCATCAGAACCCTGAAGCCGCCGAAGCGATCCGCAATGCAGACTGCATTTTCACCACCCTTATTCAGTTCAAGGGTCAGGCGGACTGGCTGCATGAGCAGATAGAGCAGTCGAAGGTACGCACGATTTTCGCTTACGAATCGATGCCCGAGGTCATGCAGCTGACCAGGGTCGGAAACTATGTGGTGTCGGGAGACGGCAGCGGCATGCCGGACATCGTCAAAAAGGTCGCCAAGATGCTGGTGAAGGGGCGCGACGAGGATGCGCTTTACGGCTATATGAAGCTGCTCAAGATCATGCGCACCATGCTGCCGCTGATCCCCAAAAAAGCAAAGGATTTCAAGAACTGGATGCAGGTCTACACCTACTGGATGCATCCGACCACCGAGAACCTCGCCTCGATGTTCAACTACATCATGGCCGAGTATTTCGAGATTGGCGTCAAGGCCGAAAAAGTTCAGGAAGTTCCTACCATGGGCTTCTACCATCCGGATGCTCCGGAATACCTTAAAGATCTTCACCACTACGAAAAGTGGCTGCACAAGCGCGATAAGGCCTCCGCAAAAAAACGCAACATTGCCATGCTCTTCTTCCGCAAGCACCTGCTGCAGGAAAAGGAGTATATCGACAATACCATACGCGCCATCGAACAGAAAGGGCTCAATCCCCTGCCGGTGTTCGTGATGGGTGTGGAGGGCCACGTCGCCGCTCGCGAGTGGTTCACCCATGCCAACCCCGATATGCTCATCAACATGATGGGCTTCGGCTTCGTCGGCGGCCCGGCTGGTGCCACAACCCCGGGAGCTTCGAGCGCTGCGCGCGACGAGATTCTCGGCAAGATCAACGCGCCTTACGTGGTCTCGCAGCCGCTTTTCATACAGGATTTCAATTCGTGGAAATCGCAGGGCGTCGTGCCGCTGCAGTCGGCAATGACTTACTCGCTGCCTGAAATGGACGGTGCAGTCTGTCCTGTCGTGCTCGGCGCAGTGAAGGACGGTCGCCTGCAGACCGTACCCGACCGTCTCGAACGACTTTCTGGCATCGCAAAGAAATTTTCAGACCTGCGCACGCTTCCCAACAAGGAGAAGAAGGTTGCATTCGTCGTATACGACTATCCTCCGGGCATGGGCAAAAAGGCCAGCGCCGCGCTCCTCGACGTTCCGAAAAGCGTCTATAAGATGCTCGAACGCCTGAAAGCGGAAGGATATGAGGTCGGCGAGCTTCCGGAATCGCCCGAAGCGCTGCTTGCCATGCTCGATCGTTCGACGGATTACGAGATCCAGGCTCATGAGCAGGACTGTTTCTCTCTCGACCGCGAGACGTTCAACAGAATCACCACCGATCGTGAGCGCGAACGCATCGAGGGCCGCTGGAGCGGATTCCCCGGCGACATCGTGCCGGTGGGAACCGACAGACTCTTCATCGGCGGTCTGCGGCTCGGCAACGTCTTCATCGGCGTACAGCCGCGTCTCGGCATCCAGGGTGATCCGATGCGCCTGCTTTTCGACAAGGAGAACACGCCGCACCACCAGTACATCGCTTTCTACCGCTGGATCAGCCGGGAGTTCAAGGCAAACGCTCTCGTGCACGTCGGCATGCACGGCACCGTGGAGTGGATGCCCGGCCTGCAGCTCGGTGTTACCGGTGAATGCTGGTCGGATGCGCTGCTCGGCGAGGTGCCGCACTTCTACATCTACCCGATCAACAACCCGAGCGAAGCGAACATCGCCAAGCGCCGCGGTTACGCCACCATGATTTCGCACAACATCCCCCCGCTGGCGCGCGCCGGCCTCTACAAGGAACTTCCGGCTTTCAAGGAGATGCTGAACGACTACCGCGAACGCGGTCTCGAAAAAATCGTTGATGTCGAAACCGAGGAAGCCATTATCGAAAAGGCTCAGCAGCTCAACCTCACGGACGACTGCCCGCGCCTGGAGAACGAGACCTTCACCAACTATATCAGCAGGCTCTACACCTACATGACGGAGCTGGAATGCCGCCTGATATCGAATTCGCTGCACGTTTTCGGCGAAACGCCGCTGCCTGAAACCCAGATCACGACCATCACCGAGTACCTGAAGGTGCGCGGCAATGAGAAGTCGCTGCCCTCGGTGGTACTGCACGCCATCGGCGAAAGCAGGACTTACGGTGATTACGCAACGCTGGCCACACGCGCGCGCAAGGGCGAAGAGGTTGCTCTGAAAATGCGCGAAAAAGTTGACGATATCACCAGGGAGTTCATCGGCCAGACCATTTTCGGAAAGTCAAATCCTTCGACGGTCTTCAACGTGCTGACCGGCGGGGCGAAAGTTTCGCAGGAGCTGGCCGAAGCGATCAACGACTCGCTGAAAGAGGGCATCACCATGAAGCGTGCACTCGATGACAACAGCGGCGAAATGGAGAGCTTCGTGCGCGCTCTTCGGGGCGAGTACCTTCCTTCGGGACCCGGAGGCGACCTTGTACGCGACGGAGCGGGCATTCTGCCGACCGGGCGCAACATCCATGCCATCGATCCGTGGCGCATCCCTTCGGAACTCGCATTCAAGCGCGGCAAGCAGATCGCCGAGACCATCATCAGAAGGCATTGCGAAGAGAACAACGGGGAGTATCCCGAAACCATAGCCCAGGTGCTCTGGGGCCTCGACACCATCAAGAGCAAGGGCGAAGCCGTAGCGGTGATCATCCACCTGATGGGCGCCGAACCGGCGTACGACGCGCAGGGCAAGATCAGCCACTACCAGCTCATTCCTCTCGAAAAGCTCGGCAGGCCGCGTATAGACGTGCTGATCCAGATCAGCTCGATATTCCGCGACACCTTCGGCGTGCTCGTGGACCATCTCGACAAACTGGTGAAAGATGCCGCCAAAGCCATCGAACCCCACGAGATGAACCACATCAGAAAACATGTCGATGCCGCCATCGCCGAGGGCAAGGATTTCGAGAGCGCCACTTCGCGCCTTTTCACCCAGGCTCCGGGAGCTTACGGTTCCCAGGTGGAGGAACTGGTCGAGGATTCCGCATGGGAATCTGAGGAGGACCTCGACAACATGTTTGTCAAGCGTACCGGCTTCGCTTACGGTGGAAACCGGTACGGCGATCAGCAGACCGACATCCTCAAGGGACTGCTCGGCACGGTTGACCGGGTCGTGCAGCAGGTCGATTCGGCGGAGTTCGGCATTTCCGATATCGACCGCTATTTCTCTTCGTCAGGTGCGCTGCAGCTCTCCGCCCGCCGCCGCAACCCGAAAGGCGACAGTGTGAAACTGAACTACGTCGAGACCTTCACGGCAGATGTGAAGATCGACGATGCTGACAAGGCGCTGAAGGTGGAGTTCCGCACCAAGCTGCTCAACCCGAAATGGTTCGAGACCATGCTGGAACAGGGCCACAGCGGCGCGACGGAAATCAGCAACCGCTTCACCTACATGCTGGGCTGGGATGCCGTTACAAAGGGAGTCGACGACTGGGTTTACAAGGAAGCCGCCCAGACCTATGCCATGGATCCGAATATGCGGGAACGGCTCATGAAAGTGAACCCGAAAGCGTTCAAGAATATCGTGGGGCGTATGCTCGAAGCGAGCGGCCGCGGTATGTGGAGCGCAGATCCTGACATGATCGAGAAACTTCAGGAGATCTACAGCGACCTCGAAGACCGCCTCGAAGGCATCGAAATCTGAACGATACCTGAAACAGGACTGGAAAAGACCCGGCAGAGATCTTCGCCCCTTTTTCAGTCCTGCCGGTCAAACACAGGGACTGGTTGAAAGGGCTTTTCGTTTTACGCTTTCTATTTGGTATATTTGGCAAAATTGCGTTTATGGCATCTGGCAGAAGCAATATATCGCGCAGTGTCTGGCGTTTCTTTGAGATAGCGCTTTTTTTCGCAGTATCGGTTGTCGGGTTCAGCATGTACGCCAAAACCGCAACCTTCAATGCGAAACAGAAATCACGCGCGCAGCAGCAGCAGGGTTCCGGATGCCCGGCCGAATTGTACTCGATCAGCCTGACGCTTTTCCACTCGCCCTTTCAGCATGCAGTTCCGTTTACAGGCAAAGCTTCTTCGCATGATAGCGCAGCAGCAACAGGCCTTGAGTTCCAGCATGCCTCGCATCTATGCGTCATTGCCTATCCGCACCATTCTTCGGTTTTTATTTCAGACATTCCTTCCTCCCCTGTCTTTACAGCTTTTCCCCGCAATCTTCTCCAGCAGAACCCCGTTCTTCTGATTTAAGCGTCAACCTTCGACAGCGTCCATGCTCCTTTTTGCTCAATGCATGGACCCATTATGGCCGCCGTTGACCGTTCAGAGCGGCAAGCAGCCATGAATTATTCCATTCAGGTTAAAAAAACAACCCGTGTCAAAACAAGGTTGACCGTATGCGTTTTGTGTTCCTTACGATGGAGGCCACCAACAACAGCGCACTTAAAAGCGCTGCGGAAGAGCTGAACCGCAGATTCGATACCGGAATTGAGGTCTCTCTTTTCAACCTCGGTCTCCGGCACGACAGCGACCAGTGGGAGAAACTGGAACGCGCGTTCCGTTCTGCCGATTTTATTTTCGGTTCGATGCTGTTCAGCGAAGAAATCGTTCGTCCGCTGGAGCTGCTGCTCGACAAGGCTGCATGCCCGATATGCATCATCACCAGCAATCCGGCATTGCTTACCCGTACAAGAATGGGTAAGTTTTCCCTGCGCAAGCCGATGGATGATCAGCAGAAAGAACCCGGCATATTCAGGCAATGGGCGGCAAAGCTCAAACCGAAGCACAGCCACGGAGAAAGCCGGCGGCAGCTCGCGCTCGCAAGAAATGTCGGCAGGATCATGAAGTACATTCCCGGCAAAGCCCGGGACATCCATACCTTCATTGCCGCGCACCAGTTCTGGCTGAATGGATCGCAGGAGAACATGGAGCGGTTCCTGTCGCTCATAGCCGACCGTTATGTTCCTGCCTGGAAAGGAAAGCTGCCGCAGTCGGACCCGGTTTTCTATCCTGATTCAGGACTCTTCCACCCGGATGCTCCCGAGCACTTTCTGAATGCCGGGGAGTTCATTACATGGCAACAGGACAACCGCCCGAAACTGAAAAAAGGCCCGGTCGCAATCCTCGCCATGCGTTCGACCGTGCTGAGCAGGAACCTCCTGCATCTTGAACAGATCGTCAGGGAACTGGAGTCGCAAGGTATCGGCGCCTGCATAGCCTACAGCGGAGGACTCGATTTCAGATCCGCGCTCGACCGGTTTTTCGATCCGCAAAGACCCGGCACGATCAGACCTGGGCTCATTGTCAACGCAACAGGTTTCTCGCTTGTAGGCGGTCCTGCCGAAACCAGGGCAACTGAAGCGGTCGAGGCGTTAAAAAAGCTCGATACGCCCTGTTATAATCTCATCCCCCTCTCCTTCCAGTCCATCGGGCAGTGGCAAGAGAACGATCAGGGCCTGACTCCGCTGCAGACCGCTCTCTCCGTTGCGGTACCGGAGCTTGACGGCACCATCGAGCCCCATGTCTATGCCGGCACGGGCAACGACCGTACAATCCCCCTCGAACGGGAGATTGAGTTCATAACCCGGAGAATCGACCGATTTCTCCGGTTGCGCGACAAACCTCCGGCTGAAAAAAAAATCGCCATCGTACTCTTCAATTTTCCTCCGAATCTCGGCAACGCCGGTACCGCTGCCTATCTTGATGTCTTTGAAAGCCTCATGCGGCTGCTCGGCGAAATGCATAAAGCCGGCTATTCGGTCGACATGCCTGCAGGCGTCGAAGAGCTCAAAGAGCGACTGCTCGAAGGAAACCGGCTCGTCTACGGCACGGACGGCAATGTTGCGGCCAATCTGCCTACCGACGAGTACCGGAAGCTTTTTGCAGCATACAGCGAAATAGAACCGTTCTGGGGAGACGCTCCCGGAGAGATCCTAGCCGACCGTAACGGGTTCCACATTCTCGGCTGCCGGTTCGGCAACGTCTTCATCGGCCAGCAGCCTTCGTTCGGCTACGAGAAAGATCCCATGCGCCTGCTCATGGCAAAGGATGCGGCTCCGAACCATGCATTCGCGGCTTTCTACACCTGGATCGAGCGCTGTTTCGACGCCGATGCGGTTCTGCATTTCGGCACGCACGGCGCGCTGGAGTTCATGCCGGGCAAACAGGCCGGTCTTTCCTTCGGGTGCTGGCCTGCACGGCTGATCGGAACGTTGCCGAACTTCTACTGCTACTGCGTGAACAATCCGAGCGAGGGAGCCATTGCAAAACGGCGAAGTTTCGCGACCCTTGTCAGCTATCTCTCCCCTCCACTCGAACATGCGGGGCTCTACAAAGGCCTGCGCAAGCTCAGGAATCTTCTGGCAGCCGCCGGGCGGCAGCCTCAGGAGGAGCTTTTCGAGGAGATCCGATTGCTTGCCTCAGAACTCGACATCCATACAGCACATGCTCCCGAAGAAAGAGAGGCCTATCTTTCGGCTCTCGGCAGCGAACTCTACCTGATCGAGGAACGGATGATTCCGATGGGTCTGCACATCATGGGCGAAGCGCCCTCTGCGGAAAGACTGGTCGATCATCTTGCTCTGCTCGCAGAACACTGCCGTCCGGAACTCGACAACCGGTCGCTTCCGGAACTCATCTGCAACGCAGGAAAAATCGATTATCACGAACTGCTCGAACGTACCGGCAGTGACCGGAACGCCTTGAGCGAGTGGCAGGAAATCCTCTCGCTCTGCAGGGAGGCGATCAGGCTCTTTACCGGGCATTTATCTCCGGAACGAACCGGAACCGGTCCGGATATCCGCACCATCCTTGAAGGAAGCTTTCCGGTAAGGGTATCGGAAGCGGACAGCTTTCTCAACCGCAAAGCCGGTCTGAAAAGCACAGACCTGCAGAAGTTCTGGCAGTTTCTCGAGAGGGTTCTCGGCAACCTTGCCGTAAACGACGAATTGCAGGCTGTCCTGCGCGCGCTCGATGGGGCCTACATTCCTCCCTCTCCGGGTAACGATCTTGTGCGCAATCCCGATATCGTACCGACGGGAAGAAATATCCACAGCCTCGATCCCTACAGCATACCCTCAGCTTATGCCTCTCGGGCCGGAAGCTCTTCCGCCCGGGAGCTGATCGAACAATACCGGAAGGAACACGGCTGCATTCCGGAATCCATCGCCCTGATCCTCTGGGGAACGGACAATCTTAAAAGCGACGGCGAAGGCATAGCGCAAGCACTCTCGCTGATGGGAGCGAAACCGAAAACCGACGAACTGGGCAAAACGAGCGACGTTGAGCTGATACCACTGGACGATCTGGGACGGCCGCGCATCGACGTGGTTATCACCGTCAGCGGTATTTTCAGGGATCTGCTCACTCCCCAGGTGAAGCTGCTCGACAAAGCCGCAAGGATGGCCGCTGCAGCGGACGAACCTGTGGAGATGAACTATGTCAGAAAACATGCCCTGCTTGAAATGCAGGAAAAAAATTGTTCTTTTTCCGATGCATCGAACAGGGTATTTTCCAACGCTCCGGGCAGCTACGGCGCAAATGTAAACCATCTGGTCGAAAGCAGTACCTGGGAGGAGGAAAAACAGCTTGCCGACGCGTTCGTGAGCCGCAAAAGTTTCGCCGCAACCGAAAGCGGAGAGTGGAAGGAGTGCCCCGACGCCCTGCGCTCAGCCCTGCGCAACGTTACCGTAACCTTTCAGAATATCGACAGCTTTGAAATCGGGATTTCTGATATTGATCATTATTATGAGTATCTTGGCGGAGTTTCGAAAACCGTCGAGCATCTGAGCGGTTCGAAACCCGACATTCTGGTCGGCGATATCAATGGATTCGGACAGAAGCAGCGGATAACCCCGCTCGAAAAAATGGTGGCTCTCGAAACCCGCACCAAGCTGCTCAATCCGAAATGGTACGAAGCGATGCTCGAACACGGTTACCAGGGAGTGAGGGAGATCGAGTCGCACCTCAGCAACACCTACGGATGGAGCGCCACAGCGTCTGCGGTGGGCGACTGGACATATCAGCAGTTCAACGAAACGTTCCTGAAAGATCCTGCGATGCTCGAGCGGCTGACGGGTCTGAACATGCATGCCGTATGCTCAATGACCCGGCGCCTGCTTGAAGCCAATTCGAGGGGATTCTGGAATACCGATGACAAAACCATCGAAGACCTGCAGCGACTTTACGAAGATCTCGAGTCGAGGATCGAGGGCATCGAAGGCTCTCAGGGCTGAATTGAAATAAATAACAATCACATTAACTTATCAACGACAAAAACCGAAACATGAGCAGCTCCTCTTTCAATGCCGAAGAACACAAGAACATGCTTCGCTCGTATTTCAACGGCCAGGGCTTCCAGCGCTGGGCATCGATATACGGCGACGACAAACTCTCAACCGTGCGCAATACCGTCCGCCAGGGCCATGCGGTCATGATGGACAGGGCGTTCGACTGGCTGCAGCAGCTCGGTCTGCCGAAAGGGGCAACTGTGCTCGATGCGGGTTGCGGCACGGGACTGTTCAGTATCCGTCTGGCAAAAGCCGGCTACAAGGTCAAGTCGGTCGATATCGCCTCGCAGATGGTGGAAAAGGCAAAAGCCGATGCGACGAAAGAGGGCGTAGCCGGCAACATCGAGTTCGAGGTCAACACGATCGAGTCGGTCAAGGGCTCCTTCGATGCCGTGGTCTGTTTCGACGTGCTCATCCACTACCCGGCCGAAGGCTTCCGCCAGGCGTTTGCAAACCTGAGCAGTCTGACGAAAGGTTCGGTGATTTTCACCTATGCGCCGTACAACAACATCCTCGCTTTCCAGCACTGGATCGGCGGTTATTTCCCGAAAAAGGAACGTCGTACGACCATCCAGATGATCCGGGACGAAGAGATGCAGAAAGCCATCGTGGAAAACGGAATGCGGGTAAAAAACAGCGAAAAGATCAGTTTCGGCTTCTACCACACCATGCTGATGAACACCTCTCGCAAATGAGCATCCCGAGAAAAGCGTATGACAATTTTATAAATAAATCGTAAATTGATTGTTCAGGGATTTTTTATTCAGACAATGCCGGTTTAGAATGTTTGACCAAGGCATTCCCTATTTCGTAATACAACACACATATCTGGAGGGTGGATACCGATGAAAATACTGATGATTCAGCCTAATTATCATTCAGGTGGAGCTGAAATTGCCGGTAACTGGACGCCAAGCTGGGTTGCTTATATCGGTGGCGCCCTGAAACAGGCCGGGTTCGATCAAATTCGTTTTGTCGATGCCATGGCCGACGACATCCCTGACGATCAGATTGAAGAGATCATCCGGAAAAACAATCCGGATGTGGTGATGGCTACAAATATCACGCCATCGATCTTCAAGGCCCAGGATATCATGAAAATCGCCAAGAAGGTCAATCCGAAAATCCGCACCATCATGGGCGGCATTCACTCGACCTTCATGTACCCGCAGGTACTGACCGAAGCACCGGAAACCGACTATGTCATCCGCGGCGAAGGAGAAGAAGTTGCCGTGAACCTCATCAGGTCCATTGCCGCCGGTACCGATAAACAGGACCGCAGCGAAATCACCGGCATCGCCTATATCGACGACGAAGGCAAGGTGTTCGCAACGGCAGCCCATCCGGTCATCGAAGATCTCGATACCCTGACTCCCGACTGGAGCCTATACGACTGGGACAAGTACATTTACACCCCGCTCAACTGCCGCCTTGCCGTACCGAACTTCGCCCGCGGCTGCCCCTTTACCTGCACCTTCTGTTCGCAGTGGCAGTTCTGGCGCCGGTACCGCGCACGCAGCCCGAAGCATTTCGTTGACGAAATCGAGGTTCTCGTCAAAAAATACAAAGTCGGCTTCTTCATTCTTGCCGACGAAGAACCGACCATCAACAAGCAGAAGTTCGTTGCGCTCTGCCAGGAGCTTATCGATCGCAAACTCGACGTCACCTGGGGAATCAACACCCGCGTGACCGACATCATGCGCGATGCCGATCTGCTTCCGTTCTTCCGCAAGGCCGGTCTGGTGCATGTCTCGCTCGGCACCGAAGCAGCAAGCCAGATGAACCTGAACCGGTTCCGCAAGGAAACCACCATCGAAGAGAACAAGTACGCAATCAAGCTGTTACAGAAAAACGGCATCGTGGCCGAAGCCCAGTTCGTCATGGGACTCGAGCACGAAACCCCGGAAACCATCGAGGAAACCTACCAGCTCTGCAAGGACTGGGATCCCGACATGGCCAACTGGACCATTTACACGCCGTGGCCATTCTCGGATCTCTTCAAGGAACTTGGCGACAGGGTCGAGGTTCGCGACTACTCGCGGTACAACTTCGTCTCGCCCATCATCAAGCCGGACAACATGGAACGCGAGGATGTGCTCAAGGGCGTGCTGAAATCATACGCCCGGTTCTACGCGCGCAAAACCTTCTTCAGCTATCCGTGGATCAAGGATCCATATGTGCGCAAGTATATGCTGGGATGTCTCAAGGCTTTCGCGCAAACAACCATCACCAAGCGTTTCTACGATATCGACCGCGTCAAGACCAAGAACCGCAAGATCGAAATCGATCTCGGTTTCGACCAGTCGAGGATCCTCACCCAGGACGAGGTGAAGAACCTCAAGGAACTTCGTCCGGAAATGGTTGCCGATATGAGCTTCGGCCTGAAGGAAGCCGGTTACCAGCGCGAGCACGACGAGCACGACTGGGACGCCTTCGACGAAAGCACCATCAAGGATCGTACCTCGTCGACGGTACGCAACTGCTGATCGGCTGCGTCCATCACAAAAACAGAAAAACCCTCCTGCATACGGAGGGTTTTTCATTTCACGTGTTTCATCCTGCAATCACTTGACTTCGATCTCCTTGCCCTTCTTTGGCTCCGGCTCCTTCTTCGGCAGCGTGATCTTCAGTTCGCCGTTCTCGTACGAAGCCTGGATGTTATCGGCATCGACGTTATCGCCCACCGTGAAGCTCCGGCTCATGCTGCCCCAGGAGCGCTCGATGCGGTGATACCCTTTCTTCTTCTCTTCCTCCTCCTGCTTGCGTTCAGCACTGATGCACAGAACATCATCTTCCATCGAAACCTTCACATCCTCTTTTTTCATACCGGGCATATCGGCTGAAACATAGATCGCCTGCTCGTCTTCGCTGATATCGACCTTGAAGGAAGGCGTTATCATGGAAGAAAAAAACGGCGACACCTTGTCGTTGAAGACATCCTCGAACATCTTCAGCGGGTCCCTTCCATAAAGCTTCAATGACATGGCTGACTCTCCTTTTAAAAGTGCTATCAAAAACAATCATACAGATAAAAAAAGAATAACGCGCCGGAAAGGAGAATAATTCCATCGTACGCAAGCCGTCTATCGACAGCAGTTATAACTGTTCTATGATTTTATCCCTTTTTTCTTTTTCCTGGCCAGCGCCGCTTCCGATGCCGAGCAGGTCGGCGATGTTTGCTTTCGGGTCGATGACCGGCCTGATTAATGGTTCGGCAGAGGTCATGATGGTGGTGACTCCGGGGCCGTGGCCGGCTTCGAGGCAGTCGCTGTGGACGACGATGCCGATGGAGACTGCTCCCTTGCGGTACGCCCTGCCGTACCGGTTGTCGTGGTCCATGAGCGCAACGAAATCGCCGAACCGGATCCTGTCGATACCGTACTCTTTAACCGTATCGGGGTCGCTGGTCATGATGTCGTAATCGCCTTTGGCCACGTGGGCGGATCCGATGCCGGAACCCATGCAGACTGCCGGTACGACCGTCGTGACCGGCACTTCGAGCACTCCGTCACCGGTTTCGCGGATTTCAAGCTTGCGCAACAGATCGGGGTCGAGATTGAAAAGCGCAATACCGGGATAGTCGGCAAGTTTCAATCCCTGGCCTTTCGCCCTGATCATGATGGTGTCGCTGTAGGTCATTTTTTCCTTCACGTCGCGGGCAAATTCCACGATGAGGTGTTCGGAACCTCCATGGTGGCCGATAACCGTGCCTTTCTCGCCTTTCGCTTCTCCGGAGGTGAGTGTGGCGCTGTTGCCGACACAGGAGTACAACTGGAGTCCGACGTTGGGATGTTCGAAAGGCTTATGGGTATCGGCCGTACAGCTGACGCCCGGCTCCACGTGGTCTCCGGCCCATCCGAAGGCCGGATCGCCGACCTGCACGTTCAGGGTTATGCCTCCGATCGAAGGAAGCAGAAAGGGTTTTCCCTGATGATCAACTTCCCAGTTGCCGCGAGTTCTCGGCGGGCCGGGCTGGCATTGCAGAAGAAATTCCACAAGAGAGGATTCGTTTGTTTTCAGCATGGCAAAGCGATAAAGATAGAGTGATTAAAAAAAACAGGCTGAGGGTTACCTGCGGTCAATCGTCGAGGCCGGGCCTTCGGAAACTCCTCGATCCGGGAAAAAGAGCTTCCACGGATTTGCGCAGCCGATCGAGATGAAGCAGCATATCAAGCGCCGCATCTTCGTATTCAGGATACTCCCGATAGACCATCCCCCATGCGGCAAGGGATCGGTCAATGGCGATAAGAACGGTTTTTGCCGTTCCTTCGGCTCGCTCTCCGGCTTCTTCCGGGTTGTCGTGGCCGGAATTCGTCGTCATGCCGACCTCTATTGCCCGGACAAGTTTCGGGTAGAGAAAGCAATGATAGTGGCGGATTATCTCCCCGGCTTCTCCGGGGAACAACGGCCAGATTTTTCCGGAATCCTTCCAACCGTCTATCATTCCGGCATAATGCAGGGCCGCCTTCGCACAAGGATGCTCCCTGGCGGATTGATGCGGCGAAGGCACAGGAGAAGCCGAAGATCGACCCGGCTCTTCTTCCGCTATTCCTTTCAAGAGCACCGAGAGCTGTTCGTCGAGTTCGATCCAGAATGCCGCATTGAAAACATCGGGTTTGTCAAGTGCGGCATCCGGGCCGGACTGGCGCTCGATATGATAATGACGGCAATGCGACGTAAACGCACACCGTTCGCACCATCGGTCGCAGTATCGGTCTATTTCCGGTATGAAAACGTTATGATCTGGCATGATTGACGGTTCCTGTGTTGCCTGTCGAAAGGAAAATTGCATGTAATAACATGCTTAATCAAAGAAAAAATCCCCGGACAAGCGCATTTGATACGTATTTAAATTTTTTTTCTTAAAACATATATGTAACTTTCCCGTTTTAACTGCGATGTATGCAGAGTTGCCTTATGCCGTTCTGAAACCGATTGCGTATGAAACCGTTGAAACCGTTCATTTCCATTGCAGTAAGGCAATTGAAGCTCTTTGTGAGCCATCTTGATCGTACGGTCTGGCTGCCTCTGTCAGCCGCTGCCCTCGTCCTTATTTTATTCACAGCGAACATATATCAATCGACGCCCGGAACCTGGGCCGATGAACTCGGTTTTACAGGTCACGACGACTACGTGGTCATCGACGATGCCTCAAAGGAAGTAAAACCCTCGATCCATAAAAAAACTGTCCTGTCCGGCGAATCGCTTTACACTATCCTGACGTCGAATGGCCTTACTCCGACTGAAGTAAACGCTGTAACCAGACAGCTCAAGGGAAGCTTTTCAATCCGCGGATTCAAACCCGGCCAGCGGTACGATCTCGAAAAGGACGCCTCCGGGGATTTCAGGCGATTCACCTATTTTCAGGATCGTGCCGTCACCATCCATATCGAGAGGGAATCTGAAAACGGCGATATGAAGGTCCGGCGCGACGCAAAGGAATACGAAAACAGAACCGCCGCAATAGAAGGCACCGTATCGGAAAGCCTGTCCCGCGAGCTGACTGCGCGGGAGCGATCCGGACTGATGCGTCCCTTAAGAAAACTGTTCGCCAGCCAGGTCAATTTCAGACGGGATATCAAACCAGGAACGGAATTCAGGATCCTGTTCGAGGAAAAATGGCTCGATGACGAGTTCATCAGCACCGGAAAAGTGCTTGCAGCAGAATTGTCGGTTGCCAGGAAGCAATACAGCGCATACCGGTATACCGATTCGAACGGGGATACGGCTTATTACGACGACAAGGGCAACCGGCTCGATGAGCGTAAAACGGCGCAATTTATTCAACCCTGCAGCTATAAGCGGATTTCGAGCGGTTTCGGCTACCGGATCCATCCTATCCACAGAACCCGGCACTTCCACGGCGGTGTCGATATGGCCGCAAGCACAGGTACTCCGGTTAAAGCCATAGCCGATGGCGTCGTTATTTTCAGGGGAAGTAAAGGCGGCGCAGGCAATATGATCACCGTCCGTCACAGCGGGGGATACCACAGCCAGTATCTGCACCTGAGCCGCTATGCTCCGACAGCCGGCAATGGAAACAAAGTCCGGCAGGGAGAGGTCATCGGCTATGTCGGCTCGACCGGGACATCGACCGGACCCCACCTTGATTTCCGCATGATCCACAACAACAAACCGATCAACCCCGTTACGGCGCTTGCAATGTCGAAACCGGAACCAGGGCTTTCGCGCCGCGAAAGAAACAACCTTCTGGCGGAAATTTCGGTATTGAAAGCACAGCTCGACAACAACCGGATACTGGTCGCCGAAACGGCGAAAAAACAGGCGCCGGTGATGTAAATTGCGAGTCGACCTGAAAGATGAATAGCTTGAGGGCCGAAAAGCCATTCCTGGTCGGCCGGAATTCCACTCCTTGCGGAAGCAACGGACCAAAAGAACAAGCAAACACAACATCTTCCATTCGTAACCTTACAGATCGATGCGTTTTCGCATGGCTTTGGTTTGTGCACGCCTTTTCTTGATTTCGAGACGTTTTTCCCTGGAACTGCCTGTCGGCCTGGTCGGCTTTCTCCTGACCGGGACCTGCAGCGCTCGCTGCAGCAGTTCCTGCAGTCTGAGCATCGCATCCTCCCGATTCTTTTCCTGGCTCCTGTAGCACTGCGCCTTTATGATGATCACACCATCGGAGGTAATACGGCGATCTTTCATCTGCAGCAACCGCTCCTTCACCGGTTCGGGCAGCGATGATGTTCCGATATCGAACCGCAGATGCACGGCTGTTTCCACCTTGTTGACGTTCTGTCCTCCTGCGCCTTGCGATCGCATGGGACGCAGTTCGATTTCGCTTTCCGGTATCCGGATTGACGATGAGATAAAAAGCATCTCCCGGGCAACCTCCTGCACCCTGAAATAATTACACAGTCCGCATCTCCTGCAATGCCTGGCTCCAGTTCCTGAAGCGAATCGCCCGTATGCCGGAGGAAGCCGCGGAGCGGCAGTTGTCTTCGCGGTCGTCGATCAGTACAAACTCTCCGTCATCCCTGCCCGAAACGGAAAGCAGTTCCTGAAATGCCTCGGACTCCCTTTTGAGATAACCGCGTTCGAAAGAGAGCCAGTATCGTTCGGCTGTTCTCAACACCGGCAGAGTATTGAGAAGATGGGTAAAATGAAGAGGATCGGTGTCGCTCATGATCCAGACCCTGTGGTTCCGAAGGATCTCGCCCACCGCATCCGGAACATCGGTTTTTGGCACAAAGATATCCTGCCATGCGGTTTTCAGTTCCCTTGCGCCAAAGAAGTCTACATCAGGATCTCCTGCAATCGTTTCGAGATACGATGAGGGCGCCACCAAACCTTTATCGAAACGGTTTTTCAGTTCGCTTGCGCAATAACGGCCGTATATGGCCTCGGCACCAACTTCGCCACTCCTCGAAACTTTTCTGCAGAATCTCATGAAATCGACATCGACGAGCACGTTGCCGATATCGAGAAGAACGATGCTCATAATTTTACAACTTATGGACGTTACGCAATTCCATTACATCTTTCAGTAATATCCATAAATTAGAACATGAACAGGAAAATACCCGGAAAAGCTTCATATCAGATAACCATTCAACCCTATACTCATGGATCTCTCATCACTTCTTCAGCTTGGAGCTTCGGTCATTCAGGGAAACAGCGATCAGAGTACGACAGGCCTGCCTGCAGAACAGATCAGCTCGGCTCTCGGTAATATTTTCGGCGGAAAAAGCGGCAACCCAGATTTCGCAGCACTGCTCTCCAACCTGCAGAACAGCGGACTTGGAGAAATTGCGACGTCGTGGCTTGGAAAAGGCGAAAATCTGCCGATATCCGCTGATGCCATTTCCGGAATCATCGATATCAAGCAAATCGAACAGTTCGCCGGAAATCTCGGCATTTCGCTGGACAGCGCAAAAAAAGCAATTGCCGATGCGCTGCCGGCGATGATCGACAAAGCCAGTCCTGAAGGCTCCCTGCTCGACACTCTCGCAGACAATCTCGGCGGCAGCGGCCTGGGCGGGATTTTCGATGCCGCAAAAAAGTTACTCTGAGCAGAGCGAATCATACCGGAAGGAACCATCTGCCGAGCTGCCGCAACGACTGATATGCAAGAAGATCGGTATATCCCATGCTGACGGCAAGCTCCGTCAGCATGAGAACGGAGGGAGTTCTGCTTGTGCACAGCATCACAGGACGCCATATCGGAGCGAACTTGTTTTTAAATCGGTAAAGCGCTTCATGGTCGTATGCATATCGAAGAAAAGATGCCGTTGCAACCATGAACTGCTCCAGAGAATTGCGCGATTCTCCCGAGGGCTGAGAGGGCATCATGAACGGTACCTCTCCAAGACTCCACTCGATATATCCTTCGTTTTGCAGTGCCGCATGAACGGCGAATATAAGACACTCCATAATGTCTCCGGGAGCATCTGCATGACGTAACATCAGTTCCGTATGCATCGCCCGCTCTCCTCGTGGCGATAACGTCACCGCTGCATACCATTTGCCGGAAAACGCCCTGAAAACGAACAAACGACAACCGGAATGAGGCTACTGCCTGAACAGGTGCATGAGCTGTGGTTTTGCGGCATGTTGGGTTTCGTGCCTGAATTGCTCGAAGCGATACCGGTTTTCTTCATTAATAAAAACCTCTTCGACATATCCATGCCTTTTTCCCCTGGCAAGTGAGCGTGCAACGGTTTTTCTGACCGGGGCCGCTTTCCGCAGATCCAGAACCGCTTCCGAACCTGTCATGAGTATGCGGCAGCTTCTGTCGAAAAAATATTCAGCCATGGCAGGAGTACAACCGCGAAAAACGAAGCCTGCCGGATATGCCTGCGCCAGGTCGTCATAAAGAGTCTGCAATGAAAATGCGTATGGAATATCGGCGCAGGTGATCCAGCGGATGCGGGACAGAGGAAGCGGAATATCCCGGTAAACCGGACGGATACACGCAGTTCTGGTCCAACTTAACGGCAGCAGATCATGCATAGACAATTTCCGTCTCTCGAAGCCTGAGCAGAAAAGCTCTTCATACTACATCGATTTTTTCGGCTCTTCTTTGGGTTTCAGCGGATTATCCATTCCCTTGAACGCCTCTGCAGCCTTGAAAACAAGCGAACCCGCCGCAAAAATACCAAGCCCCACCACGGCAATGCCGGCAAGTCCGTGCAGGAGAGGTGGCGCGACCGGAGCAATCAACGCTGCCCCGCCTGCAACCCCGACCGCGTTTTTCACCATTGCTGCTGTATCGGATTGAGCCATATCAATCAATCTCCTGATTAATTTGTTTTTGAAGATAGCGATCCCTGAGCGAAAAACAGGGCGTATTAAAAGATCTCCCGTTCCCGTTGCCTGACTGAAAACAGATAGAGGACGTACTCCCTGTCGAGCAGCAGCCATTTGATGCAATGCCACCCGAACCATAATTCCCTGAATTTTCTTTGGCCTGACAACATGTTGATTCTGAAAAAAATTGAGCCGTGCATGCACGGGATTCAGTTGAGTTTGGGCTCACACTGACGGTTTCCGGTCATAACGCTCTGACTGTATTTTTCGCCTGAAACAAAACCTTCGATAAAAACGATCTCGGCAAACTCTTCGAGCGTCATCCCCATACTGATTTCCTGACTGAGATAATTTTCCATCCTGTATGGCTTCATGCGTTTGTTCATCCTTTTCACGTATGAATTCCACGCCCCTTTTACAGCCTGCATCCATAAAATTCTTGACATCGCATGTGTTATTGAGAGGTTTCAGAGATCGAAGACATCCGTCTTGCACACAGTATCAGATAATAACCTCAGCCGCAACAGGAATGCGATCTACATTGCCTGAGGGCAATTCCTCGACAACTGTAACAGTAACAGGTATTGAAACCGGTAACTCAGGGAGAGCCTTTCCGATACTCCGGAAATTCCGGAAGGCAGACATCTTCCTCTCCTGAAATATTTTTGCGGCGATCGGACTCATAAAGGATGAAACCGCCGCAAACCCGGCACCTGTAACAACTGCTCCGCCGACAGCATGCAGTAAAAAAGGCAGGCCGACAATGGGGGCCATCATGGCCAGTCCTTTGATGCCATCCGTGGGAGGCTGAACGTGTAACCATAAACTGTTTCCCTGCTGCTGGCGAAAAGGACATGGTAGCCGGAGATGCCGCCCGGATTCTGGGGGAATGGTGGCAATTTCAGCAGAAGGAATTGCGTAAGCCGCACTGGAATACAGTGTTAAAACAAGGTCTGATTGATACCGAGTCAGCATTGCGGTTGCGCAATGAAGTCTGGAGCACCGTTGAAAACACCGACGGCATTCTGTCCTGATCACGTTCGCTGTGTGTCAACCGGATCATCGGAAGGAATGCTTCCTGACAGGCATTACCATTGAACAAACCGGTATAATAGAGTTGACTTCCATGGAAACATTCCGGCACAAGCTCGTTGCGGTCAGATAGTCGGCGCAGGAGCAGCCGGCTGCTTTTCAGTTACGCTCATATTTACAGTAATCAGAATGCGATAAAGGAAAATTGCCATGCTTCAGAATCCATTGGCTTCAGCTGCTGCCGCTTTAGGCATTGCAGGAGGAACCGCGTTGCTTGCCCCTGTTGCCGCCCCGACGCTGCACGGCCTGGCCGGAATTGCCGTAGTGGGGTTCGGCGTCTATGCGTCCGGATCGACACTCGTCAATGCAGCAAATTTCCTGAGTGAAACCGCCTCGGGAATCCTTGCTGAGGGCACGAGTACCGCTGGACTCATCAAGGACACCTTATTATCCAAACCCAAGCCATTAATCCCGGTAAAGGAGATTCCATTCAGATGGTAAAGGCACCGATTGGTGCGACAGAAAAAACAAGCGAGCGTGCAGAGAAATCGATGTGCGCATGAGATCGTATTGCCAGAACGGAATGGGTACCTTTCCTTGTGGTATCCTGATCTCCTTTGCCCGAACTTTCCGTTCCAGGAAAACCCTCATTTCTCTCGGCAGCTTCAAAAAACCTTCGGCAACCAGGCTGTCCGGGATGCGTCCGGTCAAGTCAGCCTCGAAAAAAAACTTGCCAGAAAGAAGATCCGGAAGCAAAACGAAAGGGTAACCGCCCATGGATCAGGTTACTGTTTTTCTGAACCGATCATTATCCATAAAATCCCTTCATCATGAACTCCTGCTGCATTGGCGCAATAAGTCGGGACTCCATCAGCCTCGTGCTCTGATCGGTCGTCATTCGTTGCAGAAGTTCTCTGCCGGGAACCTCTAAAAAGAGTGATGAGCGATCAAAGTGCAAGGCGGACGGAGCGGAGAAACCGGAGTGAACACGTAGTATATGAGGATTTCGAGCACCGACCAACCCGAGCAATTTGAGTGCATAATAACTTTTTAGAGGCCCCCTTCTGTAAACGGAAAAAGCCCGGTAATTGGCTGATACAATACCGGGCTTTTTCAATGCAATCAGGCCTGGAGATCTTACTTGATGCCCCATAGCTTGATCTTGAAGTCGTCGCTTCCGCTGGCGATGACCCGGCCGTCCGGAGAAATGTCCACCGACTGAACCTCGTGGGTGTGTCCCCTGTATGTGTGCAGAAGAGTGCCGGATCTGACGTCCCACAGCCTCACCGATTCATCGTTTGCGGCACTTGCCACCAGAGTTCCTTCGGGATTGAAGCAGAGACTGCGCACACCGTCTTCGTGTCCTTCGAGAACTTTGAGTATCCCGCCGGTAGATGCATCGAGAATCTTTACTTTGGCGTCGCGTCCGCAGAGCGCGACCAGACTGTCGTCCGGGCTGAAAGATACATAGTGGGAAAGGGTATCGCCGGTTTTGTAGTTGGCAACGTTTTTGCCGGATTCCACATCCCAGATTTTCACGACCGGTTCTTCTCCGCAGCTGACGATTTTTTTACCGTCATGGCTGTATGCCACGCACTCGATATAGGATTTGTGGCCGGTCAAGGTTTTAAGCTCCTTTCCGGACTCGACGTCCCAGAACTTCAGTGTTGTATCGCGCGAACAGCTTGCAAGCGTTCTGCCGTCGGGGCTGAATGCGATCATACGAACCTCGGTATCGTGTCCCTTGCAGACATGGAGGCACGTTCCTGTAGCGACGTCCCAGATTCGCACCGTGCTGTCGATGCTGCCGCTTGCGACTTTATCTCCATTGGGACTGTAATCGACGCACTTGACCCAGGTCGTATGACCTGCCATCGTATGCAGAGCCTGACCCCGTTCAACATCCCACAGCATGACTTTTTCGTCAAAGCTTCCGCTTACCAGTTTTTTACCGTCGGGACTGAACCTCACGCCAAGCACCCGATCTTCGTGACCTGTGAGGGTCCTGATCAATGCCTCGTCTTCCCTGACCTGGGGACGTTTGAGTTCGACTTCCTTTTTACCGAATATCTTTGATAGAAAACCCATGATGATCGATTCTGTTTTAAAATGAATTATGACGAGTTGTTTAATTTAAGAAAAAAAATAACCTTCCCCGAAGAAGAGGTGAGGGATGTGGGAGGTGTGAGAAAAATGGGACTTATAGGACATATAGGACGTATGAAAGGCTTCAAGAATCCTTTACGGGAAGTTCTATAGGTTTCATTCGTCCCATTTGTCCCATTCGTCCCATTCGTCCCATTCGTCCCATTCGTCCCATTCGTCCCATTCGTCCCATTCGTCCCATTCGTCCCATTCGTCCCATTCGTCCCATTACCCATTACCCACTCCCCACTCCCCATTACCCATTGAAACGATAAGTTCTTCCCTTCCATTGGGGGCCTTTTCCGAAGCGTGCGATTGCGAAGGAGTTGAGTGCTATGGCTGCAAGCGTGATCTGTGAAAAAGCGTGCAGCAGTGCGTAAGCGATCGGCTGGCGAAACCTCAGCGCAATGAGCGCCCTGCAGATAATGGCAAGTATGACCTGGAAGAGCGGCATGAAAAAGAAGGGCAGCGAGAACTCGGCCTGAAGCAGGGCCGCCGCAAGAAAACCGTATGGGAGAACATGGAATGCCAGCGTGAGAGCAACGAGGATAAACAGGCCCGCAGTGTGGTAGCCGAGACCGGCAAAGAGGTTTTTTGAAAATCCCCGGATGATGTCGCCGGGCGTACGGTACATCCTGCAGCTAACGGCGTCGATACCGTTGAAAACTGCAACGGTGCAGCCGGCCTGCTTGACGGCCTTGCAGAGCCATACATCCTCGACGATGTCCGCCCTTACGGCGCCATGCCCGCCGATCCGCCGGTAAGCGCCGCGTCGAAACAGCATGAACTGCCCGATAGCCGAGCAGAAAGCGGGGCTGCGGGAAGTACGCACCAGCCGGAGTGGCAGATAGCACAGAAGTATGAAGTAGACCAGCGGAATGACGAGCTTTTCCCAGAAACCCTGCATTTCCTGGTACGGAGTAAGGGTCAGCATGTCCGCACCGCTCTGACGCAGGGCCTCGACAGCTCGGCGAAGGGCATCGGGTTCATGACGGGTATCGGCATCGGTAAAGAGCAGCAGTTCGCCTTCGGCGATTTCGCCGAGCTGCTGGCAGGCCCAGGCCTTTCCATGCCACCCTTCCGGAAGCGGTTTTCCCTGAACGACGCGCAATCGAACCCCTGCAGATACCGCACCTGCAGATGCCTCTATGCGACGAAGAATGTCAGGGGTGGCATCCGAAGAAGCGTCATCGAGCACGATCAGCTCATAAGACGGGTAGTTCTGTCCAAGCAGAGACAGAACACAGGCTTCGATACCGGCCTCTTCGTTTCGTGCAGGAACGAGAATGGACACCGTCGGCAGGGACGGGGAATCTCCGGAAAGGTCGGGCAGACGGGAAAGCTCGAACAGGTTGAAAAGCAGAATGCCGGCAAATACAAGCAACGAAAGCAGCACGATAACCTGATAAGCAAGAAGCAGCATGGCGGGTATCATAAACACAGGACCGCAATGACAGAAATGCGGCCCTGTTTTCAATTTGATCGAAAAAGCCTCAGTCGATCAGCTTGTTGATGTCATACTCGAAAATGCCCTCGGCGCCGGCACGCTTCAGTTCCGGAATGAGCTTGCGGACGATCTTTTCGGTAACGATCACTTCGAGCGCAACCCAACCTTCGTCGGTAAGATGCGATACCGTGGGCTGGCGCAGTGCGGGAATGATGGAAAGAATGGCATCGAGCGATCCTTTCGGGGCGTTCATCTTGAGTCCGACCTTGCCCTGGGCGTTGATGGCTCCCTGAAGCAGCATAGCCATGTTCTCGATCTTTTCCCTCTTCCACGGATCGTTCCAGGATGCTTTGTTGGCGATAAGCTTGGTGTTGGATTCGAGAATGGTATCGACTATCCTGAGCTTGTTGGCCCTGAGAGATGATCCGGTTTCGGTAACCTCGACGATAGCATCAGCAAGATCAGGCGGTTTGACTTCAGTTGCGCCCCAGCTGAACTCGACCGAAGCGCTGACGCCATGTCGGGCGAGATACTTTTTGGTGATATTGACCACTTCCGTCGCAATATGCCTGCCTTCGAGATCCCTGACTGACTGAACCGGAGAGTTTTCCGGGACGGCCAGTACCCAGCGGACAGGTCGCATGGAGGCCTTTGAATAAACCAGATCGGCAACCTCCACCACATCGGCATCGGTTTCGATGATCCAGTCCTTGCCGGTCAGACCCACATCGAACGCTCCGAGTTCGACATAGTGAGCCATCTCCTGCGCTCGAATCAGAATTGCTTCAAGTTCATCGTCATCTATGGACGGAAAATAAGAACGGCTCTGGACGGAAAAATGAAAGCCGGCATGGGCGAAAAGATCGAGAGTCGAATCCTGCAGACTGCCTTTCGGCAAACCAAGCTTCAGAACGGAATTGCTCATATCGGAAATAACGGTTGTTGAAAAAAAATCAGAGTTCCTTCAGGAGGAACTCATCATGACTGAACACGCCATAAGGGTATCGGCCGTCGATCCAGGTACCGAGATTGACGTAGCTGCATGCGCCGTTCCTGAGCTGGTGCACTCCCTCTGCATGATTGTGTCCACATACAAAATAATCAAATTCTCGTTCCGCGGCTATCGATTCGGCAAAATTCAGCAGTCTGTTCGACTCCCTGGGAATATCGACAGGTTTGTGATGACGACTCAGGTACGAGAGCTTTTTCATCAGGGCTACGCCAAGATCAGCATGAAATGCCGTGAACAGTCCGAGATTGAACCTGTTTCTGACAAGCCGGGCAAACACCTTGTACCCGACGTCGCCCTCGCCGAGCCCGTCGCCGTGCGCAAAAAGAAAGGTGCGGCCAGCATATTCGAAACTGTTGAGTCCGTAAAGCGTCGCTTTCAGACCGAGCTCGCGCTCGAAAAATTCGCCGAGATAAAAATCATGGTTGCCGGCTACATAGACGATATCGACTCCGCTGGCGGCAAGATCGCCGAGAAGACAGAGAAGGCGTGTAAACCCTTTGGGAATGACGTGACGGAACTCCATCCAGTAATCGAGAATATCGCCAAGCATGTAAAGCGCCCGGCCATCCTCCCTGATCAGGGCAAAAAGCAGTTCGAGTTTTTCAAGCTTCAGCCGCTCCTCGCCTTCTTCCTGAAGTCCGAAGTGAATATCGCTGATGAAGTAAATACTTTCCCGCTGCCGTTGTGCCATCCATTACAGAAGCTGCGCCGACAGAATCACTGCGGCGGGAATGGTAAGGTTATCGACCTCTTTGGGACTCATTCCCTCGACTATAGTGGCAATGAGGGCTATTATCAGGATTTTTCCCGCATCGAAGGCTTCGGGCACAATGAACCATACGAAAAACAGCCCAGCCGCTGCGCTTCCGGCAAGGAAAGCGAGACTGCCCTCGACGCTCTTGTCGCTGAGAATCCGGTATTTCATTTTTCCGTACCTGGTACCGACCACCGGAGCGAGGCCGTCGCCCCAGCCCAGCACGGCCATGGCAAGAACGCCTTCGAAGGTCTTGTAGTAGAGGGTGCCGCAAAGCATGGCGACCAGCACGAAATAGAGCGTACCCTTGAGCAGTTCACGCTTGTCGCCTGTACGGGTCATGGTTTTCACTGCCTGGTCGTCGGCGGCAGCAAAAAGACCTTTCTGGACGAGCAGTACGGTCCAGACGGCAAATACCGTGATGTTCAGATATTGCGACCAGTCTCCGTCAACGAAAAGCGGAAGAAAAACGATGGCCGACCCCGCACAGATATGGGTGATTTTCCTGCTGATATCCCTCGGGAGACCGTGGTTGGTCACCAGGTAGTCCATGAGCGGGGGAACGCTGAATACATAGACGAACGTCAGCAGGGTAACCAGCACGTTATGCCAGAGAGGGGATAGGGAAAAGAAGGTGGCTTCAAGCATGAGCATGGCACATCAGTGATTAGAGGTTATGAAATACATCTCACTGGAGCGAAAAAACAACAAAAAAACCGAAATGTCCCGGAAACCTTACGACTCTCCCGGCAAGCGGACATTACATGTATTTCGAGCCTATCATGCCGGCCACAATCAGGTTGTTGAGGAGAAAAAGAATATTGTTTGCGACCTGATAGCGGAGGAACGCGTTGTGTTCCTGCACTTCGCTCTTGCCGATGGCATTACCGAATCCGTCTTCGACGGTGCCTTTCATAAAGGAGATACCGCTTTTGGGGTCGCGCAGCAGCTGTATCTGGATGACGATGTTCAACACCAGACCGATCAGCACCAGAACGACCGCCACTGTGAAGCCCCAGCTCCAGGCAAGCCAGGCAAGCACGGCGAATACCAGATCGATGATGGTGAACGAGACCAGAAACGTGTTCCTCGACCCGATCATGACCGCCAGCGATTTCAGGCCGCCCTCCTTGTCACCCTCGACGGATTTGAAGTCGTTGAGAATGATGAGCGCTATGGCCATGAAGAAGTTCAGTCCTGCAAGCCAGATAACTTCGGGCCGGATTTCGCTGAAGAGCGCATTGGCCGACAGGAAGGTGACAAAGCTGTAGGAAAACCCGACAGCAGGCGCTGAGGTAATGATGTTCTTCTTGAGTTTCAGCGGAGGAGCAGAGTAGATATAGGCAATGAAAAGAGCGGTCAGGATGGAGACGATGATCACCGTACCTCGCACACCGCCGATATACAGACCGAGAAAAACCCCCAGACCTATGGCGAGCAGCAGCACGACGATACTGTTCCAGAGCGCTTCGTTAACACTCAGGCGTCCGGAAGGTATAGGGCGCGTCGGCTCGTTGACGCGATCGAGTTCAAGATCGAAATAATCGTTGACCGACTGGCTGAAACCGGTACCGAGCGGACCGTAAAGCAGAAATATGGAGGCAAGCAGCAGGTAGTCGTGAAGGGTGGCCTGCATGGCGCCCGATGCCATGACCCCTCCGGCAAGACAGGGAAAAACGCTGATCCAGGTTACCGGATCGAGCAGCTCCAGGTGGGCTCTGAGTTTATCGGTGAATCCAGGTCGTTGAGCGGCAACTGACATTATGCGGGTGCGTTAAAAGATGCTTTCGATTAAATTTCAATTTACGAATCTCTGTAAAGATAAAAAAACCTGCCGAATGCGGATAAGCTTTTTCGAAAGCATTCAGTAATCCGGCAACGCTTCGCCTCTGAGCGTTGCCGAAGAGGAGCCGGTGATCTTCACCCTGACAAGATCGCCCGGACTGTGCCGGCCCCGATCGAACACCACGACCCGGTTCGTTTCCGTTCTGCCCATGAGCTGCAGTGAAGAACGACGGCTTTCCGTTTCGGCAAGCACCTCGACAACCGTGCCAACCGCCTCGCCGAACAGTTCCGAGGAAATGGAGTTCTGCAGATCGATGATCTCCTGAAGCCGTCGTTTCTTGACATCTTCGGAAACATCGTCATGCATGGTGCGGGCCGCAGGCGTCCCGGGTCGAACCGAGTAGTAGAACATGAATGCGGAATCGAACCGGATATCGCGCATCAGTTCAAGCGTTTTTCGATGGTCGTCTTCGGTTTCGCCGCAAAATCCGGCGATAAGATCGGTTGAAAAGGATATCCCGGGAATCATGTTTCGAATCATGCCGATCCTGTCACGGTACTCCTCGATGGTATGGCCGCGGTTCATCCTGCCGAGCATGCGGGTCGATCCTGACTGTACCGGCAGGTGTATATGATTGCAGATGTTTGGCCTTGCCGCCATGGTTTCTGCAAGCGAACACGACATATCTTTCGGATGAGAGGTCGTAAAGCGTATTCGAATGCCTGGAACTTCGCGACTGACCGCGTCGAGCAGCCTTGAAAAATCCGTTCCGGCAGCCGGATCCCGGTAGGAGTTGACGTTCTGACCGAGCAGCGTTATTTCACGGCACCCGCTTTCGGAGAGTGCCCGCACCTCATTGAGCACCGCTTCCGTAGGGTGGCTGCGTTCCCGTCCTCTGGTAAAGGGCACTACGCAGAAGGCACACATGTTGTTGCAACCCCGCATGACCGGAACGAAGGCAGAAAGGGTGGCGCTCCTTGAGGGCTCGACCCCGACATAGGTTTCGGAGGTATCGAAATCGAGTCGCGATACCCGACGGCAGCCTGATGCGGCTTCGGCAATAAGAGATGGCAGTGCCCGGTAGGTGTCCGGACCGGCAAGAAAATCGAGCAGCGGAAAATCATCGAAAAGCGTTTCGCGCCGGTACTGAGGAATACAGCCCGAAAGACCGACAAGCAGATCGGGATATCTCTTCTTGACGCCCTTCAGGTGCTGGAGATAATGCGCAATGCGCTCGACGGCATTCTCACGCACTGCGCAGGTATTGAGCAGTATTATGCCTGCCTCTTCTTCTGATGAAGCCTGCCGGTACCCTCCGTTTCCGAGCAGTGTCGTGATAATATCACTGTCGGCCTGGTTCATCTGGCAGCCGAAGGTGTGTATATGGAACTTCGCCGGATCTCTTTTCAAAACGAAAACCTCCCGCAGCCTGACATGATTTCAATCAAACCCCGAAATGAATATGCTTGAACTTTTCAAGCAGCGACTCGGCCTCCTCCTTGCACTGTCCGCAGACCGTACCTATTTTCGTATGTTCCTGCAGTTCGAAATAGGTGCGGGCCCCTTCCAGTACGGCTTCCTCGATATCGTGGTCGGTAATGCTCATGCACTGGCAGACGGTCTTCGCCTGCTCCTGCATGACCCGGTCATCCATACCGTTGCGGACATAGTAATTGTTGATGGCCGCCCTGAGCGCCTTGTCGCCGAGCACCGAACAGTGAATCTTGTTATCCGGCAGTCCGCCAAGCTCTTTGGCGACATCTTTGGGAGAGATATGGAAAGCCTGATCGAGCGTCATGCCCTTTACCATTTCGGAAAGTATGGAGGTGCTGGCTATGGCACTGGCGCAACCGTAGGTCTTCCACTGGCAGTCAGTAATGATCTCGCTCTCTTTATCCACCCTGATGACGACCATCATCTGGTCGCCGCACTGCAGATTGCCTTCCAGGCCGACGCCGTCGAATTCATCGGTATTTTCGCCCTGCATGATATTTTTCGGGCTCATGAAATGCTCTTTCAGTTTCTCGCTGTATGCCCACTCACCTGCTTGCAGCATGCGCTCCTCCTTTAATGTATGCCGTTGACATGTTTCTTATTCGTGTTATTGTTCTCGGCAGAACGTCGAGCATATACTCCACCTCCTGCATGGTACTGCCCCTTCCGAGGCTGATTCTTATAGAGCCGTGAGCGCGCTCGGCATCCACGCCGGTCGCGAGCAGCACGTGTGAAGGATCGAGCGAGCCGGAAGCGCAGGCTGATCCCGTAGAAACCGCGATGCCTTCGAGATCGAGATAGAGCAGAATTGCCTCTCCTTCAGCCCCGGGAAACGATACATTCAGCGTGTTCGAAAGCGAATCAACAGGGTGACCGTTGAAATGGATATCGTCAATCCGCTCTTCGATGCCTTTCTTCAGGGTGGACTTCATTGCCGCAAGACGCAGCTCTTCTTCCTCCATTTCCTGCATGCGCATCTCGACAGCTTTGCCAAGCCCGAGAATGCCGAGCGTGTTTTCCGTACCCGCTCTTCTGCCTCGCTCCTGATGCCCGCCGCGGATTAACGGACAATAGGGGGTGCCTTTTTTCACATAGAGCGCCCCTACTCCTTTAGGGCCGTAAATTTTGTGCGCGGAAACAGTGAGAAAATCGACGTCGAGCAGGCTCACGTCTACCGGAACCTTGCCGGCCGCCTGGACGGCATCGGTGTGCATCAGCGCTCCGCTCTCATGCGCCATTTTTGCGATGGTCTGAATATCCTGCAGCGTGCCGATTTCGTTGTTTGCCATCATGACCGAAACAAGACCCACATCGTCGCCAAGCATCTCTTCAAGCTGATCGAGATCGACTTTTCCGTAACGGTCGACGTCGAGATATTTCACCCGGGCCCCCCTGTGGGCGAGGCACTCCGAGGTTTCGAGCACGCACGGATGCTCTATTTTTGTCGTGATGATGGTGCTTCGCATCCTGGTGCCGGGAATGCACATGTTCGATGCGCAGACAAACAGGGAAAGCACGGTATTGTTGGCTTCGGATCCGCTGCCTACAAAAACCACCTCTTCCTGGGTCGCTCCAATGAACTCCGCGACCCTTCTTCGGGCATCTTCCACATTGGCCCTTGCCTCGCGACCCCATGCGTGCATGCTCGAAGGGTTGCCGAACATCTCCATGGCTTCGGTCATCTCTTTTTTCACTTCCGGATGCAGGGGAGTAGTAGCGTTATGATCAAAATAGACCTTCATGGCAGCAGTAATACTTCATGGTTTGAAATTGAAACTCTTCAGTTAATCGCGTTAATATAAAAAGATTCACGGCAGCTCATCGAAAAGCCAGGTGGAAAGATATCGCTCCCCGCTGTCAGGAAGAAGCACAACGATGGTTTTTCCTGACATTTCTTCACGCCTGGCGACACAGACAGCCGCATGCAGCGCCGCACCCGAAGATATGCCGCACAGAATACCCTCATGCCTTGCAAGATTTCTGGACATTTCGCCGGCATCCTGATGCGTTACGGTAATCACTTCGTCGATTATCGAGCGATTGAGAATATCCGGAACGAAACCGGCACCGATACCCTGAATTTTATGCGGCCCGGGCTGCCCGCCCGACAATACGGGAGAATCAACCGGCTCGACCGCAATGATCCGGACGTCAGGCTTGCGCTGTTTTAGCGCCTCTCCGACTCCGGTTATCGTCCCGCCGGTGCCGACGCCGCCAACAAACGCATCAACCCTGCCATCAGTGTGCTCCCAGATTTCAATTGCAGTTGTGGCACGATGTACCGCCGGGTTGGAAGGATTGCGGAACTGCTGCAGGATAAGGCTGCCCGGAATCGAAGCGGCAAGCCGCTCCGCTTCGGCAATCGCAAGTTTCATGCCGCCCGATCCGTCCGTCAGCACCAGCTCGGCACCGAGAATCTGCATGAGCCGGCGCCGTTCGATACTCATCGTCTCGGGCATGACAAGCATCAGGCGATACCCTTTGGCTGCGCAGGCAAAGGCAAGCCCGATACCGGTATTGCCGCTTGTCGGCTCGATAAGCGTCGTACCCGGCGCGATACGTCCCTCTTTTTCGGCATCTTCGAGCATGGCCACCGCTATGCGATCCTTGACGCTCGACATCGGGTTGAACGACTCTATCTTCAGAAGCACCTCTGCGCGGCATCCTTCGCACAGACGACGCAGACGCACAAGAGGAGTATTGCCGACCGTCTGCAGGATGCTGTCGTATATTCTCATTATCGTCTTTGTTTTATAATTATTGCTATTGTCAGCAGCGGCCGTATACCGGAACAGCCGCTCCGTGCAGCGCCCGCGAAGCGTCGGATGCAAGAAAAACAATGACATCCGCCAGCGCATCCGGGTCAACCCAGGTCGAAAAATCCGAATCCGGCATATCCTTGCGGTTCTGCGGCGTATCGACGATGCTCGGCAATACGCAATTCACATTTATGCCGTAATGCTTGTTCTCTTCGGAAAGCGTCTCGGTAAAACGGATTACTGTCGCTTTCGACGCGCAATAAGGGCCCATCAGGGCTTTTCCTGAAAGCGCCGACCTTGCCCCTACCGTCACAATCTTTCCCTGTCCGCGCTCGCGCATGTGCGGTATCACAGCATGACAGACATTCGAGAGCGTAGAGACGTTCAGCCGCATCATGTACTCCCAATCCTGTGACGAAATCAGATGCAGAGGCGTACCCATTGAAAATCCTCCGGTAAGCGCAACAAACGCATCTATCCGCCCGAAAACCCTCAGAACATCCGCAACCAGCAGACCCGCCGATTCCGGCGATGCGAGATCCGTCTCAAGCACAAGAACCCGCTCCGAGCCATCATACGTCTGATGAAGCGGCCCGGCATGACGGTCGCAGAGTGCAAGTGAAGCCCCGGCTTCGTAAAAAGCAGCGGAAACCGCCCTGCCTACATTGCCTGCAGCACCGCCTACGACGACTATTCTGTCCGAAAACTGCCGCATAAATCAATTACTGTCCGTTAACACTTCTTGCAGATACCCTCTTGTTAATTACCGAAATAACGAATGATCTGCCATCTTTATTAATTCCCCAATATAGACATATTTTGTCCTATATCCTGAAATCGATCATTATCGCGCCCCATCGGGAACAAATCGCAAAAGCTACTGAAACACGAGGGTTCTTTCCGTTGACGGCGGCAGTTTTTTACCGTCAAGATAAAGTTCGACGTAGGATGGACGCCCGATATTGATCCAGAACTTCTTTTCCGCATTGAAACGAAGCACCTCGCCTTTCTTGAACAACCCGCCGGCATAAACTCTCGCGCTGTCGTCTGCAACGACCTTTACCCATGTCTGATCCTCGATGATTCTGACCTCAAGCACTCTGTTCATTTTCGGCTTTTCAGCCTTGATGACCCTTGCGGAATCGGCTGAACGGGCGGCTTCCGTGGCGACGAGCGAAGCAATCCGGTCGCTCTGACGGTCTGCGGCAGCGGAATCTTCGGATGCAAGCGAATCTGCAGGCGGCAGGAGAGGTATGAGCCCCTTATCGACAACCTGTTCGGCTACGGCGGCGGTATCGGCATCGATCAGCGCATCTGCCGATGAACCGTCACTGACGCCGGTTACCGAGGGTACGGAAACAAAAAAACGGGGTATGACGAAAAGAGCAGCAGATACAAGGATCACCGCCAGTACGACCAGCAGCCTGCGCGGAGTGACATGATCCTGCAGACGCGACATTACGGAAACCGTACGTTCGTAAAAAAGGCTTTTTCCGGAATGTTCGGAAACGGCAGCGGAAACCGAAGCCTGAGATTCTTTCCTTCCGAGCAGCGATTCACGGAAACTATTGAAGTATTCTTCATTACCGATGCCAAGCAGAGAAGCATACTTCTTGACATACGCGAAAACATAAACGCCGGGCAGAAAATCGAAATCGCCCGATTCGATTTTTTCGATGATGTCCCGGCTGATGCCGATATGCCTGCTGACCTCCTCGACAGTAACATTCTGACGTTCACGAGCATGTTTGAGTGCCGTTGCCAGCTGCTCCAGTGAAAAAATGCCAGAACCGCTCTCTTCCATGTGTTTATGGGTGAGTTAATGGGTGTCGATTATCCTGGTTATGACGCAATAAACCGTAAATAAAAAAAGAGATGCAAGGAAATAAAACGGTTATTGACTGTCAACAGGTAAATCTACGAAAATACCGGGGATCATGCCAGAATCAACACAAGAGTATTCGATGAACGGGACAGGTTCCATGCGAAAAAACGTATCTGTTTCACTCCCTCTCTGTTCAATAGACTCCATATGCGGAAATTAACCGCCATGTCGCGTTATCGCCACCATGGAGTCCGGAAAGCGCTGACGCGGAAGAACGATCCTTTTCGTCAACCTGCCTCAGAAGCCCGCGAATGGTCGCCAGTTCAGCTTCTCCGAACGGCTTCCACAGAAGGTATACCCTGTGGCCGGGATTGAAAAGCTGATGCAGTCTGGCATCCGCCGGGCGATCGGCAGAAAAAAACCTCACCGGAGAGCCTTCCTTGATGCTGTCGGCGTGGAGTCCTGCATGAACGATTTCACGTAAAGAGGATGTCATGGAAATTTTTTTTTCATCGGCGACAGTACTGCCGGAGTAGAACAGCTGAAAAGGCACGGCAGGATCGGCAGCAACGATCAGATGGTCATACCTGCCGGAAACCGCTCGAACCGGATCGATCAATGCCGCTGAAAACCAGAGGTAATCACGATCCCGCGACACCGGATCAAAGCCGGATCCGGGAAAGTGACGCAATGCGTTTATATAAACGGCGAAGGCCGGAATCCGAACGGGAAAGAGAATCGTACGGTACCGGCGTACCGGCAATACCAAACTCTCTTGCGCCGATGGTCATCACCGCAAAAAACGAATCCGCAGGTACCGGCCTGATGATGAGCTGTCCGCTTTTCAGGACGCGCTGCAGCGTCTGAAGCGTTACCGGTGTCATCTGCAGTACCGATGCAACAGCGGGATTGATTGTCTTCACCTCGCCAAGCAGCTCGAAAAGCCTGCCCCGCTTTGCCTGCAGGGCTGCTTCGGCAGCACGGTTCAACTCATAGCCCCTTCCCTTTATGAAAATATCGGCTTTCCGCTGCAGGAGACCAGCGATGTCCCGCTGCAGAAGGCGCACCTCCCGTTCGAGCGATTCATGTCCCTCACCGAGCTTCATCTGATCCGAACGATCAGAAAGGCTCCGCTGAAGCGCAAGCATCTCATACTGCTGCAAGGCATCGTACAATTCGAAAATTCTTGCCTGCCGGATGAGGATCCCTGAAAGAACGCGCTCCGCCTGACGTTCAAGCTGCGCCATTTCCGCGCCGGTATACCTCGGATGGTAGTTCTGATAGAGCTTGAGTCCCCTGCGAAGGGCATCGATCCGCTCGGAGGGGTCGAGATCGTTCCCGCTTGTGCCGAGTCGCAACAGTGCTGCCGCTTCGGCAAACTGCATATTCTTCGCAGCGAAATAATCGCCGGTCTCACGGTACGGCACAGACTTCTGAACAACCGCGGTATTGGACTCGAAGCGAAGCAACTGCAGCAGAAAAGGGTTTTTTGAGCGTTCAGCAAGAGCAAGCGTGCGAAAAAGAAGATAGCTTGCGTTTCTGCGATGTTTTTCGAGCAGCTGCAGGCTCACGGCTGCTGCTCGAAGCGCATGGATCCTTCTGGAAAAATCGCCTTCCATCGAGAGCACCTTTCCGGAGAACGAGGCGATCTGCATGGCAAGATCATGAGCCTCCCTGCTGCCGGCCGGCCTCCTGTGCATGCTGCATGCAAGCAATCCCGAAAGCCCCCTGATTTTCGCGACCGGATCCGACTCATCCGAGGCCGACTTCCGGTAAATCTCTTCGGCCGTGTCAGGATCGCCAAGACGCAACGAAAGGGCTGCACGATCGAAAAGAATCTCTTCGTCGGGATTGTCTATCGCCGAAAGAGCTTCTGCCGCCCCCCTGAAATCGCCGAGTTCGGACAGCCACATGGCTTTCTCTTCGATCATGAGAGATCGAAGAGAGTCAGGGAGAAGATTTCCGGCATGCAGTTCAAGAAAACGGGTTGTTCGCATCGCCTCGTCGTAAATACCGATCAATCCTTCCAGATGACGCTTCCTGTCAAGTTGGACAACTGCCTCAGCGGAAAGTCCGCGCACAGTATCGGAGGCCAATGCCTTGTCATAGAGCTTCAGCGCCTTGTCGTACTCGCCGTTTCTCGCAAGGAGTCCGGCCTTTCTGTATAATTCAGGCACATCACCGCCTGTTTCATCCTGAATGGAACATCCTGATAACAGGATGCAAGCGACGATCGCCGTAATGATCGGCAATAATCCTGCCATTATGGAAAAACCTCCCCTCTCAGGGCAAACGTTGATGAAACAAGTATGTGATCTGTTCCGCGAACGATCTTCATGGATGAACTTTATGGATGAACTTTATGGATGAACTGCCCGACATCATTCTTAGTTTCCCGAAAGCAACATTTCGATTTCCCGCCGGGTTTGTGTATCTTCGCTCGATATTTTTTTTATTCACCATTGTAAATCGAGATCTTCACCATGGAAAGAACGCTTACCATTCTTAAACCGGACTGCGTGCGCAAACAGCTTATCGGGGCCGTTATCGATAAAATCGAACGCGCCGGGTTCCGCGTGGTCGCCATGAAAAAAACAAGGCTCACGACAGAAACTGCAGGAGAATTCTATGCTGTGCACCGCGAGCGTCCGTTCTTCGGAGAACTCGTCGAGTTCATGTCTTCCGGTCCGTGCGTGCCGATGATCCTCGAAAAAGAGAACGCCGTTGCCGATTTCCGAACCCTGATCGGCGCCACCGATCCAGCCCAGGCCGATGAAGGCACCATCCGCCAGCTTTACGCCGACAGCAAAGGAGAAAACATCATCCACGGCTCCGACTCAGCTGAAAATGCCGCAATCGAAGCGTCGTTTTTCTTCTCTCTGGAAGAGACGGTTCGCGTAAACTGAAACTCCTCCCGAAACCGGAATCTGAAAAGCGGCCTCAATGCCGCTTTTTCAGGTTTTCAGCCCTTACTGCCCGATCTGTTTTTTCTCCTTGATATCATGCAGGTAATCGCTGAACGCCTCACCGTACATCTCCCAGACGGTAATGAACAGCCCTGCAATAATCGGCCCGACTATGAAGCCGAACAGTCCGAAGAGCCCCAGTCCTCCGAGAGTGCCAAAAAAAATGAGCAGTTCATGCATTTTAGTATCCCGGCCAATGAGAATGGGACGGAGAACGTTGTCAAGCTGGCTGACGATGAGACTGCAGAACAGAAACACCGAGCCCGCCTCGATATAGTGACCCGTCGCGGCAAGGTAAACGACGGCAGGAAACCAGACAAGCGGGGGACCTAACACTGGTACGACCGACAGCACCGTCATGATGGTGCCCCAGAACAGGGCACTCGGAATTCCTGCAAGATGCAGGGCAAGACCGGCAAGCGAACCCTGGATGAGCCCGACAACCATGGTGCCTTTGAGGGTCGCTCTCGTAACCGAAAGAAACCGTTCAAGCAGCCTGCGCTGGTCGGATTCGGCCAGAGGCATGTAATAGATGATTTTTTCGAGCAGGCCTTTTCCGTCTTTGAGAAAAAAAAACATGGTGTAAAGAAACACAAAAAGCAGAAAGAGGTCGTTCACAGCAGAGACAGTGAGGGAAGAAATGCTGTTGAACAGAAAACTGCCGGCCATCCCGGCCAGTTCCGCGGCTTTCCGGAGAATCTCCTCCTGGTAAAGCATCAGCTCCTTATAGTAGGGGAAGGACTCCAGCATGGCGTCATATGCTGCCGGTTCCTGCAGTTGCCGCCGGATCCAGG
This sequence comes from Chlorobiota bacterium, assembly GCA_016868665.1. GTDB lineage: Bacteria > Bacteroidota > Chlorobiia > Chlorobiales > Chlorobiaceae > Chlorobium. The sequence continues at coordinate 35,782 of VGGK01000017.1, forward strand.
GAACGGCCGAACTGCTGATCGAGTATGCCTGAACGGCAACGATGCCGGCTATCGCCATAAAAGGAAGAAACACCATGACGAAAAGCAATAGCATGGTGAAGGCCGAACTCACGCTCCCGTGACCCCTGAAAAGACGATCGATCCTGCTGTAGACCGGCATGGCAAGCGCCGAAAAGATAGCCGCAAGAAAAATAGCCATCAGAAAGTAACGGATCATGGCGAAAAACAGCGTCGAGATCACCAGAACGATCAGCAGAAGAACCACCCGGCTCGCTGTAGGCGTATTCATACGATTCATGTTGTTGGTGTTTCGGTAACGGGGCCTCGTCCCCACTAAAACCATTCCTCTTCCGACTGCTCCAGAAGCCTCGCCCTGACGAGCGAAACCGCAAAAATCGCTGCGGTTTCGGCCCGGAGCGTCGAACGGCCAAACGAAATCTCCGCAAACCCGGCGGCTTGGGCCTCTCTGACCTCTTCAGTGGTAAATCCACCCTCTCCCCCTATCAGAAAAAGAACGTTTCCTCCGCTGAATGTTCGATCAGAAAGCGGCTGCGAAGAGAGTTCATAGGGAATGAAACGGCTTTCGAACCCTTCAAGAGCGGTTACTGCAACGAAAGAAAGCGGTTCGCTTATATGAGGAAGATAGCATCTGCGCGACTGACGTGCAGCGGAAAGTACGATATTTCTCCATCTCACGAGTTTTTTCGCCGCACGCTCTTCCGCCGGCTGGGCAACCGTGCGCGCGGTGATCATTGGAATGATGCCGGAAATGCCAAGCTCTGTAGCCTTTTCAAGAAAAAACTCGAACCGTTGGGGAGATTTCAGCAGGGAAAGCGCTACGGTTACCTTTGTCCGGGGAGAAGGCTCCGTCCGTTCCGACAGAATATCCCCTTCGAGCGCGTGTTTTCCGATTGCGGCTACAAGAACGTCGAGGTGCAGTCCGCAACCGTCAGTAACATGAATCCTGTCTCCCGTTTTTTTACGGAGTACGCGCACGAGATGGTGGAATTCGTCGCCGTCGAGAATCAGGCGCTTCCCCTTCAGGTCGATATTGGGCCGCAATGCATAAAAGAGCTCCATGATACGCTATTCTTTTATGGTGAGTGCAAGAGCCGCAAGCGAGACGGCGAGAACTCCGGACTTTTTCAATGCTGCCGCAGCAGCAACAACGGTCGCACCGGTCGTAACGACATCGTCAACGAGAAGGATGCGTTCAGGCATCGCTTCGGCCGCGATCCTGAATGCCGCATCGAGGTTCTCCCGTCTTTCGGAAACCGAAAGACCTGTCTGGGTTTCGGTATAGCGACACCGTTCGATCAGATCGGTGCGCACAGGCCTGCGGAACGTTTCGGCTATCCCTTCGGCTATTTTTTCGGCCTGGTTGAACGAACGCTCGATAAGCTTGAGCCGGTGAAGCGGAACAGGTACAAGCGCGTCTATACTTTCCGGTTGAATCACATCGGAGAGCCACTCCCCGAGTTCCCGGCCGAAAGCGCGGCAAAGCGTATAGTTTCCCTCGTACTTCATTGAATGCAGGACTTTCTGCAGCGGACTATGCCGTGAATACCTGTAATGGCAGGAAGCCTGGCTGATAAGCGTGTCGGCCTTGCCGAAATGCGACCGGATGGAGTGCATGAGCATATGGCCGGCTGCACGGGCATCGGTAAATCCGTCAAAACCCTCCTTGCAGTCGGCGCAGCATCCCGGCTCCCGGGGCATCAGCAGCTTACCGCAGACAACGCAGACCTCCGGAAAAAGAAAATGGAACAGCCGGGCGCTCATCGTCAGGTACAAGGGATCATTGAAAACACAATGCGGCCGCGCCATGCATTCCGGCCCTGTTGCCGAGTTCCGCGGGTACCAGCTCGATTCCATCATGCATCGACGGAAGCGTGGAACGCAGCAGCTGCTGTCGCGCCGGATCGAAAATCAGCCCCCCCGCTGCAGCTATGCCGCCGCCGATGACGAATTTCCTTATATCCATAAGCGCAGTGACGTTAGCGAATCCGACTCCGAGTACCGAGCCTACTCTCTCCCACACTGCGAGCGAAAGCGGATCGCCCTGCCTGGCTGCCTGCTCGATGTGCCGGGGAGAGAGCATCGCGCGATCATGCCTGCAAAGACCCGAAAGATGGCTGCCCGAAACGGGGTCTTCCGCAATGAGAGCCCAGGCATAATCAACGATGCGCTCCTTTCCGATCATCCCCTCGATGGTGCCGCGTATCCCGGCATGAACCGAAGGCCCCTGAAAATCCACGATCATGAACCCGATCTCCCCTGCCGTACCACCACCTGCACCCCGATAAAGCTTCCTGTCGAGCACGATGCCTCCGCCGACGCCTGTACCAAGCGTCACCATGAGAAAATCCCGAAAATCGCGTCCCGCTCCGTAACACGCCTCACCAAGTGCAGCGGCATTGGCATCGTTTTCGATGAAAAACGGCGATGAACCGGGAGATGTCCCCTCGAGCACGCACGCAAGCGCTTTTCGAAGCGGAAAGGTTGTCCAGCCGGGCAGATTGGGCGGATAGCTCAGCGTGCCCTCCTCCGGATCGACCGCGCCGGGAGCCCCAAGCCCGGTTCCCGCAAAAGCATCGGCGCCAAGCCCGTCGGAAACTTCATCATAAAGCGCGGCGACAATCCCGGAAAGCTGGGAGACGATGCCTTCGGGTCCCGAAGATGTATCGGTAGGAACGCTCCTCTCCAGAACAATCCCGCCCTGAAAGCCCACAACGGCAGCTTTGATTGCCGTCCCGCCGAGATCGATGCCGATTGCCCATCGTGACATAGACGCTGTGATTGTTTCGTTAGCTGCTGAAGGGGCGGATAAACTTTCTGCCGTACCTGCCCGAGGCAAAAAATTCCAGAATCTCTAGAACTTCCGGTTCGGAAGGGCACTCGGAACGCACTCTCTCCAATGCATTGCCAAGAAGCAGACCCGACTGGAAGATAATGCGATACACGTCGCGGATAAGGGTGATTTTCTCCGGAGAAAACCCCCTTCTTTTCAGGCCTATGGCATTGAGCCCCTCATAGCGGAAAGAAGCGTGCCCGCCTGCCATGACGAAAGGCGGCACATCGGACGAAGCGCGGGAGATTCCCCCGACCATGCTGTACCGTCCTATCCTGACGAACTGATGCACGCCGGCAAGACCGCCGACAACGGCATAGTCGCCCACCTCGCAATGCCCGCCGAACTGCACGGAGTTTGCGATCACCACATTGCTGCCTATAACGCAGTCATGACCGGCATGAACATAGGCCATAATCAGGTTATCCGATCCGACCACAGTTTTGCCGCTCGCTTTCGTGCCGCGATTGAGGGTGACGCATTCGCGGATTACGGTGCGATCGCCTATAATAAGACAGGTTTTCTCTCCCGAAAACTTCAGATCCTGGGGCTCTCCGCCCAGAACGGCCCCTGTATGAATCCGGCAATCGCTGCCGATACGGGTGCCTGCGGCGATATGCACCTGCGGCCCCACTGCCGTGCCGCTTCCGATGGTTACATCGTCTTCGATGACCGAGTAAGGACCGACCGAAACGCCTGCGCCAAGAACGGCATCCGGGCTGATAATGGCGGTTGGATGGATAGTGCTGATCATGGATTTATGTATTATTGCTGTTCCTTCTGTTGCTCAAAGGCTTCCCTGATGCGAGGCTCCTGCAGCTCCCTCGACAGCGATTCGATGACCCTCTCGGCGTCACGATCCCTGCCCGCGTCGCGATACGCTCCGGCAAGCACGAAAAACAGCTTCGGATCGGACTGATAGCTGCTTCCTGCAGCGAGTTTTTCAAGATAGGAAATATACTGCGCAGCTTTCTGTTTCGAGCCCAGCCTGCTGTAGAGCGAAACGACCGTCCCGGCAAGTTCGGGGTTAATGGGATACCTTTCGGGAGGAAGCACTCGAGCCGCGGTATCGAGTACTTCGATCGCAAGTTCTCCCCTGCCGGCCGTGCGCAGGGACTTTTCTCCGGCGTCTATCCTGAGCGTACCTCCGGCGTCCCCGGCGAGGTCGAGCGCAAGACGGACAAACAGCGGCGCATAGTTCGCGCTGAGCCTTCGGGAGGTCTCTTCGAGAGTAACATCGGGATTATGGAGGTTCCGGAACCTGTAGACGCTCATGAGGGACCGGTAGAGCCTTGCAGGATCGACAAAGCTCATCGGATCGTCACTCCGGAGAGAAACAACCCTGTAGACAAGACCGTCAAGCCTCAGATGGCGCTGCAGCCCTATCATGCTCTCCTGATCGACCGTCAGGGCGAAACAGATCGGGCGACGGGGAAAATTGTTGGCGACGATTTCGTAGACCGCGATATCCTGCGGACGGAGATATCCCTGGCCCTGATAGGAAAAACCGGGCTTCAGCACCCACTCAAGGCTGTCGGAAGGCTGCGCAGGAAGAGAATACCCGCGACGGGCGGCTTCGCGGGCAAGCAGGATACCATCCTGCCCGGCAGGGATCGATACATCCACCGAATCGACAGGAATATAGGTGATGGAGGCAAGCTCGCCGTCGCCGGCGCCGAACGCGACCGGTTTGGCTCCTCTCGGGCTGGTATTCTTGAGCTGCAGCAGGTACCATCCGGTATTGGCAAGGCTGAGGTTGACCACCCTGACATCTGTCCTTATACGCTCGACCTCCTGAAGGTACCAGAGCGGAAAGGTATCGTTGTCGCCGTTAGTGAACAGAATGGCATCTTTCTCGCAGCTCTGCAGCATGTTCCATGCCCAGTCCCACGGCACATAATTGCCCGACCGGTCGTGCACCCTGTAATTCGCCTGCAGCATGCGCCCGTTGATGAAGAACAGTGCAGCAGCGATGAGCGCTCCCGAAAGCATGGCCTGCTTCCGGCCTCTGGCCAGGGAAAAACGATCCTTAAGCCATGAGGAGAGGCTTTCAATACCGATACCGATCCATATGGCAAAAGCGAAAAAACTGCCGGCATAACTGTAATCGCGCTCTCTGGGCTGCGGTTCGGTCTGGTTAAGGTAGATGACGAGCGCTGCGCCGGTCAGAATGAAGAGGGCGGTCACCACCATCCCCATTTTCCATTCGCGCCTGAAATGCGCCGCAGCGCCGGCAAGACCGGCAATGAAGGGCAATCCCCAGAGTACCGACCAGTCGACGCCGGCGCCTTCCATGTCATGCTCGCGGCCTATGAACTGCCATCCAAAATAACGCAGATACATCCTGTTGAGCTGATAGCTCATGAAATAATCGAGATCGCTCCGGTACTGCTGGTAGAAGTACTGATGCACCGGCTCGGGCGACCACCGTCTCGGCCAGAGCGGCATCTCCCCATACTGTTCGCGGTTCAGATACGAAAAAAAAGCTTCGGGCGTCGAGGGATTGTTCTCGTTGATGGGCGGCCCGGCCTGGGCACGAGCGTAGATCAGCCCGTAGGAGGTGTACCCGATAATAACGAGAAAGAGCGAAACAAGCAGCGTATTCGACATCGCCAGGCGCTCCTTGTGGGTATACCGGATGCCCCAGCCAAGCGCGGCTGCAAGCAGCAGCAGACCCCACCACGAAGCGAACTGAAACAGGATGGGCAACCCTTTGATAATCACCTGATAGATCAGGAAAAAAAGCGCAGAGGAAGCGGCGACAAGCAGGGAGAACGATTTCAGGGTAACCTCGTATCTTCTGAAATAGTAGATCAGAGCCGCGGCGAACACCGCAAGCAGGCTCAGAAGATGCACCCCGATGGAGAGCCCCACCATATACATCATGAGCATCAGCCAGCGTTCGTGGCCCGGATTCGGGTACTCCTCATACCAGCGGAGCATCAGCCAGACCACCATGGCGGTAAAAAACGACGAGAGCGCGTACACTTCCGTCTCTACGGCATTGAACCAGAAACTGTCGGAAAAAGCCAGCGCAAGCGCGGCGACGAGGGCGCTGCCATATGCGGAAATCTTCTCGGCCGCACTCCAGTCGTCCGGGTCGCTTTTTCGGTACATGATGATGAACCGCACCGTGATAAGATAGGTGAGCATCACAGTAGCAGAACTTGCGATGGTGCTCAGCAGATTCACCCTCGCGCCGATATCGTCGAAAAAGGGAATCATCGAAAACAGGCGACCGACAAGCAGAAAAAGCGGCGCGCCGGGAGGATGCGGCACTCCGAGCGTATACGCGGTAGCAATGAATTCGCCGCAATCCCAGAACGAGAGCGTCGGCGCCATGGTCATCAGATACAGGAGCTCGGCTGCGGCAAAAAGCAGCACGGCAAGGAGGCGGTTAAGTGCCCGGTGTGTCATAGGTTTCGTTTCGTTCGCGTCTTTATTTTGTTTGCTTTCATGTTTCCAGGGAAATCAGCTCTCCTGCTATATGGTCGGCAAACAGGAATCCCCTGCCGGTAAGGAAAATGCGTCCGTCTTCCAGCACGATCCATCCTTTTGCATGAAACCGTGCCAACATACGCTGCAGGTTCTGCCCTAATTTATCGCGTTTTCTTAAAAACCCAACATCGAGACCCCGGTTTATACGCAGTGAGAGAAAAACATGCTCCACAAACCGCTCTTCCTCGGTCAGCGTCTCTTCAATGGCGGAAAAAGCAGGCGGTCCGGCAAGATAGCGAAGCAGGCTTCCCGCGTTCGCACGGCGAACCTCGACAGGTCCCGTGCGGATGAAGCTGTGAGCAGAAGGACCAAATCCGAGATATGGCTCACGCATCCAGCAGGCAAGATTGTATCGGGAATGATGACCGGGAAACGCAAAATTCGACACCTCGTAATGGCGATATCCGCTGCCGCAGAGCCTTTCGACGGCCGACAAGTACATCGACGCCTGAACCGTTTCTCCGGGCACCGTTACAATGCCCCTCGAAATCCTGCTCTCAAGCAGGGTTTTTGGTTCGATGGAAAGCATATAAACCGATACGTGCGGCACGGCAAGTCCCACGACATCGTTCAGATCCTTCTGCCACTCGCCGGACGATTCCCCCGGCACCCCGCAGATAAGATCCACGCTGAGAGTGTCGAACACCTGCAGCGCCTTGCCGGTTATCCTGCGGGCATCCTCCGCCGAATGCCTGCGGCCGAGAACGGAAAGCTTGCGCTGCTGAAAAGACTGTACACCAAGGCTGAGGCGGTTGACGCCCGCACTGCGCAGTTCCCGCATCGCAGGTACGTCGAGATCCTCGGGATTGGCTTCAAGCGCTATTTCCGCCTCCGGCTCGAAATCGCCGATCGCCGAAAGAAGGTCGAGCCATCCGGCGATAAAGCTCACCGGCACCAGCGAAGGAGTTCCCCCTCCTATATGTACCGCTCTCACCCTGCGCCCCCTCAAAAACGGTGCGGAAGCGAGCGTTTCTGACGAAAGAGCCCTGAAAAAAGATTCGACATGGTCGAGACGGGTGACAAGAAAAAAATCGCAGTAGCTGCACCGGGTACGGCAGAAAGGAACATGCAAATAGATGCTGAGCGGTTCGCTCTCCTCATGGAAACAATCCGGGAAAGAACGTGCGTCAGGCAAGAATATGACCTGTAACGGCCCGATAGAGGTCGTCGGCGATATGTTCCGGCATGATGCCCCGCTCGATGCACATGCGCTCCTCATTGTGCCCGGTCCTCACCAGCACGGGCCTCAGTCCCGCCCGAAGACCGCACTCCACATCGACGATCTTGTCGCCGATAAAAAATGAACGGCTGCGGTCGACAATCAGACCTTCCGCAAGAAAATCGGCAATCGCACGCTCCACCATTCCGGGTTCGGGCTTGCGGCATCCTGTATCGCGATCGTAAAGCGGATTGGGATAATCGGGATGGGACGGGCAGTAGTAACACCGGTCGTAAGAGGTACCCCATGCGGCCAGCAGTTCGTTCAGATAACGGTTCACGTCCTCGACCTGCTCGATCGTCGTGATGCCGCGCGCAACGCCGGCCTGGTTGGTCACGACAACGATACGGAAACCTGCCGACCTGGCAAGGGCAACGGCCTCCGCCGCGCCTTCGATCAGTCTGAACTGCTCTCTCGACGTGACATAGGAACCGATATCCTCATTGATGGTGCCGTCCCGGTCAAGAAAAAGCACCCTGACGGTGTCAGCCATGCCTCTTACGATTCAAGCAGTTGTCGGTAAAGCTGGTCGTACTCCTCGGCGGAACTCTTCCAGGCGAAATCGCGGCCCATGGCATCCAGAACAAGCTGCTGCCAGCGTTCTTCGTCGTTGTAGAGATCGAGAGCTTCCCTGATTTTATCGATGAAAGCATCGGCAGTATACTCATGGAAAAGAAACCCGGATCCGGAACCGTCCGTAATATCGGCTATGGTTTCGACGATGCCGCCGCCGGCATATGCCACAGGAATGGTGCCGTAGCTCATCGCGAACAGCTGCAGCATGCCGCAAGACTCGATGCGCCCGGGCATGAGAAGGATGTCCAGACCGGCAATCGCCAGATGCAGGAGCGTATCGGCATGATCCGGCATAAGCGCCACCTGCTCGGGATACTCTTCGGCAAACTTGCGGAAAACGGCTTCGTATGCTTTCTCTCCGGAACCGAAAATCAGCAGCTGCATATCGAGCCCGACCATCCGATCAAGGCTCTCCTTCAGGAGTTCGCCTCCCTGAAACGCGTCGAAACCGCCTATGACGCCCACCAGGGGACATCCCTCGGTATACGGAAGGCTGACCTCTTCGAGAAGCGCTTTCTTGTTATCGAGCTTCCCCTCCATCCGGTCGGTGCTGTACCGCTTCTTGATCAGTTTGTCGGTCGAAGGATTCCACTGACGGGTATCGATACCGTTGAGGATGCCATGGAACCGCTCCTTTCGCTCCTCTACGATAGGACCGAGCCCATAGGTATCGTTTCCGTCGCTCACGATCGCATCGGCATAGCTCTTCGATGTCGTTGTCAGAAGATCCGCATGTTCGACGCCGGTATACAGCATATTGACCTGGTCACCCTCCCGATGCAGGCCGTTGCATACCTCTTCGGGAAGCAGCTTCTGAAACACCTTCAGCGGAAGCACCCCCTGGCGGTAAACGTTGTGAATGGTCAGTACCGTCCTGATATCGCTGAAAAAGCTGTTTTGCGCGTAGACAGTCCTGAGCAGCAGAGGCAGCATGCCTGCATACCAGTCGTGGCAATGAATGATGTCGGGCTTCCACCCGAGCCGCTGGAGAGTTTCCAGAACGCCGACATTGAAAAAAATCACTTTTTCGGCATTGCTCTTCTGATCTCCGCCGCTCTGTATATCGGTAAAAAGGCCGTTGCGCTTGAAATACTTCTCGTTATAGAGAAAATAGGTCTGGATCTTGCTGGACGGCAGCGCCGTAACCTTGACATGAAGAAGTTCGGTTTTATCTTTCAGGTTAACCTCGATGTCCGAAAGCCGCAACACGTCATGCAACCGGAACTTCCTGTCGTTGATGGTGCCGTATTTCGGCATCATGATACGGGCTTCAAACCCTTCTTCTTCAAGAGCCTGGGGGAACGATGCCATAAAATCAGCAAGAGCGCTGATCCTTACAAACGGGGAGACTTCACCAGAGACATAAAGAACCTTGAAATTTCTTCTGGCCATCTATATATCAATCGATCTATAATTTTTCACCAAATACTTTCATAGAACTCCATTTCTTTTTAATTTACGAATTTTTAAAGACAGATACAATCCGGGCATAAAGCAACCGGTTATCAGGAAGACAACGCTGAAACGCAACCGCAACATCATTCTCCTTCCGGTATTGCTTGTATTGAGCCTCGCCGGAGGATGCGCATCGGACAGGCCCCCTTCGGGAGGCCCTGTCGACCGGTCTCCGCTTCAGGTGATCTCTTCCGAGCCGGCGCACACCGCAACCGGCTTTTCAGGTACAAGCGTCCGCCTCGTATTCAGCCACCCGGTCAGCGGCCGCGAGTTCCTCGGCGCGCTCGGGATCTCTCCCGCACTCGGCAACTACGACGTGGCCGTCAACGGCCGCGAAGCGGAAATACGCATATTCGAACCACTGAAACCTGAAACCACCTACCGGATCATTCTGAACAAACACATGCGCGACATGCGCGGCAACAGGCTCGGCAATTCCGCAGTCATCGCATTCTCAACCGGTGCAGCAACAGATGCCGGCTCAATAGAAGGCTCGGTTTATGCCTACAGCCTCGCCCCCGCTCCCGATGCGCTGCTCATGGCTTTCAGGGAAGGCGGCAGCGCGGACCAGCCGGACTATCTGGTTCAGGCCAACAACGACGGAACATTCAGGCTCGACAACCTTGCCGGCGGAGAGTACCGGGTCATAGCCGTGAATGACCGCAATCACAACCTGCGTTTCGATCCGGAAACGGAATCCGTTGCCGTAGCCCACAAGGTCCGCATAACGACGGGAACAGCCCCGCTTCGACTGCGGTTCCCTCCCGGCACTGACACAACCCCCATGCAGACCATAACGGAGCAGGCAAAGCCAAACGATGAAAACGGCACCCTGTCCGGCTCCTGCAGGAGCGATGCCGACGCCCTGGCCATCGAAGCGCGACGAAAAAGCGACGACGCATCGTTCCTTGCTGCTGCCGTAAAGGCGGCAAAAGGGCTTTTCATATACGCATTCAAGTCCCTTCCTCCGGGAACCTATACCGTCAGCGCCTACGTACCATCAGACCGGAAGCAGGGAGCGAAGCCTGAACCATGGAAACCAGGGAAACTCGAACCATTCACTCCATCGGAACCCTTTGCCGTCTACCCCGATACCGTACGAATCCGGCCCGGATGGCTGACCGACGGGATCGATATCATGTTCAGGCAATGACGGCTTTCGGCCTAACAGTTTCATGCGTATCTTCCTGCCGGAAATCAACTGTCATGCACAACAAATCCATACACTGACCCGTCATGAACGCACCTTCAAAAATAGGCCCGAACTCCATTATACAGACCGTCGCCGCACTTGAAGAGCATTTCGGAAAAACCGAAGCTGAAGCCATCCTCAAACGAATCGGCCAGGGACACTGGATCGGCAACCTGCCGACGGAGATGACTGAAGAATCAAAATTCCACAGCCTCGTAACGGCCCTTGAAAAAGAGATCGGCGATAACAAAACCGCCTCGATCCTTGAAGAATCGGGCCGCCGTACCGCCGCCTACCTGCTCAGGGTGCGCATTCCGGGATTCTTTCAGAAAATCCTCAGGCTGCTGCCCGCCGGGCCGGCCTTCAGCCTCTTCCTTTTTGCCATAAGCAAAAACGCCTGGACTTTCGCCGGCAGTGGCGAATTCAGTTATACAACCGGCAAGAATCCGGAAATCACGGTCAGGGTGACCCACCCGGGCACTCCCGTCGTCGGCAACTTTTACCTCGGCACCTTCGAAGCGCTGCTTGAAGAACTGGTAAATCCGAACACCGCCATAACCCCGACAATCAAACAGCAGAACGGCAGCATCCTCTGCACATACCGCTGCAGGATTTAAGCCCATACAGGACGGACACGAGCCTTCACGGACAGGGGTGGACGAAAAACCGGAAGTATTGACCGTCGTATTTCTCTCCCGTTCCACGATAGTCCGGGAAGCTCCGGCGAACATCCGGCAGCGGGTGACCATTCCCTGTTGCACTCCTGCTGCCGGCAATGCATATTAGAGGAAACCGCAACCGTCATCGCATGAAACTTTCTCGCATCCATACCGGCCCGGTGCTGGATTTCTATACGGCGGATATTTCGTCGGAACTCGAGCTGCCGCTGGCGGGCTCGGGAATCGCTGCGGGTTTTCCTTCTCCGGCGGAAGATTACGAAGAGGTTTCGCTGGATCTGAACAAGGCGCTCGTCAGACACCCTGCGGCCACCTTTTACGCCCGCGTAAAGGGAACGTCCATGACGGATGCGGGTATCCTCGACGGCGATCTGCTGGTGATCGACAAGGCGCTCGAGCCGAAAGAAGGCGATATAGCGGTCTGCTTCCTTGACGGGGAGTTCACGGTGAAACGAATCGGGCGCATCGATGGGGAACTCTGCCTGCTGCCGGCGAACGAACGGTTCAGACCGATCCGCATCAGCGGGGAGAGCGAGTTCATCGTATGGGGCATCGTGACCTACGTGATCCATAAGGCCCGTTGAAACGGACAACGCATCGGGATAATGATTTCGATTTTCACCGGCATCAAAAAAAAGTGCCCGGCATGTTTGCCCTTATCGACTGCAACAACTTCTACGCATCCTGCGAACGGGTGTTCAACCCGGCCCTGATCGGCAGGCCGGTGGTGGTGCTGTCGAACAACGACGGCTGCTTCATCGCGCGCTCGGAAGAAGCGAAAGCTCTCGGCCTGCCGATGGGCGGTCCGGCGTTCAAATACCGGGAGTTGCTGCAAAAGCACCGGGTCTCGGTGCTGTCTGCGAATTTTACCCTGTATGGCGACATGTCGTCGAGGGTGATGGC
>VGGK01000018.1 GCA_016868665.1 Chlorobiota bacterium
TCGCAGTACTTTCAAATAACATAACCTTTTACAGGCCTTCCCCGCCGTTCCGTCTGCCTCATCCATCAGCGGGATCCTAATGTATCACCTTCTCCCTTCTCTTCCAAATCCTTTTTCCCTTTTTTTAAATTCTTTCACGTAACGTGCAAGTTTTCTGCACTCACTCGCCCTCGGCGGCAGGAACGAACGATGGCATATCGGCTGGTCTGTCAACAGGGCGCTCGACAGGCCGATCAACCGGCAGTTCCATCTGCCGTTTGCCCTGGCTGTACTCCTTGGCCGCGGCAACGAAACCGTGAAAGAGCGGATGCACCTTCTGCACCCTCGATTTCAGTTCGGGATGGAACTGTACGCCCACGAACCAGCGGTGATCTTTAAGCTCCACGATCTCAACAAGCTCGCCGTTGGGCGATGTGCCTGAAAAATTCATGCCGGCATCCTCGAACGGCTTGCGGAAGGCGTTGGTGAACTCGTAACGGTGACGATGCCTTTCGTTGATAAGGAACTTCTGATAGACGTCATGCGCTCGAGACCCCTCCTTGAGAATGCAGGGATAGCTGCCAAGCCGCATGGTCCCGCCTTTCTCCTTGACCTTCTTCTGGTGCTCCATGAGGTCGATAACCGGAAAACGGGTGCGTTTGTTGAATTCGGTGGAATTTGCTTCCGGCATTCCGCAGACGTTCCGGGCGAATTCGATGGTAGCGCACTGCATACCGAGACAGATGCCTAAAAACGGAATGTTCTGCTCTCTGGCATAGCGAATGTACTGTATCTTGCCCTCGATGCCCCTGTCTCCGAAACCGGGCGCAACGAGAATGCCGTTGACACCTTCAAGTTCTTTAGTAATATCGAATGATTTCCCTTCGGCATCCTCGGCCCTGAGCAGCCGGATGTTCACCCGTACGTTATTGCTCGCCCCGGCATGCACGAATGATTCAAGAATGGATTTGTAGGCATCGGGATATTCGGTGTACTTGCCGCAAATGCCGATGGTAACCTCTCCGTCCTGCGGATGCTTGACCTTGTTGCAGAAATCCCGCAAGTAGCTGAGATTCGGTTCCCTGAATTTTTTCAGACCGAGCTTCTTCATCACCCTCAGATCGAGTTTTTCCTGCAGAAGCATAAGCGGCACCTCGTAGATGGTATCGCAGTCGTTAAGCCCTATAACGTCCAGTTCATTAACGTTGCAGAAATGGCCCACCTTGTTCTTGATCTCCCGAGACAGCGGTTTCTCGCTGCGACAGACAAGAATATCCGGCTGGATGCCGGTTTCGAGCAGCATCTTCACGCTGTGCTGCGTCGGTTTGGTCTTCAGCTCGCTTGCAGCCTTGATATAGGGCACAAAGGTGAGGTGGATGTTGAGCAGATTCCGATCTCCCATTTCGAGCTTCATCTGGCGCATGGCCTCAAGGAAGGGCAGCGATTCGATATCGCCGATCGTGCCGCCGATCTCGGTTATGAGTACGTCGAGATTGCCGTTCTTGGCAAGCTCCGCCATGCGGTCCTTGATTTCGTCGATCACGTGCGGCACAACCTGCACCGTTCCCCCGAGGTACTCGCCGCGGCGCTCCTTGTCGATAACCGATTTGTAAACCCGGCCCATGGTGAGGTTCGACGCCTGCGAGGTAGATTCATCCAGAAAACGCTCATAGTGACCAAGATCGAGGTCAGTCTCGGCACCGTCATCGGTCACATACACCTCTCCATGCTGGTAGGGCGACATGGTGCCAGGATCGACGTTGATGTAGGGATCGTACTTCTGGATTGCAACGCGGAGTCCTCTCGATTTCAGGAGAAGACCGAGCGAAGCGGACAGAATGCCTTTTCCAAGCGAAGAAATAACCCCCCCGGTTACAAAAATATGCTTGACATTTTTCGGTCGCGCCATAAATAGTCAGTCTAATTCAGTCGTTGTTTGATAAAATATCCACTTCGTCATGCCGGAACCCCGAAACTCAGCGGGCAGAATGTCCGTCAGCCGATACTCTTGTGTGCTCCGTCGCAGAACGGCAGTTTCGCCGAGAGACCGCAATTGCAGATGACAACATTTTTCTCGACGTCGATTTCCACCTTGTATGGCTGCATACCAGTGCCCTTGTGCGATCCGTCGCACCAGGGTTTGTTCTGCGATTTGCCGCAGGCACAGTAATATTTCGTGCCGGGCTGTTCCCTGACGATTGTCGGTCTGTTCTGTTCCATAACACTATACTCCCTGATTCATGTTATATAAAGCCTGTCGGAATGACAGGCTCCACATAAAAACCATAACGGAAAGATCACTCAAAAAGATCGATCTGGCCATCCGGTTCTTCGATCGGCAATTCGCCGTCGCCCTCCTCATCACTCTTCGGCACGCGGGCAAGTGCGGAAATAGAATCTCCCGCCATGAGCCTGACAAGCCTCACTCCGGAAGTATTCCGCCCGGTCAGCCTGATATCGGAGACATGCTGCCGGTTCACGATGCCATGACTCGTAATGATGATGAGATCGTCGTCATCATTCACGTCGAGAAGGCCGACCAGTTTGCCGATCTTTTCATGGGCTTTAAGCGTTATCACACCGCGCGCACCGCGCCGGGTAAGCCGGTAGTCCTCGACCCGGCTGCGCTTGCCGAAACCGTTGTCGGTCACTGCCAGCAGAGCCGTATCGGTTCGTTTTGTGGTGACCATGGAAATACATTTTTCGTCGTCGTCAAGCGTGATGCCTTTTACACCCATTGCGGTACGGCCCATCGCACGGATCTCGTTTTCAGGGAATCGAACGGCAAACGCCGAACTCTTTGCCAGAATGATCTGATGCTCGCCGTCGGTCAGACGGGCATCGAGCAGCTCGTCGTCCTCCTCGATGGTTATTGCGGCAATGCCTGTCCGTCGAGGATTGGAGAACTCTTCGAGCGCGGTCTTCTTGACGATGCCGTTGGTGGTAGCCATCACTATGAAGCCGGGATCGTCGAAATTACGAATATTGATATATGCCTTTATCATCTCGCCCGGACGAAGTTCCATGATGTTAGCCAGTGAACGCCCGCGGGCAGCCCTGCCTGCTTCGGGAATTTCATAGACCTTGAGCCAGTAGCACCTGCCCGTATTGGTGAAGAACAGAATATAGTTGTGCGTCGAGGCGATGAACATGTGTTCGATGAAATCGTCGTGCTTTGCCTGGGCCCCGGTCACACCGCGACCTCCACGAGCCTGTCGGCGATACCCGGATACCGGGAAACGCTTGATAAACCCCTCGTGGGTGATGGTGATCACAACATCCTCCTGGGCGATCATGTCCTCGATGGAAAAATCGCCCTCCTGCGGCACAATCTCCGTCCGGCGCTCATCGCCGTAAACATCCTTCACTCTAAGAAGTTCGTCACGGATGATCTGCATCTGCTTTTCCGGGCTTGCGAGAATGGATCGAAGCTCTTCGATAAGAGCCAGGGTCTCCTGATACTCGGTATCGATTTTCTTCCTCTCCATGCCGGTCAGTCGCTGCAGGCGCATTTCAAGAATGGCTTTCGACTGTATCTCGGATAGTCCGAACCGCTCCATGAGTCGCTCCTGCGCGGCAGAAGTATCCGGAGACTCCCTGATGGTGGTGATCACCTCGTCAAGGTTATCGAGACAGATTTTCAGTCCTTCGAGAATATGCGCCCGTTTTTCCGCAGCAGTCAGATCGTGCTGCGTCCGGCGCAACACGATTTCGTTGCGGTGCCTGATATAATAGTGCATCATCTCCTTGAGATTGAGCACCCTCGGCACACCGTCAACAAGAGCGAGCATGATCACGCCGAACGTCTCCTGCATGGGCGTATGCTTGTACAGGTTGTTCAGCACCACTTTGGCCACCGCATCGCGCTTCAGCTCTATCACAAGACGCATGCCGTCGCGGTCGGATTCGTCGCGGATATCGGCAATGCCTTCGAGTTTCTTGTCGTGGACCAGCTCGACGATCTTTTCGATAAGCCTTACCTTGTTGACCTGATAGGGAAGTTCGGTAACGATGATGGACTCGCGGCCGTTCTTCTGGGTCACCTCCACCAGTGCCCTTGCGCGGATGACCACCTTGCCCCGCCCTGTCAGATAGGCCTGACGAACACCTTCGTAACCGTAAATGATGCCCCCGGTAGGGAAGTCGGGAGCGATAACATGCTTCATGATCTCCGCGATCTCGATCTCGGGATTCTCGATAACCGCAATGATGCCGTCGACCACTTCGCGCAGATTCTGCGGAGGAATATTGGTGGCCATACCGACCGCGATGCCGGATGCGCCGTTTACCAGAAGGTTTGGAATCGCCGAAGGCAGCACGGTCGGCTCTTCGAGAGAATCGTCGAAGTTCAGCGAGAAATCGACGGTCTCCTTGTCGAGATCCTTGAGCATCTCGCCGGCAATCGGCTTCATGCGCACCTCGGTATAACGCATAGCCGCAGGGGAGTCGCCGTCGATTGAGCCGAAGTTGCCCTGGCCGTCTATAAGCGGATAGCGAAGGGAAAAATCCTGCACGAGACGCACAAGACTGTCATAGACTGCGCTGTCGCCATGAGGATGGAACTTGCCGAGCACTTCGCCGACTATACGGGCCGATTTCTTGTGCGGTTTGCCTGCCTGGAGTCCAAGCTCGTGCATACCGAAAAGCACTCGGCGATGCACAGGTTTCAGACCGTCACGAACATCCGGAAGCGCGCGGCTGACAATAACCGACATTGAATAATCGAGATAAGAATCCCGCATCTCCTCTTCAATACTGATCGGCAATATCCGTTCGCGCTGCATAGGTTTTTTCCGTGTAATAATTAATAGTAAGACGCATAAGGGCGTAATGTATAAAATCCCGCCAACTTCTTAAAACCGGCGCACATGGCCGAAACCGGCGGAACCACGCCATATCAGGTAATCATGGTTACAGGAGCATCCGACCAGAGCGACTCGAGGTCGTAAAAACGACGCTCATCAGGCATGAAAATATGCACGACAACATCAACATAATCAAGAAGTATCCAGTGCATGGTATCCATTCCCTCCACATGCAACGGCCTTTCGTCGTCAGCCTTGAGTTCATCGACGACGTGTTCTGCCGCAGCCCTGGCCTTCCGTTCGGAATCAGCCGTAGCTATCACAAAAAAATCGGTCACGGAGGTCAGTCCGCGCAGATCGAGAATCCTGACCTGTTCGCATTTTTTCTCCAGTACGAGCTCAGCCGCCCGTTTTGCCAGCAATTCGCTGAACGACACCTCTTCCGGGTTCAGCCCGGCAAGCTTTTCATCCTGTTCGGAAACGCTCATAAACCTCCAGTAATGTTTCATCGGTTAATTAAAAACAGCCTGAAGCTGTTTTTCCTGCAATCAGTATAAAATTATAAAATAAGAATGATTCACTTTTTCAGGCACCCCGACTCGAACTTTTGCCGGTAATCTGACACAGCCTCAGAAGGGGCGACAACGCGACCTTCCGCTGCCCGGCGCAACGCTTCGGGAAGAATAGACGCTGCGGAAAAAAAATCCGCAACGAGAACATCCGCCTCACCGTTCCCGGAAAGCACCTGAAAATCTTCGCTGCTCCGGCAGACAATAACGGCATCATGCCCGCTGTTTACTGCGGCTGCAACGACGTCGCCTATCGACCCCCTCAGGCTTTCATCAGAAAAATTGCAGGCCTCAAGATCCTCGCGACGATAACAGGCATAATAATACTCGCCCTTGCGCGAGGGAATCGCCGGCACGATCGCCGATGAGGAGGTAAACGCCAGCGCTGCCGCGGCCATAGCCGGAAGGGTAGGAACGGGAACAAGAGGAATACCGAGACCAAACGCCAGACCTTTTGCTGCCGACATGCCAATCCGCAGCGCGGTAAACGACCCCGGACCCGAAGAGACCGCTACGGCATCGATCCGATCCTTTGGCGTACCGCTCTCTTCGAGCGCCAGCTGCACGAGCGGCATGATTGTTTCGGCCGTCCGGCTCCACTCGCCGCCGTAAACGACGTTCACCGCTCCATTACGGCTCACCGCAACGCTCATCGATGTATGGGTACACTCAATAGCAAGAAGATTCATATTCGGCTCTGTCGGGTTATTACGATTCTTCGGTAACTTTCGCCGGCATGATCGAGAAAAACCGTAGCGGTATAGGACGAACCGTACTCCGCAAAACGATCGCCCCACTCCACAACGGCAATATGCGGCCCGAACAGATACTCATCAAACCCGATCGCCTCAAGTTCCTCCGGGCGCACTATGCGGTAAAGATCGAAATGGCGCAGTTCCACCGGCTCTCCCCTGTAGGAACCATGGTAGATATTGAAAAGGGAAAAGGTAGGGCTGGAAAGCTCTTCTGAACAGTTGAAACAGTCGGCGATCCCTTTCATGAACTCGGTTTTCCCCGCGCCGAGCTGACCTTTCAGGCAGATCCGGTCGCCGGGACGAAGCGTGGATGCAAACCGCCTCGCATATTCGCGAGTCTCTTCGGGAGAACGGGAAAAAAATTCTTCGGTCATCTGCGGTATCAGTAGAGGGGACTGAAAACCAGTCCGGTCATGATTTTCGGATAAAAGAACGTGGACTTCTGCGGCATCACCCCGCCGGACTCCGAAACCGCAAGCACCTGTTCGACCGTCGCGGGCTTCACTACGAAACCGACCTGCGCCTTGCCGGAAAGAACCGTATCGAACACGGCGGAATCCTCTTTAACGTAGACGATATTCGTCTGCAGGGCCATCGCCTCATGGCTGATGCCCAGCAGCCTGGTCAGCACCGCTTCGTGCAGCACCACAAGCCCCAGTTTCTGAAGGGCCGGAGCTGTCCCCCTGTCAAGCAATGCGCCAGGCTCGCCGCGCAGCGTGATGCCGAGCACACCCTCTTCGCTCACGACCCCGTATGAATAACTTGAAACCGACGCATCGAGATAACCCTTCAGCGCCACCCTGTCATCGAGTTCCGTCACGTCAAAATACTTTTCAAGCTTCGCTCTGAGCCGCTGGGGATCAAAACCCTCTATGCCGTGTACCAGACGATGGATCGGAAAAACCACAAGTCCTTTATCATAAATATTGTTCAGATAAACAAGAATAAAATTATACGGTTCGCTCCCGGAATGCTCCGGATTCGCTTCCGCCCGCTCCCGCCGGTAGTTAAGACCGGTCTCGTACCGGTGATGTCCGTCAGCAATATAAACCGTCTTTTCAGCCAGAGCATCCCGAACCGCAGCCACAAGCTCCGGATCGTCAAGCCGCCACAACCTGTTCCTGATGCCCTGAAACATGGCATCCGCGACCGGCTCCTGCGCTGCTGCATACCCGACAAGAAGCTGGTCGGCAACGCCTTCGGCATCAGCGTAGAGACCGAAAATGGAGCTGATATTCATGCGGGTTTTCCTGAACAGGTTCAGCCGGTCGGCCTTCGGCCCCGAAAGCGTCCGCTCGTGCGGCAGCACCTTCCGTTCTCCGAACTCGTGCAGGCGCATTGCCGCAAAAAAACCGCTCCGCGTATGAGTGTTGCCATCATGATCGGTAAAGGTCTGACTGTACGGGTAAAGCGCGGGAACGTCTTCACGCACCAGCACATCCGCCCGCATCCACTCCTCAAGCCGCTCCGCCGCCGCAGCATAAGGGTCTGACTCCATCGGCAGCTCCAGCCGGATTGCGTTATACGGAGAACTTCCGTACAGCTCTTCCTGCATTGAAGGAGGAATGACGTCGTAAGGAGGGCAGATCAACCCCGACATATCGCCTGCGGTTTCGGGATTATAGCGTATCGCCCTGAATGGATGGATTTCCGCCATAGTCGTGATATTATAATTTTTGTAATGCCTTACCTGTTCGCACCATCAAGATACGATTAAAAACCAGACACCTTTCCGACCTGCTCATGAGCTCTCCCGTGCCGCCATCCAGAAATCGTCGTATCCGTCCTTGACGAGCACCATGATTTTTCGGTTACGGCACAGTTCAAGGACGGCGAGAAATGTCACCACTACCACGATGCTTTCGCTCATGCATTCCGTCACCGAGCGGAACGAAACCTGCACCCGTTCGCGCAGACAGGAGAGAATCAGCGCGCTCTGCTCTTCGACGGTTACCGGCGCATCCTCCACATTTCGTGTCATTGGCTTCGGTATATTTTCGAGCACCGAACGGTATGCCCTGATAAGATTGTAGAGGGTAGGGCGGTGTATCTCTTCGTCATGCTCGTCAATGACGTAAGGATCGAACGACTCGTAAAACCCTTTTGGAAAAAGAAGCGCTCGCTCCTCCGCATGCACGGCAAGTTCAGCCGCGGCCTCCTTAACCTGCCTGTATTCGAGAAGCCTCTGCACCAGTTCGGTACGAGGATCGAATTCGTCGGTTTCCATGCCATCCGCCGAAGGACGGGGAAGCAGCATTTTCGCCTTGATGCTCATCAGCATCGATGCCATATAGATGAACTCTGCGGCAACTTCGAGATTCGTGGTTCTCATGCCGCCTATATGTACGATAAAATCGGTCGTGATTTTTGAAATGGGAATATTATAGATATCAAGCTCATCGCGCCTGATAAAAAACAACAGAAGATCGAGCGGCCCTTCAAATTCATCGAGAGTGATCCTGAACATCAGTGCAGGAGAATAGGGTGTTATCGAATATTTGTGCAAGATAGAAAAAAACGCCCGGTTACATAAAAACAGCCCGGCTATGTTGCATTTTCAGGCGTTTTTACAGTATCATCAGACTGATGACCGGGAAAAAAGGAAACTTTCAGCAGCAGAATACCCATTGATACGGGTATGGAAAACCCTGTGATCAGGATAAAGTTTTACTATGCATAGCAGACGTTCTCACATGAAAACCGCACATAAACAAATCACGGCCATTTTCTGCACGCTGATCCTGCTGACGATGATTGGAGGCACTGCTCTCGGCGGACAGGACAACGATTATTTCAACAGGGGATACGAAAAACACCTCCAGGGCGACCTCAAGGCAGCCATCAAAGACTATTCAGCAGCCATAGAAAAGAACCCCACTTTCGCCATGGCCTATCAGATGAGAGGCGCCGTGTGGCAGCGCATGAAACAGTTCGACAAAGCAATCAGCGACTTCTCCATGGTGATCGCGTTCGGCGAACCGCACTTTCAGGCCGTCGGCTACTACAACAGGGGAGTCACGAAAAACATGGCCGGAGATTTTACTGGAGCCATACCTGACTTCAGCGAGGCGCTGAAAATCAATACGAGAATGGGCGCTGCGTATTTCCACAGGGGGATAGCCAAAAGCAGAACCGGAGATTCGTTCGGAAGAATTCAGGACTTCAGGGAAGCAGCGAGACTTGGCCACGTCAATGCCGAACAGTGGCTGAATACCTATTACCCTTCATGGAAGCAGCCTGTAGCTGTGGCGCCCATACCGGTAAACTGATGCCAGCCGGAAAATCCAGGTAAAACGCAAAGAGGCCGCCATTCAGGGCGGCCTCTTTGCGTAGCATCGATCCAATCATGTCATATAGCTTTTCCGCCTTTCTCGCGGGTACGGATGCGAATGCACTCTTCAAGCGGCGTAATGAAAATTTTCCCGTCGCCGACCTCTCCCGTTCCATGCTTTGCCTTCTCAATGATGGTATCCACCGTAATGTTCACAAACTCGTCGTTTACGGCAATATCGAGCCTTACTTTGGGAATCAGGTTCGGAGCGATTCTCTGGCCCCTGTATATCTCGATATCCTCCTGCCTGCCATGGCCGGTTACCCGACTCACGGTTATCCTCGTTATATCTGCCTGGATCAGTGCTTCCCTCACATGGTCGAGTCTGTCTGGCTGAATGATTGCTGTTATGAGTTTCATCGCGATACGCTCAGTTTAAGTTGATAAGGCCATATCCCTGTTCGCCGTGCATGCTGTGGTCAAGACCCGACATCTCTTCGTCTTCGCTGATGCGCAGACCGACAGTCTTTTCGACCAGGAAAAGCAGAATAAGTGAAATAACAGAAGCATAAGCGATGGTGATTCCGACCGCCGTAGCCTGAACACCGAGCTGCTGCCATACCGTCCAGCTGCCGCCGGCCAGCGCAGCCGCATCGGCCATCCATGACGGACGAATGAAAAAGGTGAGCGCAAGAGCACCGACGATACCGCCGACGCCGTGAACTCCGAACGCATCGAGACTGTCATCGTAACCAAGCCTGTTTTTAAGCATGATCGCCAGGTAACAGAATATGGCTGCCAGAGCACCGAGCGCAAGGGCACCGACAGGCTGCACGACACCAGCTGCGGGGGTTATTGCCACGAGCCCGGCCAGAATGCCCGAAGCCACACCGAGGCTGGTTGCCTTTCCGTGCTGAAACATCTCTATAACCATCCAGGTGAATGCGCCTGCAGCTGCGGCAATCTGGGTGACGGTCAGCGCCCTCGCAGTGTCAAGGTTGCTGGCAATCGAACTGCCTGCATTGAAACCGAACCAGCCGACCCACAACAGACCTGCACCCATGAGCGTCATAACGAGGTTGTTTGGATGCATGACGTTTTTCGGGTATCCCCTGCGTGCGCCGAGGTAGAGCGCCGCCACCAGAGCGGTCACGCCCGAAGAGATATGCACAACCGTGCCGCCGGCAAAATCAATTGCGCCTTTCGGACCAAGATTGAAAAGGAATCCATCTGAAGCCCAGACCCAGTGACATATAGGACTGTATACAATTATGCTCCAGAGCGCTATAAAAATTGCGTAGCCCTTGAAATTCACCCTCTCGGCAAACGCGCCGGCGATAAGCGCAGGGGTTATGATGGCGAATTTGCCCTGGAACATGGCAAAAACATATTCGGGAATATGGGTTGACATGATGGTATCATCGATACCCTGCAGCAGGAAGTACTTGCTGTCCCATCCCACAAGTCCGCCAAGAATGCCCGGACCGAAACTCAGAGCATAACCCAGAGTCGGCCAGAGTACGCCGATGATCACCATTGCGGCAAAGCTGTGCATCATCGTGCCAATCACGTTCTTGGTGCGCACCAGACCCCCGTAGAACATTGCAAGACCCGGCACCATTAGCAGCACGAGCGCTGTAGAGGTAAGCATCCAGGACGTCGTGCCGCTGTCGGTGACGACCTCCTCTGCTCCCCATGCCGTACCTCCGGTCAACACTGCGGCCGCAAGCAGCAGTAACGGAAACGAAAACTTTTTCAACATAATTCCGATGGTTAATTGATTTATAAGCCTTAATTTTTTAATAATAACACACAATTGTAATGATTTTTTTAGTCTCAAACAAGGGCTTGTCATTTTTTATTACAATAAAGTAGAAACAGCCGAAGCTTCTCGTACTCGCAGAGCATCAGCATTTCCGTGAAGAAATATTAAGTTGAGTAAAAAAAAAGAGCGGGACATGGAGAGATCAGTGTTACAGAAAGGGTAACTTGCGATGTCGGTAGAGTTGAGGGGTGGTCAATAAACGGTTTTTTGCTGAATATTGAGCGTATTTATGGGTGGCCGTGTTTTTTTATTTTTGAAAACCATTGCTAATTGCGGTAAATTGTACCATTAATTAGCCAATGGTTGGCTGATCGTGTTCAAATAATTTGTGCCTTGGTTATTTGTATGCGCCTCTTTTTTCTATCAAAGCACATGTTTACTGAGACTAAAAAAATGAACATTTACATCGGCAATTTACCCTACTCTGTTACCGAGGACGATCTTCGTGGTGTATTTTCCCAGTTCGGACAGGTCGACAGCGCTAACATCATCACCGACAAGTTTTCAGGCCGCTCGAAAGGGTTCGGGTTTGTTGACATGCCGAATGACAGCGAAGCCCGCGAAGCCATCGAATCCATGAACGACAAGGATCTCAAAGGCCGCACCATAAAGGTTAACGAAGCCAGACCTCGCGAAGAGCGCCCGGTAAGAAGAGATCGCTACTGATAGCTGGTCGAAAAAAAATTTACGCAAACGCCGGACAGCTCATACTATCCGGCGTTTGCGTTTTCTCACGATCCTTCAGCCCACGATCCTTAAGCCAACTACCTGTTCAGAATAACGCCAAGATCCTCAAGCAATGACTGAAGATCCTCTTCATGCTCCACCTCGTCCTGTAGAATCTGAACCGCAAGATTATAGGTAACGGGATCCTTCATCCCGATCTCCTCGATGATGCTGTTATAGACATTGATGGCACACTGTTCCCCTGAAATATTCTGTTCGAGAATTGTTTTGACGAACGGATCGTCGGGTGCGTCGTAGCCGCAATTCGTCCAGGTAAACCAATCTTTCGGATTGGTCACAGGGGTGCCTCCAAGCTGGATGATCCTCGTTGTCACCATATCGGCATGCCGCAGCTCGTCCGCAGCATGCTGCAGCAGTTCGGCAATGACTGCATCCTTCATCGGCCCCTGAACCACCTTCGAACCCAGCCAGTACTGGTAGTACGCCAGCCATTCGTCGGCGAAAGCCTTGTTGAGCAGTTCAAGCACACGTGGAAGATGATCCCCGACAATTGCACGTCCTCTGGTTCCCATGTATCTCTCCTTTTTTCTGTTGCGTTGTGATTTACTTGTTCCTGGAAACAAGATCCTTCAATGCTGCGCCAAGATCGGGATAGCGAAACACGAAACCGTTCTGCTTCAATGCGCGGGGAACGACCCGCTGACCCTTGACGGCATAGTCAGCGCCCTCCCCGAGCATTACCTGGACGACGAGTTTCGGTACCGGCAACAGCGAAGGACGTCCCATCACATGCCCGAGTTCATGCGCAAAATCGCTCATTGTCGAAGGAACAGGAGCCACCGCATTCACAGCGCCCTGATAGCGGGAATCGTCGAGAACGGCAAGGATACAGTCAATTTCATCATCGATATGTATCCACGAAAGGCACTGCTTTCCGGAACCCACCGGCCCGCCGAGAAAAAAGCTGAACGGCGTTATCATTTTCTGCAGCATCCCGCCCCTGGTAGAGAGTACGATTCCGGTCCGAAGCAGCACGAGGCGAACGCCGTACTGTGTGACCGGTTGCGCCGCTTTTTCCCAGTCGATACAGATTCGGGCAAGAAAATCGCCTCCTTCCGATCCTGATTCGTCCAGTTCGGCCGTATCGCCGCACTCGTCGAACGAACCGTAATAACCTATTGCGGATGCGGAAATAAAAACTTCCGGCTTCCGTTCCGCCCGGGATATGGCGGAAACCATATGCCGGGTGCTGTCTATTCGCGAATCGTAGCACTCTTTCTTGTGCTCTTCCGTCCACCGCGCATCGAGCAGCGGCTTGCCAGCCAGATGGATTACGGCCTTCGCTCCGTCAACGGAGGAGACCCACTCTCCGGAATCCATGTCGGCATCCCAGCGAAGATACCCTGCCGCCCCGGGAATTTTATCTTTTGCCGATCCGGCAGACCTGGCGAGCACTACCACTTTTTCCCCACGGGCTATGAGCCTTCGCGAAAGCTCGATACCGATTACCCCGGTTGCTCCCGTAATGACAATATGTCCTTCCATAGAACCCTGTTTAAACTGAAAACGCCGACGCCAAGTAAAACGAACCGTAAAACCTTACTGAACAGGCAATTACCGGTAATAATTCCCGACAGGAACAGGAATCGCCGGCAGAAAGAGGAAAAAGATTCGGGAACTTCGGAGGAGATACCGGAAAGAGTGCGGAGTATCAGTACTCTTCGCCGTTGATCAGCAGAATCACGGGCCTGTCGTCTCCCAGCAGATCGGTCACTTCCTGCGACCAGTTACGGGAAGCAGCCTCAAGGCGGCTGATAACATAATCCTCGAAATCGTCCAGAAGACGTTCCTCTCCGTCGAACCCTTCAGAAGACGTGATGTTGATGAGAATGCTCGGTTCGGCTTTCTTGCCCTCACCGTACATGGCGAATTCGATGACAACGCCGCTCTCGCCGGTTCCGGCTATCGGAACCAGCCTGCCCGTATCGACCAGATCGCGGGCAATTCGCTCCAGGTCGGAAAGGACTCCTGTAAAGCGGTCGTCCTGATGAAGATCCATAATTCTGCTCCTTTCAGATTATTCCACGGTAACGGATTTTGCGAGATTACGGGGACGATCGACATTGCAGCCCCGAAGCGTAGCTATGTGATAGGAGAGCAGCTGCAGCGGAATGACCGTCAGCAGAGGAGTCACCGGTCCGGCCGCTGAGGGAATGAAGATGACATGGTCGGCAAGCGAACGGATCTCTTCGTCACCTTCGCTGGCGATGGCGATAACCCTCCCCTTCCGGCTGCGGACCTCTTCGATGTTGCTGAGAATCTTGGTATAGGTATTGTCATGTGTCGCAATGAAAATAACAGGCATATCCTCGTCGATCAGCGCAATGGGCCCGTGTTTCATCTCGGCTGCGGGATACCCCTCCGCATGAATGTATGAAATCTCCTTGAGCTTGAGCGCGCCTTCCAGCGCCACAGGAAAATTGTAACCCCGGCCAAGATAGAGAAAATTCCGGGCGTCGCGATAACTCTCGGCAATAGACTGAATTGCCTCGTTTCCCCTGAGAATCTGCGCTACTTTCGCAGGAACCTCCGACAGTTCCTGCAGATAGCCGGCGATCTCATCGTCGCCGAGCGTTCGGCCCTGGCTGAGGGCGAGCGCGACCATATAGAGCACGATAACCTGTGCAGTAAAAGCTTTGGTCGATGCGACGCCGATTTCGGGGCCCGCATGCGTATACATGCCGCAATGGGTTTCGCGGGCGATTGTCGAACCTACCACGTTACAGATGCCCATGACGAGCGCGCCCTTATCCTTAGCCTCCCGCAGGGCGGCAAGGGTATCGGCTGTTTCGCCGGACTGGGAAATAACGATCACCACATCTTCGGGAGTGATAACCGGATTGCGGTACCGGAACTCGGACGCATAATCGACCTCTACGGGAATACGCGCGAACTCCTCGATCAGGTATTCGCCGATCAGACCGGCATGCCAGCTCGTGCCGCATGCGCAGATGATGATCCGTTTGGCCTTGCGCAGGTGCTCGAGGTTATCCTTGATACCGCCAAGATGCAGCGAACCGCTTTCGAGCCGAACCCTGCCGCGCATGACATCCTCCATGACGGCGGGCTGTTCGAAAATCTCCTTGAGCATGAAATGCTCGTATCCGCTTTTTTCGATCTCCTCGAGATCGAAATCCAGCTCGGTAACAGCCTTTTCTGTCTCAATGTTCTCGACGGTTTTCACCATATATCCGGCCTCGGTAATCACAGCCATTTCCCCGTCTCCGAGATAGACGACTTTGCGGGTATGTTCGACGATAGGCGCAGCATCGGAAGCCACAAAGTACTCCCCCTCTCCAAGACCAAGCACCAGCGGGCTTCCCTTGCGGGCAACAACCAGCGTACCCGGTTCCCGCGAAGAAATCACGCACAGGCCGTAAGCTCCTTCGACATGCTGCAGAGCCCGGCGCACCGCGTACTCAAGCGAAATCGAGGGCTCCTCTTTCCACATGCGATCGATGAGATGCACAAGCACTTCCGTATCGGTCGCGCTTCGGAAAACATAGCCGTGCGAAGACAACTCCAGACGGAGCGACATGTGGTTTTCTATGATCCCGTTGTGGATAACGGCAATATCGCCGACGCCGTTAAGATGCGGATGCGCGTTGCGGTCACTGGGATCGCCATGCGTTGCCCAACGAGTATGGGCAATGCCAAGGGTGGCCCCATAAAGCCTGTCGCCTTTTTCCTGAAGGGCAAGTTCGAGATTCTCCACGCTCCCTTTCTGTTTTACGACCGAAAGATCTCCATTCAGAACGGCAATGCCGGCAGAGTCGTATCCGCGATACTCCAGACGCCTCAGGCCGTTCAACAGAATGGGAGCGGCCTCCCGTTTACCGATATAACCAACGATTCCGCACATGGCAAGCAGTTTAAGCTGAGGGCATCCTGCCGATTACAGAACGGACAGGGTGCCGGTTGGGGGAGATACAAACAAAAAAACAAGTATAAGTATAATAAACCTCACAAAACCAGCCGCATGGCATTGTGTATTTTTTCAGCTTCCGCGGAAACGGCAGCCTCATACTCTTCGACGTACCTGAACGAACCGGAAGGATAGATAATGCTCCTGCTGACGTTTATAAGAGCGCTCTCGCCTTTCGGATCGGCTCCTTCCCGAACGGCATCTTCAAGAGATCCTCCCTGGGCACCGACTCCGGGAATGAGAAAAAACAACTCCGGAGCCTTACGCCGCAGTTCGCCAAGCTGACCACTTTTTGTGGCGCCGACAACGACCCCGGCATTGCCGGACCGCTGCCATCCTGCAACATGTTCAAGCACGACCTCATACAACGGTCGGCCGTCGAGCATCCGCTGCTCCTCGAAATCCTGCGATCCGGCATTCGAGGTCAGACAGAGCACGAAAACAAGCTTGTCTGTGTAAGCAAAAAAAGGCTCAACAGAATCGAATCCCATATACGGGGCCACAGTGACGGCATCAAAGGGCCAGTGCTCGAAAAACGCCTGCGCATACTTTCTGCTGGTGTTGCCGATATCGGCCCTTTTAGCATCGGCTATCGACAGGCATTCCTGCGGTATTTCGACAAGCGTTTTCTCCATATCGAGAAGCCCCTGCACGCCCGACGCCTCATAAAAAGCGGTATTGACTTTATATGCGGCAGTATAATCCTTTGTCGCCCTGATGACCGAACGATTGAATGCGGGTACCGGATCGGGACAGCCGCGAAAAACCTCCGGTATTTTTTCCGGATCGCTGTCCAGACCGACGCACAGCAGCGATTTTATGGACGATATCCTGTGGTTGGCTTTCTCGCGTGCGGTACTCAATGCTTCTCTCCGTTTGCTTCGAATTAAAAAAATCGGCTTTTTACATACCTCCAGTCACGACATGGGCGTTGCCTCAAGGCAACGCGCAACAGCCACATGTAACGGAAGCTGCAACTTATTACCTGCAGTGAACATTCTTTCATCCCGTAATATATAAATATGTTTATTTCGGGATGCTTCATTAAATTCAGGATTCCCTTAAATTACATGACTTGTGCTCCGATACGGATGTCTCATGACCGAAACGCTCACCAATAAACAATGACTGACTGATTAATGGCAAAAAACCTGTTCAAACCAACAAATCCATACAGCAACGAACCGGAAGGCAGCGAAAAACGTCCGAAATTCTCGATCATGTACTATCTGATGGTTATTCTGCTGCTGATAGGCATACAGCTCGCATTTTTCTGGTCCGGGTCGTCGGTTGAAATCCCCTACAGCACGTTCCGCAAATACATTGAAGAAAACAGGATCGAATCGGTGCGCATCTCCCCCGAACGCATCTATGTGGAACTGAAAAGCCAGCCTGAAAAGAAATCTGCGGCCCCGGAACCGGCTGAAAAAGAGCCGGGGCTTATCATTCCCCGTTCTTCCACCCCCGAAAACGAGGTATTCGTCACGCCGGTTCGCGACGACGAACTCATAGGCCTGCTCGAAAGCAAAGGAATAAAATATCAGGGACTGCCGAGCAATACCTGGCTTGGCGAGCTGCTGCAGTGGATTCTGCCATTCGCGCTTCTTATCGGCATCTACTTTTTCTTTTTCCGCCGAATGGGAGGACCGGGCTCGCAGTTCATGAATATCGGCAAGAACAAGGCCGCGCTGTACGAAAATCTCGATGAGCACACCCGCATCACCTTCAAGGATGTCGCAGGACTTGACGAAGCGAAAGCCGAGGTCATGGAAGTGGTAGACTTCCTGAAAGACCCGAAAAAGTATACGAAACTGGGCGGAAAACTCCCCAAGGGGGTACTGCTCGTCGGCCCTCCGGGAACCGGAAAGACCCTGCTGGCAAAAGCCGTAGCCGGCGAAGCCGACGTTCCGTTCTTCAGCATCAGCGGTTCCGACTTCGTTGAAATGTTCGTCGGCGTTGGCGCTGCGAGGGTACGCGATCTTTTCCGTCAGGCCAAGGAGAAAGCGCCCTGCATCATATTCATCGACGAGATAGACGCCGTCGGCAGAAGCCGCGGCAAAGGCGCCATGATGGGAGCTAACGACGAACGGGAAAACACGCTGAACCAGCTTCTCGTCGAAATGGACGGCTTCGCCACAGACAAGGGCGTCATCCTCATGGCGGCGACGAACCGGCCGGACGTGCTCGATTCCGCCCTGCTTCGACCGGGCCGCTTCGACCGTCAGATCATGGTCGACAAGCCCGACCTGAAAGGCCGCATCGATATTTTCAAGGTTCATACCAAAAACATGTCGCTCTCGCCGGACGTAAACATCAAAGCACTCGCATCCCAGACTCCGGGGTTCGCCGGAGCGGAAATAGCGAACGCCGCCAACGAAGCCGCACTGCTCGCATCGCGCAGAAACAAGCAGAGCATCGAAATGAAGGATTTCGAGGACGCAATCGAGAGGGTCGTGGCCGGACTTGAAAAGAAAAACAAAGTCATCAATCCTCGCGAAAGGGAGATCGTCGCCTACCATGAGGCCGGCCATGCCATCGTAAGCTGGATGATGCCGGAAAACGATCCTGTGCAGAAAATCTCGATCGTTCCCCGCGGCATGAGCGCATTGGGCTACACCATGAACATTCCGCTCGAAGACCGCTACCTCATGACGAAAAACGAGCTGTCAGCACGCATCTGCGGCCTGCTTGGCGGAAGAATCGCCGAGCAGATCGTTTTCGGCGAAATATCCACCGGAGCACAGAACGACCTCGAAAAAGTGACCGGGATCGCATACAACATGGTCATGGTCTACGGCATGAGCGAAAAGCTTGGCAATCTCTCATATTACGAGAGCAACAATCCGTATTCCGGAGGCCCCGGAATCAACAAGAAATACAGCGAGGAAACCGCTCAGCTGATCGACAGCGAAGTGAAGGCGATCGTCGAAAAAGCCCGTCAGAAGGTGACCGAACTGCTCACGACAAACCGTGACAGACTCGAAACCCTCGCAAAGGAACTGCTTTCGAAAGAAATGCTGCAGTACTGCCAGATCGAGGAGATTCTCGGCAAACGACCTGAAGGGAAATATCCCGTCCATCCGCATACGGAATGCGAAGGGTCCGAAGCAGTCGCCGAAAAACAGGATGCCACCGGAGACAAAAACGGAATGAGCGAAGAGGAACTGATGGAACTTGAAGCTGCCGTGGCCAGGCTGAAGGAAACCCGCGAAAAGGGGGAACCATGAGTACTGACGCCGCGTGATCATGAAACGGGCGCGTATTGTCGTTTCCGGGCTCGTGCAGGGCGTGGGGTTCAGAATGTTCGTCGAACGGACAGCAGGAAAACTCGGCATATCGGGATGGGTCAGGAACCTGCCGGACGGAACGGTTGAAATCGAAGCGCAGGGCCCCGAAACGCTTGTAGAGGAACTTGCCAGACAGGCGGCAAAAGGGCCCTCGAGATCCGTGGTCAGGGGTATAAAAAAAGAAGAGCTTACGCCGGAAAAGAATACGGAAGGCTTTTCCGTAAGATTCTGACGCCGGGGAAATCCGGCTTAAGAAAAAAAGGCAAAACGAAAACAGGCAGGATCGCTCCTGCCTGTTTATGTTCTGTTTTTCGTGGGTCCCGAGGGATTCGAACCCCCGACCTACTGGGTGTAAACCAGTCGCTCTAACCAGCTGAGCTAGGAACCCGCTTTCGGGCCACTATTATAATATATTTTTGCTGCAACGCAAAAGAATAATTAAACAACTATCCTCAGACCAGACCCGATTTGTAAGCCGTTCTGAAAAAGCATAAATTCATGCCGGCATGCTACACCCGAAACCGGCAATTTTTTTTATAAAAACATGAAATCATTATCAATTCTCGGCAGTACCGGATCGATCGGACTCAGTACCCTCGATGTCGTCAGACAACACCCCGACAAGTTCTCGATTACAGGCCTGGCTGAAGGCCACGACACAGCGCTGCTTGCCGAACAGATCGATGAATTCAGACCCTCTGTAGTATCGGTTCGGGATGCCGCTTCGGCAGAAAAACTTCTTGGTCTCCTTGGCGAACACAAGCCGGAAATTTTCCACGGTCTCGAAGGCGCTGCAGTCGTCGCAGCCGCAGAAGAAGCTGAAATGGTGGTTTCAGCCATTGTCGGCGCGGCAGGGCTGGTACCTACCGTCACGGCCATCAAGGCAGGAAAGCATATCGCACTGGCAAACAAGGAGACGCTCGTCGTTGCCGGACAACTGGTCTCCGATCTGGTCAGGCAGCACAACGTACAGCTGCTGCCGGTAGACAGCGAGCATTCCGCAATCTTCCAGTCTCTTGCCGGACATCGAACCGAAGATATCGAACGCATCATCCTGACCGCTTCGGGAGGGCCTTTCCGAAAAACGCCTGCCGAAGAGCTGAAACTGGCCGGCCCGGAACAGGCGCTCAAACATCCGCAGTGGTCGATGGGAGCAAAAATCACCATCGATTCGGCTACGCTCATGAACAAGGGGCTCGAAGTGATAGAGGCGCACTGGCTCTTCGACATGCCGGCAGAAAAGATCGGCGTCGTGGTACACCCGCAGAGCATCATCCACTCGATGGTCGAGTATATCGACGGCTGCGTGATGGCCCAGATGGGCGTGCCCGACATGCGCGCGCCTATCGCCTATGCGCTTGCGTATCCGGAACGATGCGAAACCGGCATCGGCAAACTCGACCTCACGAAAATCGGCACGCTCACCTTCGAGGAACCCGACATGGAACGATTCCCCTCGCTCCGTCTCGCCTTCGATGCGCTCAAGGCCGGACGCACTTACCCTGCTGTGCTGAACGCGGCCAACGAAATCGCCGTCGCCGCCTTCCTCGATAAAAAAATCGGATTCACCGAAATAGCCGATACGGTAGACAAAACCATGCAGGCCCATAACGCCTATGCTCCCGTCGAGCTCGACGAATACCTGCAGGCCGACCGCTGGGCTCGCGAAACAGCAAAAGCCATTATCGGATAACATCAGCTGCCAGCCTGAATATCATAACAATTTCCCGGCGCCCCGTCGATGCGGGGCACCTATTTTTTATTATGAAACGATAGATACCAATGGACATTCTGAACACGACATTTTTCTTCATCGTCGCGATTTTCATTCTTGTCACGGCTCATGAGCTGGGGCATTATCTCACCGCCAAGCTGTTCGGCATGCGGGTGGACAAATTCTACATCGGCTTCGATTTCTTCAACATGCGCCTCTGGAAGAAAAAAATAGGCGAAACGGAGTACGGAATAGGAGTGTTCCCCCTCGGCGGCTACGTCAAAATCGCCGGCATGATCGACGAGAGTCTCGACACCGCACACCAGGCTTCAGAGCCGCAGGAATGGGAGTTCCGAGCTAAACCTGTCTGGCAACGCCTTATCGTTCTTGCCGGAGGAGTCGTCATGAACATGTTGCTTGCTGCAGTTATTTTTGTCGGCGTTACGCTCGCATTCGGCGAATCGCGCACTACCGTCGACAATCCGGCCTACATCGAGCAAGGTTCGGTATTCGGCGTCATGGGCATGAAAACCGGCGACCGCATCGCTGCCGTCAACGGCAAGGAGGTTTCAAGCTGGGAAGAGGCGCTCGATCCCGCAACTTTCACGGAAACCTCACTGACCTATACCGTGCTTCGAGACGGCAGACGCATCAAGCTCCGTGCGCCGGACAACCTGATCTCCCTGCTTAACGAAAACCAGGCGCTCGGCATCAGGCCCGCCATGATCCCGGTCATCGACGACGTGCTTGCCAGCGAGCCTGCAGCAAAAGCCGGCATCAAACCGGGAGCGCTCATCACAGCCATCGACGGCAAAGCCGTTTCGGACTGGACCGAAGTCGTATCCATCATCTCAGCCAGTGCGGGAAAACCTCTCGCCATTACGTGGAAATACCTTGAACAGACGCCGGGAAAGCTGACCGATCCGGCTGCGATTATAGCCTCGGGAAGCACGACCATCACGGAAGTCGTTCCCTCAGCGACGGGTAAAATCGGCATAGCACTGCGCCAGACGCTGCAGACCGAGCGCATCAATCTCAACGTTTTCGAGTCCATAGCAAGCGGCACCTCCCAGACCTGGAAAATGAGCGTCATGACCGTCCAGGGATTCGCACGGATATTCACCGGACAGGATGACTTCCGCAAGTCGCTCGGCGGACCGGTCAAAATCGCAAAAATTGCAGGACGCAGCGCGGAACAGGGACCGATAAGCTTTCTGTACTTTCTTGCCGTGCTCTCCATATCGCTTGCCATCATCAATATCCTTCCGATACCGGCACTTGACGGCGGACAGTTCGTCATGAACGCTGTTGAGGGAATTATCGGCAGGGAACTGCCATTCGAAGTCAAAATGCGCATTCAGCAGATCGGCATGGCACTGCTGCTCACGCTATTCGCCTATATTCTGCTGAACGACATCCTGAACCCCTGAGCGTCTGCAGATGACCATGTTCGATAAATTACTGGCAATAAAGGAGCGGCATGTCGATCTCGAGCAGCAGCTCGCCGATCCGGGTGCAGCAACAGACCAGAACCGTTTCAGGAAACTCAACAAGGAGTACAGCGACCTTCGCGACATCGTACAGGCATTCGATCGCTATACCCAGGCGAAACGCCAGCTTGATGAATCCAGAACGCTCCTGAAAAGCGAGCAGGATCCGGAAATGCGCGAACTGGCCCAGGCTGAAATCGACGACCTGCAGCAGCGGATCCCGGAACTGGAACAGCAGCTCAAGGTGCTCCTGCTGCCGAAAGACGAAGCCGACTCCCGGAACGTGATCATCGAAATCCGGGCAGGCACAGGCGGCGAAGAGGCCGCGCTCTTTGCCGCGGACCTCCTGCGCATGTACCAGCGATATGCGGAACGCCAGGGCTGGAAATGCACGGTGCTCGACTACACTGAAAGCTCAATGCCCGGAGGATTCCGGGAAGCCGTGCTTGAAATGAGCGGCAACGACGTCTACGCCACCATGAAATACGAGAGCGGGGTTCACCGCGTTCAGCGCGTGCCCGAAACGGAAACCCAGGGCCGCATCCACACTTCCGCAGCCAGCGTCGCCGTCCTGCCCGAAGCCGAAGAGGTGGATGTGGAAATCCGCCGCGAAGATCTGCAGTTCGACACTTACCGCAGCGGAGGCAAGGGCGGTCAGAACGTCAACAAGGTCGAAACCGCCGTCCGCATCACCCATGTTCCCTCGGGCATCGTTGTTGCCTGCCAGGAAGAGCGTTCCCAGCTGCAGAACAAGGAACGGGCCATGACCATGCTCCGCACTAAACTCTACGACCGGCAGCTCGCCGAACAGCAGCAGGAACGCGCAGATCTTCGCCGTTCCATGGTGACGACCGGCGACCGGAGCGCAAAGATCCGGACATACAACTACCCGCAGTCGCGCGTAACCGATCACCGCATAGGGTTCACCAGCCACGCACTCCCGCAGATCATGCAGGGAGATCTCGTCGACATCATCGAAGCGCTCAAACTGCACGATCAGACCGAACGGCTGCAGGCAGCAGCAGAAATCTGAATGTCCGCGAATTCCCGCAGATGAAATGAACGGCGGCTTTATATTTCTCAGTGATAGTCTGTATATTTATAATCAGGGTTGCCTCAACCCCATGCAAACAGTTACCCGGCAACAACCACACACAGAAAAGCTGACGACAGCATCGCGGCAGAGGGAGAGCACAGATCACATGGAAATGGAAGCCACAGGAAAAAGCAGGGGTGAATGGATTTTTTTCGGAGAGTTCGACAGAACGGTCAGCTATCTTACCGACCACGCAAAAATACTCGGATTCAACCCTTTCTGCCATAAGGTGGAAAAGACTTCCGAAGAGAATATCTACAGATGGCACTTCAGGGTAACCGACCCTCAGAACAATCCTTTTGACGTTATTTTCTATGTGGAGCAATCAGAAGAACTGCTCGTCGAACTGCCGGAGACTCTTGAAAACATCGACCCTGACGACCTGACCGACGAAATGATCGAACAGTATACCGTCGGCAAGAAAATCCGCTGGCACCACCGCCAGCCGACAAGTCCGGTGGACGACCCGAAAAACTACCTTTTCGAAGGCCGGGCCTATGCCGACATGCACATACACCCCATGCAGGAAACCGGGAGAACGAGGGTACACTTCGACCTGAAAATCGATGTGCGTTTCGTGCTTTATCCGGCATTCCGCATCGTACCCGAACAGATCATCCGCGCCATGACCAACGCCGGCATGTCGATGATCATGCAGACAGCAACCAACAGGATGTTTCACAGCATATCGAAGGATTTCGGCCATGTCCAGCACGCATGAACACAACCTCCCGATGAATTTCCACGATCTCGTCAGAGACCGCTGCAGCATTCGCAGTTTCGCAAAAGACCGACCGATACCGGAGGATGTCCTGCGGCGCATCCTTGAAGCCGGAAGGCTCGCTCCATCGGGAAAGAACCTCCAGCCATGGACCTTCATCCTGATAAGCTCCCAGGAAATGCTGGAAAAAATATTTCCCTGCTACTCGCGCGACTGGATACAGAGCGCGCCGCACCTGCTCGTCGTAAAGGGAAAGCGCAGCGGCGCATGGCACCGGGCAAAGGACGGCTACACCTCGCTCGAAACCGACCTTGCCATCACTATGGACCATATGATCCTTGCTGCGGCATATGAAGGCGTAGGCAGCTGCTGGATCGCCGCCTTCGACCGCGATATCCTGTACGGCGCCCTCGGACTCACGGACGACGAAGAGATTTTCGCCTTCACCCCGCTCGGTTATCCCGCTCCGGATGCCGTAACGGTACCTAAAACAAGAAAGTCCCTCGAAGATGTGGCGGTATTTCTCTGATTGAAGGCTTTCAGATCGTCTGACCGGTGACGCATGCCGATCGTTCTGTCAGATTCCATCCTGCCGCTTCTCGAAAGCCGCTATCGCCTCCATCATATCCCCGAACACCGGATTTGCGGCTTCAAGCAGCTTGCCACCGTTCATGATCGGATCTTTCAGCACCACGCTCGCATGTCTGACTCCGAGATATTCCGGAATCCTGAAAAGGGTGAAACGATCCTGAAGAGATACCGCTTTTAACGCTTCTATACCGGCAATGTCCGAAGTTGTGTCACATGCCGAATGAGCCGCGAACACTTTCCGGGAATAAGGGAACCGTCGGCTGAAACCTCCGATGAGAGAATCGGTTTCCCCTATCAGGCGGGCAAGTTCGGCAGCTCCATCAATATCCACATGAGTGTAGCGATAAGGATTCTCGCCCACCAGAGGCTGGTTTGTATCAAGGAAATCGGCAAAAAATGTCTGCAGCAGATTTTCCCTGATCTCTCCGATAAGACCATAAGGGCCTCCTGCAAGATCGAGCGCCGCTGAAAACAGGTAGAGACTGCCGTTTACATCGGGATTGACCGTTGCCATGTAAAAACCGAGAGTCCCGCCGGTAGATAGACCTCCGACCGAGACCTCATCAGCTTTCGAAGCCGCCGCGCCGATTGCATAAGCAGCATTTGCCTTCCACTCGTCAAGATCGACCGCCTCCATGCCGTTCGGCTCTTTCAGTCCGTGGCCGTGGAGCAGCGGAAGATAGACGTTATAACCCAGATAATTGAAAAAGTACTCCGCTATGGCCGTCATGAAGTACGGAGAGTCGGACAGCCCATGAACGAGCACTACCGCTTTTCGAGGCGTATTCCGATGCTCCATGATTCTCGGATGACAACCATCACGGACGTTCTCTGCAGAGAAGTAGCTGAAGTGATCGTAATAAGCCTTCCATTCATTATCGCGCATTGTACCTGACAATTGAATTATTGTAACCCGAACCATTCGGAACAGCCGCATTTCAACAATCAAGCGGCGAGGCAAACAAAAAAAGACGAAGACTCGGGCTCAGCAACAAAACTGAAACAGACTCCTGTTTCCGATCCTTATTATGCCTGAATAAAGCAGCCTGAATAACTTCATCCTGAAAGGAGGGCGGGTTTTCCAACCCGCCTCACATCGACCCGAACTCCGGCTTCAGAATATCAGCAACGGCACTGTAGGAAAGCGTGATCTCAGCAGGACCATAAACATAGGCGGCGATTTCATAGATATTGTAGAAAAAGGTCACCCCTTCCGGAGTCAATGCGACGTTGTCGGTAAAGCGGATAACGTTTTCGAACAGCTGGCCTTTCTCGCCGTCGAGCCGTTCCGTTTCAGACAACCCTTTCATCTGCCGGTAGCGGCTGTCGATCAGCCTGTTCAGCCGATCCTCGAACCCTGAAATAAAAAGATCCCCGACGGAAAGACGCTTGCCCGACCGGACATCGAATACGAAATAACGGGTACCGTAATTGCCGTGGGCCCCTCCGGTATAGGATTGTGTGGAAATGCTCACCGTCAGAACGCCCTTCCTGTTCAGGAGAACCGAACCGTTCAGATCGAACTGGTAGCCTGCCACGCTTTCACGCAACGCTCGCTCGCGCTGATACTCCCTGAGAAAATTATCGGCAAGATCCCCGATGGATCTCCTGCCGCTGTAGCCCTCTCCGGGAGCGATCTCAGTGCTGTCAGCTATCCACGACTGCAGTGTCGCGTTAATGTTTTCTGCTGCCGCACGCCCGGAAAACACCGGATACTCGCACTTGCAGTAAGCGAAATCTTCAGTGGCCGCCGCCTTGTCTCCATCACTTTTTTCAATCAGCAGCATCCTGTACGAAAGCGTATCGGAAACGCCGTTTCCTGCAGGATCGTCCCGTATCCCCATGTCATTGCCGGTCCCGCATGCGGACGCCATAATCATAAAGCATGCGAGGAACAGAAAAATAAATGCTTTACGTTTGTGATTTTTCATAACTCGTCAGATTTTGATACTTCAGTCAGTCAGGCCATACAATAGACAGGCAGAAGAATAATGCGTTATTTATTGCGGTTTCCCACGATTATTCCGAAAGAGGCAGGCTGTATTCGTTCCGAACCGACTTATGAATTAACTGCCGACTGTAACGGTTAAAATACAAAAAGCATCTTTTCGAATCATTGACCACGGGGAGCGGCCATGAGAAACATCGTCTTCACCGGAAAAGGGGGCGTCGGAAAGACATCCATCGCAGCGGCAACCGCTGTAAAGGCTGCATCGATGGGCTACAGGACGCTCGTCATATCCACCGATCCGGCCCACAGTCTCGGCGACTCTTTCGATATCGAACTCGGGCCGTCTCCGGTTCAGATCGCCGAAAATCTCTACGGGCAGGAAGTAAGCGTCTACGGCGACCTCAACCTGAACTGGGAGATCGTGCGCGAACATTTTGCGCACCTCATGGAGGTACAGGGCATTCAGGGCATCTACGTCGAAGAGATGGGCGTGCTGCCCGGCATGGAGGAGCTGTTCTCCCTCTCCTACATCAAGCGATACAACGAATCGAAGGAGTACGACCTTCTCGTGGTGGACTGCGCCCCGACCGGAGAGACCCTGCGACTGCTCTCGCTGCCCGAAACCTTCGGATGGATGCTCAAGCTGATGCGCAACCTCGAAAAATATGTGGTCAAACCGGTCATCCGCCCGCTTTCGAAGCGGGTAGGAAAACTGCACGAACTGGTGCCCGACACCGACGTCTACGATCAGGTGGACCACCTTTTTTCATCCATCGAAGGAATCATCGAACTGCTCTCCGACTCGTCGAGTACCACCGTGCGCCTCGTGATGAATCCTGAAAAGATGGTGATCAAGGAATCCATGCGGGCGCTCACCTACCTGAATCTCTACGGCATCACCGTCGATCAGGTCGTCATCAACCGGGTATTCATGGACGAAGTGGACGGCCAGTACATGAAGGAATGGAAAGAGATCCAGCACAAATACATCGACCAGATCGAAACAACCTTCGCGCCGATTCCCATCACCAAAGTGCCGCTCTTCCGGCGAGAGGTGCTCGGTCTCGAGATGCTGAAAACCGTCGGCGAGGTGGTGTACGGAGAGCGGAACCCTCTCGATATCATGTACCACGAGGAGCATGTCGATATCAGAAAGGTCTCGGACGGCCACTACATCATGAAGCTGCGCCTGCCGTTCGTCTTCGACAACAGGATGGAAGCCAACGTGGTGCAGATCGGCGATTCGCTCACCGTCCGGATCGGCAACTACCAGAAAGGCGTGGTGCTCCCGGTATTCCTGGCCGGCATGAGGGTGGCCGAAGCCGGTTACGAGGAGAAGTGGCTGAAGATCGACTTCCGCAAAAAAGAATCGGCTCCCGTCTCATCCTGATCATACCCGGATCAACCGCTTACGGGAAGAATCCGGAATATTTCAGTCATAATCCGGAACTTCTGTGCCGTCCAGAGCGGAATTCGATTGCGGAAATGCCCGGTCATCCTGATTTCACTGGATTTGCAGGTAAAAAAATATGATCTTTCGGGAGCAAATTTTTACACCTGTATGAAAAAACATCTTCTTCTCGGAGCCGAGGCTGTAGCCGCCGGAGCTCTCGATGCCGGAATATCCGGCGTTTACGCATATCCCGGAACCCCCTCGACCGAAATCACCGAATTCATCCAGAAAAGCCGTGAAACCGCTGAACGCGGCATTCACGCATCATGGTCGGCAAACGAAAAAACCGCCTATGAAGCCGCCCTCGGCATGTCCTATGCCGGAAAACGCGCGCTTTCGGCAATGAAGCACGTCGGGTTGAACG
Source organism: Chlorobiota bacterium (assembly GCA_016868665.1). Classification (GTDB taxonomy): domain Bacteria; phylum Bacteroidota; class Chlorobiia; order Chlorobiales; family Chlorobiaceae; genus Chlorobium. The sequence continues at coordinate 28,544 of VGGK01000018.1, forward strand.
TCGCCGCCGACGCATTCGTCAACTCAGCCATAACCGGAGTCAACGGAGGACTGGTGCTTGCCGTGGCCGACGACCCGTCGATGCACTCCTCGCAGAACGAACAGGACAGCCGTTTTTACGGACGGTTCGCCATGGTGCCGGTCATCGAGCCTGCTTCGCAGCAGGAACTCTATGACGCGACAGTACGGGCATTCGATCTTTCGGAATCGATGCAGCTTCCGGTACTGCTCAGGCTCACCACCCGTATTTCCCACTCCCGAGCGGGAGTAACACGCGCCGCGGCACGCAGCGAAAACGCCCTGCATGCGGAGTATGCCCCGGAACGTTATGTGCTGATGCCGCACAATGCGCGCAGGCAGTACGAGAGGCTCCTCGGCAAACAGGAAATGCTGGAACAGCTCTCCGGTTCCTCCCCGCTGAACCGGATGATCCCCGGAACAGGCCCGCTTGGCGTGCTTGCCTGCTGCATCGCCTTCAACTATGCAATGGAAGCGAAAAAAACCTTCGGCCTCGATATTTCCATACTCAAAATCGGCCAGTATCCGCTTCCCCGGCATCTGGTCGAAGATCTCTTCGCCCGATGCGAAACCGTGCTGGTCGCCGAAGAGGGATACCCGATATACGAAGAACTGCTCCGAGGATGGTTCGACGACCGGAAAATCACCGGACGCATGGACGGCGCGCTGCCCCGTGCCGGCGAACTGACGACAAGCCTGCTGGCCGAAGCGCTCGGGGTAAAACGCCCGGCTCCGGCGGCGATTCCAGGCATCGTTGCGAACCGCCCGCCCGAGCTCTGCCGGGGATGCGGCCACCGCGATCTCTTCGAAGCGCTGAACCGGGTCATGGAGGGTTTCGAAAACCGCCACGTCTTTTCCGATATCGGCTGCTACACCCTCGGAGCCCTGCCCCCATACAGCGCAATTCACACCTGCGTCGATATGGGCGCGGCAATCACCATGGCAAAAGGCGCCGCGGATGCCGGCCTTCGCCCTGCAGTCTGCGTCATCGGCGACTCCACCTTCACCCATTCCGGCATGACCGGCCTGCTCGACGCCGTCAACGAACAAACGCCGCTCACGGTCATCATCGCCGACAACGACACCACCGCCATGACCGGAGGTCAGGCCTCGGCGGCTACGGGATCGAAACTCCGCTCCATCTGTCGCGGCCTCGGCGTCGAAGAAGCACGCATCAGCACGATCGTTCCCCTGAAACAGAATCTGGAGGAGAACATGGCAACGCTCAGGGAAGAAATTGCCTTTCCCGGCGTTTCGGTGGTGCTGGCGGTCAGGGAATGCATAGAAACCGCTGCCCGGAAAAAACGAAGATCCGGAAGCAAACCAGCCAACCAGTAACGACCATGCAATACGATATTATTGTATCCGGCGTCGGAGGACAGGGCATCCTGAGCATCGCCGCGGTCATCGACCTCGCCGCGCTGCATTGCGGCCTCCATATTCACCAGGCCGAAGTACACGGCATGAGCCAGCGCGGGGGCGCCGTACAGTCGCACCTGCGCATTTCGGACGCGGAAATCCACTCCGGCCTTATTACCGAAGGAACCGCCGACATCATTCTTTCGGTAGAACCGCTCGAAGCACTTCGCTACCTGCACTTCCTCTCCCCTGAAGGACGCATCGTCACGGCAACCGAAACCGTCGTCAATATGGCCGGTTATCCGCCCTTCGAACTGATCGAAGCCGAACTTCGCCGTACCGGCAGCCCTGTGCTCGTCGATGCCGCCGCTCTGGCCCGCGAAGCGGGAAGCGCAAAAACCTCGAACATGGTGATGCTCGGCGCCGCAACGCCCTTCATCGCCCTCGATCAGGACATACTGGAAGCCGGCATCATCGAACTCTTCGAAACAAAGGGAGAGAAAATCGTCGCCATGAACATCGACGCATTCAGAAAAGGGGTCGCATTCTCACAACAGTCAATTCAACAGACAGTCCTATGATCTGGAACGCGCATTACGAATGCATGGAGCGCGAGGAGCTCCGGAAACTGCAGGGCGAACGACTGCAGGCCATGGTAGAAAAAGTCTATTTCAATGTTCCCTTTTATCGCCTGAAACTGCAGGAAAAGGGCATCGAACCCGGCGACATCCGGAGCATCGACGACCTGCAGAAGCTGCCATTCACCACCAAACAGGATCTGCGCGACACCTACCCCTTCGGCCTCTTCGCCGTGCCGCTGCAGCATGTCGTCCGGCTGCACGCATCGAGCGGCACCACAGGGAAATCCACGGTCGTCGGCTACACCCATAACGACATCCTCATGTGGAGCGAAGTGGTCGCCCGGTCGCTCACCATGGCGGGAGTCACGAAATCCGATATCGTCCAGGTTGCATACGGCTACGGCCTCTTCACCGGCGGCCTCGGCCTGCACTACGGAGCCGAAAAAGTGGGAGCTTCGGTCATCCCCATCTCCGGCGGCAACACCAGAAAGCAGCTCCAGCTCATGGAGGATTTCGGCTCTACGGCAATCGCCTGCACGCCCTCCTACGCGGCCTACCTCGGCGAAGCTCTTGCGGAAGAAAAAATCGATCGGAAAAACATAAAACTCAAAGCCGGCATCTTCGGCGCCGAACCGTGGACCGAAGAGATGCGCACCCAGATCGAGCGGCTGCTGGGACTGAAAGCCTACGACATCTACGGCCTGAGCGAAGTCATAGGACCCGGCGTCTCGATGGAATGTTCCTGCCAGAACGGCATGCACATCTTCGAAGACCACTTCATACCCGAAATCATCGATCCCGAAACCGGCGATGTACTACCCTACGGAGAGCTCGGAGAGCTGGTCTTCACGACGGTTACCAAAGAGGCCATGCCGCTCGTCCGCTACCGCACGCGCGACCTGACCCGCCTGCACGCCGAATCCTGCCAGTGCGGCAGGACGCTGGTACGCATGGAAAAATGCGTAGGACGCTCCGACGACATGCTCATCATCAGGGGAGTCAACGTCTTCCCGTCGCAGATCGAATCGGTGCTGCTTGAAATGAGCGAAACCAAACCGCACTACCTGCTCGTCGTCGACCGCGAAAACAACCTCGACACCATCGAAATTCAGGTGGAGGTCGAAGAACAGTTCTTCAGCGACGAAGTCAGGGAACTCGAAAATCTCCGCCGGCGCATTCATGCCAACATCTCAAGCCTGCTCGGCCTCAGCGCTTCCATCAGGCTTGTCGAGCCCGGCACGATCGAGCGCAGCATGGGCAAGGCCCAGCGGGTAGTCGATAAACGAAAACTCAACTAATACCGAAAGGAGGATGGCATGATCATCAAACAATTATCGGTGTTTCTCGAAAACAGGACCGGCAGGCTGACCGAACTGACAGGAATCCTTGCCGAAAACGACATCAACATCTCGGCATTCAGCATCGCCGACACGGCGGACTACGGCATCCTGCGCATGATCGTCGGGCGACCCGAAATCGCCGCCGACGTGCTGCGCAAAAACGGCTTTACCGTCAGAATCACCGATGTGGTTGGTATGATCGTGCCCCACAGGCCCGGTGGGCTGCACAAAGCACTGCAGATCATTTCCGAAAACGGCATCGCCATCGACTACATGTACGCCTTCGCCTCGGGCGACTGCAAAGCCACGGTGGTCATCCGGGCCGACTCGCTGGATCGCATCATCGATGTGCTGCAGGAGCACAAGCTCGAACTGCTGCAGGCAGGCGATGTTTACCAGCTGTGAAGTTCCCGTTGTGAAGAAAAGGAGAGCAGGAATTACAGGAAGATAAAGGACGCAAGGGAGCAAAAGGGAAAGGAAGAAAATAACCAGCAATGCCACGATTTTCGCAATCAGTATCAGCGCTTCGCTCCTCGGCAATCAGGGAGCTTATGAGCCTCGCTTCGAGGCCCGACATCATCTCCTTCGCCGGTGGCATGCCGGGCAACGATCTCTTCCCGGTTGAAGAGGTCGAGGAGCTGTTCCGGAACCTCGATCCGAAAACCAAGCAGGCGGCATTCCAGTACGGCCCGACCCCCGGCCTGCCATCGCTGCTCGAATCGCTCTCCGGCTACCTCGAACGAAAAGGGCTGCCCGTACAGAAGAACCGGCTCATGATCACCACAGGCTCCCAGCAGGCGCTCAGCATCCTCGCCCGGGCATTCATCGACCCCGGCGACCGGGTGCTCAGCGAGTACCCCTGCTTCATCGGAGCAATAGCGGCCTTCAAGGCCTGTGGAGCCGACATCGTCTCCATTCCGGTCGATGAGGAAGGCATCGAAATCGGCATGCTGCAACAGGAAGTCCTGAAGCCCGATCCCGCAAAATTACTCTACCTCACGCCCTACTTCCACAACCCGGCCGGAATGCTCTATACCACCCGTCGCAAACACCGGCTCATCGAGGTCATGCAGGGACGCGACATCCCCATCATCGAAGACGACGCCTACGGCGACCTCTGGTTCAGCGAAGAAGATCGCGAACGGCTGCAGCCCCTCAAATCGATCGACCCCGAAGGCATCAACCTCTGCTATACCGGATCGTTCTCCAAAATCCTCGGCCCCGGCCTCCGTCTCGGCTGGCTGCTCGCTCCCGAAGCCATCCACGAAAAATGCGAACTGATCAAGCAGTCCGCCGACGCCTGCTCCCCGAGCTTCACCCAGGTCATCGCCGACGCCTTCATCCGCTCGGGCAGAATCGACAGCTACATCGCCTCCGTACGCAACGAGTACCGCCGTCGGGCAGCCTGCATGACCGCAGCGCTCCGAAGCCGGCTGCCGGACTATGTGCGATGGAACGAACCGAAAGGAGGATTCTACATCTGGCTCACCCTTCCCGAAGGAGCGGACGCCACGGAAATTCTCAAACACGCCATCGAAGGCGGAGCCGTCTTCGTCGCCGGCAGCACCTTCGACCCCGAAGGCCGACGCAACAACGCCATCAGGCTCTCATACTGCAACAACACTCCGGAAGAGATCGAGCGGGGCATCCCGATAGTGGCAAGGGCGATCAGGGAAGTGTGCGGGGAAGGATGAGGGATGAGTGAAGAATGGGACTTATGAGACTAATGGGACTTATGAAAGGCTTCAAGAATTTGTCACGGAAGTTCCATATAACCCCCGTTCCAATTTCAGTCCTCTTCCATCCCCTGTCTCCTGACTCCCGTTTCCTCTCTCCTGTCTCCTGTCTACTCTCTCCTCTCTCCCGACTCCTAAGAATACCGCTTCCTCATCCCCAGCTTGTCGATCCTTGAATACAGGGTCTTCGGATGCATCTCCAGCAGTTCGGCGGCTCCGCCCTGGCCGCTTACCCTTCCTCCAGACCGGTCGAGGGCATCGAGAATCAGCTCGCGTTCGAGCATGAGCATCTCCTCCGAAAAATCATGCATGGTTTTTCTTTTTACCCCGCATCTGTCGCAACCGGCGGTACCTTCGGGCGAAAGCAGCGAGGTGATATCGAGCGACGGACCATCGGAAACAATCACCGCCTGTTCGACCAGATGCGCGAGTTCGCGGATGTTGCCTTTCCAGGCGCGCCCCTGAAGGCGCAGGAGATCGTTTTCGCGGAAAGGGAGCTGCGGCCTGCCGAATTCGCGGGCGAATTTCGAGGCGAAGTGCGCCGCAAGCAGGGGAATGTCCTCCCCTCGTTCGCGCAACGGGGGAATGGCAAGAGGAAACACATTGAGCCGGAAATAGAGATCTTCGCGGAACCGGCCCTCGGCAACCTCACGTTCAAGGTCGCGGTTCGTTGCGGCAATGACACGGACATCGACGGGAATAACCCTGCTCCCGCCGATCCTTTCAAGTTCCCGCTCCTGAAGCACCCTGAGCAGCTTGGCCTGCAGTTCGATCGGCAGTTCGCCGATCTCGTCAAGAAAGATCGTACCGCCGGCGGCAAGCTCGAACTTTCCAATCCTGCGCTCCGTCGCACCGGTGAAGCTCCCTTTTTCGTGCCCGAACAGTTCCGACTCGATGAGAGCCGCAGGCAGCGCGGCGCAGTTCACCTTCACCATCATCTTCTCCCGGCGTGGCGAGAGGTTGTGAATCGCCCGGGCAAACAGCTCCTTGCCGGTACCGGTCTCCCCCTGAATCAAGACGGTAGCATCAGTGGGGGCCACCTGGCTTACCCTGCGAAGAACACCGGCAAGCGGCGCGCTCCGCCCGATAATCTCCTCGAAATCGTGCGATCCCTTGATCTCCTCGATCAGCCATGTCCGCTCGCCCTCAAGCCTGCGGCGCAGGTCGTCGATCTCCTCGTAGGCAAGATAGTTCTGCAATGCAAGCGACAGCTGCGGCACCACGAGGCTTACGGTCTGCAGGTCGTTCTCGTCAAAGGAACGGGAGGTGCTGGAAATGATCAGACCTGCCCGGCTTCCGGGGGAGTCCCAGAGCGCAACGCTTATGACCGAGCAGACGCCGAGTTTTTCGCGAACCAGACTCACAAGACGGTACTGTCGGGCAAGCCTGTCGAAATCATCGCCGGCATAACAGCCCGGATTGGTGATCAGAGCAAAGCTCTCTTTTGCTATCTCGTGGAAATCAGATACTTCGAGCTGATCGTAGGAGAGCACAGGGGAGAATCCGCCTCCCGGCTCCTTCATAAAATTATCGAAAACCCTGTAATCCCCGTCGCTCCCCATGACCCTGATACCCAGAAAGCTGCAAGGTACAAGCCGGTCGATCTGCTCGCAGACCGCAAGCATCATCCTGCTCCGGTCCCTGATGGTGAGCAGCGCGTTGTTCACGGCAAGCTGCATGGCGGTCTGCGCCTCGCGCTGACGCAACTCCTCATATGCCAGCGCGTTGCTGACTGCAACGGCAATCGGAGAGGAGAGCGTCGAAAGCAGCTCTTTTTCATCTTCCGACCAGCTTTTTTCATGCTTCGAAACGAAGTTAAGAAAGCCGATCACCTTGCCTCCCGAACGGAGCGGAGAAAGCACAACCTGCCGCATGCCAAGTTCATAGAGCATTTTCGGAACGGGAAAATCAGCGGGGTAGCGATCGACTTCTCCCTCTATGGTCATGACCGATACCGTCGTATCGCCGAGATGGGGTTCTATCCAGGAACCTGCAACCGGGCGCTTTTTGCGCTGAATAGTATCGGGAAATTCGAAACGCAGCATCTCGAAAAACACGTTGATGTAGCGCCTGTCGCGGTCGAAGGTGATAATGACGGCCGAATCGAACTCGAAGACAAGACGCAGCTTGTCGGTAACCGTGCGGAACAGCTCCTGCGGATCGCGTATCGAACCGACGGCATCGCTGATATAGCACATCAGCGAACTGGCTTCATGAATGGATTCGCCCTGCATGTGGCAAACAATGATTTCCTTAAAATTAAGAACACACTAAACAGAATATTCTGATTTTCTCGGAAATACAACAACAGCAGGCAACTGAACGTTGCGTCCGAACATGCTTAAAAACAGGCATTACCGGATATCAGGGAGGAACACCTGTCTCTGGCACAGTAATTGCATAAATTTAACGACAGACAGTCCGGAACATGCCGGACATCATTCTCATATCCGAACCGATGAAGAAAACGCTGCTACGAAAAGCCGGAACCGCTGCCGCGCTGCTGCTCGTCACCCTGCCTTTGCAAGGAACAGCCGCTCCGCTGACGCTGGAGGAAACAATCCGGCTGGTACAGGAAAATAATCCGTCGCTGAAAGCCGCTGCTGAAGAGGTTACGGCTGCCGACGCGCGCATCAGGAAAAGCAGAAGCGCATATTACCCGCAGATCACCGCCAGCGCAGGATATACGTATCTCGATCCGGTCTCCGAAATGGGTTTCAGCGGAAGCGAGCCGATACAGTTCATGCCGAACGACAACTACGAAGCGAAAGTCACCGCCAGAGCGACCCTGCTCGATTTCGGCAAACGGGGCAAAACTGTCGATATCGCACGCTCCGGCAGGAACGCAGCTGCTCATTCGTTCGACATCGCAGAGCGCGATATCTCCTATCAGACTGTAGAGCTTTTCTACGGTATCCTTTTCCTTCGCGAAAGCATCCGGGTTCAGGATAAAGAGATAACCGCACTTCAGAAAGCTCTCGACCACACATCAAAACGCTATCAGGCCGGAACCGCAACCCGATTCGACGTGCTTTCGACCGACGTGCGCATTCAGGCCGCCCGGTCGAAAAAGCTCTCGCTGCAGCACCAGCTCCGCCGTCACGAACTCACCCTGCACCGTCTGACGGGGCTGGCTGTCAACGACCCGCTCGAGCTGAAAGGATCGTTCGACGTACGTCCTTCGTTCTCCGACGAAGCTTCGCTTGTCGCCGCAGCACTGCAGAGGCGCTCCGAATCGAAGCTTGCCGCCGAACAGGAACAAACGGCCAGGGCGAACCGCTCCATCGCCATGAAGCAGGGGCTCCCGGTGGTCAGCGCAAGCGCTTCGTGGGGCATAGCCAACGGCTACCAGCCGGATATCGACGAAATCCGCGAAAACGTCGCCGCCGGCATCCACGTAGAACTGCCGATCTTCACGGGATTCCGCACCTCCGCCGAACGCCAGGAATCCTCGGCTTTGCTGCGCGCAGCGGCACAGCGCCGGATCGACGCCGAACAGCGGATTAAAACAGACGTCGAAGAGACCCTGCACGCATTCGAAACATCTCGCGAGAACATCCTCACCACCCAGTCGCAGCTGCAGCAGGCAAGACTTGCCGCCGAACATGCCCGTGCCCGGTACGAAAACGGCGTGGCAACGACACTCGACCTGCTCGATACCGAAGCAGCGCTTGCTCAGGCAGAACTGGCAAGACTTCAGGCGGCATACGACTACCTTATGAACAATTATGCCCTCAAACGGGCAACCGGGGAGACCTTCTGGTAAACACAATGGACAATCAACTTAAAAGCATTCTCTGCGCAGTGGACTTTTCCGGGCTCTCCGACCACGTAGTCGCCTATGCGGCCGATCTGCAGCATGGCGGAGCGGAACTGACGCTCCTGTACGTCGAACCTGAAGAAAGCAACAGCGACTGCCTGCTGAAAAAGCATCTGCACGCTTTTTCGCGCTACAGCGACATCCTGGCCCGCCGCGGAGGCAGCGCGCTGTTCACGGTCCGGTATGGCGACCCGGCAACCGCGATTCTTTCCTATGCCGAGCAGCATCATGCGGACCTGCTCGTGCTCGGATCGCACGGAAGCATGGCATTCACAAGACTGCTCATGGGCAGCACGGCCGAAACCGTCATGCGAAGAGCATCCTGCGCGGTCGTCATCTATAAATCGCCCGAACCGGATTCCGACGCACAGTCGCGAATGGAACGGATAACGCAGGTTTCATAGCGGATCAACCTCGAACGACAAGAAGATAACAATCAGCATAATGGCAGAACAAGAAATCGGTAACAGCGCAACTGCGACAGCAAAAGAATCTCCGAAAGCATCGAATCCGCTGCGGCTCGTCATAGCTGCGGTCGTCGTCCTCGGCGCGCTGTTCTGGGGCGGCAGGACGCTTTACCACTCATTCCTGTACGAAGAGACCGACAACGCCCAGATCGAAGGCGATATCTATCCGGTGATCTCCCGGGTGCCTGGTCGGGTACAACAGGTACTTGTTACCGATAACCAGCAGGCGGCAAAAGGGGACACCCTTGTTCTTCTGGATCCTGCAGATTACGAAGTAAAAAAAGCCATTGCCGCAGCGGCGCTTGAAAACGCGAAAGCTTCGGTTGCAGCCGCAAGGGAAGCCGCTCTTGCGGCCGCAGCAAGCGGAAACCGGCTCAATGCCGACCTCCGGCGGAGCGAAAACCTCCGGCGCCAGGATGTCATATCGCCATCCGAATTCGATGCGATACGGGCAGCGGCAACATCGGCCTCGGCTCAGTACGCCGCCGCCGAAAGTCAGCGGAAAGCGGCCGAAGCGCAGGTCGGTATCCGGCAGGCGGAACTTGAAAACGCAGAGTTGCAGCTCTCCTATACCGCAATAACAGCCCCGGCGGCCGGCCATGTATCGAAAAAGAACGTACAGCCCGGCCAGTACGTCGCCCCCGGCCAGCAGCTCATCGCGCTCGTCGGCAGCAGCGACCTCTGGGTGGTGGCGAATTTCAAGGAGACGCAGCTCGAAAACATCCGGCCCGGCCAGCCGGTCACCATCAGGGTTGACGCATACCCCGGCAAGGAGTTCGAGGGCAGAATCGAATCCATTTCTGCGGGAACCGGAGCCAGATTCTCGCTGCTGCCTCCCGATAATGCCAGCGGCAACTTCGTCAAGGTAGCGCAGCGCGTACCGGTCAAAATCGTCTTCAGCGAAAAACCCGGCAGAGAATACAAACTCGCAGCAGGGATGAACGTTATCGTCGAAGTCAGGGTAAAATGAGCGGAACGGCAACGGCGGCCTCGCTGCAGGCAGGCGGACACATCTACGAAACCGGAGCAAGGAGGGTTATCATCACCCTCACGGTTATCGTTTCGGCAATGCTCGAGCTGATCGACACCACCATCGTCAACGTGGCCATCACCCAGATCAGCGGCAACCTCGGCGCAAGCATCGAAGACGTCGCCTGGGTGGTCACCAGCTACGCCATCGCCAACGTCATCGTCATTCCGCTCTCCGGATTCCTCGGCAACCTGCTTGGACGACGCACCTACTACATCGGCTCCATCCTGCTCTTCACCGTGGCGTCCCTCCTATGCGGCCTTGCCACCGACATCTGGGCGCTGGTCTTCTTCCGCTTTCTGCAGGGCATCGGCGGCGGCGCGCTCCTGCCGACCTCGCAGGCGATTCTCTACGAAACCTATCCCCCCGAAGACCGGGGCAAAGCCACCGGCATCTTCTCCATGGGCCTCGTGCTCGGACCGACCATCGGCCCGCTGCTCGGAGGCTATCTTGTTGACTATTTAAGCTGGGAATGGTGCTTCTTCGTGAACATCCCCATCGGTCTGCTTGCCGCATGGTCTTCATTCGCCTTCATCCGCGAACCCAAAACCGTGCACAAGGTCACCAGAATCGACTGGACCGGCATCGGCCTTCTTGCCGTCGGTATCGGATCGCTGCAGTTCATCCTCGAACGAGGCGAATCCAGGGACTGGTTCGAAACCTCCTACATCACCTGGTTCACCCTCATCGCCGTCGTCTCGCTGCTGCTCTTCGTCTGGTGGGAACTGCGGACAGAAGAGCCCGCAGTCGATCTCAGGGTGCTGGCCCGGAGCCACAACCTCGCCATCGCAGCCGTACTCACGTTCATCGTCGGCTACGGCCTCTACGGATCGCTCTTTGTCTTTCCGGTCTTCGTGCAGCACCTGCTCGGCTTTACGGCCGTCCTGACAGGACTCGTACTCTTTCCCAGTGCCATGCTTACCGGGGTCATCTCCATGCCGCTCGGCATAGCGATGCAGCGGGGCGCCTCGCCGAAAATACTCATGGGCATCGGTATGGGCGCATTCGCGCTCTTCTGCTGGGAACTTGGCCAGCAGACCATGCAGTCGGGGGCTTCCAACTTCTTCTGGGTGCTGCTGCTGCGAGGCCTTGCGCTCGGCTTCATCTTCATTCCGGTCACCCTGCTTGCTGTCTCGGGCCTTCACGGAAAAGATATCGGCCAGGCAACAGGTCTCAATAACATGGTGCGTCAGCTCGGCGGCTCCTTCGGCATCGCGCTCACCAACACCTATATAGCCAAACGCGTGGCCGCACACCGCACGGAACTGCTTGGCCACCTGTCGCCTTACGACCCTGCTGCCGTGGAACGCCTTGAAGGCATCCGTCAGGCTGCCGGAACGCGAATGCTCTCGCCGGTCGAAGCAGAACAAGCCTCTTTGAGAGCTCTGGAAGGCACCGTTACGGCACAGAGCTACCATCTCGCCTATATGGACGCTTTCATGCTGATAGCCGCGCTCTTCGCCCTCTCGATGCCGCTGCTGTTCTTCATCAAGCTGAAAAAAGGAGAGAAGGCCGACCTCTCGTCGGCTCACTGACCCGCTGCCGTATCCGGCTCGAAATCGAGCACTATCGAATTCATGCAGAACCGCTTGCCGGTCGGGGGCGATCCGTCGTCGAACACGTGTCCGAGATGCGCGCCGCATCGTCCGCAGAGCACTTCGGTACGCGACATACCAAACGCCATATCGGCACGGTACTCAACGCTGGCCGGACGCACGGTCTCGAAAAAGCTCGGCCAGCCGCAGGTACTGGCGAACTTCGCATCCGAACGGAACAGTGCATTGCCGCATGCTGCGCAGTAATAAGTGCCGATACCCTCGAAATCCCATAGTTTCCCGGTGAATGCCCGCTCGGTACCTGCCTTGCGCGCCACCTCGTATACCTCCGGAGAGAGTACCTTTTTCCAGACGGAATCGGGCAGATCGAGCTTCGTGGTATCGGTCCGGGAGCAGTAGGGATTCGAGACGCTATGCTCGTTCATGGCTTCAGATGATGAGAATTTCGACGGCGGCTGCCCGGCGCTGCAGGCAAATAGCACCACGGTCGTTATAAACAGGAGAATCGTCGTTCGATGCATTAGAGTCAATGATATTTTCAACCGTGAACGCTCCAGACGCTCTCGATGTTCCGTCATTACGCATGCAAAATTTTTCAATTTCCATTACAGGAGGATCTATGCGATTCGAAAAAACCTTTCAGATACCGGCCGTCATTGCCTTGTCCTGCGCATTGGTCATACCTGCCCCGGCAAAGGCAGCGGACGGCAAAAACACCAGGGCGGTCGCCGCAGCGGTGGCTGCAGCCGCAATTATCGGTCTGGCTGTAAGCGCGGCGCACCATCACGGCCACTATGAAAACGGCAGCGAATACGACGATCCTCGGGACAGTGCCGAATTCGATCGCGGTTACCGCGACGGCCTGCACGATGCCCGTCGTAACAATTACAACCGCACAGAGGCTTATCGTGACGGATACAGAGCAGGCAAGGACGAACGCGAGTTGCGAATCAGCCACAATCAGAGCAACCGCTGGGAGCCGGGGCGACATGTTGCCGATTCGAATATGATGTACAGAGCCACCGAAGAAGCCGAGCGATACTGGAACCTCCCCCGCGGCAGCGCAACTCCTGTCCGTTCGAGCTATAACGAAGAAAACGGAAACTACAGGGTTCTCGTCGCGGCAGGCTACCTCAGGGGCACGTGCGTCTTCGACAGATACGGAAGGGTTATCCGGTTCAGCGACAAAACGGACTGACTCCGGCAAACAAGCCGAAGCGGCTGCCGATCAGCGCAACAAAGGCTTTCCGGCGCCGCTTCGTTCGTGCCTGCAAGTGCATTGCCGCTACTCGCCTCTATCTTCGCGGTACTCATGCCACGCCGACTGAATCTCCTTACGATAGCTGAAAAGAAGGGCTGTTGCCAGCAGCACGACGATGCTGCCGATGCGAATGGCTATCGCCGTACCGAACTGCTCGGAAAGAAAACCTACCTGCAGGTTGCCCAGCGGCATGAACCCCATCAGCACCATAAGGTAAATGCTCATCACCCGGCCGCGATACCGGTCCTCCACGAGGCGCTGCACCGTTGCCGTCATGGTTGCAAAGGCCGAAAGCATGCCGATGCCGGCGATGAAAAGAAAGCCGAGCGCAAGATGCGCATCCGAAGCAAAGGTGAATGCCGTAAGCGCAAGCGAAAAGGTGAGAATGCCGCCGATAACCATGGCGCTGCTTCGTATTTTGCCGGAGGACATCGAAACCAGAAACGTACCCGAAAGCGAGCCGAGCCCGAAAGCCGAAAAGAGGTACCCCATGCCGTCGGAACTCATCCCGAAAGTCTGCTTGGCCACAACCGGCAGCATCGACATGAACGACCAGCCGAATATCGACACAACCGACACGAAAAGCACGATTGTGCGGATCAGCGGATGCTCCCACGTGTAGATGATGCCGTCGCGGATCGACCGAAGCGGCGGCTGATGCGCATCGGCGTTCTTGCGGGGCGCTACGGTATGAATCCCGAGCAAGGCGACGATTACCGCCACATAGCTCAGGCCGTTAGCCATGAAGGCCCCCCCGGTGCCGATCCAGGCGATCATGAGGCCGGCAATCGCCGGACCGATCACCCTCGACGCATTGAAAATGGCAGCATTCAACGCAACAGCCGAGTGAAGCTGATCCCGCTCCACCATTTCACTGAGAAACGCCTGGATCGCCGGGGTAGCCACTGCGGCGACACAGCCGAGCAGGAAAGCCAGAGCAATGATGATCGGCACAGTCACGGCACCGGTCAGCGTGAAAATACCCAGAACGAACGCAAGCAGCATCGAAGCTCCCTGCGTCCAGAGCAGTATGGTCTTGCGATTATACCGATCGACGATCACGCCGCCGATAAGAGAAAGGAAAAGGGTCGGCAGCGATGAGGCCGCAGCCGTAACCCCGACCTGAAACGCCGAGCCGGTCATCTCCAGAACCAGCCACCCCTGGGCCACCATCTGCAACCAGGTGCCGATCATGGAAACAATCTGCCCGATGAAATACCTGCGGAAATTCCGGCTCCTGAAAGCAGGAAATGCCGAAAGCGCCCTCTCTTTCATGGTAGTCGGGTTCTGCTCCGCAGCGGAATTGCCTTTACCGTTTATCAATTCGTCAGCTTGCTCGTTCATTGATTGTCCTTGTCATTTCCATCTTTCGGATCATACTGCTTACCGTCGGAAAAGTAGGAAAAGAAATGGTATTGAACGAAGAAGATATAAGCCCATGAAGCAGTCCTCCTCTCAACTTTGTTTTTCAGCATATGAACTTCTATCTTTTCCATGCAGTTAATATTATTCAACATCCCCGCAACTTTTTAACAGGAAGCGACATGAAAAGAATCACCATCCCGACACTGCTTGCGATCGTGCTTTTCCTTTGTCAATCGCTGAGCTACGCGGCCGTCAGCCAGTTTACCGGCACCTGGAAAAACAGCGATCCCAACACCGGAGGCGTCACGAAACTGACCATCTCCGGAAACGCGAACTCGCTCAAAATGCGCGCCTGGGGCAAATGCCACCCGCAGGACTGCGACTGGGGCGAAGTGAGTGCCTATGCTTACGCCTCCGGCGTATCCTCCAATCTCGAACAGAACGCCAATACCGTTTCGGCGATCTTTACGACCGGATTCAGCCAGACGCAGGTCATCGTCAAGCCTCTCGGCAGTAACCGCCTCCGCGCCGACGTCTATACCCGATTCACCGACGGCAGCGGGCGCTCGAACTACAGCGCATCATACACCTTCAACAAGCAGCTGATCGTCGGCCCAATAGCCCCAATCGGCCCGATAGGGCCAATAGGTACGCTGCCAGCGATCCAGGAGGACTGCATTCCGTTCAACCCGGCAACCGCCACCGTGAAAAACATCGACGGACGCTGGACGATAGTAGACGGCGATCACCTGATGTTCAATTTCGGCGATAAACGAATGGAAGCCATTAAAGCACTGGGCATCATCAAATACTACCGGATGAACAGTTCGTGCTTCGTCGGACGCCCCGATGCGAGCTTCCAGTACCTGCTGGTTAACGGCAGGGCGCCGCAGGGTGCGATGCCCGGAGAGGACTGCGTAGCATTCAACCCGAATACAATCGAAGTCAAAAACATCGGCGGACGCTGGAAGATCGTCGACGGAAGCCACTGGGTCTTCGATTTCGAAGGCAAGGAAGACGAAGCCAGACAAGCCTTCGCCATCATCAAAAAGTACGGCTTCACCCGATCATGCTTCGTCGGACGCCCCGACCCGAGCTTCCAGTACCTGAGGAAGTAATCAGAAAAAGCAATACAGCAGGAACGCCCCGGCCATCAAACCGGGGCGTTCCCGTTATTCGCCTTTATTTGCAGACAACGGAAGAGAACGATACCTTATTGAAATAAATCACCATACCCGATAACAGGAGTCGTCAACCGATGATCATTGCAAAAGAGGCCGTCACCCTCATCCATACCGACACAAACATCCATGGACTGCCCGAAACGGAACTCTACAAAACCCTGTCGGACGACGAAAAAACAAGAGCGGATGGGTACCGCGTGACCGGCGATCGGGAACATTTCATTGCGCGACGGGGAATTCTCAGAAACCTTCTGGGGGCAAGCCTCGGCATTGAACCTTCGGAGTTGCACTTCTCAAGCACCCCTGTCGGAAAACCGTTCATCGCATCCCCCGAAAACTCCGGGATCTGGTTCAATCTCTCCTACAGCGGCAATCAGATCGTCTTTGCTTTCTCCGGGCATCCCGAAACAGGGATCGCCATCGAAAAGATACGCACGGTAGAAGGTATCGAAGAACTTGCCCGGAACCACTTCTGCGCCGAGGAATACGCCGTCATCATGAACCTGCCCAGCTGGGAAAAACACGGCGCATTCATTCGGATATGGAATCTCAAGGAAGCGCTGATCAAAGCCAGCGGCTGGCCTTGCGAACAGGGACTCGTCGCTTTCGATGTGGCGACATACTACCGGATGAACCGTTTCCGGATGCCATTCGGCGATAACTATACCTTCACCTGCATCACCCCGGTATTCGACTACATCTGCGGCTATGCAACCGCCCTCGCCATCCGCCTCGACCGGAACGAACCCCTGAACCTCAGACGCTTCTCGCTGCAGGGCGGAGAGTACATCGAGCTCTGAACCGAACATCCTCAATCGTCCGGCCCCGGAGATCAGCAAACCCGCATCTCTACTTCCCTGTGCTGTTTGAAATGCCGCATCGCGCCTGCTTCGACAGGCAAATCCTTCGTCATCACCAGAAACATGGAGGATTTCGGCGTCATCCCGCTCACCGGCGATAACAGCATTCAGGCGCTCAAAATCCCCGCCCCGCTGGCATGCTACTGGCTTGGAGAATCGGAAACCACATCGGCGTTGGAAGTTAGAAAACTGCCCTCTAACCCCATCCTGTCCCAGCGCCCTTGTCAATTACGCAACTTATCTCTATACTTCAACATTACGATCATCCGTTGAACAAAACCTCCAGCATGCAATCCTACGGCCGCTGACAATTATGCAAAAACTCGTAAGATTCAACTACCTCTACCGTGACGGCGGAAATTACAAACGCTGGGGCTCAGTAGATTTTGAAAACCCGGATGGGTTGAAACTCGACGAAATACAAAAGAGACTGGAAAAGTGTTTTGACATGGGGAGCCTGTTCAACGCCAAACAAGCAGGGATCCCTGAAATCTTTCTTTTCGAAGATGAGGATTCGGTCAACACCGATGATCACTGCTTTCATGAGTATCGCTTAGTCGAAGTCCTCGATGCTTCCCGTGTGGACATTGAGCTGCAGTCACGAACGATCGGAGCATTCGTGGAGGATATCGAAAAGTGTAGTCAAGATGGCTGGAAGACATTTGACCCGCTGGATTCTCTTTCAGAAATTTAAGCCCGTAAATTATTAAGTGATCATAATACAGGCCAGCACATCAGCATTTCGATATTGATATTATCTCCGACATGAAACGAACGAGAAACACCCGGCAATGAAAGCAGGCCAGAAACTGTGGACGCGCGACGAATTGATCCTTGCGATCAATCTTTATTGCAAGTTGCCGTTCGGCCGCCTGCATGCGAAAAATCCCGAGGTAGTCATGCTTGCGTCACTGATCGGACGGACTCCCGGTTCGATTGCCTACAAGCTCGTCAACTTCGCAAGCCTCGACCCGAGCCTTCATGCTCGCGGCATCAAGGGAGCCTCAAACGCCAGCAAGCTCGACAGGGAGATCTGGAACGAATTTTATCAGGATTGGGAGCAGCTTTCATTCGAGAGCGAAAAACTTAGGGCGTCGATTGAACACTCGAGCATCGAGAAACTCAACCAGATCGATGAAGATGAACTTCCCAAGGAAGGGCGAACGAGGGAGAGGATGGTGAAAACACGGGTGAATCAAGCGTTCTTCAGAACTATGATTCTTGCTTCCCACAACAATACCTGCTGCATTACCGGGCTCCAGAACAGCGAACTGCTTGTGGCAGGACACATCAAACCATGGAGCATAGACGAGAAAAATAGGCTCAACCCGAGAAACGGCTTGGCCATGAACGCCCTTCACGACAAAGCCTTCGAATCCGGCCTATTGACCATCACTCCCGAGTACAGAGTGAAGATTTCCTCCCTGCTCAAGCAACAGAAGAAAAATCCTGCAGTTCACGATTACTTCCTGCTGCACGACGGCAAGAAAATCCTCTTACCCTCTCGATTTTTACCCGATACTGAATTCTTGCGATATCACAATCAGGAGAGGTTCAAGAATTGAAACAAACGACTTCAGAACGCACCTACCAGACGAAAAAAAACAACAATAGAATCGAGTTATGACACCTTCCCAAAAAAAGTGGTCTGTTAAATAGGGAAACGCCCTTCAAACTCCAGAATAAGGAATAAGAACCTACTCGTTCCCATCGCGGGAACAGCTTCTCAAAACAGCTAAATCTCATGAGAACTGCCGCAAGAAGTAGATTATTTCTTCTAAATATTATCACATAATGCCTCACGAATAGCTTTACCCAAGGCAGCACCGAGTTGAGGCGGAATCGCGTCCGAGACCTGACGGATTTGATCGCTGAGCGTACCCAGCAACTCATAATCCTCAGGAAAGCCTTGA
>VGGK01000019.1 GCA_016868665.1 Chlorobiota bacterium
TTCAGCCGGTTGTTGATTTTATCCGGCAGGCAGCAAACGATCCGGATGTGCTCTCGATCAAACAGACGCTTTACAGGGTCGGCAGCAACTCTCCGATCGTCAAAGCGCTCATGAATGCCGTGGAGCATGGCAAGCAGGTTGCCGTACTTGTAGAACTGAAGGCGAGATTCGACGAGGAAAACAACATCGTCTGGGCAAGGGCGCTCGAAGACGTCGGAGCACATGTGATTTACGGACTTCCCGGCCTGAAAACCCATGCCAAGCTCACCATGATCGTGCGCAGGGAGCATCATAAGCTGAAAAGGTACCTGCACCTCGGCACCGGAAACTATAATCCTGCAACCGGGAAAATATATACGGACTACAGTCTGTTTACGGTAAATGAGCGTCTTGCGAGCGAAGTTGCGGAACTCTTCAACGCGTTGACAGGCTACTCGAAGTACACCGATTACATGAAATTGCTTGTTTCGCCCATCAATACCCGAAAAAAGATTATCGCCAAAATTGAACGGGAGGTGGAGCAGCATCGCAAGAGCGGCAAAGGACGCATCATCATGAAAATGAATTCGCTTGTCGACGACAAGACCATCAGGGCTCTCTATCGCGCGTCCGGCGAAGGGGTTAAAATTGACCTTATCGTACGCGGCATCTGCTGCCTGAAACCGGGTATTCCCGGGGTCAGCGAGAACATCCGCGTGACAAGCATCATCGGGCGGTTTCTCGAACACAGCCGTGCTTACTATTTTGCCAATGGCGGCAACTGTGAACTCTATCTGGGCAGTGCCGATATCATGCCGAGAAATCTCGATCATCGGGTGGAGACGCTTTTTCCCGTGCTCGACAGGGAGATAATACGTACGGTCAAGTCCGATCTCGAACTGATGTTGCTCGATAACACCAAGTCGTGGCTTATGCAACCCGACGGGATATACCGGAAAAACTGTTGCGAAGGTTCGGAAATTAACAGCCAAAGTATTTTTTTAAATCAGTCGGCAAGACGGAAATTTTCAAACAAATTCAATCAGGACGAGTTATGAAGATTGCGGTAGGAAGCGATCATGCAGGTTATGAACTTAAAACCTTCGTTGTCGAGTGGCTTCAGCAAAACGGTCACGATGCTGTCGATATGGGTCCGTTCAGCGAAGAATCGGTCGATTATCCCGATTATGCCCGGAAAGTCGCGCATAGCGTGGCTGAGGGTTCATGCGAACAGGGCATACTGCTCTGCGGTACAGGAATCGGCGTTTCCATTTCCGCCAACAAGGTAAAAGGCATCAGGGCCGCGCTTGCCTGCAGGCCCGAATTCGCTACGCTTGCGCGAGAGCACAACAACGCAAACATCATATGCTTTTCCGCCAGGTTCAGTGATCGGGAAACAATTGCCGAAAGCCTTGAAAACTGGTTTGCCGCCAGTTTCGAAGGTGGACGCCACGAGCGCCGGGTGGGAAAAATCGAACCATGCTGCTGAACAGGTACATAGAGCAGTTTTCCCTGCATGAGTATCCGGTTTTTACCCTCGAAGACAGGTTTGGAACCGTTTTGGATCTTCTCGGTGCGCAGGGGCGCAGTTGCGCTCCTGTGCTCGATGGAGGTAAGCCTGTCGGTCTCGTCACGCTTGCCGGACTCCTCGCGCATAGCGGCAGCAGAGCCGATGCCGGCTTGCTGCCGCTTTCATCGGTTCCTCATTCCCCGCTGACAACCGCAGGTCTGCACGAACATCTTCTCGATGTCTACAGCAAGGCCGCTTCCGCCCGGGGCGAAATTCTTGCTGTTGTCGATCATGACGGTTATTTCAGCGCCGTGATCGAGAAAAACCGGCTTGCACGGGAAGTCGCCGCGCTTTTTCATCTGGGTTCCGGGGAGTGCGCAACGATCGAAATCGAAGTGCCGTCCTCGGGTATCAGGCTTTCTGAAATACTCGACGTATTCGAAAAAAACGATGCCCGCATTCCGGCTTTCGGAACCGCCCCTTCCCGAATTGAAAGTGAAAGCACTATCATCTGTTTCAGGGTACAGACCCACGATCTGTACCGCCTGGTAGCCAACCTTGGCAAGTACGGCTACAATGTGCGCTATGCCTCTCCGACAGCCGGTTCGGCCGAAGACGAACTGCGCGAAAAAGCCCTCGAATTCATCCGGTTCATGGATATGTAGGATCCAACCGGCAATGATGCCGTTCAGTAACTTCTCAGTGCGGCAACAACAACTCCGTGAATCCTGAAATCCGAGTGTGCAGTAATCGGAATAGGACGGTAGGCAGGGTTTTCGGGCAGCAGAGTAACTGCTCCGCCTTTTTCGATACTGAGCGTTTTCACGGTCATTTCGCCATTGATGCTTGCTATCACGACCTGACGGTCCTTGGCTGTCTGTTTGGCTTCGACTACGAGTGTATCGCCAGGCATGATGCCGATACCGGTCATGCTTTCGCCGTTTACCTTCAGCGCAAAGAGCTGTTTTTTGCCCTGTATCCAGGATGCGGGGATATCGATATGCTCTTCAATTTCGCTGCTGACCGGATCGGGATAGCCTGCGGCAACGGCTTCGAGATAAAGGGGAACAGCGGCAGTGGATTTCTTCTGCAGCAGGTCTGTCTGCATAAATTTTCCGATCTCGGATTCAAGTCGGAGCAAACGGTATTCAATGCTTCCGGTTCCGGATTTTTCTGCGGTCTTTTGCAGCATATTGCCGCTCCCGGTCATCAGCCATTCGGAATCGACGCCGAATTCGCTGCATAAAGAGTAAAGCGCACAGGCTTTCAGTTCCCCCTTGCCGTGCTCGATTTCCGACACTCTGTTGCCGGAAAGCCCAATTTTTCTTCCGAAATCCCGCTGGTTCAATCCGGCATGGCGGCGGGCTATCCTGAGCCTTTGACCGAACGATGAAGTTTCCTGCATAATCTCTCCGGTTGGTCTTATAATAATATTCGATTAATCGAAATAATAGCCAATATATTTCGGAATGCCGAATATTTTTAGCTGAAATAAAGCGGTGACAGCCCGATTTTCATTTAGCAGGATATTTTGTACTTTGTCTGAGTGCCTGTTCCTTCCGCCCGGATGCATGCAAATTCCTTTCAGTCTCTCTGCATTACCTATTTAAGAAGGTTGTACTTATGTTTGAACGAAGAGATAATCCTCTTGCTTCGCGTATTCGGGAAAAAGCAGAATACATTTATCCTGAAATCGTTGATCTTCGCAGAGCCATTCATGCCCATCCCGAACTTTCCTACGAGGAGTTTCAGACTACTGCAAGTATCGTGAACTACCTGAGAACCATCGGCATCGAACCTGAACCGCCGTTTCTTGAAACAGGCGTGACGGCTATCATAAAAGGAGGCGGTACGGCCGGCGTCGGCAGGCGGCGTTCTCTTCTCGCTCTCAGGGCTGATATCGATGCGCT
Source organism: Chlorobiota bacterium (assembly GCA_016868665.1). Classification (GTDB taxonomy): domain Bacteria; phylum Bacteroidota; class Chlorobiia; order Chlorobiales; family Chlorobiaceae; genus Chlorobium. Next base: position 3,400 of record VGGK01000019.1, read on the forward strand.
TCCGGTAAACGAGGAGAACAGTCATGCTTTCTGCTCGCGGGAGCCAGGCAAGATGCATGCCTGCGGTCACGATATGCATACGGCAATGTTGCTTGGTGCGGCAAAAATACTTTTGATGTTTCGTTCGGAACTTAATGGCGACGTGCTGCTGATCTTTCAGCCTGCCGAAGAAAAAGCTCCCGGCGGCGCCAGACCGCTTATCGAGGCGGGGATTTTCGAGCGCTTCAAGCCTCAGGCGATTTTCGGGCAGCACTGTTTTCCGAGTGTGGAAGCCGGAACGGTGGCTCTTTCTGGCGGCAGTTTCATGGCAGCGACGGACGAGCTCTATATTACCGTCAACGGCCGTGGAGGTCATGCTTCCGCACCGCATAAGGCGGCAGATCCTGTTCTTGCCGCAGCGCATATCATAACGGCGGTTCAGCATCTTGTGAGCCGCGTTGCGCCGCCGCATGAACCTGCCGTGGTTTCCATAGCCTCGATTCACGGCGGAAACGCACCGAACGTTATCCCTTCAGCCGTTACCATGTCAGGCACCATGCGCACCATGAACGAGTCCCTGCGCAGCCGGCTGAAAGAGCGGCTGCTCGAAACGGTTACGAGTACGGCTAAGGCTCTGGGAGTAAGTGCGGCACTTGAAATAAGGACAGGATACCCGGCGCTTATCAACGATCCGGCCATGACCGATGAGGCGGAGGGTTACTGCATCGAGTTTCTTGGCAAGCAGAATGTAAAGCAGAGCGAGCCGCTGATGACCGCGGAGGATTTTGCATATTACCTTCAGCAGATACCCGGGACCTTCTGGCAGATCGGAACGGGTGACGGTCAGGCGGAACAGCGGGGGAACACCCTGCACTCCTCAACTTTCGATCCCGACGAGAACGTGCTTGCGACGGGGGCCGGACTGCTGGCTTATACGGCGCTGCGTTTTTTTATGTGATTTTAACACATCACCCCCACTGGCCGGGAAATCAATGTGTATATGATATAACGGCACAGCGCTCCGGGGAGGAGCGCCATGTTGAGATGTGTTCGTGACGAATCTGCGATCAATCAAGCCTTGCCGTTCGATCCCAGCACGTTCATGATCTTGTGGATGTAGAGCTTTTTCAGTGCATCGCGGGCCGGGCCGAGATATTTCCTTGGATCGAACTCTTCGGGTTTTTCGTCAAGCACTTTGCGTATGGCTGCGGTCATGGCAAGACGTCCGTCAGAGTCTATATTGATTTTGCAGACCGCAGATCCGGCTGCAAGGCGAAGCTGATCTTCGCTGATGCCGATGGCATCCTTGAGTTTTCCGCCGTGCGCATTGATGGTTTCCACCAGGTCCTGGGGTACGGATGATGCGCCGTGCAGCACAATGGGAAATCCGGGAATACGGCGTTCTATTTCGGCAAGAATGTCAAGCCGTATTTTCGGATCTTCGCCGGGTTTGAACTTGAAAGCCCCGTGCGACGTTCCTATTGATATTGCCAGGCTGTCGACGCCGGTTTTGGATACGAAGTCCTCGACCTCTTCAGGCTGGGTATAGGTGTGGTGAGCAGAAGACACTTCGTCTTCGATGCCAGCGAGCACGCCGAGTTCCCCTTCGACGGTTACCTCGAACTGATGGGCGTAATCGACAACTTTCCTTGTCAGTGCGACGTTCTCTTCATAGGGAAGGTGAGAACCGTCGATCATGACCGAGGAAAAGCCTGAAGCGATACAGTCGCAGCAGAGTTCGAAACTGTCACCGTGGTCGAGGTGCAGCACTACCGGCACCGGCGTACCGAGTTCGGCTGCAAATTCAACGGCTCCACGGGCCAGATGCTTGAGCAGCGTTGCGTTTGCATAGCTTCTTGCTCCTTTTGAAACCTGAAGGATGACCGGCGAAGCAGTTTCCGCACAGGCCATGATGATAGCCTGGAGCTGCTCGAGGTTGTTGAAGTTATATGCAGGGATGGCGTAACCGCCTTTAACCGCTTTGGCAAAAAGATCGCGACTGTTGACGAGTCCAAGTTCTTTATAGCTTACGGGCATCTTTTCCATAGGAAGGTTTTGCTTAATTGTTATTTTTCGTCGGAATATTTTCCAGGCATCAGAAGAAATTATGCGGTTTACTGTCTTTTAATATAATATAATTGTCAACTCATTCAAGAACACTCAAGCTTATCCGTCGCCCATACCATGGATTATCGTACTCCGGCCATCCTGAAAAAAGGTCTGATCGTCGTTATTGTTTCAATCGGCTGTTCGGCTTCAGCCATAGGCAAAAACACGAAACCCGTCGTACCGGCGGTTGCCGTTGTACAGCTTAAGCCGACGTCGAATCAGCAGACTGCAGGCAAGTACGTCGCGCAGTACCTGATGAGAAACCACTTTCGCAAGGTTTCGGTCAACGATTCTCTTTCCCAGCAGATATTCAGGAGATATCTCGATCATCTGGACGGAAGTAAAAGCTATTTTCTTGCAAACGAAGTCGAATCTCTTCGGAGGAGTTACGGGAACCGTCTCGATAACGAATTTCTTGAAGGGAAATCCAATGCCGGATTTGCCATTTACAATCTTTTCCTGAAAAGGGCAAAGGAAAAAATGCAGTTCATGAAATCCGCGGCCGGAACCGCAAGGTTCGATTTTACCGTGTCCGAGTCGCTCGATCTCGACAGAAAGAACGCCCCATGGCCTGCTGACCGTAAACAGTTGCAGGCTCTCTGGATGAAAGAGCTGAAGTACCAGTGGCTGAACATGAAATATTCTGAAGACGGCGATAAATCCATTCGTGCCGAGCTGTCGAAAATGTATGCCAACCGCCTGAAGCTGCTTAACCAGCAGAAGCCGGATGATGCCTTCCAGGCTTACATGTTTGCGGTCACCACCTCTTTCGATCCGCATACCAATTATTTTTCTCCCGACGAGTTCGAGAATTTCCAGATAGATCTCAGTCGTTCGCTCGAGGGGATAGGGGCGAAACTGCAGATGGAGAGCGAGTATACCGTCGTCAATGAAATCATACCCGGCGGCCCTGCATCCAGAAGCAATCTCCTGAAGAAATCCGACCGGATTATCGGCGTCGGGCAGGGACAGACGGGAGAGATCGTCGATGTGAGAGGATGGAGAATCAACGATGTGGTGAAACTTATCAGAGGTCGGAAGGGAAGCGTTGTGAGGCTGCAGATCTATCCCGCGAGTCAGGCAGGAAGAGGACCGGCTAAAATCATCCGGCTTGTACGTGATAAGGTGGATCTTCAGGAGCAGGCTGCTCGAAAAAGCGTCATAGAGCTCGACAGCAGAAAAATCGGGGTGATCAGCATTCCGTCTTTTTATCTCGATTTCGAGGGCCAGAAGCTCAACGTCAATAATTACAACAGCACAACCAGAGACGTATCGAAAATCCTCAGCGAACTGAACAGCGCCGGAGTGGATGGTCTGATCATAGATCTGCGTGATAACGGCGGAGGGTCGCTCGAAGAGGCGGTAAACGTCACCGGCCTGTTCATTTCAGGAGGTCCTGTCGTACAGATCAGCAACTCGTCGGGCGGAAAGATGGTGTTGCGCGATGAAGATAAAAGGGTGCTGTATAACGGACCTGTTGCGGTGCTGGTCAATCGGTACAGTGCGTCTGCTTCGGAAATTTTCGCTGCTGCGATTCAGGATTACGGAAGGGGGGTTGTTATCGGTGAAAGAACGTTTGGTAAGGGCACTGTGCAGAGTATCGTTAAATTGAATCGTCCATTCAGCATTCTTTCCAAACAGACAGCTCTCGGTCAGCTGAAATTGACGGTAGCGAAATTTTACCGAATATCAGGCGGCAGCACCCAGAACAGGGGAGTTACTCCGGATATAGCAATACCCTCACTGATCGATACGGCATCTATCGGCGAGGATACATACCCGAGCAGTCTTCCATGGAGTACCGTTTCGAAAACGTTCTATCGTCCTGTCGACGCCGTTTCCGGGGAAGATATTGAACAACTCAGGAAGAGCTATGATCTCTCCTTCCAACAGGGGCTCAGCAGCAGGGAATACCTCCAGGACGTTGGCATCCTGAACCGGATCAGAAAAAGAAAAACGGTGTCTCTGAATGAAGCGGCTTACAAGGCAGAAAGCAATGAGCTTAAGCGAATCGAAAAACGGTGGACGACTGAAGAGGATTCCGTCAGGGACAGCAGCAAGGACTTTATGCTGAACCGGTCTGCCGAAATCATGAATAGCTTCATAGGCATAAAAAAACAAAGCCAGGCCGGAGCGCCTGCCCGAAGGCAGATTTCAATGAAACGGTAAATCGAAGCCGTGCAAAGCAAAAAAGCGGAAAGTTTTTCCGCTTTTTTGCTTTACGTCTGATACCTGTTTTCAGATCAGGAATTTCGCCTCGGCTATCTGTCGTTCGACGGAAAGAAAGGAACAGCTGCCATGGGTCTGTTTTGCCTTTATGCTCGCTTCGGGTTTAAGGGCATCATAGATATCGCTGTCGAACAGCTCAGAAAAGGTTTTGTACTCGTCGAGAGAGATTTTCGGTAGCGTCTTGCCTGTGGCGATGGAGAATGTGACGATTTTTCCGGTTACGCGGTGGGCATCCCTGAAAGGGAGCTGTTTTCTTACCAGGTATTCGGCAATTTCCGTTGCGAGGCTGAGATCTTCGGTAGTAAGTTTTGCGAGGCGCTCTTCCCTGAGCGTGGTATGATCGAGCAGCTTCGTGAAAATGGTAACGCTGTCGATGGTTGATTCCGCGCTGTCGAAGAGCGGAGGCTTGTCCTCCTGCATGTCGCGATTGTAGGAGAGCGGCAGTCCTTTCATAATGGTGAGCATGGTGATGAGGCTGCCATACACCCTTCCGGTTTTCCCTCTGACCAGTTCGGCGATATCCGCGTTCTTCTTCTGCGGCATGAGCGACGAACCGGTTGCGAAAGCGTCGCTGATTTCAAGGTAACCGAACTCGTAGGAACTCCAGAGAATGAGGTCTTCGGAAAAGCGCGACAGGTGCATCATGATCATGGAGCAGGCTGAGATGAACTCTATGATAATGTCGCGGTCGCTGACGGCGTCGATGCTGTTTGAAAAAACATCGTCGAAATCGAGCAGCTCTGCGCTTCTTTTCGGATTGAGGGGGAGCGTGCTGCCGGCAAATGCCGCAGCGCCGAGCGGAGAGATATTCACCCGTTTGAGCAGATCCTGAAGACGCTGGCGATCGCGGCGGAACATGTTGAAGTATGCAAGGTAGTAGTGTCCGGCTGATATAGGCTGGGCTCGCTGCAGATGGGTATAGCCGAAAATGATGGTTTCTCTGTAGGTTTCGGCCTTCGAAACCAGTGTCTGCTGCATCGTTTTCAAAGCCGCATCAAGAGCGCGGATCTGCCGTCGGAGATAGAGCCGCGTATCGGTTGCCACCTGGTCATTTCGGCTTCTTCCCGAATGGATCTTGCCTGCGGTCGCGCCTATTTTCTCTTTGAGGCGGTTTTCGATAACCGTGTGAATATCTTCGTCTTCCCAGTGCGGTACCAGCTGACCCGATTCGAGCTCAGTTTCGATCTCCTGCAATCCCCGGATAATCAGCTCCGCTTCATCCCTGTCGATAATGCCTTCTTCGGCAAGCATGGTGACGTGGGCCGTGGAACCCTGTATGTCCTCTTTGTAAAGTGCCTTGTCAACATGGACGGATGATGAGAATCGCAGTGCGTCACGGTCGAACGGTTCTGAGAAGCGGCTCTGCCAGAGAAGTTCTTTCTTGTTGCTCATGAATGCGGTCGTGTGGTTTGCAAGATGCTGTGTATCAGTGGGATTGGTTGCGGCAAAACCGCATGGGCTCCTGTATGGAGCCCATGCGGTACCGTTATGACGGATCAGAGGCCGGGATTGACCTGGCTGAAGGTTTTCATGCCGAGGCCGTACAGATGAATGAACCCTGCAGCTGCCTTGTGGTTGAATGTATCAGCTTCGGTGTAGGTTGCAAGCTCCTCGTTGTAGAGCGAGTTCGGCGAGTTTCTGCCGAGCAGCGATACACCTCCCTTGTAGAGTTTCAGGCGAACCACGCCGGTCACCGGTTTCTGGGTTTCGTCGACGAAGGCGTCGAGGGCCTTGCGCATCGGCGAGAACCATGTGCCGTTATAGATGATGTTGGCGTAGTCCTGGCTTATGTTTTTCTTGTACTGGAATACCGTCTTTTCGAGCGTCAGGCGTTCGAGTTCGCGGTGTGCGAAGTGCAGGATTATTGCTGCCGGCGCCTCGTAGATTTCGCGCGATTTGATGCCGACCACGCGGTTCTCGATCATGTCGAGACGTCCGATGCCGTTGGCCGCGCCGATTTGATTGAGTCTCTGGATCATGTCGAGTCCGCTCATGCGCTCTCCGTCAAGCGCAACCGGGATTCCTTCTGCAAATTCGATCTCAACCGATGCAGGGGTATCCGGCGCTTTTTCGGGAGATGTGGTGATCTGGTAGGCATCCTCGGGAGGCGTCACCATGGGATCTTCGAGCACGCCGCATTCGATGCTGATGCCCCAGATGTTCTCGTCGATCGAATATGGGCTTTTCTTCGTGGCCGATACAGGTATGTTGTGTTCGAGAGCGTAGGCGATCTCGGCTTCGCGCGAGGTGAACTCCCATTCGCGCAGCGGGGCGAGAATTTTCAGGTGGGGAGCGAGTGCAGCGAATGTCACTTCGAAACGCACCTGATCGTTTCCTTTTCCGGTACAGCCGTGGGCCAGCATGGTGCAGTCCTCTTCGAGGGCGGCATCGACAAGCGCTTTGGCAAGCAGAGGTCTGCCAAGGGCGGTTGCCAGGGGATAGACATCCTCATAGAGAGCTCCGGCTTTCAGGGCACGCCAGATATATTCTTCAACGAAGGTTTTCCGAAGATCGACGAACCTGAAGGCTGAGGCTCCGGTCGAGAGCGCTTTGGATTCGAGGTTTTCGATCTCTTTGGTCTGACCGAGGTTGCCGGTTACGGCAACGATCTCTGCGTCGTATTTGTCTTTAAGCCATTTGATCATCACGGAGGTGTCAAGTCCTCCGGAGTAGGCGATGGCGATTTTTTCCTTGCTCATATCTCAGCGTATTGGTTATCAGTTTTTGGAAAGATTCTCCTGAATATAGGATATCACCTGCGAAATCTGCGATACCGAAGAGGGGATGACAATCACCGTATCGTCACCGGCAATGGTGCCGAGGATCATGGGGTTTTTCAGCTGGTCAATGAACGATCCCACGCCATGGGCCCTGCCGGTAAGGGTTCTGACAATGATTGTGGTTTCGTTCGAGTGCAGGGAAAGCACCTCCATGCCTACAAGTCCCTTGATGATGTTGCCGGTATTCTCTTCCGGCAGCATCAGCCGATACCCTTTCAGCCCTCTCGTGCGCACGAGACCGAGCTCCGAACAGTCCCGCGAGAGCGTTGCCTGTGCCACCTTGATGCCGTTGTCTTCAAGCAGAAGCATAAGATCGTGCTGATTGCCGACCTCGCAGCGGTTGAGCAGCTCCCTGATTTTCATCTGTCGTGCCTGTTTCTGCATCTCTTTCGATCAGGCTTTGATTTTTTTAGCCGCATTGAGCAGTCTGTGGGTCAGATGGAATTTCCGGTACTCCTCATGGTTGAGCAGTTTGACCAGAAGAGCTTTCTGCACATGCAGCCGGTTTTCGGCTTCGTCGATTACGACGGATTGCGGCCCGTCCATCACTTCGGCGGTTATTTCCTCTCCGCGATGAGCGGGCATACAGTGCATGACGACTGCAGTGGATTTTGCCAGATCGAGCAGGCGGCTGTTGATCTGATAGGGCGCGAATATCCTGAGCCGCTCGTTCCGCTCTTCTTCCTGTCCCATACTGGTCCAGACGTCGGTATAGAGCACATCGGCACCAGTTGCTGCCTCTTCTGGATCATGCAGGATTTCGATGCGGCTTATGCCGGCAGCACGGGCGGTTTCGAGCAGACCGTTGTCGGGCATGTACCCTTCCGGACAGGCCAGCACGAAATGGAAGGGAAGAATACCGGCCAGTTCGATCCAGGAATTTGCAACGTTATTGCCGTCGCCGACGAACACCACCTTGACGCCATCATGCCATAGTCCTTTTTCGTAGAGCGTAAAGGCGTCGGCAAGCACCTGGCAGGGATGCGAAAGATCGGTCAGCGCGTTGATGACCGGAATGGACGCGTTTGAGGCGATTCCCTCGATGACGCTGTGCTCATGCAGCCTCGCGACGATAGCGTCGTTGTATCGGGAGAGCAGGCGGGCAATATCTTCGACGGATTCTCTCGATCCCACTCCGATCGATTTGCCGTCAAGATTGATGGAGTAACCGCCAAGCTCATGAATGCCGAGCTCGAACGATACCCGCGTGCGAAGCGAGGGTTTGTTGAAAATCATGGCTACCGTCCTGTCTTTCAGCGGCAGGAAAGGATTATCGCCCGAACGCTCTTTTCGTTTCTTTTTTATATGGAGTGAGTAATCGAACAATTCGATTATTTTTGCAGCATCGAGGCGGGAAAAACCGAGGAAATCGCGTTTTCCGGCGTGAGCCTGTTTCAGCACCTGTTCTTCCATAAGGGATCGGCTGTTTTCTTGTTAATTGTTGTTCTGTTCGGCGATGAACTGCGTTCCCACTCCTTCGTGCGTGAATATTTCAAGCAGGAGCGAGTGCGTGAATTTGCCGTCGATCAGATGAATTTTTCCTGCGCCTCCATCGAGAGTTTTGAATGCGGAAAGCACTTTCGGTATCATGCCTCCGGAAATGATGCCCTGTTCGATAAAATCCGCAGCTTCGGCTTTACAGAGAGTTTTCAGGATTTTATCGCCTACCTGGATTCCCTCAACGTCGCTGACATAGATAAGCTTTTCGGCTTTAAGCGCTATGGCTATGCTGCTTGCCGCATCGTCCGCGTTAATGTTGTATATATTGCCGTCAGCGTCGAAGCCGACCGGTGCGATAACCGGAATGAGACCCGCTTTGCAGAGCAGATCGATATAGGCGGTATCGATATGTTCGACATCGCCGACAAGACCGAGTTTTTCGGCATTCGGACCCGGAACTGCACGAATGGTATCGGCATCGAATCCGCTTACCCCGACAGCCTTACCGCCGTGTTCGCTCAGCAGCCTGACGATATCCTGATTGACTTTGCCGGCCAGCGTCATCTGAACCACGGAGATCATCTCCCGGTCGGTGATCCGCTTTCCATGCACGAACTGCGAGACAAGTCCGAGCTTTTCGGCAGTACGTGTTATGGCGTCGCCTCCGCCGTGAACCAGCACAACGTTGATGCCGACCTTTCTCAAAAGGGTTACGTTCTGGGCGAAACTGTTTTTGAGCAGTTCGTCTTTCATGGCCGAACCGCCGTACTTGATCACAAATGTTTTTCCCTCGAACTGTCTGATATAAGGCAGCGCTTCGATAAGCACCTGTCCGATAGCGGCCTCGGGGGCCTTTCTTGCCGAAGTCAGTTCACTGCACAAAGCGTTCATTCTCGATCTGGTATGGTTTAAACTTGTTATACAAAGATAAGTTCTTTATTGCTTCAGCTCCTGTAGCTGCCGTTGATCTCGATATACTCCTTGCTCAGATCGCAGGTCCATACTGTCGCCGCACCGGGGCCGTTTCCAAGAGAGACTGTTATCGTATAAGCCGGTTTTTTCAGGATAAGCGCCGCATCCTCCTCGGAAAAAACAGCATTGAATCCTTTTGCAAGGATTGGAAGATCGTCGAAACGGATTTCTATCTCTTCCTGGCTGAAGACCGCTCCGGAACGTCCGGCTGCAGCAATGATTCTTCCCCAGTTGGCATCTTCGCCGTGCAAGGCAGTTTTGACGAGCGGAGAGTTCGCTATAGTGCTTGCCGCAAGCCGGGCATCCGCTTCCGAGAGGGCGCCCTCGACCTTGATGCCGACCAGCTTGGTGGCGCCTTCGCCATCCACCACAATGAGTTTTGCAAGAAATGTCATGATCACCTCCAGTGCCTCGGCAAACAGGGCTTCATCCTCGCTTCCTTCTTCGACAACCGGCCCGATACCGCTTGCAAGAATAGAAACCATATCGTTGGTACTGGTATCTCCATCTACAGTGATGGCATTGAAGCTGCAGCTGTTGGCACTGGAGAGCAGTCGCTGAAGCAGATCGGGCGAAACCGACGCATCGGTTGCAAGAAATGCAAGCATGGTTGCCATATTCGGGCAGATCATGCCGGATCCTTTCGCAATGCCGCTTATTCTGGCGGTTCCTCCGGAAAGGCGGACATCGATTGCGAGGTATTTGGGAAAGGTATCGGTGGTCATGATGGCTTCCGCGGCGTCGAAACAGGAGTTCGAAGCAAGCGCCTTCGGAAGTTGCTGCATGGCATCAAGAATCTTCCGCATGGGAAGCGGCTGTCCGATGACTCCGGTCGAGGCCACCAAGACCTGTTCGGGATCGATGCCGAACAGGCCGGCCGTTTCGGCAGCCATGGCCGCAGCATCGGCTTCGCCCGCAGGCCCGGTTGCGGCGTTGGCATTTCCGCTGTTGCAGATCACGGCCCGCATGTAGCCGCCGTTCTGCATAAGATGTCGTTTCGACAGAAGCACAGGCGCTGCGCAGCAGCGGTTAGTGGTAAATACGGCTGCTGCAGCCGACGGGCGTTCCGATAGCAGCAGCATGATATCTCTTTTGTCGTACCTGATCGCCGCCGATATGCCGGCCGCATGAAATCCGTTCGGCCAGAATTCCGAGTTGTCATTCCCGGGAACAGAGAGCGGAGTCACATGCCCGGGCCATGCTGTAGCCTGGGATAGGCTTTCTATGGAGTCGTATGCTTTCTTAATGTTAAGGTTCACCGCCGTCATTGCTTATACTGTTGTAATCAGAGGAGTAATCCGAGAGTTTCATCGAAGCCGAGCATGATATTCATATTCTGAACTGCCTGACCCGCAGCGCCTTTCAGCAGGTTGTCAATAGCGCTGATAATCACAAGCGGCCCGTTATCGGATCTATGAGCGATATGTATATCGCAGTAGTTCGTCATCGCGACATGGCGAACTTCAGTCATGCTCGAACGAACCCTGACGAACGGAGCTCCGTCATAAAAGCTGCTGTAGAGTTCAGATGGCGAACAGTCTCTGAAATTCCCGTCGAAGGCAACGGTGAGCACCGAATAAATCCCTCGCGTAAACGGCCCTATCATCGGAGCGAACGTGAAGTCGAAAGAGGGATTCGAAGCCGATGTGCCGAGAGCCTGCATGATTTCGGGCGTATGCTGATGCTGGCCGACTTTGTAGGCCCGCATATTTTCGCTCATTTCGGAAAACGACAGCTCGGTCTTGCTGGTTCTTCCGGCTCCGGAGATGCCCGAAACCGCAGTGCAGCTGACGCTTCTGACCTTTGCAGGAGAATTCTCATCGAGAAAGAGCGGGGCAAGTCCGAGAATGATGCTTGTCGCATAGCAGCCGGGATTGCTGACTGCTTTCGAATTGATGATTTCGTCCCGACCGAGTTCCGGCAGGGCATAAGTCATCCATGCGTCCGCCGGCTTTATCTGTTTGTAGAATCGTTCGTGTTCATCCGGGTTTTTCAGCCGGAAATCTCCGGACAGATCGATAACCAGTTTTCCTGCGTCTGTAAGAGCGGGAACGAGGTTCAGTGCCTCGCCGTGCGGAAGTGCAAGGAAATAGATGTCGCTTCCGGTTTCGCCCTCATAGCGCAGAAACTCCTTGTCGCAAGGAACAGACGGATAAAGATCGGAAAAAATTTTTCCAGCCTGGGAAAAAGCGTACAGCGTATCGAGCTCCACTGCCGGATGGCGAAGTAAAAGCCGGACAAGCTCAGCGCCGGAGTATCCGGATGCCCCGATAACCGAAATCGACAGCCGTTTCGCGTCGGACATATATCTTTGGTTCATGGCCCTTTATGACGATGAATGAAAATTCCGGGTAAAATCTGCGATGATATGCTTTTTTTTCGATATTGTAAAGTAAATCAATCAGAAAAACAGGATATGTAATTCGATCAGTAATTATTTCTCTGAATATATATTCAATAAAGTGGATATACTACGCATTTGCTATAAAATATCGAGAGCTGTGCGTAATTTTTCACATCCATGTAACAGAATTGCTGCGGTTATGGAAACGACAAAGGGAAAACGCCGTTATCGTCAGGGCCGGACGAGGCGTCATCGATCATTTTTAGGCGGCGGATCGATGTTCATGGCCGCGATACTGCTCATGCTTCTTTCGACTGGCTGCGATAAACAAACCGGATCCTTGACGGAAGCTCCAACGGCAACCGCCGGTAATATGATCCTTGGTGTTGAAAGTCCCCTCCGGGAGGTCGCTCAGGATCAGGCGGAGATATTTCAGGCGCACTATCCTGATGCGAACGTCGTTGTCAGTACAGTGGTTCCCGAAGATATGCTCCCTGCTCTCCTGAAAAAAGAGTCCGGAGGCTTGCTTATAGGAGGTTCACTGACGCATATCGAGGACTCGCTGCTGACCCTTCCGGCCTATAGGGCTCGAAAAGAACCGGTCGCTCGTGACGCGATAATCTGTATCGTGAACAGCAACAGCCGGGTGACTGCGCTTTCTGTCGGCACCCTCGCGAAAATGCTTTCAGGAAAGACGACTTCCGGCGAGTACGGCAGACCGCTTCTTGCCGACAGGAATTACAGGTTTCTCATAACGCTCCGGGATCTGCTGCATACCGGAAATGCGGAGCTGCATGCGATGCTGGAGCGTTCGGACAGTCTTGTTGTCGCCAGAACCGCCCGCGAGGACGGAACTGTCGGCCTGCTCTTTCTTTCTTCATATAAAACGCTGAATCTGCCTGCAAGCATCCGCGAACAGGTGCGCATCGTTCCGGTTTCATCGGCCGAGGACGGTTCTCCGGCGGTGCGTCCTGCACAACATCAGGTTTATGACGGCTCCTATCCTCTTGCAACAATCGTACACTATATCTACATTCCGGGCAATCCTCTTGCAACAGGCTTTGGATCATGGCTTTCAAAGGAAGGACAGAAGGGGTTTGAGCGGAGCAGCCTCGCCCCTTTCAGGCAGATCCCGAGAACCATAATCCTGAAATAACCGAATGAACAGTACAACTGAGACGATCAAGCCGTCCAGGCTGCAGCGCATAACTCTGGCCGGGACGGCATTCCTTCTTGTTGTGGGTGCCGTTACAGGCGGATTCGTGCTCCATAGAAACGCACTTGTCGAAACATTGCGTCACAAGCAGGCGCTTTATGCCGATCTTGCGGCATTGAGGGGAAAAGCCGGAGCCGGAAGTGATGCCGACTCCACGGTCATTGAGTTCATGCTCGATAAAGTCATCGAAAGCGCAGTTGAGGCAGAGGAACCCGGAATTGCAGGCTCGCTTGCACAGAAGCGTAATATTCTGAAAAATGCTTCCACTTCTGATCGTGAAATTTTTCTTCTCGCGCTTGACAGAGCAGTACAGAAGTCAGATAGCGAGTTTCGTTCGGCTCTCGACGACTGCACACGCGCAAGTAATCAGTTCGTCACAGTTATTTCCCTGCTTTTCTTAATTCTGTTTCTGATCGTCAGGAAGGAAATCCATCGTAATTATATTATGACCCTGATTCCATTAGAAAGACTGTCTCAAAAAATAAGCACTATGAACCGGAGCATTCCGGAAAGCGTTCGCGATACCGCCGAAGCCATCAGGAACGATCTGGCCATTGCTCCGCACTCCTCTGAAATTTCCCGCCTTACTGGTACGCTTGCAGATTTTTGTGCTGAAATAGAAGCGAAAAACAAAAAGCTCGACGAGCTTTTTATTCGGGACGAGAAAACAAATCTGTATAATTATCGGCATTTCAAGGAGCATCTGATCATGGAAATCGAACGTTCAAAGCGGGCGGATGATCAGGTTTCGATAGCCATGATCGATCTCGATCATTTCAAGCGGTACAATGACGAACATGGCCATATAGCCGGAGACCGGGTACTGGAGCAGCTGGCAGGAATCATTGCCGAACAGTGTCGGTCATCCGACATGCCCTCCCGGTTCGGGGGAGAAGAGTTTGCTGTGCTCTTTCCGCAGACAGGAACTGAAACCGCCATGCGGATTTCCGAGCGGCTCAGGCAGGTTATCTGCGCCGAGCCTTTTTCACATGAAAAACACCAGCCGGAAGGTCGTCTGACGGTCAGCATCGGGATCGCATCGTTTCCTGCGGATGCGAAGGACTGGTATACCCTGATCAATAATGCGGACCGAGCGCTCTACCATGCCAAATCGAGCGGCAGAAACCGGGTTTGCTCATTCTCATCCATCAGCAGTAAGGAGGAGACGCCATGAGCCCATTGCTCTATATCGCCAGGCGATTCGCGTTCAGGGATCGGAAAAGCTCCAGACCGGCATTTATCGTAGTTGCATCGATTACGGGCATAGCTGTCGGTACGGCTGCCCTGATTCTTACGCTCTCGATAGTCAAGGGATTCGCATCGAGCGTTGAAAACAAGCTTATCAGTTTCACCTCTCACATCCAGGTTCGTCAGGCCGACGACCGGGTTTTTGCGGCAAGCCGTTATGATCGGAGGCTGATGGCCGGAACCGGGGGCGTGGTGTCCGTCTCTCCTTTTTTTGAAAAAAGCATCATGGTGCAGGGTCGCAGGAGAGCCGAAGGCGAAGGAGCGGCAATAAGGCCCGCTTTGCTCAAGGGAATAGCTGCCGATCAGCAGGAATTCTTCCTGTTGCGGTACGGTTCTCATCAAAGAGAAGGCGAGGCAGGGGATAACGGCAAGGACGGCCTGATGTCGCTTTTTCTCGGCAAATCGATGGCCGAAGCTCTTGGCGTTCAGAAAGGGGACAAAGTACTGCTTGCCGGAGTTGATTCTTCGGGGGAAAGGGAAGGGATCGGAAAAGGAGATATCATGGCTGTGCTCTCTTCGCTCGAACTCGAAACGGGCAGGGTTGCCGGCATTTACGAAACCGGGCTTCAGGATGGATTCGACGATGTGGTTATACTCGGACGTCTCGATGAACTGCAGCAGAGGTTTGGTCCCGGCATGCTCAGCGGCTACGATATTAACGTTGACGACATCGACCGTATTGAATTCATAGCACAGGAGCTGGGGGCTAAACTTGAGTTTCCCTATTATACCTATACGGTTTTCGAGCGATATGCCAATCTGTTCGAGTGGCTGAAACTGCAGAAAAACATCACTCCGCTCCTGATCATTACCATTACGCTCGTAGCCGTGTTCAACATCATGTCCACCCTGCTGGTGCTCGTTATCGAAAAAACAAAAGAGATCGGCATGCTGGTCGCTCTCGGTCTCGAACCTGGAAAAATCAGCCGTATCTTTCTTGGCCAGTCACTCCTGATCGCACTTGCCGGCATCGGTGCAGGATCACTCATCGCTCTTGCGCTTACCCTTTTCGAACAGCGTTTTCATCTGATAAGGCTTCCTGAAAAAAGTTATTTCATCAGTTATGTTCCGTTGATGATCGATCCCTTCGATTATCTTGTTGTCGGCATCGCCGTTCTTGTGCTGACCATGTTGTTTGCGTTCATACCCGCCCGTATCGCATCATCGCTTAACCCGGGTACGGCATTGACCACCTGACAGAAACCCGATAGTATGAATACTGCTTTTTGGATAGCGCGCCGGTTCAGTTTTGCCCGCAAGCGGTTCAGGATCATCAATGTCATATCCGCCATCAGCCTTGCTGGCATAATCATCGGCGTCAGTACGCTGCTTGTTGTCATGAGCGTTCTGAACGGTTTTCAGAAGCTTGCCTTCGACATGTTCACAACGATCGAGGGAAACGTACAGCTGGTCTCGAGAAACGGAGGAACAATTCCTTATAACGACGCTCTTCTGAAAAGTATAGCCGCTCTGGACGGCGTTGCCTCCGCGGAACCGTTTCTGGAAGGGAATGCGATCATCTCGGGCGCCAGAAAAAGCGAACTGATCGTCATAAAAGGCATGAGCGATAATGCCCATATGGAACTGATGCGTACGACAGGCGCTCTTCGGCCTTACTTCTCTCCCGAGGGCGTTGCCGCGGGTGAGCTTCTGTCGGGACGCATGCAGCTCGCTCCCTTCAGCGAGGTTAAGGTTTTCAGCCCGGAACTGATAGGAGCAGGCCTTGAACTGCTTTCGGAACCCTTTTTGCTTTCTGCCCTTGAAATACCTCGAACGACAGTATACTCGACATTTTCTCTGCAGAGAATATTCGACGACCGGTATGTGCTCGCATCGAATGAATTCGTTCGACGCGTGCTGCTGACCGGCAAAGATCGCTGTACCGGCATCGATATCCGGGGGAAAAAGGGCATATCAGCATCGGGACTGCGCCAGAGCCTCGATACATGGCTTGCATCCGACGGCAGCCGCGAAGACGCTTACATGCTTAGGCCTCTTGAAAGCAAGTACCATGATATCTTTGCCGTAATGGAACTTGAGAAATGGGCGAGTTTCAGCATTCTTATGCTTGTTGTGCTGGTTGCAGCCCTGAGCCTGACCGGCTCCCTTGCCATGACAGCCATCGACAAGCAGAAGGAGTTGTTTTATCTCCGGTGTCTCGGCCTGGAAAAGCCGCAGTTTATCGCTCTTTTCATGATTCAGGGCGGCATGACCGGTGTTGCCGGAACGGCGACAGGATCATTGATAGCATGGGTAATCTGTCGGCTGCAGGAATTGTACGGACTGGTTGAGCTGCCATCAAAGAGCGCATTTATTATCGATGCGTATCCCGTCAGTATGGAGACAGGAGATTTTCTTGTAGTGGGCTTTACAGCCATAGCGCTTACGTTGCTTGTAAGCCTGTATCCTGCAGGAAAAGCCGCATCGATAGCCATGAGCCATTCTCTCGATACCAAGACAAACTGAACCAGGCTCTCAGGCCATGGGTTCAAAAGCCGCGAGCGGTTCGTTACAGACCGGACAGCGCCATTCCGGCGGCAGCAGAGCAAATGCTGTTCCAGGCGTCACCCGGCTGTCGGGATCGCCTTCAGCCGGATCGTACACATGCCCGCATTCTCTGCATCTCCAATATTCATGCATGGTGTTATTCTTTTCAGATCTGTTTTCTCATTACGGTCATAGATGATCGCCTGAAGCCGGATCGGGAGTAGAACTCCTGCGCGCGACTGTTGTCGTGATCGGTCAGCAGGGTGATTCTGGCCAGTCCCTGCTTTTCGGCAAAAGAAATGGCGTGGCTGATGAGCATGGACCCGATACCCTCCCCTCTGAAAGCCGGATCGACAATCATGTCTTCAAGCAGAGCGACTTTACGACCAAGAAAGGTGCTGACGGTAAAGAGCAGCAGCACCATGCCCTGAATGGTGCCGTCTACTGTACAGACGAACACTCGTCCAACGTCCGGGTTGCTGACAATCATCTCTATACCGCGTCGCTGGGCCGAAGCGTCCGGCCGGAATTCCACTTCCTGAGAAAAAAGGGTGCCGAGCAATTCGGCACATCTCATGCTGTCTGCCGGGGCGGCAGTTCTGACTACAACATCAAGCATGGGAGAATATGGTTTGTTTATTTTTTTCAGGAGATAATTTAACAATCGGGAAGATCGAGGCAAGGAGGATATCGTCGCACTCTCTTGCTGAAAGGGTTGAACGTATCGACGGACTTGCCGGTTATTACAGAAAAAGAGAGCTCTCTTTTCAACCACTTTGAAATAAATCCATGATATCCCTCTTCAATCCAAAAAGAAAAGCTGGAATGCCGCCGCGTACCGTTGAACAGGTCGATGTGGCCCGTTATTGCGGCACATGGTATGAAATCTCTTCGATTCCTTCAAAAAGACAACGCAATTGCACAAAAACGAAAGCTGAATATACCCTTTCAGGTCCGGGATCGGTAAAGGTTAGAAACTCCTGCGTTCGAAAGGGGAGAACGGTATCGGTTGCCGCTACGGCATCTCCGCTTGAGGGAAGCGGAAATGCTCATCTGAAGGTCAGGTTTTTCAGGCTTTTCAGCGCGGATTATCTGGTTATAGATCTGGCTGACGATTATTCCTGGGCTGTTGTTTCGAACCGTTCAGGTTCCGCGCTCTGGATCCTTTCCAGGACGCCGTATATGCATGAGGGGCTTTATGAAACGATTCTCGACAGGTTGCGCGAACGCGGCATCGACAGTTCGAGGCTGATGAAAACCATGCAATGAACGCAGTAACCGAAAAGGGTTGCGTTTCATTGTTTTAAAATACGTGCGTTTGGGTTATACTTGTCGCTTGTAAGGAGAGACGAGTTTGCTGAAGTTGTTTCAGCGCGACAAACGGCTCCAGGAATCACAGACTTTTCAAGGCACCTGAAATGGATGCATTCTGGCTTTCGCTTGTCATGATTTTTCTGGCGGAACTTGGCGACAAGACGCAGCTCGTCGCCCTCACGCTCGCCACCTGCTATAAGACGAAAACTGTGCTCTGGGGGATTTTCTGGGCAACGCTTGCCGTACATGTTTTTTCAGCTGCTATAGGATGGTTCATCGGCGACCGGCTGCCTTCCGACTGGATAGGTTTCATTGCCGGCATCGCATTCATTATTTTCGGTCTGTGGACGCTCCGTGGCGATCATCTCGAAGAGGGAGAAGATAGCTGTAAAAGAACCGTTCATCCCTTCTGGCTGGTCTTTACGACTTTTTTTATGGCCGAACTCGGCGATAAAACCATGCTTTCGACAATAACTCTTGCTACAACCAATGCATTCCTGCCGGTCTGGATCGGTTCGACCATCGGTATGGTGCTTTCTGACGGGCTTGCCATCGTTGCAGGCAAAATGCTCGGAAAGCGTTTACCAGAAAAAGCCATACAGATCGGTGCGGCAATGGTATTCTTTATTTTCGGCGGTTACAGCATGTACCAGGGAGGAGCCGCATTTTCGCTCCAGATCTGGGGTCTGGCGATTCTGTCGCTGATCGTTGCCGCAGGGTTCTTTTTACGGAAACCGGCAGTCAGGTAAAAACCTATCCGGGCGGCAGGCATTCGCCGCTTCTACGCTCTTGTTTCCGCCCTGTATGCCGGCAGAGCGATCGTTTCCGTGCTGTTTGTTTCGCAGAGAGCCACTTTCCAGAAAGGCAGCCAGCCGAGCGCAACGAAATGAAGAGCGACATCGCTTCTTCGAGGCGCAAGTTCTTCGATGACGATCTGCGCTTCGGGATGTTCCCATTTCATGGTAATATCGCGGACAATCGCTTTCATTTCGGCGTTGATTTTTTCCTGCTCTTCTTCGAGCAATTCCAGGGATTCACGAGATTCCTCGATATCGGCTTTGGCATTTGCGGTCATTCTTCTTCGGCTGATGGCGCTGCCGATACCCCTGGTACTTTTTCTGCCCAGGAAAAAACCAAGCACGGTTTCTCCGAGGCCAGCAAGCTCGCTGGCTTTACGGCTCTGGTGCTCGGCTTCGTCTTTAGCAAGATCCCGCTCCTCCTTTCGTATTTTTTCCGACAGGCGTTCCAGCTGTGCTTCGATTTTCTTTTCGAGCGCATCGACCTCCCGGTCACGCGCTTCTCTGGCTGCCTGCTGGAGCCGTATTGCGAAATTGCGCTCGCTTTCTCCGGTCTTGCGGAAAAGACCCGTATCCGGATGAACCGAGAGCCTCAGCCTTGCGTGATAATAGATCCAGTCTGCAAGCGGCTGGCCGAAAGATGCTATCTTTTTTGCGGTGCTTGCGTTTTCGGGGAGCTGCGCAAAAAGAGCGTCCGGTTCCTGAGCTTTATCGGTAAGGCTTTCCTCCTCAATTTCCAATGCCTCGCTTTTCTCCCATGACGCAGCGCCGGAACCGGCGGGATTGCAGACAAGCAGCAAGCGCCGGTTTTCGATGATGCCGCGTTTTCGTTCGGAAAACATGACCGACGCAGAACCGATAATCGCAGGCTCATAAACCAGACGTTGAGCGGCAACGGCAGGCAGTACTTTTCCCGTTTGTTTGTTATAAAGTTCAATGGCGGTTCGGCCATCGATGCCGATTGGCACGAACACCTGTTTCATCGAGGGATCGAGTCCCGGGGGAATTGCGGTGAACCCAAAGGGCAGATCGGTTTCCGCGTGTACCGGCAGATGTTCCGGGATCTTTTCGGCAACCCGGGAAGCGGCTTTCGCAGGCGGGAAAGGAACGGGTTCCGCCGCAACTTTGCGCGGCGCCATGAGCTTTCTGATCTGCGGCCTGGTCAGCGGTCCGGAAAGAAAACTCATGGCCCAGCGGGTCTGAAAAACCACAGGGCGATCATCGTGGACATTGTGCATGAGAAAAACCCTGTTGCCAAGCCGGCTGATAATGCTGTCGTAGTCGACCGATCCTTCCGATCCGCCGGCTTCAGCAATGGCGCTTTTCAAGCCTTCGAGCACGCGCTGCTTGTCGCGTTCAGCCTGCAGCTTGCCGATGAACCAGGTGCCGGTGTTGGTAAGTCCTTTGTAGTCGAGATCAACCGGGTTCTGTGTGACCAGCACGCATCCAAGCCCGAACGCCCTGGCCTGTTTGAGCAGCGTCAGGAGTGGACGTTTTGAAGACGGTTCCGCTACCGGCGGAAGATAGCCGAAAACCTCGTCGAAATAAAGAAGAGCCCTGAGACTCGACGTACCGGACTGGGCACGGGTCCAGGTCAGCACGTTCTCGAGCAGCAGTGTGACAAAGAACATCCGTTCGCTTTCAGGAAGATGGGCGAGGTAAAAAATGCTGTGACGAGGTTTTCCTTCGGTCGTATAGAGCATACGGTCGATGTCGAGCGGGTCGCCTGTCAGCCAGCTCTGAAAAGACGGCGCGGCTATCAGGTTGTTGAAAGCTATGGCAAGCTCGAAACGCTCTTTTTCAGGGTAGAATGTATTCACGTCGAACACGCCGACCTGCCGCATGGGCGGAGTCTGAATGCAGGTTATCAGGGCGGCGAGGTCGAGATCCTGCTGCTGCTTCCAGAAATACTCGAAAATACCCGCAAGAAGGATTGCTTCACGGCTTCTTGCCGGATCGGCCTTGATGCCGGCAAGTCCGAGGAGCGCGCTGACCGTGCCGCTGATCCGTTCGCGTATGGTTTCAGCATGTTCTTCGAAGTCGAGACGGGGAGCGGCAAGGCTGCCGAGAATGCTCACCGGTATGCCGGAATCGGAACCCGGCGTGTATATCGTATAATCGACGGCTTCGGGAAGCCGGCTGATCCGTTCGGGAGAAATTCCCCATTCGGCAAGACCGTTTTTCCAGAGCTCGGCCGTAGAGGCAGCAAGTTCGCCGATCGTTTTATCTTTGCGCCTCGCGTCGTCTTCATTGATCCATGGCAGAAAATCGTCCGGGAGAAGATCGGGAAACTGCAGAAGCAGATTGGTCATATCGCCTTTTGGATCGATCAGGATCACTGGAACGCGATCGATTGCGGCTTCTTCGAGCAGTCCGATGCACAGCCCGGTTTTTCCGCTGCCGGTCATACCGACGCAGACCGCATGGGTGGTAAGATCGCGGGCATCATAGTGCACTGGTTTTTCAAGGCGCTGTCCAGTCGACAGATCATATTCCGCGCCGAGGTAGAATGAGCCGAGTTTTTCTTCCGGAGCCTGCATGCCGTATATGGTGTTTTGCTGAGAAGGATGTATTTTCTTAATAAACGAATAGTTAGTGACCTTTTCAAGGACACCATGATACCGCTTCTCGAAATACGCAATCTTGATTACTTCTGGCCTTCGGCAGAAATACCGGTATTCGATCGTCTCGACATGACGGTAAGCGAAGGCGCGTTCATTCTTGTCAGGGGAGCTTCCGGCTCCGGCAAGTCCACCCTTCTTCGCCTGATATGCCGCCTCAACCAGCCGCAAAGCGGCACGATTTTTTTCAGAGGCCGGAATATCGCATCGATTCTTCCGTCCGTTCTGCGTTCAATGATCAGCTATGTCGCCCAGATACCGCAGATGGTCGATGCGACGGTGGCAGAAAACCTCCTGCTTCCGTTTTCGTTTTCCGCAAACAGCAGTAAAACCGTCCCGGAAGAACAGGAACTCGCTCGCATGCTCGGCGATTTCTACCTCGATACGGTTTCGCTCAGCCAATCTGCTCTGAAGCTTTCGACTGGTCAGAAACAACGACTCGCCATCATGCGGGCCATTCTGCAGCATCCCGAGCTGTTGCTTCTCGATGAACCAACCTCGGCTCTCGATCCTGAAAGCGCAGCAATGGTGTTTTCCATCATGGAACATCTGAACAGAGAGCAGAAGATGACGATAATGTGTGTCACGCACAGCGATTACCGGCCTGCGACCCTGGCGGCGCAGACCTTCAGGATCGAGAACCGGCAACTTATACTCAATGCTCCATGAATAGCGGCATCATCGATATATCGGCAGGAAATCTGCTTCTTGCATTTATCTTTATCTTTATAGCCCAGGCAAGTTCCTTCATCTACCATCTCGGGCTCAATCGCGATATCACTGTCGGTGCGCTGCGCACCTTTGCGCAGCTTTTTCTCATGGGGTATGTGCTCACCTTCATTCTCGGCTCCGAAAGCCTGTTTCTGACTGTTGCGGTATTTGCTGTTATGGTGATATCGGCAATGTTCATCGTCAGGGGAAGAGTAAAGGAAAAGCAGGTATCGTATTTCATGCCGACCTTTCTCACCATGCTCGTCACCTATTTTGCAACCGCGGTGTTCGTTTCGGGCCTGATAGTCGGCACCACACCCTGGTGGGAACCCCGGTATTTCATTCCCACGGCAGGAATGGTCATAGGCAACTCCATGTCGGCAATCGCCATCGCGCTCGAACGGCTGTTCCGCGACCTTCGCCAGCAGCGCGAATTGGTGGAAATGAAGCTCTCACTCGGAGCCAACTACCGCGAAGCCAGCGAAGAGGTATTCAGGAACGCGGTAAGTGCTGGAATGATTCCATCGATCAATGCAATGATGGGCGTCGGTCTCGTCTTTATTCCCGGCATGATGTCCGGCCAGATCCTGTCCGGAACCGATCCGCTTATTGCCATCCGTTACCAGATTGTCGTCATGTTCATGCTGGTAGGTTCGACGGCGATAACCTCGATCATCGTTATGCTGATCGTGCGGAAACGGTGTTTCGGCAGCGGGGAAGAGGTGCTCCTAACGCCCCGGTGAGGTTTTTTTCTTCAGGAGCAATATGGCTGCACCGGCAAGCATCATGGCAAAACAGAGCACCTGACCCATCGAAAGATTCAGGAACACGAAACCGAGATGCGCATCGGGTTCGCGGAAATATTCAATAAAATAACGAACGAACCCGTATCCGAACAGGTAGAGTCCGGAAAGGAATCCTGGATATGGCGATTTTTTCCGCAGTGCCCAGAGCAGGAGAAACAGAACGATACCCTCGAAAAACGCTTCGTAAAGCTGTGATGGATGGCGAAGCTCAAGTGTTTGAGCCATTGGAAAATACATTCCGACCGCCGCATCGGTTACTCGTCCGTAAAGTTCTCCGTTAATGAAATTACCTATACGTCCGAAGGTGTAGCCAAGGGGCAGGGCAGGAATGAAGAGATCGAAAGACTCGAAAAATCCTTTTTTCTGTGAACGACAGAAAAACCACATTGCCAGCACAACCCCGATAACGCCGCCATGATAGGACATTCCCGTTATTCCCGCAAAACTGCACCCTGCTGACGTAGACGCCCAGGGCAGCAGGGTGCCCAGCGGATCTGAAAAAAAACCTTCGAGACCGTAGAACAGAATATAGCCAAGCCGCCCTCCAAGCACCACGCCAACCATTGCCCAGGTCAGCGCATCGCCGGCAAAGGCTCGCGTAAAACCGGTTTTTTCGGTCTTCAGACGGTATAGCGTCAGCAGGTAGACCACAGCGAATGCCACTATGTACATCGTTCCGTACCATCGGACGGCAAATCCTCCGACCGAAAAGATAACCGGATCCATTTGTGCAGGCAGATTCTGCCACCAATAAAGAAAATCGTTCATATGGGCCTTTTTTTAGGAGATTAACACGTTAACAATTATAAACTATTGGATTGTATTGAAATATAGTTAACTTAAAATCTTGCACATTTCCTTGTTTATTTCAGTTACCCAAAACATACAAACAAATCAATAGTATGGCTAAGATACTTGAAGGGCCGGCTATGAAGCTTTTTAACAAGTGGGGCATCCCCGTGCCTAACTATGTGGTTATCATGGACCCGAACCGGCTTGAACAACTTGGTGAAGCTAATAAATGGCTGAGAGAATCAAAACTGGTTGTCAAAGCTCATGAGGCTATCGGCGGACGTTTTAAACTTGGCCTTGTCAAGCTCGGCCTGAACCTTGAGGAAGCTGTCGCAGCTTCTCGCGAAATGATCGGCCGCGAAATAGGCACTGCGGTCATCCGCCAGGTGATCGTTGCGGAAATGCTCGATCACGATGAAGAATATTATGTCTGCATCAACGGCAATCGCGACGGCGCCGAAGTACTGCTTTCCAACAAGGGCGGCATTGATATCGAGGATAACTGGGATAGCGTCCGCAGGCTGTTCATTCCAATCGATGAAAATCCGAGCATCGAACGCCTGACGGAATTCGCCAACGAAGCCGGTTTCAGCGGCGAAATTGCCGAAAGGGTAGGGAAAATCGTTTCCCGTCTCGTGCTCTGCTTCGATAACGAAGACGCGCAGTCCATCGAAATCAATCCGCTTGTCATTCGCAAGAGCGACATGCGATTTGCCGCACTCGACGCGGTGATGAACCTCGATTACGATGCGCGGTTCCGGCATGCCGACTGGGATTTCAAACCAGTATCCGAAATCGGCCGCCCCTTCACCGAAGCTGAACAGCAGATCATGGAAATCGACGGACGCATCAAGGGTTCCGTCAAGTTTGTCGAGGTACCCGGCGGAGAAATCGCCCTGCTGACGGCAGGCGGCGGCGCTTCTGTTTTCTACTCGGATGCTGTTGTTGCCCGCGGAGGCACCATCGCCAACTATGCCGAATATTCCGGTGATCCGCCGGACTGGGCCGTTGAAGCGCTCACTGAAACCATCTGCAGTCTGCCGAATATCAAGCATATCATCGTAGGCGGCGCCATAGCGAATTTTACCGACGTCAAGGCGACTTTCAGCGGCATCATCAACGGGTTACGTGAAAGCAAGTCGAAAGGCCTTCTCGAGAATGTTAAAATATGGGTCAGACGTGGCGGTCCGAACGAAAATCAGGGTCTTGCCGCCATCAGAAAACTTTATGACGAAGGCTTCGACATCCATGTGTACGACCGCAGTATGCCGATGACGGATATTGTCGACCTTGCGCTGAACTCTTGAAGGACAATACCATTAACGACCAATTATAAAGGAACTTATAACTTTTTAATCAGGAAAGAATCGTGAGTATATTAGCAAACAGGGATACACGGGTAGTGATCATCGGCGGCGTCGCCGGCCTGAATGCCGCAAGAAGGATGGCCCAGTTCGACTTTCTGGTCAACAGGCCCCTGACGGTGCAGGCATTCGTATATCCTCCCGAAGAAGGGCAGCAGAAAGAGATCTACCGCGGCGGTGAGCTGAAAAACGTGCCAGTCTATTCGTCGCTCGAAGAGGCTCTTGCCGAAAATCCGGGCATCAACACCGCGCTCATCTACATCGGTGCGAACCGGGCATACACTGCGGCCAAGGAAGCGCTTGAAGCATCCAGCATCAAGCTGGTCTCCATGATCACCGAAGGCGTACCTGAAAAGGATGCCAAGAGACTGCGCAAACTGGCCCATGCACATGGCAAGCTTTTCAACGGCCCATCGTCCATCGGCATCATGTCGGCAGGGGAGTGCCGTCTCGGCGTTATCGGCGGCGAGTTCAAAAACCTGAAACTCTGCAACCTCTACCGTTCGGGATCATTCGGTGTCATCACAAAATCCGGCGGACTTTCAAATGAAGCCATGTGGCTTTGTGCCCAGAACGGCAATGGCGTTACGACTGCTGTTGCAATCGGCGGCGATGCCTATCCTGGTACCGATTTCGTCACCTACCTTGAAATGTTCGAAAACGATCCTGAAACCAAGGCTGTCGTTATCGTAGGCGAAGTTGGCGGTACCCTCGAAGAGGAAGCTGCCGAATGGCTTGCCGCAAAACCCCGTCGCATCAGGCTGATCGCCACCATCGGCGGAACCTGCCAGGAAGTGCTGCCTCAGGGCATGAAATTCGGCCATGCCGGCGCAAAAGAAGGCAAAAAAGGCCTTGGCTCGGCACGCTCGAAAATGAATGCGCTGCGCGAAGCCGGTGCTCTTGTGCCTGAGACATTTGGCGGACTTTCAAAATGCATCAAGCAGGTCTACGAAGAACTGCTTGCCGACGGCTCCATCCAGCCGGAACCCGAAATCGACGAGGCGCTGCTGCCCGAACTGCCGCCAAAGGTACAGGAAGTCATGAAGCAGGGTGAAGTGATCGTTGAACCGCTTATCCGCACAACCATTTCCGACGATCGCGGCGAAGAACCTCGTTATGTCGGTTACGCAGCTTCGGAACTCTGCGAGAAAGGCTATGGCATCGAAGATGTCGTCAGCCTGCTCTGGAATAAAAAGCTTCCAACGCGCGAAGAGTCGGAAATCATCAAACGCATCATCATGATCTCCGCCGATCACGGCCCGGCGGTATCCGGCGCATTCGGAGCAATCATCGGTGCATGCGCAGGCATCGATATGCCGCAGGCGGTATCGGCAGGCATGACCATGATCGGTCCGCGTTTCGGCGGAGCTGTCACCAATGCCGGCAAATACTTCAAATACGGCGTCAAGGAGTTTCCGAACGATATTCCCGGATTTCTTGCCTGGATGAAGCAGAACGTCGGCCCGGTTCCCGGTATCGGCCACAGGGTGAAGAGCCTGAAAAACCCCGACAAACGCGTTAAATATCTCGTTGATTACGTGAAAAACCACACCTCACTGCATACGCCATGTCTCGACTATGCGCTTGAAGTGGAAAAGATCACGACGTCGAAGAAAGACAACCTGATCCTCAACGTGGACGGAACCATGGGCTGTATTCTCGTCGATCTGGACTTCCCGGAACAGTCGCTCAACGGCTTCTTCGTTCTGGCGCGTACGATCGGCATGATCGGGCACTGGATCGATCAGAACAGCCAGTCCGCAAAGCTTATCAGACTTTACGACTACCTGATCAACTATGCCGTAAAGGAAGAGCGCGAAGTTCCTGAAAAAAAATAAGCCTCAACCCGGACAGAGGAACAGCATTCGGAAAAGAGCGGGAACAGTATCTCCCGCTCTTTTTTTTATTATCCGTATTTGTTGTATAATATAAATTATGTAAAGTAATATCTGTTCGAGACATTAACTTACTTTACATAATTGAGGTTATGGCACAAGAAAAGAACGGGTTAACTATCCCTATTGCGCACGCGATGTGCCCGTTATTTTTACAATAACCGGATAATTTCCCAGATTATGTGGAATTAAAGCCAGTGTTCGTTCATTTTCTTTGGCAAGACCGACAACGATAACCTGATTTTCTTTCTCGTCCAGACCTATTCCGACCGACACAACGTCGGGCAGGGCAAGCAGTTCCGGTTCGCTCGCACGCTTCACCTCGCTGATGGTCTTCATATTCATATTTTTTGAGCAATTGGGCATAATCGGTAACAAACATAACGGCATAATCCGCAATATCTTCACAATGTTACACCAAGAAGGCTGAACACGTTCTGGATGCGATTGATCACCGTGGTTTCGTCACTGCCGGCGAAAAGCAGCCCCACAAGGTGGTTCGAGTTGTCAAGCACAGCCGAACCGCTGTCGCCGCCCTGGCTCATGGCTCCGGCAATCAGCTGATCGTGGAACCGGGCAACACGACCGGCCCCATAGCTTACGTTGACCGTGACATCGATCTGCTGGATTTCCCCTGTGGTCAAACCTGTCGTTCTGCCGCTTTTCTTCACTGCCATGCCCAGAGTCCCTTCCGCCGTGTCGGCAATAGATCCGAATCCGTGAATATCGTTCTGCAGATCTGCCGGGTTGATCGGCCGGGCAAGCGCGGCATCGACAAGATTGTCTGCACCTTGCACATGTACAGCCTGCAGGCGAGTGTCGCTACCGGTTACCGAAGCAAGAAAGTTGCATACATCGGCAATCGAATTCGCTACCGGACAGCTGCTCGACGAGCCCGAATAGGTTATGGGTACAAATTCAGCAAGCTCGGCTATTTTGTCGGCAGGATTCAATCCGCCGTCATAGGGACCCGGCTGGAGAATTGCATCCCCGACAGAAGCATCGTTACTGTTGGCCAGCACATGATTGTTCGAAAGGATGAAGAGCTCCCCGTTCCTGTGTACCAGACATCCGAGCGTACCGGCCGTAATTTCGAAATGCCCGATGCTCACCCCGCCAGGTGCGGGCCGGAATCTTCCTGTCGGTGGCTGGAACGCCCGGATCCTGCCAGTCGCCACAACATCGGTAGAAATGCCGTCAACCGTTTTCGGCAGCAGATCACTGCTGGTCAGCCTCGACACAGGCTCTTTTCGTTCCACCGAACAGATAATGCTCAATTCTCCGGTCTTTTTCCCCGACGCGGTTTTGTAACCGATGCCGGTAGCAACCACGTTCTTTCGGCTCATAAGCGATTCTCGAACGGAACCGAGCAGCGGAATAATAGAGGAGATAACGGTGTCCATGAGCACTCCTTTTTTCAGGGATTGAAAGGAAGCGGTTAAGCTGATTGCTTTCATAAAAATACAAAAAGACCCGTATGTTTTTCATGAAAAGAATGGGACATTAACCGGAAACACACAGTACCTCTGCACGTTAAGTCCAAAAGTACACATGCTATAAGCAGGAAACCCTTCCCGTTGTTCAGAACAAGGAAGGGTTTCTCTTGCAAGGGTATTCAGCGTTTCGACTCACCGATACAATACGCACAATTGTCAAACCCCTCCTGATGCGCATGAATAAGTGTTCTGAAGCCAACCATGTTGCCTCTGGATGTTTTTTCTATCCATTTGCACCCTTTTTTATGAATTTCCCGGGTATTTTTGTTGCCGATAAATTCAAAATCTCCAGAAGCACAAACATTGAGCACATGCGTGACCATTCCGGTCAAACGACCATTGATGGTTTGTGAAACAGCGATTTCATATGAACAGCTGGCTTGCTCTGGCGCTTTAACATACAAGTGTATGGCCGTCTCTTCGATATCATCGAATGCGACATTCCTGATAGCACAGAGATTTCCGGCCGTTAACTTATAGTATGCGTATCGCGTGTTTGATCGGTCAAACTGCATGCCTATCATCTGACAACCTTCGCAAAGCTGACGCAAAACACGAATCCAGCATGGAGTCCCGATGGGTAGTTGTTCAATATTGAATTCTAAATCGGCAAACTCCCCTGCCCCCCCTCTTCTTGCAATGAACGACAACTCAGTGAGCCCCATAGGCAGTACATCTACAACGCTGATATTTTTCCATGCATAATTATTGCTTTCGGAAATGAATTTGTTGAAAAGAGCTCCTGTTGTAATAAGCGATTTGTCCGGTGCTGGATCCAGAGGATCATCGAGTTCCGCAACGATGCAAAAATGCCCAAGGGGTGGAATATCCGCCGAGTGCCAGACAATTTCTGCTATTGTCACAACACCGGGACTCACGCTTGGCAGGTATGCTGAACCGATAGTATGCCAGCTCGAAGGTGCAGAAAACGTACTCGGATCTGACCAATGCAGGTTGATTGTAACGCTTCCGGCCGCAATGCCGCGATTCTGGAGACGGATATAGACATAATTGTCCTGACCCTGTTCTACATTTTCAGCTAAATCATCCTTCGTCATATCCCCCAGTACCGAGGCCGGATCGACAACCTGTGCGGTTCGGGTAATGATATCAGGACTTCTCCAAAGGGTTCCGATGGAAGGCGTCGTACCACTATCACTCAAACTGTCGCGCACATATATATCAGGACCGATACCTACTGCCGTAAAGGCGTTCTTGATCGAATCAAGAATCTGCAGATATGCAGTGTCAGTGGAATAGAGCGATTGTGCAGCATTCAATGCGGCTTCACGGCATTCGAGGAATGTTGCGCTGTTATTGCCGAGCAATCCTGCCGACTGGACATGAAACATGATTTTTTCCACGATATGACGGCCAAGTGCTGTAACTGAAATGCCGCTGGCGGGATGGGTTCCTCCATAGATCATAAAGTACGCGGCATAGAGCATAGGCCCGCAAGCTTCATGCGGGTCCTGACCATTGAAGTAGCCGGTGCTCATGGTATCAAGGGAAGCACTGACATGATTGGGTATTCTTGCCAGTGCACCGGGATCGGAAGGATTGCTCATTCTCCTCAGACAGTCTCCCGGAAATCCCGGAGTCGTGCACTCTTCGCCAATATCGCTGTCGTCACTATCGATGAAAGCGGCAAAAATGTCCGAAAAAGCTTCGTTAAGCCCTCCTGACTCATTGAAATAATCAAGGTTTGAGGTATGATCGGTGACCGCATGAGTAAATTCATGCGCAACAACATCTTTTGCCGTCAGATAGTCAAAGGTTGAATTATCTCCGTCGCCAAAATAAAATTTCTTTTGTGAAGGGTAATAGTAAGCGTTATTGTAGTCGATCCCGAGATGAACGCCGCAATAGACTGTCGATCCCGCATTATCGTAACTGTTCCAGTTATGAACAGTTCTGTAATAATCAACAGTTTCGCCTATATATCGGTGAACATCGACTTCAGCTCCCTGATGACTTTTTCTTGGAGTAGTCGATGCATTATTCCAGTTGTCGTCACTGTCTTCACTGACATTGCCGGCACCAGCATTCCCGCTTGCTGAGCCGTCAAGATCACAGGTTCGCAGTTCAGGGCCTCCTGAAGAGGTTCTTGTTGAATCGATAAGCTTGAATGTTGTGCCGGAAACGGTGCTGTTGAGCAAACCGCTTCCAGAATAATAACCCGAACCGATATACCTCAAATCATTATAGCTGAAGACCACCTTGCCGTTTTTTGCGTCAACATAGTAACGCATTAATCTCGAATGCTCCCTGTCATCTATGGAAATATCCCATGCCAGATGAAAAGAACCATCATGACGGATAATGGTGAGTGTCGGGGTATGGCTGCTGTCAGCTTTTCCTTCACCAGCGGCATTGAGGGCCTTTTTCAGCGCTGCATCAGCATTGATCTTTGGTTCTGTATCAAGATCAATGTCGGGGACATATTTGTTAGCAATCCTGTTAACTGTCTTGTCAGCAGCAAACTGCACTCGTATGGTTCCGCCGCTGACAGGTATCCCCTTGTGTTTCTGCTGCATCGCAACGCAAATATTTCCAGCAGAATCGGAAACTTTGTTAATCAGGGCAAGATCACGTTTTGGATCATCCATGCGGAAAAGAGAGCGGTTTTCCTCAAGAAACTCCAGAGCAGCCTGTTCGACAACTTTCTGCGATATGCCCCGAAACGGTTCAGCGAGTTTTCCGGTCATCAGTGCCGGAGCATTGAGAGCGTCGTCCCACCGAATTTTCAGCTCGGGATCTTTCTGTCGTAATGCGCCAAGATCGCGTTCCTGAGCAAAAGACGGCTTCGATGGCGGGGTTGTTTTCTGCTTAGACATGATCATTCTCCTGTTTTATTGATAAAGTGGATATGCAGTGATCATCCGCTGAAAATAAGTCGGAGAGTACCGGCGGCGCATTATCAGAAAAGCTCTGCAACCTGGATGACAAGGTTGCTCAGACGAACAGACCAGATACTCTCTCAGATAGAAAAAGAACTGATAAAGAGCTCATTGAATACTGTGTTGGTTCGAGGGAAATGGGGTTCTTCTGTGTTGTCTGTAATATAAATATCTTTATTAATAAAAGACACAAAAAACAGTCCATTAAACTAATGATGATGCCGGCCGGATACCACCCTCTCAGCCTTTACATGAGTTCTGATGCGTTCATTTGTCAGACACTAAATCAGGAAAACACAAAGCGCCCGAAAGATATACTGTTCTGTCGGGCGCTTGCCTTATGAAAAACCACACTAAATGTCCATTAATCCGCCGGGCAGATCTGTTCATTCCTCTGTGCTGCCGATAAACCGGTATATTATGGCCCCCAGAACTCCACCGACAATAGGCGCTACCCAGAACAGCCAGAGCTGTTCGAGAGCCCATCCGCCAGCAAAAACCGCAACGCCGGTGCTGCGTGCCGGATTGACCGAAGTATTGGTAACGGGAATGCTGATCAGGTGAATAAGAGTGAGACAGAGGCCGATGGCAACCGGAGCAAGGCCTTTGGGTGCCCGCTCGTCGGTTGCACCGAGAATAACGATAAGAAACATCATGGTCATCACTACTTCGGCAACGAGAGCGGCAAGAAAGGAATAACCACCAGGCGAATGCTCGCCGAACCCGTTTGAAGCAAATCCTCCGGCAAGAGAGAATTCTGCTTTTCCGCTGGCAATCATGTAAAGCACGCCGCCCGCAACGATTGCTCCCGCAACCTGCGCTACAATGTACTGGGCGAGATCCTTTGCTTCAAAACGCCCACCTGCCCACAGACCGATGGAAACCGCCGGATTGAGGTGACAACCCGAAATATGCCCGATCGCGTAGGCCATGGTAAGAACGGTAAGACCGAATGCAAGCGAAACGCCAAGCAGGCCTATACCTACATCCGGAAACGCGGCGGCAAGCACGGCGCTCCCGCAACCGCCAAGCACAAGCCAGAACGTACCGATAAACTCTGCGACATATTTTTTCATATGAAGTTCTCCTTTGCCGCCGGATGTATATTTCCACGTCCAATTCAAATATGCCTTTATATCACATCCACCGCACCAACAAGGCACCGATTCGTGTAAACCATTATAAATTCCTGGCACCTCTCCCTGTTCAATCTGATCTTCCTGTCCGGTCTCCTTCCCGCATGCCTTGCAGACTGGTTGTGAATTATAAGCGCATTATTGAAAGAGAATCGAAATTATTTCCGGTGCGTGATTTAACGTTAAACATATCACATATGTACTTGCACTGTAAAATATAGTGAAATCCTTATAGCCCTCAAATTTTCACATTGTTCTGATGAACATCTTTTCAAAAAGCGGAATGCCCTGTTCAAGGGCATTCCGCTTCATATAACTGTTCTGGAAAACATATTGCCAGAGATAGTAACACGGCTCAGGGACAAGTGAAGACAACGTTGATCCATGCCGAAGCAGCTCCGTCCTGAAGGTTTGGAATAACCCTGTAACTGCCTGCCGGAAGAGTAAATCCTCTTGCTTCACCATTAGAATTGAAATTCATGACCAATTCTCCGGTACCTTTCTCAATCCAGAATCCGCTTGCTCCCTGACCGTTGACATTCGTGATCGTTCCTGTTGCAGGCAATGAAAACAGCTGGCCGTTTATTTTTGCATTCTGGCCGGGGTATCCCCTGCTTTGGCTGCCGTTACCTGTAGCAGTCGTTGCAGCCAATGATACCGCAGCTGCGAAAATAACGGTCATCAAAGTCACCGTGTTTTGCCTCAGTTGGAAATGGAGAAATTGTCCTGTTGAGTTAGCGAGTTAATGTTAGCTGCAGTTGTCAAAATCTGGTGGCAATCGAGACGCTGTCTCATGTCCAGTCTTTTTTGTTTTCGTTCCGCTCTGGCGGCCTCAAGTTTTTGATCGCGTTCTTTGAAAATCTGTCTGTCACG
>VGGK01000020.1 GCA_016868665.1 Chlorobiota bacterium
GCTCATGAAGCTCTCCACCTGTCGGGTTGTGTTTTCTGTACTGGTAATTGCTACGTTACCCATTACAAGATAACACTTTATGCCCATAGGTGAGGGCTTTTTTTATTTCGAATCGATCAACTCAGGTTATAGTAACTTATACCATAGGTTGAAAATCAGCCTGAATGTGGATTGCCGGTACAGCGCATTCAGGATTTAAGTCTTGTTGTCTCCCATCAGCATTCGGTTTTCACTATGCAGGAACCTGCCGACTTCGCCGGTCCGAATTCCGGTGACATCCATGATAAGAACATTTTCCTGGAACGTTTCAGCCAGCAGCTTGTTCATAAGGAATCCGAATCGTGCGGCTTCAATGATCAGGCCTATCTCCAGAGCATACTGAGGGTCGTACCAGCGGGCATAGGTATTGTAGAGAACCGTATACTGCTTGATGTCAATCAGAGAGTCTGCGATATTCTTGGCTATGACCGGCAAGAGCTTGTTGGCCGGAATTCGCGGATGCTCTATCTCACCGATAAGGATTATTACTATGTGGGGGTTGAAAAGTACCGTCAGATAGCAGAATACGGCATTGGCACGGTTGAAGTGCTCATGCGCAGGAAAGATGGCAGGGTCATCAATGTGGTACTCAGCTCGGTGCCTCTCGATCCTCACGATATTTCCAGGGGAGTGACTTTTACCATTCTTGATATAACGGCTGTTCGCCAGGCTGAGATTCAGCTGAGGGAAAGCGAGGAGAAGTACAGGAATCTTGTGGAGCGTTCCATTCAGGGAATGATTATCGGCAGGGGTGATCCTCCGAGAATCTGCTTTGCAAGCAAACCTATGGAGATGCTTACCGGCTATACGCCGTCGGAACTCGTATGCATGACTGGTGAAAGGCTTTTCGCGCTCGTGCATCCGGACGATGCCGAGGCATACTTCCATGCTTATCGTCAGAGGATCAATGGGCAGGTTCAGGGGGAATTCCGGATAATCCACAAGAATGGAGGGATCCGCTGGATTGAAATATTCGGAACGGTGATCATGTACGAGGGGCAGCCGGCGACTCAGACGGTTATGGTTGATATAACCGACAGGAAGCTTGCCGAAGAGGCTATGGCAAGAAGCCGCGAGTCGCTGAAATTACTGTTCGATAACATACGTGACGGCATATTCGTTTATTCTCTCAGGAAAGACGGTACGCCTGGCAAGTTCGATATGGTGAACCGGGCCGCATGTACGATGCTCGGTTACGATGAAGAGGAGCTTCTGGCAATGTCTCCGCCGGATATCTGCTCTGCCGTGCCTTCATCAGGGTTTTCCGAATCCGTCAGAAAGAATAATTCCTGTTTTGCGGGAAATCGTCTGTTCGAAGTCACAATGACTGACAGGCTGGGTCGGAATCTGCCTGCCGAAGTCAGTTCGGCTGAAATAGATTTTTCCGGCAGACCCTGCGTTATTGCGACCGTACGGGATATCTCCTCAAGAAAACGTTCCGAGGAGGAGATCAATAAAATCAGCACGGCGCTGCAGCAAAGTCCTGCCGTAGTTGTCATGACCAATGCCGCTGCGGAAATCGAATATGTCAATCCGAGATTTACGGAACTGACCGGTTACAGCACGGCGGAGGTCTATGGAAAAAACCCCCGGATTCTCCAGTCCGGACTGATGCCCGCTGAGCATTATCGGAAGATATGGGATGTTCTTCGTTCCGGCAGAACCTGGAAGGGGGAGTTTCTCAACAGAAAGAAAGACGGTGAGCTCTATTGGGAGAACGCGACGATATCTCCCGTCCTGAACGCACAGGGCACAATCACGCACTATGTTGCTGTAAAAGAGGATATTACCGATAACAAGCGTCTGTGGAGCGAACTGGTTGCCGCCAAGGAAAAAGCCGAAGAGAGCGACCGGCTGAAAACTGCATTTCTGGCCAACATGAGCCACGAGATCCGTACCCCGATGAATGGAATTCTCGGTTTTTCCGAATTGCTCAAAGATCCGCTTCTGAGCGGCACTGAAAAGGATGAGTATATCGATCTTATCCTTCAGAGCGGCAGAAGAATGCTCGGCATCATCAACGATCTCATCGATATATCGAAAATCGAGACAGGAGAAATAACTGCCCATATTTCCGAGACTTCGATATTTGAAGTTTTTCAGGAACTCAAAGCGTTTTTCGCTTCACTGATGCGCAGAAAGAACCTCTATCTGCACTGCAGCAGATCGCTGCCTCCCGATGAGAGCATTATTCTGACAGACAGGAATCTGCTTGTTCAGATTATGACCAATCTGCTGCAGAATGCGTTGAAATACACCTTTTCAGGCGGTGTTGAATTCGGATATTATAAAATGGGCGATACCGTGCGCATGTACGTCAGGGATACCGGAAAAGGAGTCCCCGTCCATCTGCAGGAAAAGATTTTCGATCGTTTTCATCAGGGGGACTTCAGCGATTTTCCGGAAAATGACGGGGTCGGGCTCGGTCTGAGCATTTCGAAGTCATTTGTCGAGGTGCTTGGGGGGCGTCTGGAGCTCGAGTCGACTGTTGGCGAGGGAAGCGTCTTTGCTTTTTCGATACCGTATCGAAGAGTCGAATCGGTTCCGGAGATGCCTGACCCGGAAGAGCGCCGGAAGCCTGGCGATTTTCTCGGTAATCTTCATATACTTGTAGCTGAGGATGACGCAGTTAATCGCATGCTGCTTGAAAAATTGCTTGAAAGGCAGAGTATAAGCGTTGTTTCAGTTGTCGATGGTGAATTGGCCGTGAACGAGGTGCGCGGGAATTCTGATATCGATCTTGTCCTTCTGGATATTCGTATGCCGCGCATGAATGGCTATGAAGCACTTCGTGAAATCAAGCGAATCAGGCCCGATCTGCCGGTTGTCGCCCATACGGCGTTTTCATCTCCGGACGATAAGAAGCGCGCCCTGCAGGAGGGATTCGACGGGTTTCTCTCAAAACCGGTAGTTATCGATGAATTATATCGGATGATCTCCCGGTTCACTGAAAGTTGAGGATATCAAAAACGCTGATTCTGTTCTGTTCAACCAACCCAAGGAGGACGATATGCTGAGAAAAACCGTTGTTGCGGCTTTGGCGGTTCTGGTGACCATTTCTTCGTGTTCACCCATCAGGAAGCCGGCTGAAAAAGAGGCTGCACCGGCAGAGACCCTTAAAATTGAAGCCAAAGCGCCTCGTGCTGGTGAACCAGTTACGCCGATTGCGGCAGCAGTTCCTGCAAATCCCGCTATGGTCGAGCTCGGCAAGAAACTGTTTTTCGATCCGCGACTTTCGAAATCGGGTTTTATTTCCTGCAATTCGTGCCATAATCTCAGCATGGGCGGGAGTGACAACCTGAAATCATCTATCGGTCATAAATGGAACAAAGGGCCGATCAACTCCCCGACCGTTCTGAACTCTTCGATGAACCTGGCGCAGTTCTGGGATGGACGTGCAAAAGACCTCAAGGAACAGGCAGGCGGCCCTATTGCCAACCCCGGAGAGATGGCATTCACTCATGAACTTGCCGTCAGCGTGCTCCAGTCGATTCCAGGCTACGTCGAGGAGTTCAAGACCGTTTTCGGATCGGATCAGATTACCATCGATCACGTAACAGATGCCATAGCGGCATTCGAGGAGACGCTCGTAACGCCTGATTCCCGATTCGACAAGTGGCTGCTCGGAGACGATAACGCTATTACGAAAGATGAACTGGAAGGATATGAACTGTTCAAATCGAGTGGGTGCACTGCATGTCATAACGGGCCTGCACTCGGAGGCAACTCCTATCAGAAAATGGGCGTGATCGAGCCATACAAGGCCACAAGCCCGGCCGAGGGGCGTTCTGCCGTCACGGGAAAGGATGCCGATCGTTTCAATTTCAAGGTACCCACGCTTCGCAATGTCGAACTGACCTATCCCTATTTCCATGACGGAGAAGCGGCCACGCTTGCCGAAGCAATCGACGTGATGGGCCAGATCCAGCTCGGCAAGAAATTCACGCCGGAGGAGAACGCTAAAATCGTGGCTTTCATGAAAACCCTTACCGGGTCGCAGCCGTCATTCATGCTGCCGGTTTTACCGCCATCTTCCGATTCCACACCATCTCCGGAGCCTTTCGGGAAGTGATACCCCCATGTTGTTTCCTGAAAAACCGGAAAAAGGGGGCGCTCTTCAGAGCGCCTCTTTTTTTTACAATACAGCGAACGTAAAGGGGAGCCAGGCCGGATACAGGAATCATTTCAGGCAGAAAGAACAGCACAAGGATCTGAACTGAAAAAGTTATGGCCGATGGGTGACGGTAAGTCTCTCTTTACATACGGTTCTGTAACCGTGATGGCCGTGTGTCCTGACAGACCATCAATAGTATAGCAGCGCTCACTGCATTGAGCGGATTTTTTTTATGATCATCCGGTGAGGATGCATGATCAGGTCGTCTTCATGTTCAGGCAGGGTGACGTGCCGGGCTACAATTTCGAGCATGCGAGGTTCGAGGTGTTCCGAAATGTCGAGCATGTGGGCGAGATGGTGCTGCAGTTCGTAGTGGATGAACTTGGCGGCATGGTTTTTTTTCATTTTTCCGAGGAGTTCGGCCACCAGTTCACGTTCGAGATGTTTTGATACTTCGCTGAAGTATTCAAGAGGCAGGTCGTTAGCATAACCTGTCGCCTGATCTACCCCCATCTTCCGGCAGACTCCTGCCGCGATCCGGGGTTTGATATGCTCTACCATGAGCGGAATTACAATAAAGTGCGGAATGTATTTCACGATCATGCCGATGGCATGGTAAAGTTCTTCGAACCCTTCGGTTTCCCTGTTCACCACGTCCCTGACATATGAAGCCATG
Organism: Chlorobiota bacterium; assembly: GCA_016868665.1. Lineage (GTDB taxonomy): Bacteria > Bacteroidota > Chlorobiia > Chlorobiales > Chlorobiaceae > Chlorobium. Next base: position 4,830 of record VGGK01000020.1, read on the forward strand.
CTTTTCTGTTGAAACGGCTGCAGGTTATTGAGTTCTTCAGGTAAGGGAATATCTGTCCAGGCAAGCGTTTCCTGCAGTTCTGTCATGATGCGGATTCTTTAGCTCATTTGTATGTTTCCGTCATTCTCCGGTTAACTGTAAAAACTATTTTATTAAAAAAAACGGTAAGAATGAATGGCCGCGGAGGAAATCCTCGTCGAGCGGAAAAAAACCTTGCTTGAATGGCTATATTGAGCGGTTTTCCGCATATGTGTGCGAAATTATCAAACGCATTCAAGATTAAACGAGGGCATAAGGGCGACGGATATGGTATTATTGACGGTAGAGGGACTCAGCAAACAGTATGGTCTGAAAAAACTTTTCGAGGATGTCTCATTCGGCATTGACGACAGGGACAAGATCGGCATCATAGGAGCAAACGGCAGCGGCAAGAGCACCCTGCTGAAAATTCTTGCAGGGGCCGAAACTCCGGACAAGGGAAGGGTTTCGGTAACCAATAACCGCAAGATAGCCTATCTTCCCCAGGAGTCTCCCTATAATCCCGATGATTCCGTGCTTGAAGCGGTGCTGAAGTCGGGAGACAACGTCATGCAGCTCATTTTAGACTATGAGCTTGCTTGTCATGCGCTTGAAGCCGGCCATGGCGACGATCCTTCCCTTGTGGAAACGGTCAGCAGGCTTTCGCACGAGCTCGATGTGACGGGAGCCTGGGAGCTCGAGGCTAATGCCGTGGCTGTACTCGGCAAGCTTGGTCTTCAGGACGTTACCGCAAAAATGGGTATGCTTTCCGGGGGTCAGCGCAAACGCGCCGCGCTGGCCCACGTTCTTGTTACGCCTTCCGATGCGCTTATTCTCGATGAGCCGACCAACCATCTCGATGCCGACAGCGTCGAGTGGCTTGAGAATTATATCCGCCGCTATCAGGGGGCGGTACTGCTTATTACGCACGATCGCTATTTTCTCGACCGCGTCGCCAACCGGATGTTCGAGCTGGACGGACGGACGGCCAGAACGTTTACGGGAGGTTATGCGGCTTATCTTCAGCAGAAGGCAGATATCGAAGAGCAGGAACTGCGTGAAGATCGTAAGCGGCAGGCTCTGATCCGCCAGGAACTCGACTGGATGCGGACCGGCTGCAAAGCGCGCACGACCAAGCAGAAGGCTCGCTTGCAGCGAGCCGAAGAGCTGGTATACGCTCCAAAAAAAGAGCAGCAGAAGGAGATGGAGATAGGGTTCGGCGCGGAGCGACTCGGAGGCAGGATCATCGAGTTTCACCAGGTTTCGAAATCGTACGGGGATAAAACGCTTCTGCACTCGTTCGAATATCTGCTGCAGAAAGGAGACAGAATCGGCATTATCGGTCCGAACGGATCGGGAAAAACCACGCTTTTCGACATGATTACCGGAAGGGTTTCGCCTGACAGCGGCCATATCGACATCGGTAAAACCGTAAGAATCGGATACTACGATCAGGAGAGCCGGGAGCTCGACGACGATAAGCGGGTGATAGAGTTCATCCAGGAGGAGGCCGAGCAGATCAGGCTGAAGGACGGCCAGGTTTTTTCGGCATCGAAAATGCTGGAGCGTTTTCTTTTCGCCCCATCTACGCAGTACAGTTACATCAGGACGCTTTCCGGCGGAGAGCGTCGGAGGCTCTACCTGCTAAAACAGCTTATAGGTTCTCCGAACGTGCTGCTGCTTGATGAGCCGACCAACGACCTCGATATTCCTACCCTGCAGGTTCTTGAGGACTATCTCGATTCCTACGAAGGGTGTCTGCTCGTGGTAAGCCACGACCGCTATTTTCTCGATCGTACCGTCGAGCATGTTTTTGCTTTCGAGGATGGGGGAAGGATCAGGCGGTATCCGGGTAATTACAGCGTCTATCTGGAGATGAAGCAGAAATGTTCTGACAGGCCGAAGGAAAAGACGCCTGCGCCAAAGGAGCCGGCAGTCGTAAAGCCTGTCAGGGAAGAGCCGAAACAGAGGAAGCTGAACAGTAAAGAGAAGCGGGAACTCGAACAGCTCGAAGAGCGGATAGCCGAAGCAGAAACCCGCCAGGAAGCTATCAACAAAGAGCTTGCAGCCACCGGTTCCGATTTCCAGGTCATACAGCGTCTGGGAGCGGAACTGCTCGATCTTCAGAAAAAACTCGATCGGGATATGAACCGCTGGAGCGAACTTGCTGAATTGGCCTGAATCAATAACTGACGCTGCAGTTCATGACGACGACCGATGCCATATTTTCAAGGCTTCAGCTCATTTCGGACGAAAAAACCGCGAGCACTCTCCGGTGGTTTTTCAAAACCGGACCCGGAGAGTATGGTGAAGGGGATTTGTTTCGAGGAATCCGCGTACCCCAGCTCCGCATGATATGCCGGGAATTTTCTCATGCGAGCGTCGATGATGCCGGCAGGCTTCTTGCCTCATCCTGGCATGAAGACCGGCTGCTCGGTCTTCTGCTGCTTGTCGAGCGCTATAAAATGCCGGATGAAGCACAGAGATCGTTGATTTATACCCGCTATTGCGCCTCTACAGACAGAATCAATAACTGGGATCTCGTCGATCTTTCGTGTCCGAGGATCGTCGGTTGCCACCTGCAGGAGAGAAACCGTTTGCCGCTGTATCGTTTCGCACTGTCGGAGAGTCTCTGGGAGCGTCGTATTGCCATAGTCTCGACTTTTCATTTCATCAGGGCCGGCGATTTCCACGATACGCTAGCCATAGCCGAAAAGCTGATCGGAGACCGGGAGGATCTTATACACAAGGCGACAGGCTGGATGCTCCGCGAAGTCGGCAAGCGCGATGTCGGGGCGCTGGAAGGGTTCCTGTCGGAATACTACCGCGACATGCCGAGAACGATGCTTCGCTACGCGATTGAAAAACTTCCGGAACCACGCAGACAGGCCTGGCTCAAAGGCCTGATCTGAGGTGCTCCAGCCTCCTGACTCCGGTTCTCTCCGTAGTGCATGTAATGAAGGACACGCCCTGATTTGCTGGCAGGACGCACAAGGACGAAGACGGACGTTCAGGGGCGGATTCTGCTGCTTTCCTGCTTCATTCTCCTGCTTCGCGATTCACTTCTGAAATTCCGGATGTCCTGTTTGCCAGAGGCCGAAGCTCAGTACGTCGGCCAGGGTTTCGAAGTTTTTTGTTTTGGCGTTTCCCATGCCGTGGCCGGCTTCAAAATCCGTGAAGAGCAGCACGGGTTTGCCGGAGGCTGTTGCTGCCTGCATACGGGCGGCGAATTTTGCGGGCTGCCATGCAATCACCCTTGGGTCGTTGATGCCCCCTGTCACGAGGGCGGCAGGATAGTTCACGCCATCTCGCAGATGCAGATAGGGGTCCATGGCAATAAGCGCCTTGCACTCTTCGGGTATTTTCATGGTACCGAACTCGGGTACGTTCACCGGTCCGTTAGCTGTTGTTTCGCCCCGGAGAGGGTTCATCGCCCCGACCTGGGGAATTGCGGCTGCAAACAGATCGGGTCGCTCAGTAAAGGCGCGCCCGACCATAATCCCCCCCGCGCTGGCGCCGTTTATGGCAATTCGTTCGGGTGAGCTATAGCCGTTTTTTACCAGGTACTCCGCCCCGCTGATTGCGTCTTTCCATGTATTGGCTTTTGTTGTTTTCATTCCGGCAGTGTGCCATCTGTAACCCAGTTCTCCGCCGCCACGCACATGAGGAACTGCGAAAATACCGCCTTTCAATGTCCAGAGCAGCATGAACGGACTGAAAAACGGGGTTACAGAGTTTCCATAAGCACCGTATCCGTAAAGCAGTACGGGGTTATTTGCGTTTTTTTCGAGCCCTTTGCGGTAAATCAGCGAGAGCGGCATTGCAACGCCGTCATGCGAGGGCACCATCAGTTCCTCGACCACGAGATTCTCGTATTCAGGGTACCGGGCAGGCGAGGAAAGCGTCTCATCGAAGAACGTAAAACTCGTTTTGTCAAAACGGAATCTCCGGTAATCGCGGTTCCATCCTGTCAGGACAGTCCATATTTCGGGGAACCGGAATCCCTTCGAGGAGAGCGATATGGTGCCCGCCTTGAACGGCAGGGTGACTTTACTGCTCAGGTAGCTTCCGTAATCCTGATGATAGAGTTCCTCCTGTACGCCGTTCCTCGAAAGCTTGTAGTATATGCCTTCGCTTGTGAGAACAAACCCGGTGAGTTTTGCATCGCGGAACTCAGGTATGACCACTTTGGCTGTATTCGGGTCGGGGTTCTGCAGAGGTGTTTTGAGTACCCTGAATCCGGGCGCATTTTTAGGGGTGTAGAGGTAAAGTTCTTTGTCCGTGATGGCAAAGTCATGAATGTCGTCTTCGGGTTTGAAGAGAGATTTCCATGAGATTGTTTTCTGCTGCAGTTCAGCAGCCGGAGCATAGTAGACCTGAAGCCGTCGATCGACATTCGAAACGAATGCGAAGAGCATGCCGCTCTCTTTGTCGTACGATGCAAGGGGGATGTTTTCGGGGTTGATTCCAAGTTCCGTATTCAGCGTGCTTGAAAATATTTCGCGATCATTCGATGGATCAGTTCCGATTCGGTGCAGCCATACTTTGCTTGCGTATTGTGGCCCTGTGCCTGCTGCGCCAGATGGTTCGAGGCGATTGTAAAGGAATGATCGTCCGTCAGGCAGCCATGAGGGCGATGCGAAACGGCTTCGGTTGATGGCTTCGGGATACCATTTTCCGCTATCGGTATCCACGATGAGGAGGGTTGCGTTTTCAGATCCGTCCGGGTAGACTGTCAGTGCAACGGTGGCGCCGTCGTCACTCGGGGCAATCCGTCCGATCGTGTAGTGGGCGTCTTTTTTATGATTGTATGTCGAGGGGTCGAAGAGCAGGGTTTCTGTTCCGGTATAGCCGTTACGGTAATAGAGCTTTCCGGTTTCGTCAGATGGGGTTTGCTTCAGGTAGAAATAGCGATCGTTATCGGTGATGGCAAGATTGTATATTTTTGCGGATTTTCTGCTGTCGAAATCCCGCATTTTCTTTATCAGTTCATTCCGTCCCGGTATTCTGTCCAGCATGGTGCGCGCATAGGTCGATTGAGCTTTAAGCCAGGCAGTCACTTCGGGATCTCCGAGCTTTTCCATATACCTGTACCGGTCGGTTAAGGTGGTATCACATATTGTCTCCTCAAAAGGTTTTTCGGTTGCTTTCGGTGGTAAGCCGGAGTTTTCCTTTATCTGTTGAGCATGAACGCGGGCTGTTCCGAAAAACAGCAGGAAGACGGACAACGCAATCAGGATATTTCGAAGCTTCATTTCTATGGGATGAAAATGGAAAAGGCATGTTGCTATCCATGCCTTGAGAGTTACGAAAATAAATATACGATCGAAACATGTAAAGACCGATTATCTTCGGTCGCGATTGCCCCAGCCGCCGAACTCGCCGCGAACATCGTTATATCGGCCTTCTTTTGTTCCTGAATCGCCTTTGTCGTCGCCTTTTCGTTCATCGTTATCCTTGATATATTTTCCCGCGCTGCCCAATTTGCGGTCATCGTCGAATTTCCTGATACCGTTGAACTTGCGGTCATCGTCGAATTTCCTGACACCGTCGAACTTGCGGTCATCGTCGAATTTCCTGACACCGTCGAACTTGCGGTCATCATCGAATTTCCTGACACCGTCGAACTTGCGGTCATCATCGAATTTCCTGACACCGTCGAATCTTTTCTTTTCGTCGAATCTGCGGTCATCAAAACGTTTGTCGTAATGGCGGCGGTATTCGAAGTCGCGATATTTTCGTATGTCTCCCCAGTTGTGCCTGCGGATTTTAGACGGCAGCCGGTTATGATTGTGGATTTTCCATGGTCCGCGGTAGTTCGATGAACGGTACCAGAATCCGTCACGATAGGCATAGTAATAATGATCATAATAGAGAATGTCCCAGGGGCTTCCTATGGAAACAGAAAATCCGAGAGCAGGGATATACATTAAATCCAGGTACTGGTTGCGGTCGAACCAGTAGCTGTCGTGATGGCGGCGGTATGCAAAGTCACGGTAGTGACGGATCTGCGCCCAGTTGTGTCTGCGGATCTTGTATGGCAGATGATCGTAATGCACGATGATCCATGGTCCCCGCCGGTGTGAGGAGCGGAACCAGTATCCGTCACGGTAGACGTAATAATAGTTGTCGTAAGAGAGTATATCCCAGTCGCTGCCGACCGATACGGAGAAGCCGAGTTCGGGTACATAGATGAAGCTTGGCCAGATGTCGATAGATAATGATGGCCTGCCGCCGATGCCTATATGTACATTGACGTCAGCTTTGGCATCATGCGCGGGATCTCCGATAAGCATACCGGCTATGCCTGCGGCAATCCAGAGCGTTTTTTTCATGATAGATCTCCTCTCTTTGCGGTTATCGTTCAGGTTCCTTTGCTTTGTATTCATGCTTGTCTAACTGTTCTGACGATTATTTCTTCCGGATTCATGCGGAAAAAAATACACAGGGGACAGGAGTGGATGATGGTGTGCCGTTGGCGGGGGAAGGCGCTTTATGCCTGCATTGTTTTCAGTTGCTGGCGGATTTTATCGAGCGCCTGTCGCATATCGTCGGGGAGCGGGGCGCTGAATGTCAGTTTTTCGTTTGTCGATGGCTGTTTGAAAGAAAGGGTCTCTGCGTGCAGGGCCTGGCGGTGCATGAGTTCGATGAGATTTTTTACGAACTGTTCGCTTTTACTGAAAGAGAGTATCCTGATTGCCGCTCCGCCGTAGGTTTCGTCGCCGAGGATCGGGTGGCCTATATGCTGCATGTGGGCCCTTATCTGATGGGTTCGTCCGGTATGCAGCGTGAGCGAAACGACGGAAAACCAGTGCAGGTTTTCTGCAACGGCATAGTCGGTAACGGCATGTTTTCCCTCAGCCCCTTCGAAAGGGAAGTTCGCCATCACCTTGCGGTTCTTTTTTGAGCGGCCTATGTTGGTTCGGATGGTGCCGGATTCGGGTTCGGGAACTCCCCATACGATGGTTTTATAGACCTTTTCTACCTGTCGCTGGGCGAACTGCCTGGCCAGCCGGTGGAGGGACGTTGGATTTTTTGCGATAATGATGAGGCCTGATGTATCCTTGTCGAGACGATGCACAATGCCCGGCCTGAGCTCCGCAGGGTCCAGCGTGCCTGCATCTTTTCCGATATGGTGCAGAATGGCGTTGGCCAGGGTGCCTGTCCAGTTGCCGAATGCGGGATGTACCACCATGCCCGGTTTCTTGTTGATCACCATGAGGTCGTCATCCTCATAAACGATATCTATGGGAATATCTTCGGGAGAAAGTTCGGGAGCGGGCGGACGCAGGAAGGTGATCTGGATGGAGTCGCACGATTTTATCCGGTAATTCGATTTCACCGGTTTTCCGTTTACCAGTACCCGGCCATCTTCGATTGCTTCCTGAACCTTGTTACGTGTGGCGTTTTCAACCTGCTGGGTCAGGTACCGGTCTATTCTCATCGGTATCTGCACTTTGCTGACCTGCAGAATGAGTTTTTTTGGTTCGGGCGACTCGGCTTCGGGTTCTGCGGATTGGTTTTTTAGTGTGTGATTTTGCATTTTGTAAAACTTTGCTGCATCCGGCATCTGTTCTCCGCATGCAGTATAACAAAACCAGACGATTTCTTTTTATGAGGGAATACGGGGAGAAGAGAATGCACGATGTCGATGTCGCAGTTATCGGCTCCGGTCCAGGGGGCTATGAAGCTGCTCTCAGGGCCGCGCGAAGTGGCTTGAAAGTGACAATTGTCGAAAAAGGGGCGCCTGGCGGAGTATGCGTGAACTGGGGGTGTATACCTGCAAAGGCATTGCTGCGCAGCGCCGGCATGTTCGATGATCTGTCGAAAGGGGCCGCATATGGCGTGCTGGCGGATAATCCCCGCTTCGATATTGCCCAGGCGGTCAAACGCAGCAGGAATGTGGTGCTCAAGATGTCGAAAAGCATCGAGTTCATGCTCAGGAAAACCGGTGTCGAGTACCGTCAGGGTGAAGCCCGGTTAACCGATGCCCATACGATTGCCGTTTCCCGCAACGGGGAAGAGTCCTGCAGGTTCAGCGCTGAGAATATCATTGTAGCCACCGGAGGCCGCTTCAGGGAGCTGCCCGGCCTTGTGCCTGACGGCAGGCGCATCATCACGAGCCGTGAGGCGCTTTCCATGAAAGAAGCGCCCCGTTCGTTGCTGGTACTTGGCGGTGGAGCCATCGGCATCGAGCTGGCCTGGTTTTTTGCCAGGGCAGGCGCTGCCGTGACCCTGGTTGAAATGATGCCGCAGCTTCTTCCGCTCGAGGACTTCGATATATCAGAAGCGCTCCGCCGTTCCTTCGAGAAGTCGGGCATATCGATTCACACGTCATCGAAACTCGAACAGGTTGTCAGCAGTAAGGATGGGGTAAGTGCCGTGATTTCAAGTGATGGTCAGGAACCTCTGGCGGTATCTGCCGATTGCCTGCTCGTTGCGGTCGGGGTGACCGGAAATGCTGAAGGTCTGGGACTCGAGGAGGTTGGCGTGGATGTTGACCGGGGGTTTATTGTGACCGATAACCAGTGCCGGACAGCGGTGGAGCATATCTATGCTGTAGGCGATGTGCGCGGCGGCATGCTGCTTGCGCATAAAGCTTCGGCCGAAGCCGCCGTCGCTGTGGGCGCCATTGCCGGAAAACCCCTTTCTCCGGTAGACGAGACGAAAATACCGGCATGTGTCTATGCCGAACCCTCTGTGGCAAGCGTCGGATTTACCGAGGCAAAGGCGACATCCGCAGGATTCCGGGTTATTGTCGGCCGTTCGATGTTCGCAGCTTCCGGAAAGGCAAACGCCTATGGCAGTCTTGACGGGCTGGTAAAGCTGGTTTTCAATGCCGACGATCACAGGCTTCTCGGCGCTTCTCTCGTCGGCCACGGTGCGGTGGAGCTTGTCGGCGAGATCGGTCTTGCCCGCCATCTGGAAGTAAAAGCGGAAGATATGGCTCATATGGTTCATGCACACCCGACACTCTCTGAAACTATCCGCGAAGCGGCGGAAAACGCCCTCGCATAGCCTGTTCCGGCAGCGGTCAGACAGCGATTGACAAGGACAGGTAAAAAGCTTGTCGAAGTGCGAGAACTATTTTCTATTGTCTCGTTAAAAGCATAAATTCAGAGTTTATTATTTGAGCTCAAAAAAACAGTAAACCTTTGCCTCGGAACAAGTTCACCATTCAGGGGACAAAGTAACAACCAAAAGATCAATTATGACTCAGACTGAAACAGCTGCAAAGAAACGTCCCGCAGCCAAGGCGAAAACAGGTTCGGATGTGCCGGCAACCCAGGAACCGAAAAAAGCTGCAAAGCCTGCTGGCAAGAAAAAGTCAGGCCTTGCATTTCCTTTTACCGCTATTGTCGGTCAGGAGGAAATGAAGCTCAGTCTGATCCTCAACATCATTGATCCGAGGATCGGCGGCGTGCTGGTCATGGGTCACAGGGGCACCGGAAAAAGTACCACCGTCAGGGCTCTCGCAGAAGTGCTGCCGTTCATCGACAGGGTGAAGGATGATATATACAACCGTACTCCGGAGCAGTATGTCGAGTACGAAGACATGAAAAAAGGGGCGAAGAGTGTCGATCCGGCTACCCTCAAGACCGAGAAGATTCCGGTGCCGGTCGTCGATCTTCCGCTCGGCGCTACCGAAGACCGCGTCTGCGGAACCATCGATATCGAGCAGGCGCTCACCAGCGGCGTAAAAGCCTTCGAGCCCGGTCTGCTTGCGCAGGCCAATCGCGGTTTTCTCTATATCGACGAAGTGAACCTGCTTGATGACCATCTTGTCGATGTGCTGCTTGACGTGGCCGCCAGCGGCAAGAACGTTGTCGAACGCGAAGGTATCAGCATCCGCCACCCGGCTCGTTTCGTGCTTGTCGGTTCAGGCAACCCGGAAGAGGGTGAACTTCGTCCCCAGTTGCTTGACCGTTTCGGTCTGCACGCCCGCATCATCACCATTCTCGATGTGGCAAAGCGTGTCGATATCGTCAAGCGTCGTCGCGAGTTCGATGAGGATCCGGACGCCTTTATGAAAAAATACAGCCGCGAACAGCAGAAGCTTCAGAAAAAGATCGAACAGGCCAAGGCGCTGCTTCCCCAGGTAACCATGGATGACAGCGTTCTGACCGATATTGCCAGGCTTTGCATGAACCTCGGTATCGACGGTCACCGAGGAGAGCTTACCATTACCCGTACCGCTCATGCTCATGCGGCCTTTATGGGCGACAAGGAAGTGACCATGAAGCATGTCAGAGACATTGCCGGTCTCTGCCTGCGTCATCGTCTGCGCAAGGATCCTCTTGAAACCCTTGACGCCGGTGAAAAAATCGATCGTGAAATCGCTAAAGTCCTTGGAGAAGCAGAAGCAGTATAATGATAGCTTTTACCGATATAGTTGGAATGGATCTGGCCAAGCAGGCTCTCATGCTGCTGGCCGTCGATCCGGCCCTTGGAGGGGTGGTCATCCCTTCGGCGGTAGGTTCCGGAAAATCAACCCTTGCCAGAGCGTTCGCCGATATTCTTCCTGAAGGAACTCCGTTCGTGGAGCTTCCGCTGAACGTCACAGAAGACCGCCTGATCGGCGGCGTCGATCTCGAAGCGACGCTTGCCAGCGGCGTGCGGGTGGTGCAGCATGGCGTGCTGACCAAGGCGCACGGGGGCGTGCTTTATGTGGATTCTCTCAGCCTGCTCGACAGTTCCGCCGTGTCGCACATCATGGATGCCATGTCGCGCGGCGAGGTGCTTGTTGAGCGCGAAGGTCTCAGCGAAGTGCACCCGGCAAAGTTCATGCTGGTAGGCACCTATGACCCGAGCGACGGAGAGGTGCGGATGGGCCTGCTTGACAGGATCGGCATTATCGTGCCGTTTACCGCGCAGAACGATTTCCGTGCCCGCAAGAAAATTGTTACAACCGTGCTCGGTACACGCGACAGCGAGGATACCGAGGACGAACTGAGAATGCTCCGGGGTCTTATCGGTGCTGCCCGCGAGCAGCTCCGGCATGTTTCCATTACGAGCGAGCAGGTGCAGGCGCTCATCCAGACCGCGCTCAGTCTCGGTGTCGAAGGCAATCGCGTCGATATCTTCACGGTTCGTGCCGCACTTGCAAGCGCCGCGCTTGCACAGCGCACCGATGTGGAAGAAGAAGATATGAAGCTTGCCATCAAGCTTATTCTCATTCCCCGTGCTACCCGCATGCCCGAGCGAGAGGCGGAAGCCGACGAGATGCCTCCCCAGGAAGAGCCTCCGCCACAGGAAGAACCCGAAGCCGAGGATGAAGAGGCTCCGGCCGATACTCCTGATTCCGATGCCGAAGCCGACGAGGAGCAGAAGGATACTCCCGACATGATCGAGGAGCTCATGATGGACGCCATCGAAACAGAATTGCCCGATAACATTCTCAATATCTCTCTTGCTTCGAAAAAGAAAGCCAAGTCCGGAAGTCGCGGTGAAGCGCTCAATAACCGGCGCGGCCGCTTCGTGCGTGCCCAGCCCGGAGAGATGAAGAGCGGCAAGGTTGCGCTTATTCCTACGCTGATTTCAGCTGCGCCGTGGCAGGAGACCCGTCGTCGTGACAAGAAGATGGCCGGTCGTCCGAAAACCGCACTTATCATCAGCAAGGACGATGTTAAAATCAAACGATTCCGCGACAAATCCGGCACGCTGTTCATCTTTATGGTGGATGCATCCGGTTCCATGGCGCTTAACCGCATGCGTCAGGCCAAAGGAGCAGTGGCCAGTCTTCTTCAGAACGCTTATGTGCATCGCGACCAGGTTGCCCTGATCTCATTCAGGGGCAAACAGGCCCAGGTGCTGCTGCCTCCTTCGCAAAGCGTGGACCGGGCCAAGCGCGAGCTCGACGTGCTGCCGACCGGAGGCGGAACGCCTCTTGCTTCCGCACTCTACCTTGGCTGGGAAACTGCCAAGCAGGCGCGTACAAAAGGCATATCGCAGATCATGTTCGTGCTTATTACCGACGGGCGCGGAAATATCGGTCTGCAGGCTGCTTTCGATCCTGATGCGGTAAAACCCTCCAAGGAGGATCTTGAAAAAGAGATCGAGGCGCTCTCCGGCTCCATTTGTGCTGACGGTATCGCGGCTATCGTCGTCGATACCCAGATGAACTACCTTTCGAGGGGCGAGGCTCCCAAACTTGCCCAGAAACTCGGAGGCCGTTACTTTTACCTCCCCAATGCCAAGGCGGAACAGATTGTCGAAGCCGCCCTCAGTTTTTAGTTTTTCTTCTGCCTCCTGTGTATCTTGCGTATACAGGAGGCATTATGGAATGAATTGCCTTCGAATTACATTAGATGCACAGGTATCACCGGGAAAAAGGATTTTCGTCTAATGCTCACCTATCAGTCACATCATGTCAACTCGCCGAAAAATTGCCGCTATCGTAGGGCTTGAGCAGTACAATGCCGGCCTCTGGAAAAAAATCAAAGGGCTTCTCGATAACGAAGCCGAACTCACCCAACTCAGCGATATCGATCTTGAAAAGCAGACGCCTGAAGCAGCTGCGGCCATTCAGGATGCGGATTGCATTTTCATGAGCATGATCCAGTTCAAGGAGCAGGTTGACTGGTTCAGGCTGCAGCTCGAGCAGGGCCGGCCCGATAAGACGGTTTTCGTTTTCGAGTCGATGCCTGAAGCCATGTCGCTCACGAAAGTCGGAAATTATGTCGTTGGAGACGGTAAAGCCGGTATGCCTGACATGGTGAAGAAGGTGGCCAAAATGCTGGTAAAGGGCCGCGACGAGGATGCTTTGTATGGTTACATGAAGCTGATGAAGATCATGCGTACCATTCTTCCGCTTGTTCCGAGCAAGGCGAAAGACTTCAAGAACTGGCTGACGGTCTATTCCTACTGGATGCAGCCGACTCCCGAGAACATTGCCAACATGTTCCGCCTTATCCTGCGGGAATACTATAACGAACCGGTGAAGGTCGGTGCTATTGTTGATGTGCCGAACATGGGCCTCTATCATCCTGATGCTCCGGCCTATTTCAAGGATGTGAAAAGTTACAAGAGCTGGTCGAAGAAACGCGGCATCAACCTCGATAAAGGCCGGAAAATCGGGGTTCTGTTTTTCCGTAAACATCTGATTCAGGAAAAAACATATATCGACAATACGATCCGTGTGCTCGAAAAGCACGGTATCAATGTCTATCCCGCTTTTGTGATGGGTGTTGAAGGGCATGTGCTGGTTCGCGACTGGCTGCTCAGGGAAAATCTTGATCTGCTCCTGAACATGATGGGGTTCGGTCTTGTCGGCGGCCCCGCAGGTTCCACCAAGCCAGGAACTGCCTCTGACGCCCGACACGAAATAATGTCGAAGCTCGATGCGCCCTATATCGTCGCCCAGCCGCTTCTGACCCAGGAGTTCGACTCATGGCAGGATTACGGCGTTTCGCCCATGCAGATTACCTTCACCTACTCCATTCCCGAAATGGACGGAGCGGTCTGCCCGGTCATTCTCGGCGCGCTGAAAGACGGCAAGATCGAGACGGTGCCCGAACGTCTCGATCGGCTTGCAAAGCTTATCAGGCAGTGGCTAAGACTTCGCGATACGGCCAACCGGGACAAGAAGCTCGCCTTTGTGGTCTACGACTATCCTCCCGGTCTCGGCAAGAAAGCGAGCGCCGCTCTGCTCGATGTGCCTCGGACGCTTTTTGCCGTGCTGCAGCGTCTTAAAAAAGAGGGTTATAATGTTGGCCAGCTTCCCGAAACTCCCGAAGCACTTTTTCAGGCGCTCGACCGTGCGACCGACTACCAGATCCAGCAGCAGCGTGCCGATGCCCTCAAGGTGCATTATGATAAGTTCAAGGAACTGACCTCCGTTCGCGAACGCGAACGGATCGAGGAACGGTGGCAGGGATTTCCCGGCGAAATCGTGCCGATCGGCACCGAAGAGCTTTTTATCGGCGGAATAAGATTCGGAAACGTTTTTATCGGCGTACAGCCGAGAATAGGCGTGCAGGGCGATCCCATGCGCCTGCTGTTTGACAAGGCCAACACACCGCATCACCAGTATATTGCATTCTATCGCTGGATCAGCCGCGAGTTTCAGGCACATGCCATGGTCCATGTCGGTATGCACGGTTCCGCCGAATGGATGCCCGGCCTCCAGTCCGGCCTTACCGGCGACTGCTGGCCCGACGCCCTGCTCGGTGAGGTGCCGCATATCTATATCTATCCGGTCAACAACCCCAGCGAATCCTCAATTGCGAAGCGCAGGGGTCTGGCTACCATGGTTTCGCACGTCGTGCCTCCGCTTTCACGGGCAGGCCTTTACAAGGAGCTTCCTGCCTTGAAGGACCTGCTTACGGATTTCCGCGAACGCAATCTCGCGCTTTCCTCCGACGGTAATTCGGACAGTTCCGGCATGGAGGAGGCCATCATGCAGAAAGCCGAACTGCTCAACCTTACCGACGACTGTCCCCGTCGCGACGGCGAAGGATTCGGCGATTACGTCAGCAGGCTATACATCTACATCTCCGAGCTCGAGAACCGGCTTATTTCCAACTCCCTGCACGTCTTCGGCGAAGCGAGTCCGCTTGAATCGCAGATCATCACCATTACCGAAACCCTCAAGAACAGGGGGGAAGATGGCAAAACGCTGCCGTATGTGCTTATGACCTCTTCGGGCAGGAACGGCCACTATCGGAGTTACGAGGAACTTACCGGTCGTTCCCGCAAGGGCGACGAAGAGGCGATCCGCCTGCGCGAGTGGGTGGAGCAGGCCTGCCGCGATTTTGTGCAGCAGGTAATTTTCGATCGCAAGAATGTTTCCGCATCCTTTGCTTCGATAACCGGCGGCACGCAGCTCCCGGCAGAGTACATGCCGCTCATAGAGCGGCTGACCAGCGAAGGCGCACAGCTTCTTCACGCGCTTCGCGACAATACCGGCGAGATGGAATCGCTCATGAAAGTGCTTTCAGGCAGCTACATTCCTTCAGGACCCGGCGGAGATCTGGTTCGCGATGGCATCAACGTACTTCCTTCCGGCAGGAACATCCACTCCATCGATCCATGGAGAATCCCGTCGGAACTTGCCTTCAAGCGGGGTACGCTTATTGCCGACAGTATCGTTAAAAAACATCTCGAAGAGAACGATGGAAACTATCCTGAAACCGTTGCGCAGGTGCTCTGGGGTCTCGACACCATTAAAACCAAGGGCGAGGCGGTAGCGGTGGTCATCAGGCTGATCGGCGGGGAACCATCCTACGACGGTTCGGGCAAAATCAGCCATTACAGCCTTGTTCCGCTTGAGAAACTCGGCAGGCCCCGTATCGACGTACTCATGCAGCTGAGTCCGATCTTTCGCGATGCATTCGGCATTCTCATGGATCAGCTCGACCGGCTTGTTAAGGATGCCGCAAAAGCCAGCGAACCCATAGAGATGAACTACGTTAAAAAACATGTCGAAGAGGCTCTCGCCTCCGGCGTCGAGTTCGACAGTGCTACAGCCCGGCAGTTCACCCAGGCGCCGGGAGCATACGGAACCTATGTCGACGATATGATCGAAGATTCCGCATGGGAGTCGGAAGGCGATCTCGACGATCTTTTCATCCGCCGCAACAGCAGCGCTTACGGCGGCGGTCGGAAGGGAGAAAAGGAAACCGAAATCCTCAAGAGTCTGCTCGGCTCGGTAGACCGCGTGGTGCACCAGGTCGATTCCACCGAGTTCGGCATTTCCGATATCGACCATTACTTCTCGTCCTCAGGATCGCTGCAGCTTGCCGCAAGGCGCCGCAATACGAGAGTGAGCGACGTTAAGCTCAACTATGTTGAGTCTTTCACCTCCGATATCAAGGTGGATGATGCCGAGAAGTCGCTGCGGGTTGAGTATCGTTCCAAGCTGCTCAACCCGAAATGGTTCGAGGGCATGCTCAAGCACGGCCACAGCGGCGCGACGGAAATCAGCAACCGCGTTACCTACATGCTGGGATGGGACGCCGTGACCAAGAGCGTGGACGACTGGGTTTACAAAAAGACGGCAGAGACCTATGCGCTCGATGCCGACATGCGCGAACGGCTTGCAACGCTCAATCCCCAGGCTATCAAGAACATCGTAGGCCGCATGCTCGAAGCGCACGGCAGGGGAATGTGGAAGGCCGATCAGAACATGATCGACGAACTGCAGGAGATCTACGCCGATCTCGAGGATCGGCTGGAGGGGATGACCGACGACGAGTGATGAGTGACGGGCGGACCTGAGAGTGTCCGCCCCTGGTTTTTTAACTGCACCGTCAAACCGGAACTTCAGATTCGCGTGCGCATGCAATGGTTGAATCTCGCCTTTACGCGTTGTGCAAACCATTTTGTTGAAAGGCTGCCGCTTGCGAATTTCGGGCTGTTCAGCGCAATATCGGGTAAAACTGCATAGATCGTGCGTCCGAATCGTTTCCTGTGGAGTTCAGAAAGGGTTTTGTAGGACCAAGTCTCCTCGAATTCATGGCTTTTTTCCTTTGAAAAATCCTTTCTGATCCTGTTTTCGTCGAATTCGATCTCTTTTTTCTTCAGGAAATCGATGAAGGTGCCATAGGTGACCGACGAGCCTATGTCGCTGTTTTCATAGTTGACCAGGTCTCCGTCGAGGGAGAGTCTTTTCTTAGCCAGACTCGACAGCATTTTCTGAAAACCGGCATTTCTGCACGAGTAGTGGCCGGCGTTGAAATCGGCGAACACATACTTCCAGTCGTCGTAGTCGTGTTTGAAGTCGAGCAGGTAAGCCGTTCCGTAGAATACTCCGCCTTTGTGGGTATATAATGATTTGCGCACGCTACCCAGGCCGACGTTGCCGGGTTTTTTCAGATAATCTTCCGCGAAGCTGACGGAAACCTGCATGGAACCGATAGTCGTGACCAGGTCGCTTGCATCCTTGTTGAGTACGAGCAGAATCGGTTTCGTCACGTTTGCCGAGGTAAACTCCTCATACCAGCGCTCGAAATCAAGTTCGCTTTCAATTGCGTCGATGTTTTCGTCGAATGTTTTTCCGTTCGAAGCTTTCTGAGCAAGTCTGGTTTCGATGATAAAGCGCAAAACCTCGTTCGATTTGGCACCATCTATCTGTTTTCGGAGGATAGAGGCCATCCTGGGGTTTTTTTGCGAAATCGAAAATCCGCTCACCTGCGATATGATCGCAATTACGGCACTCACATGCTCCTTGTCAACAGGCTTATCGAGCTCTTCGAGACTCTCTTTTATTGCCTTCGCCCAGATATCCGGCGAGGAGGTGTTCGGCCTTGATGCCAGAACAAGCTTTTCGATCTGCATTTCCGTCAGGCCCGAATCCCTTGGGCCGGCGCATCCTGCGAGAAAGAGAACGAAAAGAAAAGCAAGCACTATGAATCGCTGCGTTTTCGGCATGGCTGGTTGATTTTGCAGGTAATGCCGCTTATTGCGGCGCCGATTGGATGATTGTTACGGCGGCCTTCCGCTACATCGAGGTTGAGTAGTTAGGAGCCTCCTTTGTGATTTTGACGTCGTGAGGATGGCTTTCGCGCAGGCCTGCGGAAGTGATTCGCACGAACTGCGTTTTCGTTTTCAGGTCGTCGATCGAGCCTGAACCGCAATAGCCCATTGCGGATTTCAGTCCTCCTATAAGCTGGTATACCACTTCGTCGAGTCTGCCTTTGGACGGGATGCGACCCTCAATGCCTTCAGGTACATATTTTTTTGATTCGCTCGATGCGTCCTGGAAGTAGCGGTCGCTGCTGCCTTCCGGTTCGGACATCGCGCCAAGCGAGCCCATGCCGCGGTATGCCTTGAACTTGCGGCCTTCATACAGGATGGTTTCGCCCGGACTTTCGTCGGTACCGGCGAAAATGCTGCCCATCATCACTGCATCAGCACCTGCTGCGATCGCTTTTGCGATATCTCCGCTGTATTTGATTCCTCCGTCTGCAATAACAGGTGTTCCGGTTTTGGACGCCTCTTCGGCGCAATTGATGATAGCCGTGAGCTGCGGCATGCCGACGCCGGCGACGATTCGGGTAGTGCAGATGCTGCCAGGGCCGATACCGACTTTCACACAGTCCGCACCAGCGGCAACAAGATCGCGAACAGCTTCGGGCGTTGCGACGTTGCCGGCGATGACCTGAAGGGAAGGGTATGCGTTTTTGATGGCTTTCACCGTATCGATGACTGCCTGGCTGTGGCCGTGAGCAGTATCGACCGCCACGACGTCAACGCCGGCGTTCACAAGCGCTTTTACGCGCGCAAGAGTGTTTTCACGGATGCCGACCGCCGCACCGACCCGCAGATGCCCGTGGCTGTCCTTGCAGGCATCGGGGAACTGTTTTCGTGTCTGTATATCCTTGAACGTGATGAGTCCTTTCAGGTTGTTGTCGCTATCGACGATCAGAAGCTTTTCAATCTTGTTTTTCAGAAGAATCTGTTCGGCCGTTTCAAGATCGACATCTTCCGAGGCCGTGATAAGATTTCTGCTGGTCATGATCGTTGAAATTTTCGCGTCAAGCGAAGGCTTGATGCGAAGATCGCGGTTGGTCACGATACCTTTCAACTTCTTTGACCGGTCGCCTTCGTAGGCAGGTCGTTCGATGACCGGTATTCCGGAGATCGAATGCCGAAGCATGAGGTCGAGAGCATCCTGCATTGTGGCGTTTTCGTACAGGGTGAAAGGATCGCGGATGATTCCGCTTTCGTAGCGTTTCACCTTTGCCACTTCACGTGCCTGATCCACTATGGACAGGTTCTTGTGGATGATGCCGATGCCGCCGGAACGGGCGAGCGCGATAGCCAGCCGAGCCTCCGTTACGGTATCCATTGCCGCGCTGACGAGCGGGATTCTCAGTTCTATCGATTTTGTAAGACGGGTAGTGACCCGTGTCTCCTTGGGAAGTATGTTTGAATAGGCGGGGATAAGCAGGACGTCGTCGAACGTGAGCGCTTCATAGAGGATTTTCGTCATCGTCGGGCAGTTTTATATTACTCCGAAATAGAATTCGCCAATTTACGAAAAGTGGCTGGACTATGGTAATGTTAATCACTGTTAAGTACATATCGCTGTAGATGCCAACAGAAGCAGGCATCCACTGTCAGCGGAATTTTTCTGCAGAATGTGTTTTTGAAAAATCAAAAGAGAGTGTAAATTACAGGCCTTTTAATTACGGAGAGGTCGCATAGTTGGTCTAGTGCGCTCGCCTGGAAAGCGGGTAGGGTGTTACAGCCCTCGAGGGTTCGAATCCCTCCCTCTCCGCCAGTAAAATCAGTGACGAGTACTGAGTGCCGAGAGCTGAGTGAAAGACCAGAGAAAGGCAGGTGAGAGGGAGGGTGAGAACCCTCGAGGGGGTTCGACAAATAGCCGAAGGCTATTTGGACGGCGAGCGAAAGCGAGTCCGCCCCGAAGGGGTGAGGGCGAAAGCCCGAATCAATCCCTCCCTCTCCGCCAGTAAAATCAGTGACGAGTACTGAGTACCGAGAGCTGAGTGAAAGACCAGAGAAATGTTAAAGAGAGGGAGGGTGAGAACCCTCGATCGGGTTCGAAAACGGCCCAGCCGTTTCGACGGCGAGCGAAGCGAGACCTTTAAAATTTTTCTCTGGCATTTTCTCTGCGATTCGCTATCTTTGAAGCCAGTTCTTTGCAAGTAGTTGGAGGATTAGCCTAATTGGTAAGGCAGCAGTCTTGAAAACTGCCGGGTTCACGCCCATGGGGGTTCGAGTCCCTCATCCTCCGCACAAACACATTCAGGAGAGGTGGCCGAGTGGCTGAAGGCACCGGTTTGCTAAACCGACGTAGTTCGTAAAGAGCTACCGAGGGTTCGAATCCCTCCCTCTCCGCAAAAAGCCCCGCGAAAGCGGGGTTTTTGCATTCCGGGAGGGGTTCGAACCCGGGTGGAGGGTTCGAAAACGGCCCAGCCGTTTCGACGGCGAGCGAAAGCGAGACCGCCCCGAAGGGGTGAGGGCTGAAAGGCCCGAATCAATCCCTCCCTCTCCGCAAAAAGCCCCGCGAAAGCGGGGTTTTTGCATTCCGGGAGGGGTTCGAACCCGGGTGGAGGGTTCGAAAACGGCCCAGCCGTTTCGACGGCGAGCGAAAGCGAGACCGCCCCGAAGGGGTGAGGGCTGAAAGGCCCGAATCAATCCCTCCCTCTCCGCAAAAAGCCCCGCGAAAGCGGGGTTTTTGCATTCCGGGAGGGATGAGAACCCGAGCAGAGGGTGAGTATTCCGGGGAAAGTGTACCACTTGTTCTGGAGCAAACTGTACCACTGATTCAGGAGGAAAGCGTACCACCGACCACGGGCGGATTTTGTGTGTGTGATTTACATATTATTTCCCCTTTTTCTGACGTCGGAAAGAAGGTACAATCAGTTCGATCCGGTGAGCATAGCTTAACGGAGCATATCTCTCCCTGCTGATCGGAACGGAGTATCACGGAACCTTGTGATCCGTATTTCTGTTTTTAATTGCATTCTTTTGCAAAGCGATTTTTCATCGATTAATGGTAAATCAACATATCAACATGATGAGCATCAGATTTTCATGGTATCAGGTGTTCACAGCAGTGTTCTTGTCCTGCTTTCTTGCCGGAAGCGACTCGATTGCTGAAAACAGGAATCTGAACCCGGCCAAAGCCGGTGTATCATTTCGTCTTGCAAAGCCTTTTTCCTTGATCGGTTCTGGAAAAATGCAGAACAGGCTCAAGCCTGAAATAAGGCTTAATCTCGAAAAACAATTTATTGGGCAACATCTTGGATTGCAGGCTGATCTGGTTGGAATTGGCGAACGGAAAACACTGGATCTCACTGCTTACGAACTTGGTGACGGTTACAAGGTAAAACTTGATTTCCGTGGTATCAATCTGGTATACGGAATCGGCGTATACAATATGCCGGGGGAAACAGAACCATATACTCCGCTTGTATTGAGTGCATCACCAATGCATATAGTACTTTCATTCAGACCGGGCATTCAACAGCGCCGAATGTTTCTCATATCACTTGAGGGTATGTTTGTTTCGAGTAAACCTGAGATTTTTTACACTGTGACTTCGTATCCCGGAAAAAAGGAACTGTGCAGGAATTGTGCTGTAACGTTTTCCGGACAGAATACTCTGGGTCATTTGATTATTGATGATCCTCCGATGAATACTGATTATTTTGAAATTCAAATTGATGCCAATTCTTTTATACTTCTTCAGACTATTGATATAACTGCAGTTGATTAAAGCCGCAAGCGATCAGGAAACCTCGATAAAGTAATTGCGCGACGGTTGGTCGAGGTTCGAATACCCATTTAATCCGTATTCGCAGCAACTCCGGATCCTCTGGATTTCATCGGGCAGTGTGCCCTCGGGAAACCACGACAGATACCCGGTAGGGCAGCATTATACGTTTTTTTTGCCGAGGAAGTAAGCAGGCTGCACCTCGTTTTTGGAGTTTTAATTTGTGTATTTTAGCCATATAATCATGTTCTGTCCAGGATTGAGGCAACGTTAAAATTCATCGACCATTGACTACTTCGACATCTCCGGCTGAAAATGCTGTCAAGGCGCAAAAGAAGCGTGTTATTGTTGTGGGGTCAACCGGGTATATAGGCAAGTTTGTCGTCAGGGAGCTGGTTTCGAGAGGCTATGATGTGGTCAGCTTCGCCCGTCAGCGCTCCGGTGTGGACGCTTCGACTACCGAAGCCGAGACCAGGCAGAAGCTGAAAGGTTCTGATGTGCGGTTCGGTGATGTCTCGGACAGGGAGTCGCTCATTCGCGACGGCATTCGGGGGGAGCATTTCGATGTGATGGTTTCGTGCCTGACCTCGCGTAACGGTGGCATCCGGGATTCTTGGAACATTGATTACCAGGCCACTCGCAATGCGCTCGACGCGGGCATATCCGCCGGTATCAGCCAGTTCGTGCTGCTCTCGGCCATCTGCGTGCAAAAGCCGATGCTGGAGTTTCAGCGCGCCAAGCTCAGGTTTGAAAAAGAGCTGCAGGAGTCCGGCGTGACCTACTCCATCGTGCGTCCGACCGCCTTCTTCAAATCCATTGCCGGGCAGATCGAGAAGGTCAGAAGCGGCAAGCCTTACGTCATGTTCGGCGACGGAAAGATCACTGCATGCAAGCCGATCAGCGAGGCCGATCTTGCCCGCTTCATTGCCGATTGCCTTGAAGATCCTGACAAGCGGAACAAAATCCTGCCCATTGGCGGACCGGGAGAGGCCGTGACGAATCTTGACCAGGCGCTGATGCTTTTCGAGCTGCTTGGACGCGAACCGAAGCTCAAGAAGGTGCCGATCCGGATGTTCGACATCATCATTCCGGTGCTCACCCTGCTGTCGAAAATTTTTCCGCAACTGGCCGACAAGGCGGAGTTCGCCCGCATCGGCAAGTATTACTGCTCCGAGTCGATGCTGGTGTGGGATCCGGTCAGAAAACGGTACGACGCCGATGCCACGCCTTCGTACGGCACAGAAACCTTGCGTGATTTTTACAGTCGCGCTCTCAAGGATGGGCTGGCTGGCCAGGAGCTCGGCGCCCATTCGATGTTCTGACAGAGTCGGTACCAAAAGAGGTTGCGAGCCGGAGGACCGATCATGCCTTCGTTTTCCGTGAGGAGGAGGGTTTGCTGCAGCCATGAGTTTATCAAAACGAACCATGACAGGTGGTGAATGCGGTTCATATCTCCGCAGACTCTCCGGACAGAGCGATTCTATTCAGTGAAACCACGTAATAGATAATTATCGGATACATGGATTTCTTGTGAAACAAATCGTATCGGATCAGGACTGCATGCATCTGGATGAACGTGTCGCCGAGACGGAAGAGCCCACCGGAACCCGGATTGTATTGAGCGTGATTCAGCGGAGCAAAGTCGATGCGGAACTGCGCAGGAAAAGCACGTGACAACGAATTGCCCGACAAAGTGATCGAGGAGAAAGGTATATGAAGCTGCGTTCGATTGTTCTGTTGCTCCCGATCATGCTGCTCCTCAGCACCACGATACTGTTTGGTGCGGATGTTCCTTATCTGACCGGGAGGATTACCGATAACGCCCAGCTTCTGTCTCCGGCAGTCAACCGGTCATTGTCGGACAGCCTGCAGGCACATGAAAAACGCACCGGGAACCAGATTGCCGTGCTGACGATTCCCACGCTTGACGGGGAGAGCATCGAGGATTATGCAGTCAGGGTGTTCGAGTCATGGAAACTCGGACGGAAAGGCAGGGACAACGGCGTTCTGATCGTGGTGGTTCCCAACGACCGGCAGATGCGCATCGAAGTGGGGTACGGTCTTGAAGGAGCGCTTACCGATGCGATGGCGGGAAGGATCGTTCAGAACGTTATGACCCCGAAATTCAAAAACGGTGATTTTGACGGTGGTATTGCCGATGGAGCCGGGTCTGTGATGAAGCTTCTCGAGGGTGGCGAATTGCCGGAGGCCATCGCCGGTACCGCTTCGACGAACAAGTTGAATTTCTTTGAAGCCGAAGGACCGGAGCTTTCGATTCAGGAACGCATTCTCCTGGGTGCGTTTGTTTTCGGAATCATCGGACTGTTTACCGCGATCGGTATACTCACGCCGGGTGTCGGATGGTTTTTATACTTGTTTCTGATACCATTCTGGGCGGTTTTTCCGATTGTAGTTCTCGGGTCAGGCGGTGCGTTCTATTGTTTTATCGCATATGTGATCGGTTTTCCGATAACAAAACTGTTCATCAGCAAGAGCGACTGGTACCGGAAAGCTCAAAACGATCTGCGCACCAAGGGAAGTGCTTCGATCGGAGGTTTTTCGATCGGTTCCGGCAGCTCCGGCTCATCATGGTCTTCTGGAGGATCAGGTTTTTCAGGCGGAGGCGGATCATCTGGTGGTGGCGGTGCTTCAGGCAGTTGGTAGGACTCCATGATATAGCCGAGGCAATCCTGCCGGATAATCTTCACATCACGGGTGAACATCGATGGCACGACCGGCACACGGGTGAGAATGCGGTTTTCGCTGAAAAGGAGGTAACGGTCGGTAACGGTTTCGTTCATGTTGTCGATGACCCTGATCGGCGGCAGTTCTTTGCTAAAGCGCCCCAGTTCCGTTCCTTCGGGCACCCGCTCGAAATTGAGGGTTTCGAGGTCCTCGCGAAAACAGATGTCGGCGCTGTCATCACACTGTCCGAATCCCGGACGGGTTCCTTCAGAGAGGAGTATCCGTGCGGTGGTATGGAAGAGGTCGTTGTGATGATTGGCCGGCGGAGCGAACAGGATCTCCTCGGGCAGTTCAAGGCAGTGCCGGAGATAATTTTCGACATGTTCTGTTCCGGTCGCATCGCCTGAAACCCCGCATTCAAGCGTAACCGCAGGGCATATGGCCGACAGGGCGACTGCAAGGACTTCGTGGGGTTCCGTAAACCAGACGATGGTTTTGCTGAACCGCCTTGCAAGCGAAAGGGATTTGTGTTCGAGCCGGTTGACGCACCCATAGTGCGGGTTTTTGCCTGTGTTGTTGTGCAGATCGATGCCGGCAACCGGAGCCGCCCTGGCAATTTCGGCCAGAACATGCCGTGCCAGCAGGTGTTCCGGATAGCGTTCACCCTGCCATATGCGATTGTAGTCGGCCTGACCGTCGAGTTTTCGCACTCCCCTAACGGCCGCGGCCACGTTGCCGACAAAGAGCAGCATCGGTCTCGGCAGCAGACGGCGGGGAGCACCGAATCCCTCGAGGAGCTGCTGCATGGCTGAAAACCCCGTAGTTTCGTTGCCGTGCAGCAGTATCGAAACGAAGATCGGAGCCCCTTTTTCGCCCTCGATACGGATGAGCGAAGGGCCCGGCAGGATCGAGCCGAGTTTTTCGATTGCGATTCCGGTGAAGCCTTCGGGAAGCCGATCGAACAGGCGCAGATCGGGGGGTTGATACTGGTTCAGATGCTCCATTCGTGTACGGGAAGGTTTCCGTTCTGGTTTTCAAGGTATGCCTGGGTCATCGCCCTGAAATCGGGGCCATGCCGTCCGATGAAGGTTCGTTGCCACCAGGCCCCGTTCCGGCGTGTCTCTACGCGCCTTGCCAGAATATCGACAAGGTAGTATCTCAGATCGTGACTGTCGAATCCGCGTTCGGCAAGAGCCGTAATTGCCCCGGGGATCAACTGTTGCAGCAGCAGGGTCTCCACCGGCAGGGCGCTTCCCGAAGTCCAGGTGACCGTGGAGTCAAGCCCGAATCGAGCGGAGGCGTAAAAATTCGACCGGGCCTGTTCGAACGATATCGAAGTTTGCGGCGCTTCGGTTTGCAGGTGAAGCATTGCGCCATAAAAAAAGAGGATATTGGCTGTGATGTCCGGGATCGATGGTCCTGCGGGGGGGACGCGATGTTCGATGCGCACATGGGGGCGGCCATCCTCTCCGAATCCGATCAGCGGGCGGTTCCAGCGCCAGATGGTTCCGTTGTGCAGCCGCAGATGGTTCATCTGGCTGAAGTCATCGTCGAACGTGACCGGAAGCAGCACCGGAAATCCGTCGAGATTTTCGAGGAAGACCTCTTTAAGCGAATTGCGGACGTAATCCCGCCCGAAGGTGACGCGCGAAACCATTCGACCGGAGATATCAACGAATGCCGGCGATTTTACGGCCTGCTCGTACAGGGGGATGCGAGTTTCATCCCAGAGTTCCCTGCAGAAGAGGAACGGAGAGTTGGCTGTGAGTGCGACCATCGGTGCCGACAGCACATGGGCAATGTTGTAAAAAGCTGCCGCATTGCTGACCGGCACCTGAAAGTGGATCTGCAGCGATGTCGTGGCCGCCTCGGCCATAACGTCATGATGGACGATCTCCAGCGAATCTTTCGTGCCCTCTATATGTATCTTAAGCGGGTTCGAGGATCTCAAACGAAGGATTTCGCGGTTCAGCGCATGATACCTTTGGAGCGAAGAGATGTTCCGGAGCGTCAGCATTCTGTCCTGCAAGGTCGGCAGGATGCCGGTCATAAGGATATTGCACCCCATGTCGCGGGCATTGACTGTGCAGATCTGCCAGAGCTTCTGCAGTTCCCCGTTCAGGAATGCCGGAAGATTGCGATCGAGCGGATGCGGAGTGATGTTGAGCTCGAAGTTGTATTTCGACAGTTCAGGTACGACCAGCGGGTTGTTGACCCGCCGGAGGAACTCCTCGTTTCTCGGGACAGGATCGCAATGCCGATCGACGATCCAGCCTTCGAGTTCGAGGCCGCACATCTCCTGATGTTTTTCGAAAACATCCGAGGAAAACCATTCCATCAGAATCAGCGTTTCCTTTCTCAGATTCTGGCGAAACTGCCGGAAATCTTCGTCGCTGAACTCGGTTTTTGCTATTTCACTGCCCATCGGTATGTCGTTAGTTACTTCAATCTGAACAATCGGTTTGTCAGATGCAAATGATTTGCCGGGAGTTCCATGAATCTCGCTTTTGCATTCGGCCTGACTTGTTCCGAAACGTAAAGGGTGAAGCTGGCGGCTTCTGCGAATTGTTTATATTGATTCAAAATAGAGTATTGCGGCTGTGCATCGCAGACCGTGCGCTGTAAATCCGGTTATCGTCCGAGCGAGAGCAGGGCCGATACCGATACGAATGGAATGGGCGTGACCGGTAATTATGAACGATTGACAAGCATTGCCATGTTTTACAAGATTTTTATCCTGCTTTTCGCAGCGGCCTTCGGTTTCAGCGCGTACGGTCGCGATAAAGCGGCATTTGTTCTCTATGACAATGCCGGTAAAAAGGCGAGCTATCATAAGTTGCTGAAGAAAGCGAAGAAAAGCGATGTCGTATTGTTTGGGGAATTGCACGACAACCCCATCGCACATTGGCTGCAGCTGGAGCTCACCAGGGACTTGCATAAAACAAACAGGCTGATTCTTGGCGCCGAAATGTTCGAAGCCGACAATCAGAAAGCGCTTGACGATTACCTGTCCGGCCGGATTGATTCGGCCGGGCTGGATTCCCTTGCCCGTCTCTGGCCTAACTACAAAACGGATTATGCTCCTCTGGTGGATTTTGCCAGGGATCATCGGGTAAGGTTTATCGCATCGAATATTCCAAAAAGATTTGCCCGTCTGGTTCACAAAAACGGAGGCTTTGCCGCTCTTGATTCGCTCGGCAATGAAGAAAAAAGCTGGATTGCGCCATTGCCGGTTCATTTCGATCCCGAACTGCCGGGTTACAGGAACATGCTGACGATGATGGGTGGACATGGTACTCCCGGGATGGTGAAGGCCCAGGCCATCAAAGACGCCACCATGGCCCATTTTATATTACTGAACCATAAGCCGGGCCATGTTTTTCTTCATTTCAACGGGGCATACCATTCGGACGATTATGAAGGTATTGTATTCTATCTGCGGCACAAGAACGACTCCTTGCGATATATGACCATCACCACGGTTGAGCAGGAAAATATCCGGCACCTGGAAAAGCAGCACAGAGGTCGCGCCGATTTCATCATCTGCGTGGACAGCGATATGACGAAAACTTACTGAATGATCGTATCAACTTCGGATATAACCACATAACCGCCAAGGGGCGAGCTGCCGGGCAATGTTCACGCTCTGAATCATGCCCGGCGGCAGGCTGCTACTGCTTGTTCCGATTCTGATTTCCTGTCAGTTTTTCAAGAGATTCCGAAACGGCATTGAGGATGGTCTCTGCCATTTTCAGGTGATTGACCCCCAGGTTTGCGATACTTTCGAAATAGTTCCGAATAGCTGCTTCAGTATCGACAGTGTCCGTCTTGTCGTTTTTTTCCTGGTTTGCAGCAGGAGCCGGTTTTGGGCGAAGAGCCGGCGCAGTTTCCGATTTTTCGGGAGCCGCAGGGGTTGCAGGAGGTGCCGGTTTCGGTGCCGCCGCCGCTGCCTGCTGTTTTGAACCGTTATCGGCCGAAGGGGTTCCTGCCGTTTTGTTCTTTTTCATCCATGAAAACAAGCCACTCTGTTTTTTTTCGTCTGCCATGGTTTTTCCTGGTAAAATGGTTTTTACGGGTCTGCCGTCCTGGTTAAGATCAATTAAAACATAATATATAACAAAACCCCTTTTTTCATTTGCTCGGTTGAGAAGAGGAGGAAAAGAGTGCGGGCCGTGAGCCGTTGGCGGTGAGCAGAAAGAGAGGAGTATCGCTGTTTTGCAGCGCCAGGGGGTGATAAAAGGTGTTATGAGATACGCGCAAAGGGTGACGAGGGAAGAGGCTGGATAGCCCCCATGTTGATGAAACACAGGTTCAGCAATACCGATCCGGAACCCGGCGCTCCCGGTTGAAAATGGTAAGGTCGGCTTGTATTTGCTTGTTAGAGAGCGATATATGTATAATCTTTAAATAGCTCATATGTTGATTGTCGAATCCCGATGCAAGCCGAAAAACACCTTTTTGCCACAAACCCGCTCCTCGGCGCGTTCCTCAGAAAGAGAGCGGTGGAGCGCCTGTTTTCGGGCCACAGCCGTGAGGCCGCCCTTGAACTGTCAAGCGCGGTAGAGAACGGGCATCCGGAATCGGATGCGATATTCCGCCGTCTGCTGCTCCTGCAGCACAGCGACGAGCCGGTCATGCACGTCGCGCTCTGGAACTACTGGAAATCACGTCGTTTCGAAGAGCTGCTGAAGAGGACGCACGCTTCCGAAGCGCTTCGGCAGGATATGCTCGAGGCGATTGAGGCCATGCCGGAAACCGACTGGGGCAACGGTATGGTATTCACGCTCTGGAGTATCGCCGATCGCGACGACATCGCCGAAAAGATCGAAGCGAAAAGCCGCCATGCGCCCGCGCTTGAGATGGACGCCCTGTTCGGGCTTGCGCGAGGCAATCCGGAGCGCTATCTCGCTCTTGAAGATCCCGATCACTCAATTTTCGAAAAAGCATGGCTTGCCGCATCTTCCGCCCGGAGGCAGCGGATCAGCACCACGGTCCTCCAAAGTCAGAATCCCCGGCTTGTGGCGGCTTACGACCATGCCGTCAGGGAGGGGCACGACCCGCAACTGGTGATCGAGGCCCTTAAACTCTGCGGCGATCACGATGCGCTGCTCGACCGGCTGCACGGTTTGCCCTTCACCAGTGCGCTCGAGGTTGTCGCCTACTGGGAAGAGAGCGGCGGAAGGCCGAAAAACCCCTCCGGAAAAGCGGTCGTCGAGGCTGCGGTCGCCCTCTATCGGGAACTGCCGGGGCTTCTTCCGGAATCACGGTCGGCCCAGCCGTCCCTTCCGCCCGGCACGAGGGATATCTTCTCGTTCTGGACGGAACGGTATGGGTCCGGCGAGCTGCAGGAGCAGGATCTTTCGAGCCCGGATCCCTTCAGACGGGCCGGAGCGCTCTTTGCCGGAGCGCAGCGGGGATCGGTTCCCCGCAGCAGGCTGCAGGAGATCACCCTGAACGGCACCTGGCCCGAAAAACTCGCGCTGCACTACCTCGTTACCGTTCCGGAGGGAGGCTCCCGGCAGGAGCACGTCTGCTGGCTCCGGCCGCAGGACAACATCGTGGCCGGTATCCTCGCGACACGCCTGCCCGGTTCGCCGGAAGAGAGCAGTATGCTGATGGACAGGCTGTATACCGGTGCCGGACAGGCCGACCGGTCGGCGGGGCTTCAGGCCAGACTCCTGCAATTGCTGTCGCTCCTGCAGGGGTACTTTCTTCGCGGTCTGATCACCGTTGACAGCAGCGACGACGCTACCGAAAAAACTGCCGTGGAGACGGAAGAACTGAAGGATATGGAGTGGTAACCCATGATAACCGTTTGAAAAATGGCTCTCGCTTTTGATTTCGGGACATGCAACAGCGTGGTCGCACGCTGGAACGAAGCCCTGCATGCCGTGGAAACTCCCGAACTGCCCAATCTCGGCATAAGGTTTCCCCAGCCGGGATCGGAACCCGCGAGGGTCATTCCCTCCGTCATTCATTTTACGGAAGATAACGGGCTCCTTGCCGGCAGTCAGGTCGGCGCTTCAGGTCTTGTCAACCATCCGGGAACGTTCAGGTGGCTGAAAATGGATATGCTCCGCACCGGCGGGGCCAATCGCGGACGGCGCGTCAACGGCAGGGTTATCTATCCCCGCCATGCGGCGGACGAGCTCGTCGATCGCATCCTGATGTTCGTGCGCGGCTATTTCGGCGACATTGACGAGGAGATCGTGCTGACCGTCCCGGTGGAAGCTTTCGACCACTATATCGACTGGCTGCGCGAAGCGGCCATAAAACGGTTTCCGGGAGGGATCACCTTCATCGACGAGGCAACCGCCTGCATGCTCGGGTACAGCGACGGGGTGCTCGACGGCGAAGCGTACTGCATCGTGGATTTCGGCGGCGGCACCCTCGACGTTTCGATAGTCCGTACCGATCTGCTGCATGCCGGTCATACGAAATGCCGATTGCTTGGCCGGGCCGGCGAGGAGATCGGCGGCATCATGGTCGATAACTGGCTGCTGGAACACATCCAGGAACGGGAGGGACTCTCGGATGACGATATCGCCTCGATCGGCCCGTCCCTGCTCGAAGCGATTGAGGGGGCGAAAATAGCCATCTCCAGCGGCAGCGAAGCGTCGTCGTTCGCGTGCTATAACGACGTTACCGGCCGTCTTATCGAGGTCACCCTCACTGCCGGTACCCTGAAGGAGGTGCTCGAGAAAAAACGGGAGCCCGGCAGGAACAGCCTCTACCAGCACATCATCCGCACGCTCGACCGCGCCCTCGATCAGGCGCGCGACCGGGCCGGTATGCGCAAGGAGGAGCTCAAGGGGGTTTTTCTCGTAGGGGGGAGCAGCCTGCTGCCGGGCATCGAAGAGAAAATCCGGGAGTTTTTTCCACTCTGCGACGTTCATGCAGGCAACCCCTTCGAAGCTATCGCCCGTGGCGCATGCCGCTTCTCCGGCGGGATGTTCGACCAGACGCTGACGCATGATTACTGCCTGCGCAGCTGGAACCGGGAACTCCGGGATTTCGAACTGGTTCCCGTCGTTGCGCGCGGCACCCCGTACCCGACCGGCAAACCGGTGTGCAGCAAGTATATCAAGGCCGCCTCGGACAACCAGGAGACGCTCGGGCTGGTCATTTATGAGCGGTCATCGATGATCCGTCCATTGATCACCTACGTCAACGGGGCCGACGGCTTGCGTCCGGTACGGGAAGGGGAGCGGGAGGAGAGCCGGCATAAGCCGCTCAACCCCGAAGACAGCGAGTTCATCCATGCCGAGCCGCCCTGCCGTTCGGGAGAGCGGCGCTTCATCGCAGGGTTCGGGGTGGACGGCAACCGCCGCCTTACGCTCTGGCTGCGAGATACGGAGGAGAACAACCGTTCCTGGATCCTGCTGCGCGACGGCTCGCGATTGCCGTTGCCGGTGAGTGATCTGCCGGTGGTAAAACTGTGACGGGTATCTGTAAAATGTATTGCGCGATGTGATTGCTGCGTTGTTCCGACTTGCACTCGAACCGCTCATCACAATTTTATCGGGATGCCCGGAGGTATAAAATTTTAAAACAGGATGCATCATGGCCTGGCTCGACGAACTCAAACTGAACGCTGACGCGCGGGTAGCCGTCATACACCTGGCAACCATCGACGAAGAGGATGCCATGCGCGCGCTTGCCGGCTGGTCGCAATCGGGCGAGTGGCCGAAAGGCATGGGGCTCATCACCTGGGATATCGGCGACCAGTTCCGCCACCTTCGGGAACCTGCGGCGACCTTCAGCAAGCTCT
>VGGK01000021.1 GCA_016868665.1 Chlorobiota bacterium
TATCAGGTGTGCCGTGTTGCACGCAAAGACATGTTCAAAAGGGTAAAACGGTAACTCAGCAGGAGCTGGTCGGTAGTTTTTTATCGGCTGAGGTGGCCTGCCGGATGGCTATCGCTCAACTCAGGTTGAAGAAATGCTTTTTAGCCGCTTCTACCTGCTGCTTGAGGAGTTCGGGTTTCTGGGCGCGATACTGTTTGCCGGTGAAGTTCGGGGTAACGCAGAAGGAGCAGTTGAAGGGACAGCCGCGTGTGACGTAGATCGGAATGGATTTCGTTCCGTCTACCTTTTCCCGTTTCGATACCTTCGCGATCCGTTCATAGTCGATCGGGGTGATTTCCTTGACAGGAGGGAAATCCTTTGAATTGTATGAAGGCTTGAGCCTGTTGCCGGCTACGTCGTCAAGCACGGTCGTCCACAGGTTGTCGGCCTCTCCGACGACAATGCTGTCGGCATGTTTTGCTGCCTCTTCGGAGTTGAAGGAGATGTGCAAGCCTCCGAGGATGACCTTTTTTCCGTGAGCCCTGAAGGTGTCGGCGATTTCATATGCCCTTGTGGCTTCGAGCGTCCGGGCTGTGATGCCGACAAGATCGTATTTTCCGTCATAGTTTATCGGATCGTGAAAGTGCTCGTCAATGAGCTCTATCTCATGCTGGGGCGGTGTCAGGCTTACCAGAACAGCCAGAGCCATATGGAACAGGGGTTTCTGGTTGCTGTCGTCATCCATTTTGCCCTGGGGTGAAATAAGGAGGATTTTCAGGGGTCTTGTCTCTTCTGGTTTCAGCATGTACATCCGGTGAAACAAACAAAAGTTGAATAAAACTCTGATGGAACCCGGTAATACAAATTGACGTAAGAAGGATTCCTGTTTCAGCTCAGCCTGTAAAGGGTACCTCTCAAAACTTATTACGCGACCCGATTGCTGCGTTGGGCGGTACTCGAAATCCTCATGTACTCTGTGTACATTCCGGTTTCTCCGTTCCGTCCGCCTTGCACACGGACCGCTCATCACACTTTTTAGAGGTGCCCTAAAGATAGGTCAATTTTCCGGAAAAAAAAGGCGCTCTCTGTACACATTTGGCCTCTGCCTCCGAAATACGTCGGGAATTCGAAGATTATTTACAGGAGAGACCCCGCTTTTTCTCTCTCTTTCATTTTAGTATATTCCATGCTTCAAGTTTTGATGCGTCCTGATTGATTTCGATTACGGGCGCGGATTTTTTTCATCCGAAGAATAACTGTTTTTATGCCTCGTTATACTCCCGAACAGCTCGCTAAACGAAACGCATCGATCTGGACTGATATACAGATCATTCTCGCTCCCATACAGTTTCTGATTTTCGTATCCGGTGTCGCAATTACCGCGTTGTACGCGAACGGACTCTTCATTACAGACTTTTACTGGATCAGTGTGGCCATTCTTTTTAAAACTCTGTTTTTTGCGCTGCTGTTCATTACCGGCATGTTTTTCGAAAAGGAGATTTTCGATAAATGGGTCTACTCGAAAGAGTTCCTCTGGGAGGATATCGGAAGTACGATAGCAGCGGGATTTCATCTGCTCTATTTTGTGCTGGCTTTTCTTGGCTATCCCGAGGAAGTCCTGATCTGGGAGGCTTTTCTTGCGTATTTCACGTATGTGATCAATGCGCTTCAGTATCTGGTGCGCATTATACTTGAAAAATACAACGAGCGCAAGCTCAGACTTGAAGGTACTATCTGAGCTTTTCGGTTTCAACATAACCTGATTGATCAAGGCTGACGATCTATGAAGTACACTTTTACTACCCTTTGGAACGTAACATTTCTTTTCGTAGGACCTCTCTGGTTCATGCTTGCATGGATGATCTGGTCATCCGGACAACTGCAGACCGTTGGCGACCAGATGACCTATCTCGCAGTAGTCGTTCCCGGATTTATAGTCATTTACCTGTCCGGTTTTTTCATTGAAGGGTGGCATAAAAAGAAAAAATCGAATATGTGATACAGCTGATCGGTCTGAAAGGAAACAAGAGGATCCCCATTCTAATTTAACCAGCCGGCAACCGGTAATAAAGAAGCAGTAGTTACTCATGCAAAATCTCTGGAACAGCGCCGATTTTCAGCGCTCTGTAGATCGTCAGCTCAGCGATAACGAAATTCCTGCAGAACTTGCGGAACTGGTTTATGCATCCCGTCTGCTCGGGAGCGAAAGTTCTCTGGTGATGCACGGCGGAGGCAATACCTCGGTAAAGAGCGAATTGCGCGACATAATCGGTAACAGTGTGAATGTCATTTTCATCAAGGGCAGCGGCGTTGATCTTGCCGCTCTCGATGCTCACGATTTTACGCCTGTCCGCATAGATCCGCTTCGCAAACTCCAGCATCTTTATGCCACTGGCAAGCGGCATAGCGACGACGATATACAGCAGTTCTCGACAAGGGAGTTCAAAAACTTCCTCTATCTGAATCTTTTCTACCTGACCGATCACATGGTGAAAAATTCGCTTTCACCCTCGATCGAGACCATGCTTCACGCTTTTCTTCCGCACAGATTTATTTTTCATACGCATGCAACGGCCCTTCTGACGCTCAGCAACCAGCCGGATGGGGAAGCGCTTTGCCGGGAAACCCTCGGGGATCTGTTCGGCACGGTTCCCTACATCAAGCCGGGTCTCGGACTTGCGCATTCGGCTGCCGAAGCTTACGGGCGCGATTCCGCGATCAGGGGTCTGGTGCTGCACAAGCACGGTCTGGTCACCTTTGCCGATTCCGCGGCCGAGGCCTACGGTTTCATGATAGAAAGCGTCACAAAGCTTGAGGAGCGTATAGCCCGCTCGGGGAGAAAGCGATATGCGGCAGTTCCGCTTCCCCCGGTTGTTGCTTCGCTTGAGGACGTCGCTCCGGTAATCAGGGGAGCGGTCGCCGAAGAGAGAAGTCCGGGCTCCAGGCAGTACGATCAGTTCGTGCTGGATTTTCGCTCATCTCCGGATATACTGGATTACGTGAACAGTCCGGATCTTTCGGAAGTGAGCGGAAGAGGCGCCATGACCCCCGATTTCATTATCCGCACAAAGAATCGTCCGCTTGTAGTTCCAGCACCCGACGCAGCAGACATCGAGGGGTTCAGGAACGTTGTCCGTGCCGCTGTTGAAAGGTATAAGGAGGAGTACACGGCTTATTTCGAGCGCCAGAAAGAGGCTTCCGGCATGCAGGTGACGATGCTCGATCCTCTGCCGAGGGTGGTGCTTGTACCGGGTCTCGGGCTTTTCGGTCTTGGCCGGACAGCGAGTGCTGCTGCGGTCAATGCAGATATTGCAGCAAGTACCGCATCTGCCATTCTGGACGCCGAGTCGGCAGGACGGTTTGAGTCCATAAGCGAGCGCGATGCGTTCGATATCGAGTACTGGGAGATGGAGCAGGCCAAGATGAATAAGGTCCGTCACGATGTGTTTGCCGGAAAGGTCGCTCTGGTTACCGGTGCGGCAAGCGGCATCGGACTGGCCACGGCCAGGGCATTCCGGCAGCGGGGTGCCGAGCTGGTGATTCTCGACCTTAACCCCGATGCGCTGGAGCTTGCGGCCAGAGAGATTGGCGAAGACGTGCTTGCCGTAGCCTGCGACGTGACCGACCGCAATGCTGTGCGCAGCGCGTTCGATTCGGTCTGTCGCCGTTTCGGCGGGGTGGATATCGTGGTATCGAATGTCGGCGTGGCTCTTCAGGGAAGGATCGGCGATGTGGCCGACGATCTGCTTCGCAGGAGCTTCGAGCTCAACTTTTTTTCGCACCAGTCCATTGCCCAGGAGGCGGTAAGAATCATGCGTCTGCAGGAAACGGGAGGGGTTCTGCTTTTCAATGTCTCGAAGCAGGCAGTAAATCCGGGACCTGATTTCGGCCCTTATGGCCTGCCGAAAGCCGCGACCATGTTTCTTGTCCGCCAGTACGCACTCGATCACGGACGCGACGGCATAAGGGCGAACGGTATCAATGCCGACCGCATTCGTACAGGTCTTCTGACCGAAGAAATGATAAAAACCCGCTCCAAAGCCCGGGGGCTCAGTGAGCGGGAGTATATGGCCGGCAATCTTCTGCAGGTTGAGGTTACCGCCGAGGATGTTGCAGAGGCCTTTGTGCACCAGGCGCTCGAAACGAAGACGACCGGCTCGATCGTCACGGTCGACGGCGGCAATATCGCAGCCGCGCTTCGTTAAGCTGAATTGATCAAATTACAAGACGTTAACCTGAATCAAAACCGAAACCGGAGACACCATCATGGCTGAATATGACAAGGACAAACAGGCCAAAGAGTACTATACCGATATTCCTGTCGAGAAATATGGCTTCTTTCTGAAAGGAGCGCATTCGCTCGACTGGGGCATGAAAAACCGCCTTTCGCGCATTTTCAGGCCGGATACCGGCAGGACCGTCATGTTCGCTATCGATCATGGCTATTTTCAGGGTCCGACCACCGGTCTTGAGCGTCCCGATGTCAATATTGTCCCGCTCATGCCTTATGCCGATGCCATTATGCTCACCAGGGGTATTCTGCGCACTACGGTGCCTCCTTCGCTTACAAAGGCGGTTGTCATGCGCTGCAGCGGCGGCCCGAGCATACTCAAGGAACTCTCCGACGAGCAGCTTGCCGTAGATATCGAGGATGCCATCAGAATGAACGTTGCGGCTATCACCCTCCAGGTTTTCATCGGCGGAGAGTTCGAAACCCGGTCTATCCGCAACATGACGAAGCTCGTCGATATGGGACTGCGTTACGGCATTCCCACCATGGCGGTTACCGCCGTCGGCAAGGACATGGTGCGTGATGCAAAATATTTCAGGCTTGCCTGCCGTATATCGGCCGAACTCGGAGCCCAGATCGTTAAAACCTATTATGTGCCCGAGGATTTCGAAACGGTAGTGGCATCATGTCCGGTACCGATCGTGATGGCTGGAGGCAAGAAAATATCCGAACTTGATGCACTGACCATGTCGTATCGGGCGATACAGGAAGGTGCCGCCGGTGTTGACATGGGCCGTAACATCTTCCAGAGCGACGCTCCTCTCGCCATGATGAAGACAGTGAACCGTGTGGTGCACGAGAATCTGGCACCTGCCGAGGCTTACGAGTATTTTCAGGGCATCCGGTCCGAAGGCTGAGATCCGGACACAATCGGCTTTTCATCAATAATTGCATTTCCAAACAGGATCCCTGGCTGGTGGCTTGCATATATCCGGGGTCGTGAGATTAACGTTTTGTTTATTTTATGAATACTGAGGACATCAAGGGCTTTTTCGCTTCACCCGAACAGCTCGATATGGCAGACTATCTCACGCTCGAATACTATCTGGAGTGTGTTGGCGATATCGAGATGGCGCTTGCCCATTTCTGCAGCGAGCAGTCCACGGCACAGTGGAGACGAGTCGGGTTCGATGAGGATTTCAGGCCGCTCCATGGCGCTAAGGTTATCGGCCTTACTGTAGAGGGTGAATTGCCCGAACTCAGTTATCCGGTCAAACACGCCGAATCCGGTCCGGTTCACGCTTGCCGGGTTACGGTTGCGCATCCCTACCGTAATTTCGGCCCGAAGCTGCCCAATCTTATTTCAGCCATCTGCGGCGAGGGTACGTTTTTTACTCCCGGAGTTCCTGTGGTGAAGCTGCTCGATATCGGATTTCCCGAGCCCTATCTGGACGCTTTCGAGGGGCCGAGATTCGGTATCGAAGGGATACGCGATCTTCTGCAGGCCTACGATCGTCCGATCTTTTTCGGGGTTGTGAAGCCCAATATCGGTCTGAAGCCCTCGTGTTTCTCCGATATCGCTTATGAGGGCTGGCTCGGAGGTCTCGATATCGCAAAGGATGACGAGATGCTTGCCGATGTCGAGTGGTCTACGCTCGAAGAGCGCTCGCGTCTGCTCGGAGCGGCCTGTATGAAAGCCGAAAAGGAGACCGGGGTGCCGAAAATCTACCTCGCTAATGTAACGGACGAAGTGGACCGGCTTATTGAGCAGCATGATATGGCGGTGCGTAACGGTGCCAATGCCCTGCTCATCAATGCCCTGCCCGTCGGTCTGAGTGGAGTGAGAATGCTGGCAAAACATACAAAGGTGCCTCTTATCGGCCATTTCCCCTTTATAGCAGCTTTCAGTCGTATGGAGAAGTATGGGGTGCATTCCCGTGTCATGACCAAGCTGCAGCGCCTTGCCGGTCTCGATTCCGTCATCATGCCGGGTTTCGGCAACAGAATGATGACGCCGGAAGAGGAGGTGATGCTGAATATTCGCGAGTGCCTTCAGGATTTCGGTCATATCCGCCGTTCGCTTCCGGTGCCGGGGGGAAGCGATTCCGCGTTGACGCTCGAAACGGTCTATCGGAAAGTCGGCAGCGTTGATTTCGGTTTCGTGCCGGGACGCGGGGTATTCGGTCATCCTGGTGGTCCGAAAGCCGGGGCGAGGAGCATTCGTCAGGCATGGGAGGCGATCGAACAGGGAGTATCGATTGAGACTTATGCTGAAGGTCGTCCCGAGCTGAAGCAGATGGTTGAGGGGGCCTGCAGATAGCTGGCCTGGACCGAACGCAAGTTACTGAACTGCCGATGGAAAAACTTTCGGGCAAGGTGGCGGTCATTACCGGATCGACAAGGGGCATCGGCAGGGCTATCGCCTGCAGGTTTCTCGATGAAGGGGCTTCGGTGGTCATAACCTCGTCTTCACAGTCGAATGTTGATGCGGCTCTTGCGGGACTCTGCCGGGAGCGCGTCTTCGGTCATGCCTGTGATGTGACTTCACTTTGCGAAATGGAGCAACTTGTCGAAGTATCGGTCGAAAGATTCGGCAGGATCGACTGTTTTATTAACAATGCGGGCATATCGGAACCCTTCGGTCCTCTGTGCTCAGGCGATCCTGTTCTGTGGAGCAGGGTCATCGATACGAACCTGAAAGGCACCTGTTACGGATGCCGTGCGGCTATCGCATATTTTCTCCGGGAGAATGTTCACGGAAAGATCATCAATATGGCCGGTTCCGGTACCGATCGGGACTCGAATACCCCGTTCATCAGCGCATACGGATCGACGAAAGCCGCAATCGCGCGATTTACCTACGCTGTCGCAGCGGAGTATCGACAGACCCCGATCTCGATAATGCTGCTGCACCCGGGTCTTGTGCGCACCGGTATGGTAAGTGCCGAAAATCCGACTCCCGAGTTATCCCGGCAGCTTGCAACCTTCAACACCATTCTCGATA
The DNA here is from genome assembly GCA_016868665.1 of Chlorobiota bacterium. Lineage (GTDB taxonomy): Bacteria > Bacteroidota > Chlorobiia > Chlorobiales > Chlorobiaceae > Chlorobium. Next base: position 7,215 of record VGGK01000021.1, read on the forward strand.
TTTTCGCCCAGCCGCCTGATGTCGCGGCATCCCTTGCGGTAAAGATGGCTTCCGGCTGGAGTGACGGTAAAACGGGAGTATACCTTTCCGCGCTGGACGGGTGGGCAAAAAAGAGGTTGCTCGTTACCTATCCCTTCCGTAAACTGACCAACCGGATTGACCGGAGAACCTGTTAACCACTCTAGCAAACGGAGAGATCCATGCGATACGGCCGGTTTAAACGTGTTTCGATCTGCCTCGTTCTGCTTATTCATGCATTTCTGTTTCAGGGATGTTACAGTTTCAGCGGAGGATCGGTTCCGTCACACATGAAAACTGTTGCGGTGCCGGTATTCCAGGATCAGTCGCGTGCCGGTATTGCCGGTTTTCGCGCAGAACTTACCAGGAAGCTGACGCAAAAGCTCGAATCTCAAAGCCCGCTTCGATTGACGCCCTCTCGCGTCACGGCCGATGCGCTTCTTGAAGGCACCATTCTTTCTTTCAGTGACGAACCGAGCCAGCTCAGCAGCTCTACCGAACGCGCACTGACCAACCGCATTACCATTACTGTTCAGGCGGTTTTTCAGGATCGTGTTAATAAAAGCATTCTTTTTGAGCGAACAATCGCGGGGTTTGCCGATTATACAGCCGGAAGTTTTTCTGCACAGCAGGACGCGATATCACAGTCGCTCGACATGATTGCCGATGATATACTTGACGCAGTCGTCTCCGACTGGCGTTAATCTTATTCAGGGAAGGGCGATGAAGCGGCCGGGAAGGTACGAGAGAGAAAAAGACCGGTTGCGGCCCTTTTTCTCTCTCGTACCCTGTTTATCTTTTCCGGTAAGCGGAGTACTCCTGAAGGCTTTTTACGCCGAATTCCTGGCGGCGGATGCAGTCTATCGCCTCGACAGATGCGGCTGCTGCTTCGATAGTGGTAACGAACGGTACGTTGCTTTGCACCGATGCAGCTCCTATGGCTTCCTCGTCATGCAGCGCCTTTTCACCTCGCGGCGTGTTGATCACGAAATCGATCTTGCCGTGTTTGATGATGTCGAAGATGTTCGGCCGTCCCTCTTCGCCAACCTTGTAGACCTTCTTGCAGTCGATTCCGTTCTTCGTCAGGAACTGGTAAGTGCCGGCGGTAGCGACAAGGTCGAAGTCCATGCGGTACAGTTCCCTGGCAATTGCAATGATGCGCTGATCCTTGTCCTGGTCGTTTACACTGATGAACACCGCACCCGATAGCGGCAGGTGCATGTTGGCAGCCTGGTAAGCCTTGGCAAATGCTTCGGGAAACTGCTCGGCAAGACTCATGGCTTCGCCGGTCGAGCGCATTTCGGGACCGAGGTAGACCCCTGATTTAACGAATTTCGAGAACGGGAAAACCGGTTCCTTGATGGCCATGTGCTTCAGGCCGAGTTCATCACAGTCCTTCAGGTCATATTCGGCTCGCAGATCTGACAGCTTCTCTCCGATCATGATACGGGTTGCTATCTTTACGATAGGTACGGCCGTGGCCTTCCCGACGAAAGGCACCGTGCGGCTCGCTCTCGGGTTGACCTCGATAACGTAGACTTTTTCATTCTGAACTGCATACTGGACATTCATAAGACCGATCACCCCGAGATGTTCGGCAAGAATCCTGGTATAGGCCTTCATGGTTGCGATCACTTCCGGGCTGATATTGCGATAGGGAAGGATCGATGTTGAATCTCCGCTGTGGATACCCGCGGCTTCGACATGCTGCATGATGCCGCTGATGACGCAGTCTGAGGAATCAGCCAGAGCATCGATGTCGAACTCGACGGCTGTTTCAAGGAACCTGTCGATAAGGAGCGGGTATTTTTCAGAGATGAAGAGTGCCTGATCGACGTATTCTTTCAGGGAGTCGTCGCTGTAGATGATTCTCATCGCCCGGCCGCCAAGCACATAACTCGGACGAACAAGAACCGGATATCCTATTCGTGATGTGATTGCCTGTGCTTCCTCGAAGCTGATTGCGGTACCGTAGTCCGGATGGGGAATGTCGAGTTGTTCGAGAAGAGATCCGAATTTTTTGCGGTCTTCGGCAAGGTCGATTCCTTTCGACGAAGTCCCGAGAATGGCTACGCCTGCCTCGTCGAGTTTCGTGGAAAGCTTGAGCGGAGTCTGTCCTCCGAAGCTGACGATGACGCCGAGAGGCTGCTCATGTTCGATAATGCGGATGGTGTCCTCGAATGTCAGCGGTTCGAAATAGAGCTTGTCGGCGATATCGTAATCGGTCGAAACCGTTTCGGGGTTGCAGTTCACCATGATGGTTTCATATCCCGCTTCGCGCAGGGCGAAAACTGCCTGTACGCAGCAGTAATCGAATTCGATACCCTGTCCTATTCGGTTCGGGCCGCCTCCGAGAATAAGAACCTTCCTGCGGTCGGAACGGACTGATTCATTTTCCTCGTCGTACGTGGAATAGTGATACGGAGTTTTTGCGTCAAACTCGGCGGCGCAGGTGTCGACGGTTTTGAATACCGACACTATGCCATATTTTTTTCGCAGTTCTCTTACTGCGTTTTCCGATGTCCTGAAAATATTGGCAAGCTGACAATCGGAAAAACCATGTCCTTTTGCTTTTCTGAGCGTTTCTTTCGGGAGTTTGCCCTCGAGGATCCGAACCTCTTCAGGCAGGTCGGCAACGTGTATGGTCATGCGGTTTTATTGATTGTATATGCTATGGAATAATACTGTCAGACAAGGTAAGCAATTCACCGGTCGATAAAAAACCGTGGAAAAGATAAAAAAACCGTTCCTTTACAAAGTTTCGGGCAAATTTTTTTCAGGGGGCAGACCGAGTTCAGGCCAGGGCCGTTTTTCGGGCAGACAGTGGCTTTCCCTGTCATCGGTTCGGGATTTTTATTTACATTACAGTGTTTTTCTCCGCTGCAGTCTGTTCTGAAAGCGGGGTGTTTCGCGTTATAACCGATGTAAGAAAACCTTTTATGAAATTCGATACGATTGAATCGGCTATTGAGGATATCCGGCAGGGCCGGATGATCATCGTGATTGATGATGAAGATCGTGAAGATGAGGGCGATTTTATCGCTGCCGCCGACCATGTGACCACCGAAATGGTGAATTTTATCACCAGAGAGGCCAGGGGATTGCTGTGCGTTGCCATTACCATGGATCGCGCAAAAGAGCTGCAGCTCGATGCAATGGTGCAGCGGAACACCTCCCAGCACGAAACCAATTTTACGGTATCTGTCGATGCCATAGCCGAAGGGGTGACCACGGGTATTTCCGTCTACGACCGTACCATGACCATAAAAATGCTGGGGGATCCTTCCTGCAAGGCTGACGATTTTTCCCGACCGGGTCATATTTTTCCCCTCCGGGCAATGGATGGCGGGGTACTGCGTCGCGTGGGCCATACCGAAGCGGCCGTCGATCTTGCCCGTCTCGCAGGAAGCAGTCCCGCAGGGCTGCTTTGCGAAATCCTGCACGAGGACGGCAGCATGGCCAGGCTTCCCGAACTGATGAAGATCAAGGAGAAGTTCAACCTGAAGCTTATTACCATCAAGGATCTTGTTGCGTATCAGATGCAGCGCCGGAAGCTTGTGCAGCGGGCGGTCGAGTCTAAACTTCCTACCGTGCACGGCGAGTTTCGTCTCATTGCCTACGAGTCGTTTATCGACGGTCACAATCACATCGCTTTTGTAAAAGGCGACGTTTCGACTGACGAGCCTGTGCTCGTAAGGGTACATTCCCAGTGTGCCACCGGCGATACCTTCGCTTCCCTTCGCTGCGATTGCGGAAACCAGCTCGCATCCGCACTTTCCATGATCGAAAGAGAGGGGCGCGGTGTACTGGTTTATCTCATGCAGGAGGGGCGCGGTATCGGATTGATCAATAAACTCAAGGCATACAATCTGCAGGATGAAGGATTTGATACCGTCGAGGCGAATGAACAGCTGGGATTTAAAGCAGATCTGCGCGATTACGGCATCGGCGCCCAGATTCTCCAGGATCTCGGTGTCCACAAGATGAGGCTGCTTACAAATAATCCGAAAAAAGTTGTTGGCCTCGAGGGCTACGGGCTTGAGATAGTCGAGCGGGTACCGCTTGAAATCGCTCCCAATGCTGTCAATCGGACTTATCTGGAGACCAAGCGCGACAAAATGGGACATATGATTGTCTGTTCCTGTGCCAATGAACAGCATATCTATGATCAGATGGTTGCCGGACATGCGAAAAACGAAAAACACAAACCATAACATTCAACAGCAGAAAAAGGAAGAGTTACCATGATGGATACCGACATCCTGAGGATGCATGATAAAGAAGTTTTCGAGGCGATAGCAGGCGAAACCCTGAGGCAGACCGAAACGCTTGAACTCATAGCATCGGAGAATTTTACCAGTCGCGCGGTCATGCAGGCCTGCGGTTCGGTCATGACCAACAAATATGCCGAGGGTTATCCCGGCAAACGCTATTATGGCGGCTGCGAATTTGTCGATGTCGCTGAAAATCTGGCCCGCGATCGGGCTAAAAAACTCTTCGGCTGCCAGTATGTCAACGTACAGCCGCACTCCGGCTCGAGCGCGAACATGGCGGTGCTGTTCTCGGTGCTTAAACCTGGCGACCGCATCATGGGTCTCGACCTGTCTCACGGCGGCCATCTGACCCACGGCAGCGCCGTGAATTTTTCCGGTCAGCTTTTCGACGCGCATTCCTATGGTGTCGATCGTCAGACCGGCTGCATCGACATGAATCGTGTCGGGGAGATGGCTCTTGAGGTTCGCCCGAAACTCATCATCTGCGGAGCCAGCGCTTACTCGCAGGGGTTCGACTTCAAGGCATTCAGGGAGATTGCCGACAAGGCAGGAGCACTGCTCATGGCCGATATTGCTCATCCTGCGGGCCTGATTGCCGCAGGACTGCTTAACGATCCTATGCCGCATTGCCATTTTGTGACCACAACCACGCACAAAACGCTTCGCGGTCCAAGGGGCGGTATGATCATGATGGGCAGCGATTTCGAGAATCCGCTCGGCATAACCATAAAAACCAAAACCGGTTCCCGGGTTAAAATGATGTCCGAAGTCATGGACGCCGAGGTGATGCCCGGAATCCAGGGCGGTCCGCTCATGCACATCATCGCCGGCAAGGCCGTTGCGTTCGGCGAGGCGCTGCAGCCGCAGTTCAGGGAGTACGCGGTTCAGGTGCGCAGGAATGCTGCCGCGATGGCAGAAACCTTCCTTGCTCTTGGTTACAATATCGTCAGCGGCGGCACGAAAAACCATCTTATGCTGCTCGACCTGCGCAACAAGGATGTAAACGGCAAAATTGCCGAAAACCTCCTGCACGAAGCCGGGATTACGGTCAACAAGAACATGGTGCCGTTCGACGACAAATCGCCGTTTGTGACCAGCGGAATCCGGATCGGCACTCCTGCCATGACAACCCGGGGGATGAACGAAAGCGACAGCCGTGCGATAGCCGCCCTTATCGACAGGGTCATCGCTTCGGCCAACAGCGCCGGCATCGAGGATGTCTGCCGTTCGGTGCGCAGTGAGATCAGGGAACTCTGCCTTGCACGTCCGCTCGAAGGGTACGAAGTCATGCACTGAAAACCAGTCGAAGTCCATGGAATTAACTGCGTGAAGCCGTCCGACAGGATGGCTTCACGCAGTTATGAACCGATCAGCTGCGCCGTTTCAGCGTCCTTCAAGAATACCGGTGATCATGATGCCAAGATCTGAGGATGTTTTTCTGATCGTCGCATTGAGGTCGATGATCTCTTTCTGCAGTGCAAGCGCTTTTCCGGTATCGTTTTCCCTTCGCAGCGTTTCCGTGACATGTATTTTTCTTCTCACAAGCGGTTCGAGTATTATGGTTCTGAACGCATCGAGGAATGCCATAAGGCAACGTCGTGCGTGTTCCCGTTCCGCTTCGGGCTGTTCCTGCCACCTGTCGCTGACCGGCTGGTCGATCAGGAGGCCTGCGGCGAGGTTTCTTGCTTCAGCAGTTGCGAACATGCTGATTTCCGTCGCAGGGTCGATCAACGCATCAGGATTATTGCAGTCCTGCCTGTAACGACGGATCATATGGGCAAGGATTTCCCGAGCGGCAGGATGCTGCAGTTCGAGCATCTCTTCATGCGATGCCGCAAATTCAAGTACGGCGTTTCCATACATCGTGCTTTCAAGCAGGGCTTTCAGAAAGGTTTTTTCCGGTACCGTCAACCGTTCCGATCTTTGCGGTTTCTGTTCGATCTCCTCCGGAACGGATGCCTTCCGGTCCTGTCTGAAACGCTGCCGCGAGTCGGCATGTTCAATGAATTCGTGCAATGCCTGCATGCTGATCCGGAGTCTGGCCGACAGCTCCTGAAGGTAGATCTCCCTTCGTATCCGGTCGGGGATAATCGAGATTGTGCGGGCTATTGCCTGGATGGCTCCGGCCCTGGTATCCGGCTGATCGAGCGTGCCTGAATCACTGAAATAGCGGAGCTGGAAATCGATGAATGAAAGCCTGTTCGCATCGGCATACTGCAGGAATCCCTGCCTTTCTTCCCGCCGCACGAAGCTGTCCGGGTCATCACCCGGCGGAAGCATGACGACGTAGGGCGTTATGCCTTCTGCAAGCAGGATGTCGATACCTCCCATCATGGATTTTTTCCCCGCCGGATCGGCATCGTAGATGAATAGTACCGTTGAAGTGTATTTTCGCAGTGTCCTGGCCTGATGGCGTGTAAGGGCAGTGCCGCAGGAGGCTACGGCACTCGTGACGCCTGCCTGGTGAAGGGCAAGCACGTCCATATATCCTTCAACAAGAATGGCGATTTCAGTCCGACGGATCTCCTGTTTCGCCGAATGCAATCCGTAGAGCAGCTTTGATTTTTCGAAGATCGGGCTTTCCGGAGAGTTCAGATATTTGGGCGTATCCGGATCGTTGCGGAGCGTTCTTCCGCCGAATCCGACAACCTGTCCTCCGACGGAAAGAATCGGAAAGATCACTCTGTTCCGGAATGCATCGTAGCGACTGTTTTTCTGTCTGTTTACCGCGATCAGTCCGAGTTCGGCAAGCAGTATTTCGTTCATTCCGGCACGGTGTGATTCCTGCAGCAGGTAGTCCCACGATTCGGGGGCATAGCCCAGTCCGAAAGCTGTAATGGTTTCCGGCTTGAGGGCTCGCTCACCGGTAAGGTATGCGAGTCCCTTTTTTCCGGCATCGCCGAAGAGCGTGCGCCGGAATAGTCTGGCCGCCCATCGAAGCGCGGCGCTTCTGCTCTCTTCTGCTTTGCCTGCCGGGGTCTCTTTTTCGGTGAACCTGCTGATATCGATGCCTGTGCGTTTGGCTACCAGTTCAACAGCTTCCGGAAAGCTTACTTTTTCCATTTCCATGACGAAAGTGAAGACATTGCCGCCTTTGCCGGTTGAGAAGCATTTGTAAATCTGCTTGTCCGGGGATACGATAAAAGAGGGGGTTTTCTCCTGTGTAAATGGCGACAGCGCCTTGAAATTGCGTCCGGAAGGATTCAGTTGTACATAATCCGAGATGATTTCAGCGATATCGGCTCGCTGGCGGATATCGTCAATAACGCTTTGCTGAATCATGGACGGTGCGGATTGCGGTTTCTGGCTTTGGCGGTTATCGTTGCTGTTTCATCTCCTTATCAGTAATTAAGCTAAATCCGGTAATAATCAAGAAAGTCCCTGATGCCGGTTGTATGATTGCGTTTGTCAATAATTGTTATTCCGATCGTAAGAGGGGAATTTGTTGTATTTATTAAAAAAGATGTCAATTTTTTTTCAGATATTTAGCAAAACAGAAGCCAGCAGGTCGTCACCATAATTATCATAACTTTTCTATGAAACAGGGTTTTTTTACGGGTATTCTGATCGTCGTGACCTACGCCGTTTCTCTCGCATTTTATGTGTGGATGGGGACTACCCCGCCAGGTTCGATGTTTCACGCCATATGGCAGGGCGGACCGGTTGTTTCGGTGCTGATGGCGCTGATCCTCATGGTGATCGCCTATATAGTCGAACGGGTCATCGCGCTGAACAAAGCCGCCGGAAAAGGCAATATCCCCGAATTCGTCCAGAGCCTCAAGCAGGACATTGACGCTGGCTCCATTGAAGACGCCATTGCCAAATGCGACGAGCACCAGAGTTCCCTTTCGGCGGTGCTGCGAGCCGTGCTCGACAGATACCGGAACATGCAGAGCCTCAATATCACTGATCGTGAGAAGAAAATCAGCGAGATGGAAAAGGCTGTCGAAGAGGCGACCGTGATGGAGATGCCGCTTCTTGAGAAAAATCTCGTGGCTATTTCCACGATTGCATCGATTTCCACCATGGTGGGACTGCTGGGCACCACGCTCGGCATGATCCGTGCCTTTGCCGCCATGGCTACAAGCGGCGCTCCCGATGCTGTTCAGCTTTCCCTCGGTATTTCAGAAGCACTGTTCAATACCGCGCTCGGTATCGTCGGAGGTATTATGGGTATTGTCACCTACAATGTCTTTACCAGCAGGGTGGACCGGTTCAGTTATATGATCGATGAGGCCGCCTTCTATATCATCCAGACTCTCGGAACCGGTAAAGCCCGGTAAAGGCCATGGCTCGAATAAAGGCAAAACGGGTAGGATTTCGTCTCGATATGACGCCGATGGTCGATGTGGCGTTTCTGCTTCTTACTTTCTTCATGCTTACGACCAAGTTTCGTCCGCCTGAAACCGTTCAGATCGACCTGCCGTCCTCGCATTCCGAGCAGAAACTTCCGGAATCCGACGTGCTGACGGTTACCGTCAGCGGCGACAATACTTTTTTTATGGGCGTTTCTTCGCAGCAGTCCCGTGAAAAGCTGTTCAACTCGGTCGTCAGACCCAAGCTCAAAGCCGCCGGTCTCTCTCCGGCAGCGCAGGAGGATTCGCTCAGAACCTTCAGGCTGACGGAAAGTTTCAGCGTCGGACGCGAAGAGCTTGACAGGTTCGTCGTCATGTCGCGTTTCGCCGACCAGAAGCTTCGTCCGGTCATACGCGCCGATGCCGATGCTGATTATGAATCGGTCAGCCATGTCATCGATGTCTACAAGAAGGCAAATCTTCTGACATTCAACCTGGTAACCGTTCTTGAAAGGGAGGTACGCTGAATATGGGTATGGTCGATTCTCCAAACGGCAATCATCAGGCCAAAAAAGGCCGGCGTCAGCGAAAACGGCTCGGTTTTCATCTCGACATGACGCCGATGGTAGACGTGGCGTTTCTGCTTCTTACTTTTTTCATGCTTACCACCACCTTCTCGAAATCCAACACCATGGAGATCAATATGCCGCCCGAGACGGGGGAGGTGAGAATCGCCGAGCAGAATGTCATGACCGTACGTATTGCCGGTGACGGTATGGCTTACTGTTCGCTCGGCGAGGAAGTTCCTCGCAGAATAGCTCTTTACGAACCATCAGATTCCCGGAGGATGGTTCTCAGCGGTGACCTTCGATCACTTCTGCGTGAACAGACTGCAGCGAACAGAAAGATGGTGATCGTCGTGAAAATCAGTGAAAAAGCCAAGTACAGGAATCTTGTCGATCTCATCGATGAACTGAACCTTATGAAGATCGACCGTTTCAGCCTGGATGATTATACCGATCAGGACGAGGCTGCAATCAAAGGTGCTGTTTAACAATCCGGAACCGGTAAAGGAGGAACTGGCAGGTGTCTTCGAATTTGGACAACATTCACAGGAAAGCAAGCGGAAAAATTACCGCATGGTCGTTCGTGGAAGAGTTTCTCGATACCGACCGGCTCAGAAGAATCGATTACGGCAATCTTGCGTTGCGCAGGCAGGCGCATCTTTTTCTGACGCATGGGGTTATCACGTCAATCGTGCTGCTCGGCATTTTCTGGCTTGTTTCCGCTAATTGGAATGCCTTACTCTCACTCGGCGGTTTTTCATCGAATGACGATGCCCCCATGGTCGAATGCTATGAAGTGGTAACGAATGTCACCCAGCTTCCCCCTCCACCTCCGATCGCGCCTCCCCCTCCCGCCACCGTTACGCCGGCGGCAGTCACACCTGCCCCGCCGAACGTCGGCAAGATAAAAACCGTCAAGGAGGCCGAGGCTCCTCTGCAGCAGACGCTTGCCACCCAGAAGGAGATCAAGCAGGCGATTCAGACCCAGACTTCCGGCGGAACCGGAAGCGTCGGCGGTGCATCGGCAAGCGACGAGGTGCCCATGTTTGTGCCGTGTGAAAAGATGCCGGGCTTTCTTGACCAGAAAAAGCCGGCCTATCCTGAAATGGCAAGGACTGCCGGTATTGAGGGAAGGGTGTTCGTCAGCGTGCTGATAGGAGAGGATGGGCGTCCGATCAAGGCCAAAGTCATGAAGCGCGTTCCTGCGGATTGCGACGTGTTCGATGCGGTCGCAATCAAATCGGTCATGGAATCCAGATACTATCCTGGTATCCAGAACGGCAGTCCCATCAAGGTATGGTTTACCGTTCCGATACGGTTCCAGCTCGATTAACGGGGCGCCTGATTCTGCGCTTTCCTGCGGTACAGCAAGGCAAAGGCAATCCACGCGTATGAGCCGGCCAGCAGCCAGGGAGCTATATTGAGCGAAAAGAATCCGTCCACCTCCCGTTCAAGGTACATGCCCAGGTAGCTCAGCACGATTATCGCCGATCCGCAGGCGATCATGACATAATTCGCTGCGCCGAGAGGCATGGGCGCGGCCTCAGATTCCGGTTTTTTCTTTGTTTTCTTCGGTGAGGATTTCATCGAGTACGATTATGCAGCGTTGAACTTCTTCCCGTCCGATCGTCAGCGGAGGAAGAAGCCTGATGACGTTCTGGCTCGTTGCGTTGACAAGCACATGTTTCTGAAGGGCTTTTTCAACATAGACTTTAGCTTCCTTGTCTACTGTTATCCCGATCATCAGGCCGTACTGGCGGATGTCAAGAATCTGGGGATGACGCTCAGCCAGTTCCCGAAGCGCGTCCAGCATGGCCTTTCCGGTATTCGAGGCGTTATCCATCAGACCGTCCGCCTCTATAGCTTCGATCATGGCAAGTCCTGCCGCACATGCGACCGGGTTGCCGCCGAAGGTCGTACCGTGGTTTCCATAACTGAAAACATCCGCCATTTTTTCGCTCCCGATTACCGCGGCAAGCGGGAGTCCGCCGCCAAGCGGTTTTGCGAGGCAGACAAGGTCCGGTTGAAGACCGAAGTGCATGTAGCTGAAAAACCTGCCCGTTCTTCCGCAACCGGCCTGAATTTCGTCGGCAACGATAAGAAAGTCGAAACGCTTGCGCAGTTCGACAAGTTTTTCGATGAATTCGCACGATAGTGCGTGAATACCGCCTTCGCCCTGAACAGGTTCGATGAAGACAGCTGCTGTTTTTTCCGAAACTTTCGCTTCCAGATCCGGGATATCGTTAAAGGTGATCATGCCCGTTTCAGGAAGAAGCGGGTCGAACCCGTCGGTATATTTCGCTTTTGCAGTCAGTGACATGGCACCATAGGTCCTGCCGTGAAAGCAGTTGCTCAGCGAAAGCACCTCCTTTTTATCGTCGTTGCCCGACATTGCGGCTCGCTTTCTCGACAGCTTGATTGCGGCTTCTATAGCCTCGGTACCGCTGTTGGCGAAAAATACTTTCGAAAGCCCGGAAACCTCTATCAGCTTTGCTGCCAGATCGAACTGCGGTTTCATGAGAAACAGGTTCGATGCATGGATCAGTTTTCCTGCCTGATCGGTGATGGCCTGCAGGAGACGTTTATCGCCATAGCCGAGAGCATTGACGCCGATGCCCGAAATCATGTCGAGGTAGCGTGTTCCTTCTTCGCTGACAAGCCAGCACCCTTCGCCATGCGTGATCGTAAGCGGAAGTCGGGCATAGTTGTGAAAAAAAAGGGTTTTCTCTGTTTCCAATGTCACCGGCAGAGGTTTCATGCTTGTGTTCTGTTTCCTTAAGAAAATGTTGAATGATATCGATTTCCGAAAACCTGAGTATAAGGATGAAAAAGCGGTGTATCAAGCCTTTTCATGTGATTTTTGTTCGGCGATAATTGTTCTGACAAGGCGCCAGACTCCATATGCACCTGTGAGTGCGGCATAGAGCCGCAGATCGCTCCCGACTTTTCCTGCCGCTTCCGCAAACAGGAAAATGTAGAGAGCAAGGCCGATGAACAGCATCGAAAGCAACAGGTTGAGGGTTGTCTTCAGCAGACAGCTTCCGTTCATCAGTTCGTTTTTTTGTCGCTTCCCGGATTGCATGGGGATGCTTCAGGGTAGAATCGCCACTCCCTGTTCACGATCAGCCGCGCGCCGTAGCCGAAGGTGAAATACGACCAGCCCCATTGCATCAGCACGAATATCCGGTGCTTGAAACTGGTCAGGTAGTAGATGTGGACGAGAAGCCAGGCAAACCATGCCGGCGCTCCGTCGAACTTGATGTTACCGATCTGTACGATAGCCTTGTTCCTGCCGATCGTAGCCATCTGTCCCTTGTCTGTATACCGGAACGGCTTTCTCGGTTTTCCCCTGAGGTCGAGGAGAATGTTTCTGGCAATGGCGCGGCCCTGCTGCAGTGCGACGGGAGCCATCCCGGGAAGGGGATTCCGGAGGTCGTGCGAGAAATGAGCCTGGTCACCGCCCACGAAAATATCCGGATATCCGGGAATGCTGAGATCTTCCTCGACGACGATGCGTCCGATCCTGTCGGTCGGTGCGCCGGTTTCCGTTCCTGTAGTTATAGCCGTTACGCCGGCAGCCCAGAGTACAGTTGCCGCTTCGATACGCTCGTTGCCGATCTGAACTCCGTTCCTGTCCACGTTGCTTACCATGCTGCTTGTCCATACCTGGACGCCGAGCTTTTCAAGCGAACGGGTGGCCTTGCTGGCAAGTTCGGGATCAAAGGATCCGAGAATGCGCGGAGCGGCCTCGACGATGAATATCCTTGTCAGCTTGGGATCTATCTGGCGGTATAGCTTCGAGAGGGTGTAGCGGCTCATCTCGCCGATGGAACCCGCAAGTTCGACCCCTGTAGGTCCGCCTCCCACGATGACGAAAGTCAGCAGTTTTTTTCGCTCGACCGGATCGCTGGTTCGTTCCGCCGCCTCATAAGCTTCGAGCACCCTTCTGCGTATCTCTTTTGCCTGGGCAAGGGTTTTCAGACCAGGCGCATGTTCTTCCCAATGATTATTGCCGAAATAGTGGTGCCTGACGCCGCAGGCCAGGATCAGGTAGTCGTAGGGAATATCGCCGAAATCCGTTCTGACCACCTTGTTCTCTCCGTCGATATGCAGGGCTATTCCCTTGTATACCGTGATGTTCCTGTAATTGGCAAGCATGTTGCGAAGGGGCGCGGCAATATCGCCTTCGCCAAGCGCCGACATAGCTACCTGATACAGCAGAGGCTGGAACAGGTGGTAGTTCTTCCTCTCGATCAGGGTGACATCGATATCCGGTTTGTTGCCGAGTATTTTTGCGGCATTGATGCCTGCAAATCCGCCTCCGACAATGACAATTCGCTTTTTCATCGCTCTATCCGGTTCCTCTTCTTTTCATCTCTCGTTGTAAGTGGCTGTTACCTGTATAAAACAACTGCCCTGTGCCGCCAGGTGCAGCTGCGGCTTGTTGTTGTGGGAAAGTACAAAAAAACAAAGAAATTACACGATCTGTTCCCTGTTCCGGAAGATCTTGCGTTTCTATGGGATCTTTTTCGTTTCAGGTCAGTCTGTCGATGAGACACGTATATTCCGGCCATCGTTCGAGGAGGAGTTCTCTCTTCGCAAAGGAAAAGTCCCTGAAGTCGAATCCGGGAGCGACAACGCAGCTGACGAGGCTGAACCCTTCAGGCTCCTGCCGATCATTCGGGTGGCAGGCGCCGAACCAGTATCCTGCCGGCACGCATCCTTGCAGTACCTCCCCTTTCTCCGGATCGCTTCCGAGCAGGAACGACGATGGCGATCCGGAAGGGGGGAACATATGCACCTCAAGAGGCAGGCCGGTATGATGGAACCAGAGCTCATCGGAGCCGATGCAGTGCAGCCTTGAACGCTCGCCGGTCCTCAGCAGGTAGTAGATTGCAGTTGCAAGGTTTCTTGGGCTTCCGTCATGAGCCTCATGCCCGAAATCGAACGACTCCGGGCTTCTGTAGGTTTCGCGATAGAATCCGCCTTCTGGATGAGCAAGAAGCTGCAGGCGTTCGATCCAGAAATCAGCTTTTTGCATGCAGTTTTTCGCGGATCTTCGCTGTTTTCTGACGAGATGCCTCGCCGAGTTTCACCCTGAATGCTTCGAGAGCTTCCATAACAGAGCTGTCTGTGAGTGCGAGAATCTCTACTGCGAGCAACGCTGCGTTGCGGGCGTTGTCGATCCCTACCGTGGCTACGGGAATGCCGGCGGGCATCTGCACAATCGAGTAGAGAGAGTCCTGGCCGTTGAGCTTGCTGCTGAATACAGGGACGCCTATTACCGGAAGAACGGTCATGGCGGCCGTTACGCCGGGCAGGTGAGCTGCGCCTCCAGCTCCTGCGATGATGACTTTGAGTCCCCTGGTTTTTGCCGTCGTGGCGTACTTTTCCAGATCCTGCGGAGTCCTGTGCGCTGAAATAACCGAAATTTCGCAAGGAATGCCGAATTCGTCAAGGACGAGTACCGCCTCTTTCATAATATCGAAGTCAGAATCGGATCCCATGAGTATGCCGACCAGAGGAGTGTTGCCCTTGTTCATAAAAAAAAATGGTTAAGGCGGAGCGTCTTGCGACCGCCGGGTTGATAGATGTTGTTTGCGGAAATTGCCGGGTTTTGTGTATTTTGCGGCATCAAGTTTTAAAATAATACATGCAGAGGAAGATTACAATGGCAACAAATCTCGCAGTTAAGTACAGCAATCCCGGTCCCCGTTATACAAGCTATCCCACCATTCCGTCCTGGAGCACCGACGGCGTTACCCAGGAGCAGTGGAAAGAGGCCATGGTCAAGGGGTTCAACGACAGCAACGAGAATACCGGTATCAGCATGTACATTCATATTCCGTACTGCGAGAACTATTGTTATTTCTGCGGCTGCAATGCTCATCGTACCAAAGACCACTCTTTCGAGGAGCCATATGTCGACGCGCTTCTCAAGGAGTGGCAGATGTATCTCGACGTTTTTCCCGGCACGCTCAACGTCAAGGAGCTGCATATCGGCGGAGGTACGCCGACTTTTCTCAGCCCGGAAAATCTTATTCGCCTTGTTGACAATCTTTTCAGGAGAGTCAACCGGATGGATAACCATATCTTCAGTTTCGAAACAAATCCCCGTTCTACCACGAAAGAACATCTTGAGGCACTCTACAGCGTAGGGTTCCGGAGGATGAGTTTCGGTATCCAGGACTTCGATCCGGTCGTACAGCAGGAGATCAATCGCCCCCAGTCGTACGAACTGGTCAGGGAGAAGGTTGATCTTGCTCGTGAAATCGGTTTTACATCAGTGAACTTCGATCTTGTTTACGGTTTGCCGAAGCAGAACCTCGGAACCATCACCGATACCATTCAGAAGGTCATGACCCTTCGCCCGGACCGTCTTGCGTTCTATGCATACGGGCACAATCCGCACATGTACGAAGGACAGCGCAATTTCAGGGAAGAGGATCTGCCGGTCGGCGACGTCAAACAGGAACTGTATGATAAGGGACGAGCCATGCTCGAATCGATCGGTTACCATGAGATTGGCATGGACCATTTCGCCATCGAGGGAGACGCCCTTTATGAAGCGGCAAAAAACGGGACACTGCACCGCAATTTTATGGGTTATACTGAAAATACAACGCAGATGATGCTGGCTCTCGGATCGTCTTCAATCAGTGACACGTGGTATGCTTTCGCCCAGAACGAACGAACCGACGGCGCATATATGCAGGCGGTCAACGAGGGCCGTTTCCCCCTCCACAGGGGCCATCTGCTTACCGATGAGGATCTGGTGCTTCGCCGCCATATTCTTAATCTCATGTGCAAGCAGGAGACTTTCTGGGAAGATCCAAAGCTCTATACAGCAGAACTCGACATTGCCCGCTACCGTCTTGAGGATATGGAGAACGACGGCATGGTGGTGCTCCTTGAAAACGGTGTCAGGGTAACCGAAATCGGCGTGCCTTTCCTGCGCAATATATGCATGGCTTTCGATGCGAGGCTCTGGCGTTCCGACAGTCTTTCCAAAGCGTACAATGTGTCACGGGACATCCAGAAAGAGTATATCGAGCGGGCGCGAAAGGCAAAAGAGGCCCGGCACGCCGGCTGAAAACCACAACAATGAATGAAAAAAGGGTGATGTAAGTCACCCTTTTTTTATCTCTCGATACGGTATGAATAAAACAGTGAGAATAGGATTTCTCGGCAGCGGCTGGGCCCAGGTTGCCCAGGCTCCGGCATTCTCCCTGCTCGAGGATGTAGAACTTGCCGCAGTTGCGAGTCCCACCGAGGCCCGACGAAATAAGTTCATGGATCGTTTCGGTATTGCCGAGGGGTATGCCGAATGGAAGGATCTTTTGCAGGCGGATCTTGATCTGGTATGCGTTACCACGCCGCCATACCTGCATGCCGAAATGGTCAACGCCCTGCTCGAGAGCGGCAAGAGCGTCCTTTGCGAGAAGCCCTTCGCGCTTAACGTTCAGGAGGCCGCAGCCATGCATTTCACATCCCTTCGTACCCCCGGACTTGCGCTTATCGACCACCAGCTGCGTCTGCATCCGGCGGTCAGATGCATGAAACAGATGATCGACAGCGGCGAGATAGGCAAGGTCTACGAAGTTCGGGCAGTGGTGAACCTCGCAACCCGCAACCGGAGCGAGCTTCGTTACTCCTGGTGGAGCGATGCGGCAAAAGGCGGGGGAGCGCTTGGCGCCATAGGATCGCATCTGATCGATCTGAACAGGTTCCTTGTAGGGGAGATTTCCGAAGTTTGCTGCAATCTGGCGACACCTGTTACGCATCGTCCTGACGAGTGGGGCAAATCCCGCCTGGTCACTTCCGATGACAGCTTCGCCATGTTCATGAAATTCGGTGCATCTTCGGTTGCGCTCGGTTCGTCTTCGCTCATGCACGTCACGACGGTGGGATCCTATACCTGGCTCTCTTTCGAGGTCGTGGGAAGTCTGAAGACCATTCGTCTTGATGGCGCGGGGAGGCTCTGGGAGATTGCCAACGGAGCGGCGAAAGGGGGAAGAAGCCTGATCGATGCTCCACGCTGGAAGCAGCTCGAACCCATGCTTTCCTGGGACGAGCTTGTGCTGCAGGAACGGATCCGGCTTTCATCGCTGGCGATGCATGGCATTTTTGCCGTAGGGTTTGCGTTTCTTGCCAACAGGATCGTCAAGGCGCTGCGAAACGGCGAACAGAAGCTCTATGATGCCGCCGGGTTTGCCGATGGACTCGTCATCCAGAAAGTGCTCAAGGCTGCTGCCGATTCGCATCGGTTACGGCAGTGGACCAAAGTATAATTGATAATGGGGAATGGGGGATTGGGAAGTGTTGGGGTTGATGTGCCTGTAGCGGTGATGGCCAATCGGACCGATCTGTCCTGTAAAAGAGGGTAAAAATGTTTTAAAGGTCTGCGTTATGGAGTGGTTGATGCTGTTTGTTGCCGGTATGTTCGAGTGCGCCTGGGCGGTGGGGTTGAAATATTCCGAAGGCTTTACCCGGCCCGTACCATCGGTGTTGACTATCGCGGCGATGCTTGTCAGTTTCTGGCTGCTCTCCGTTGCTATGAAGACTATTCCCGCCGGTACGGCTTATGCGGTATGGACCGGAATCGGAGCCGTCGGGGTGGCTGTTGTCGGCATGCTGTTGTTCGATGAATCGCGCGATGTCGCAAGGATTCTCTGCATTATGCTTATCGTTGCCGGCGTCCTCGGCCTCAGGATCTTTTCCCACTGACATATGGTCTTTCGTTTGTTGATAACGTTTTGCCCGAACGCGTAATTTGACTACATTACAGCAATAGTATCGCGCACCCCAGATAACCCCGGATAGTACATCGTTTCGTGTTTTTTTTACATGCTATGCCGGTTCATCCGGTTATATGTCATTTCTATGGCATGTCTGCACCGCAATCCCTGTTGCGGGCAAGGAACAGACGGCCCTGTACATCCGCATTGCACATAAACAGGCGGGAAGTTGCTGGTTACCGCATGATGGGTTTCAGGATCTGCCGCGTTTGTGCCTCATGCGGCTTTCGAAAGGCATTCTTTTCATGGTAAAAAACATTACTGGTCGTCTGATGGCGGTCATGTTGCTGCTTGGCGCGATTCTGCTTGCCGGAACGGCTGTCCATATCGCCGATCGTCAGATGCGCTCCGAACTGCTTGCCGATCTTGACGCAATGCGGGAAGGAATTCGTCGTATCGACATTTCATCCTTGAGCGGCAGCTATGGGGATCTTGGAACCAGTTCATATCGGGAACTCAACAAAGAGTTGACGGCTATCTGCAGAATGACCGCCAGATGCAGGTTTGCCTATCTGCTCGGTATGAACCCGCGGGGCGGCGTGTTTTTCTACGCCGATTCCGAACAGCCGACATCCGCGGATTTTTCGCCGCCGGGTCAGCTTTATCAGGAGGCTTCGCCCATGCTTCTCAATGTCTTCAGGACAGGCAAACCGGTTGTCGAGGGCCCGATTTCCGATCGTTGGGGGATCTGGGTCAGCGGTTTTGTGCCCGTTGGTTACATTGAAAAAAACATGCGTTACGCTGTGCTTGGCATCGATATCGATGCTTCGGAATGGTTCTGGGAAGTGGCATCCCGTTCGGCTTTGCCTGTAGGCGGCATCATTATTGCCGGCATAATGGCACTGGTTTTCTCGCTTTCATCTGCAGGGCGCGACGACAACCTTTCCAATCCGCTTCTTGTTCGCCTTTTTCCCTTTCTTGCTTTACTGCTGCTCTTTCTTGTTTCTGCATTTGCTCTGCTTCTCTGGATGTTTCAGGACAGGCGCGTGCAGGAGCTTTCACGTCAGGCCGAAAACGAGGCGTTTATGGCGTATCGGCATGCCGTATCGGTTCAGACCGAGGGACTGGAGATAACGATGAACATCATGGAAAATGATGCTTCCACAATTGCGGCTTTACGCGAAAGGAATCGCGGCTATCTTTACGAAAAATATTTTTCGCTCTACCAGCACCTTGGCAGAGAGCATGGTGTATCCCATTTCTGTTTTACCGATTCGGCGCGCGTCTGCATCCTGAGCATGCACGATCTGCTGCGAACGCCCGTGCGCAACAATCGCTACAGCATAGTGGAGGCTGGTAATACCCGCAAAACGGTCAGCGGTGTAGAACTCGATCCGGATGGCATGCTTACCGTTCGTATTGTACAGCCTGTTGTACGCAGTGGCAGTATAGCCGGTTATATCGATATCGCAAAGGAGATCGGGGATGTGGCATCAAAGAGCAATTTCCGGCAGGGGACTGCCATGGCATTTTTCATCGATAAGCGGTTGCTCGACAGGAGTAAATGGGAAAAAGCTTCGGAACGTTTCAGCCGTTCGGCTGAATGGGATCGTTTCAGTGGCGAGGTGCTGGCGTATACTACCCTTGAGCGTTTGCCCGCAGAATTCGATGCCGCGATTGTTTCGTTAACAGAGAGACAGCAATTGCTTCATGCTGTTACGGAATGGAACGGAAGGAGCTGGAAAATAAGTATCCTGCCTTTCGATGATTTATCCGGTTCATCCATCGGGAAGATAATCCTGATGCAGGATTTCTCGGATTTCAAAGTTGCCCAGTCGAGGCTGCATGTTTTGTCGGGTGTTTCCCTTCTCATAATAGGGGTGATCATTTCAGGTCTGCTCTACATTCTGCTTAAACGCATAGACAGGGGGATCCTTATAAGAGAGCAGGCTCTTCTCGATAGTCGCGAACAGTATAAACTTGCCGTAAACGGTAGCAACGATGGCATCTGGGACTGGAATCCCGTTACCGGTGCGCTTTTCCTTTCTCCGAAATTCATGGTGATGACAGGGTGGGAATCAGACGATTTCGACGGTACCTTTACATGGTTCGAACAGAAAATTCATCCGGGAGATCAGCAGAACTTCCGTGGGAAGCTTCAGCGATATCTTGATACCGACAAAACATCTTTCAGCATTGAATTCCGGTATCTTCATGCAGACGGTTCGACCATCTGGATTCTCGGCAGGGGCGCGGCACTTAGGAATGCGGAGGGAAAGCCCTACAGGATGGCTGGATCGTTCAGCGATATTACCGGCAGGATAAAGGCGGCAGAAGAGCTTGCCCATCGGGCCGCTTTTCAGAAGGTATTGATGGAGCTTGCTATTGATTTCGTCAATTCGCCTCTTGGCGAACTCGATAATTCGGTCAATACCGCACTGGCAAAGGTCGGCACGTTCCTGAAAGTGGACAGGGTCTATCTTTTCCGATACGATTTTGAAAACGGCACCATGAGCAATACCCATGAGTGGTGCGCCGAGGGGGTCTCTCCGGAAATCGAAAACCTTCAGAATATTTCAAACGCAGACCTGCCGGAATGGGTTGAAACACATCTTTCCGGTCGTATTGTCCATATTCCGGACGCTTCGGAGCTCGATGCAGAGAGTATGCTCAAGTCTGTACTCGAACAGCAGGGCATTCGTTCACTGATTACCATTCCTCTTGTATATGGTGAGCAATGTTTCGGGTTTGCCGGGTTTGATGCCGTTCAGGAATTAAAGATCTGGGGCGAAGAGGAGATTTCCCTTCTCAGAGTGCTTGCAGAACTTTTTACCAATGCAGAGCTCAGGTACCGTCACGAAACAGCCCTTGTGGATGCGCGCAATGCTGCCGAGGCGGCTAACCTTGCCAAGAGCGAGTTTCTTGCCAATATGAGCCATGAAATCCGTACTCCCATGAATGGTGTGATTGGCATGACCGGTCTTCTGCTGGGCACCGAGCTTACCCGGGAACAGCGGATTTATGCCGAAACGGTTCTGGCAAGCGGCGAATCGTTGCTGACGGTCATCAACGATATACTCGATTTTTCGAAGATCGAGGCAGGCAAGCTTGAACTTGTGGAAGTGCCTTTTGATCTCAGGACGCTGCTTGACGATTTTGCCGCCATAATGGCCGTGAAGGCGGGCGATAAAGGACTTGAATTCATATGTGCCGCGTTGCCGGGAGTGCCCTGTTCGTTCAGGGGCGATCCTGACAGAATTCGTCAGGTTCTTAACAACCTTGCCGGCAATGCCGTCAAATTCACCCACAAAGGGGAAGTGACTGTCTATGTTTCTGTTATGTCGAAAACGCAGGATGATGCCATTCTGCATTTTTGCGTCAGGGATACCGGCATCGGCATACCGACGGAAAAACTTGACAGGCTTTTCAAGAGTTTTTCCCAGGTTGATTCCTCAACAACCCGCAAATACGGAGGCACAGGCCTCGGCCTTGCCATAAGCCGTCAACTTGTCGAGATGATGGGGGGGGCGATAGGTGCCCGCAGTGATCCCGGAACCGGTTCCGAGTTCTGGTTTACCCTTCCGCTCAGGATTCACAGACCCGACGAAGTTCGGTGTTATTCTGATGACAGTCTCATCTCCGGGAAGCGTATCCTGGTTGTTGACGATAATACTGCAAGTCGAAACCTGCTCAGAATGCTGCTCGAATCATGGGGGATGGATGTTTCCGAAGCCTCAGATGCCGGCGAAGCGCTCGAAGAGCTTCGGAGGGGAATCGGAATGCACAAGCCTTTCGTCATTGCGCTCATCGATATGCAGATGCCCGGTACCGATGGACTGGAGCTTGGCCGGATGATTCAGGAGGATGCCTCTTTAAGTGGAACAATGCGAATAATTATGAGTTCCATTGTTATCCGTAACGATCTCCGGGTGCTTGAACAATACGGTTTTTCGGGTACAGTGCTCAAGCCGGTCAGACAGTCGGAGCTTTTCAATGCGCTCGCCGAAACGTTGTTCAGTAGATCCGGGAAACCGTCATCCGGTGATACATCATTATTTTCCGTGGTTCCGCCGGCTCAGCAGCCTGCAGACTTTCGTTCATCTCCGGCTGAAGGCGTGGAGAGAATAAAAATTCTTCTTGTTGAGGACAGCCTGATAAACCAGCAGGTCGCAGTCGGCATTCTTTCCAAACATGGTTACGAGATCGAAGTTGCCGTCAACGGACAGGAGGCTCTCGATAAACTCCGCTTATTAATTTATGACATGGTCATCATGGACATCCAGATGCCGGAGATGGACGGTTTTGAAGCGACCCGGATCATACGCGATCCCGGTTCCGATATTGCAGATCATACGGTGCCGATTATCGCGCTTACCGCACATGCCATGGAGGGTGATCGTGAAATCTGTCTGCAAGCCGGCATGAATGACTACCTGTCTAAACCTATCAATGCTGCTGAACTGATCGGGAAGGTTCAAAAATGGAGCAGAAAAGGCAATTGCGCATCATAGCTGCGAAGCTGCCTGTTCCCACTCATCGAAGAGCCGTTCAAGGTCTCCGGATATCGAGTGATACTCGTCAAGTGTCCGCTTGTTTTCTTCCGGTGAACGTTTGTAGAAATCTTCTGCAGCCATCAGCGATTCAATATGCTCTTTTTTCTGTTCGAGCGTCTGGATGTTTTTTTCGATCGATTCGATTTTCCTGTAGTTTTTTTTAGACGCAGGAGCCAGTTTTAAAACCGGAGTTGTCTTGCTTTTTGCCGCGGTTATCTCAGCTTTCTGACGGGCGCTTTCATTCAGCCGTTCCTCTTCGAGCGTTTTTTCGGCTTTTTCGAGATACTCGGCGTAGCTTCCATGATAGAGCTGCAGAGAGCCGTTTCTGATCTCGATGACCTTGTTGACAAGGCTGTCGAGGAAGTAGCGGTCGTGGCTCACCACAAGCAATGTGCCGTCATAGTTTTCAAGCGCGTCGATGAGCATTTCCTTCGAGCGCAAGTCGAGGTGGTTGGTCGGTTCGTCCATGATCAGAAGATTCGATGCCTGCAGCAGTATGCGGGCCAGGGCAACTCTTGATTTTTCACCTCCTGAAAGTACGCCGATTTTTTTTTCGATTGCCTCTCCGCTGAACAGGAAGCACCCGAGGATGTCCCGGATTTTTCTCTGGGCTTCCGAAGTCGGTGCGGCATCGAGCATTTCCTTGTAGACGGTTTTATCCGGATCGAGATTTTCCGTCTGGTGCTGTGCGAAATAGTTCAGGCTGACGTTGTGACCGGTGATCAGCCGTCCTTCAAAATCAATCTCTCCGGCAAGGATTTTGCAGAATGTTGTCTTGCCTGCGCCGTTCGATCCCACGATGGCGATACGGTCTCCACGCAATACTTCAAGGTCGATGCCGCGAAGCACCTGCCTCGCTGTTCCATCAGGCAGTGCATAGGTTTTGCCGATGCCGTCAAGCCGCATCACCTCACGACCTGACGGGTTGGCTTTCGGGAATCTGAAGGAAATTCGTGAAAGATCCTCTTCGGGAGCCTGCATCTCCTGCTCGAGTTTTTCAAGCTGACGCAGCCTGCTCTGAGCCTGTCGGGCCTTGGTTGCCTTGTAGCGGAACCGGTCTACGAACGCCTTCAGGTCGGCTTTTTTCTTGAGATCGTTTTCGTAGCGGCACATCAGCAGTTCATACCGGGTGGCTTTTTCTTTTTCGTAGAAGGAATAGTTACCCTTGTACTCTTCGATGTGCTGAAAGGAGATTTCAAGGGTCCTCGATGTGAGCTTATCGAGGAAAAACCGGTCGTGAGAGACAATAATACAGCTGTGCTCGTAGTTCATCAGGTAGTTTTCGAGCCATCGAAGCGAGTCGATATCGAGATGGTTGGTAGGCTCGTCGAGCAGCAGAAGGGTGGGGTTCTTCAGAAGCAGCCGGGCTATGAGCAGGCGCATCTGCCAGCCGCCGGAGAAAGATTTGACTTTTTTATGGTAGTCGGCTTCGCTGAACCCGAGCCCGGAAAGCATTTTTTCCGCCTGTGCCCGCATTGTGTATCCGCCCTCCCGTTCGAAATCGTGCATGGCATCAGTGAACCGTTCGATAATACGATGGTAGGCTTCACCTTCGTGATCGTGATCCGGCAAAGCCAGTTCATGTTCGAGCCGGGCAATGGTTTCCGACAGCTCGAACAGGCGAGTATTGGCATGCATGGCATACTGCAGGGCGGTTTTATCGAGATCGTCCTCGAAAGAGATTTCCTGCGGCAGATAACCGATTGAGGTATCTGAAGATTTGAGAAACTGTCCGGCACTGACGATGAGGTTTTCTGGCGATGCTCCGGCGATCAGTTTCAGGAGCGTCGATTTTCCCGTTCCGTTCATTCCGACAAGGGAAACGCGATCGCGGTCGCCGATACGGAACGAGGAGTCCCTGAGCAGTTCTTTGGTGCCGACGCTGAGAGAGAGATTTCTTGCTTCAAACATGATAAACGTATCAGTTGGTAACAGTGGACGGCAAGCTGTTTCGTTAAATGTTCGTGATCGATGGCTCAGAAGATACAAGTATTCTGTAAATTTCCGTCGGGTTGATACAGGTCGTTCACCGTTGTTTAAGAAGCTGGAATCCGTTTTTGTTAATAAATTACGGAACAGCAAGATTTTTTATGAATTCACGTCATATTTCCGGGTACATGCAGTTACATCCTGTTTGTTGCGCCGCAGCCTTGAGACTAAGAATCTGTCATCCATGAAAACCCTCGTCCTTTCGTTGTTCGCACTGTCCCTGTTCTGCTTCATGCCTTCGCTTCATGCTTATGAGACGCTTACCTGGCAGCAGTGTGTCGATGAAGCGAAAACAGCCCATCCCGACCTCTATTCGGCACAGGCCGCCCTGCAGCAGACTGAAGCCGACAAACGCATTACAAGCAGCCAGAAGCTTCCGCAGCTCAGTGCCGGCCTCAGCGGCGGACAGCGGGGCAGCACCGAAAGAAGTGTCGGTTCGTCATCTTCGTTTGCCTATTCTCTGAATGCGAAGCAATTGCTCTATGACGGCAAAAAAACCTCCAAAGAGGTCGCTTCCGACAACGAAGCCGTCAATGCCGCCAGGCACCGGTATCGCGAAGTTTCCGCATCGGTGCGTTTCGCGCTTCGTTCCGCATTTGCCGAACTTCTCAAGGCCCAGGAGCTTGCAGGGCTCACCACGGAGATTGCCGAGCGTCGCAAAAAGAATGTAAGGATGATCAATCTCCGTTACCAGGCGGGCAGGGAGCATATCGGTTCGCTTCGCAAGGCTGAGGCCGATCTTGCCCGGTCGGAGTTTGAGGTCTCTCAGGCTCAGAGGGGGCTTGATCTTGCCCGGTCAAAACTCGCATCGGCACTCGGTCGGGATGATCGCCGGCAATTCAGGGTGAAGGGTGCATTTTCCCCTTCGGAAGATGAGAGCATCAAACCCGATTTTGTCCGTCTTGCAAGAAATACGCCCCGGTTTCTTCAGCTCGAGAGCAGCAGAAAAGCCGGTCGGCATGATCTCGATGCTGCCAGAAGCGCCTTTTCTCCGGAGCTCTATCTTACCGCTGCTATCGGAAGAAGCAGTATCGACCGCTGGCCGCCCGACGAAATCGACTGGAATACCGGAGTGGATATTTCGGTGCCGATTTATGGAGGCGGTTCAGGTCGTGCGAAAGTCTCAAGGGCGATGGCCGTGCTGAGTCAGCGGAACGCCGACGAAAAAAGCGGTTACCTTCAGGTGATCGATGCGCTTGAAGAGAGCTGGAAGCAATTTGCCGATGCCCGTCACTATGTGGATGTACAGAAAAAATATCTCGATGCTTCGATCGAACGATCGCTTATAGCCGACGTTCAGTATTCTAACGGTCTCATATCGTTCGACGACTGGGTGATCATCGAAGACAACCTTGTCAATGCAAAAAAGGCTTTTCTTGCTGCCGGAGCCGATCTTCTGATCGCCGAGGCCGCATGGATAATGGCAACAGGAGGAGGCTTGGATGTTCAGTAAAAAAAATAAAAAAATCACTATCAGTCTCGGGGTTCTGCTTCTCGCTGCCGGTGCCGTCGCATTGTTCTTTTTCAGGGGCGGGAATCATTCGAAAGAACAGTATACGGAAATTCGTGTCGAACGCGGAACAATCGTCTCTTCAGTATCGACCACGGGCGTTGTCGAACCGGGAAATCGACTTAAAATCAAACCGTCAATTGCGGGAAGAATCGAAGAGATCCGGGTCGAAGAGGGGCAGATGGTCCAGAAAGGCCAGGTGCTGGCCCTGCTCAGTTCGATGGAGCGGGCTGCACTGCTCGATGTCGCGAAGCTGCAGGGAGACAGGGAGCACTCTTACTGGCAGAATGTTTATCGGGCATCGACGGTCATCGCGCCTATCGACGGGCAGGTAATTGTGCGCAGCATTGAACCAGGCCAGACCGTCGCTACAGGCGACTCGCTCTTCGTCCTTTCCGATCGTCTGATCGTAAAGGCCTATGTGGACGAAACCGATATCGGCAATGTCAGGATCGGTCAGAAAACGGTTATCGGGCTGGATGCCTATCCGGAAATCAGGGTGAACGGCGTGATTGAGCATATACATTACGAATCGCATCTTCAGAACAATGTCAATATCTATTACGTCGATGTGATCCCCGAAACCATTCCTGAGGTTTTCCGTTCCGGCATGAGCGCAAATATCGATATTATCGTCAGCGAAAAAAAAGATGCGCTCTTGCTGCCGTCCGGTGCCGTCAGTACGAATAACGGCAGAAGCATGGTCTGGTTGAAAAATGGGGAATCGAAGCGGGGAATGATCTCCAGAACCGTCCGTACCGGCATCCGGGACGACAGCAATATCGAAATTCTTGATGGACTTGAGGAAGGGTCTGTCGTTCTGTTACGGGAGGCTGCTTTTTCTCTTCCTGAAAAAAGAGGCGGATCAAATCCATTCATGCCCCAGCGGAACAGAATATCAAGATGAACCCTGTCATCGAACTTCAGGATGTCTGCCGTACCTATCGCATCGGAGATAATACGGTTCAAGCGCTCAGAGGCGTTTCGCTCAGTGTCGAACAGGGAGAGTTCATCGCCATCATGGGCGCTTCAGGCTCGGGAAAGTCATCCATGCTGCATATTCTCGGTCTGCTTGACAGCCCCGACAGCGGCCAGTACCGTATTCTCGGAAAGAACGTCGATACACTTTCCGAGGATGAACGGGCCGGTGTTCGCAACAGCCTTGCAGGATTCGTTTTTCAGCAGTTCCACCTGCTTCGCAGGATGAATGTTCTGGACAACGTAAGACTGCCGCATATATACAGCGGTATGAAAGGCGATTTCCGCAGGGATGCCGAAGAGCGTCTCAGGCTTGTCGGGCTCGAACACCGCATCAGCCATACTCCCGGTCAGCTTTCAGGCGGCGAACAGCAGCGGGTGGCCATAGCAAGGGCGCTTGTGCGCAATCCCCTCGTCATTTTCGCCGACGAACCGACAGGCAATCTCGATACGAAAAATTCGTACGAGATCATGATGCTGCTCAGAGGGCTTAACGAGCAGGGCAAAACCATCATCATGGTGACCCATGAACCGGATATCGCCGCCTACGCCGGCAGGGTGATTACCATGCGCGACGGGCTCATCGTCAGCGATGAACGAAAAGAGGGCCCTCGCTATGCTGAAGCCCTGCGGGAGGAACTGCCATCGGTACTGCGTTCTGCCGATAAGGATATCATCTGGGGAACCGGGCGCATTTCGGGTTTCATTTTCCAGGCCGTGCAGTCCATTCTTGCCAACAAGGTTCGCTCCCTGCTTTCGGTTCTTGGCATTCTTGTTGGCGTCGCTTCGGTGATTGCCATGATATCGCTCGGAGAGGGTGCCAAAGCTGCCATGCAGGAGCAACTCAAGTCGATGGGATCGAATCTGCTTTCCGTCAGAGGAGGATCGGCAAAAATCAGGGGTTCAGCACTGGGGGCCGGAGCGGTTACCCGCTTTACGATGAAGGATGTCGAGGCAATAGCTGAACTTCGTTCACTGGTCAAAAGGACGTCCGGCGTTATAAACGGCAGCGGGCAGGCGGTATATGCGAACAGGAACTGGAGTACGAATATCGAAGGCGTCGGTTATGAGTACGGCTTCATTCGCTCGGCTATTCCTTCGGCAGGGCGGTGGTTTACTCCTGAAGAGGTCAGACGGCGCGAAAAGGTTGCTATTATCGGGGTTACTCTTGTCAAAGAGCTGTTCGGTTCATCGAATCCGATCGGAAAAACCATCAAGATCAACCGTATCAATTTTACCGTCATCGGCATTGCTCCGGCAAAAGGCTTTTCAGGCCCGCGCGACGAAGACGACCTTGTCATGATTCCTGTGACAACCGCGATGTACCGGGTACTCGGCAAGGATTACCTGAGCGGAATTTTTGTGGAAGCAGCCAGGCCTGAGCAGATGGAGGAGGTGAAAAGCGTCATCAGCGAGTTGATCCGAAAAAGGCACCGGTTGCATGGAGAAGACGATTCATTCAATATACGGGATATGACTGAAATGCAGAAGATGCTCAGCAGCACAACCGAAACCATGAGCATGCTTCTCGGCTCCATAGCGGCAATTTCCCTTCTGGTCGGAGGTATCGGCATCATGAATATCATGCTGGTTTCGGTTACCGAGCGAACCAGGGAGATCGGTCTCAGGAAAGCCATCGGTGCCAGGAATGACGATATCATGCTTCAGTTTCTTGTCGAATCGGTAGGGATGACGCTCATTGGCGGTCTTTTCGGGATAGCGACCGGTATCGGTGTCTCGCTGATGCTTTCCTTCGTTGCCGGATGGGCCGTGAAAACATCGTTGTTTTCCGTAGTGCTTGCAACCCTGTTTTCCGTAGTGACCGGTTTGTTCTTCGGTCTCTGGCCGGCCAGAAAAGCAGCAAATCTCAAGCCGGTGGATGCTTTGCGCTACGAGTAAAGCTTTCTCCGAAAGAAAAAAACTTTTTTGTGCAAGGTTCTGCAAAGAATGCCGTCATACTCTATGAAAGCGCGATGAGTGGTTTTCGTGTTTTCACCCTTAGGTTAGTTGTGTGTGTGTGGCAAAGACAGTTGGTGGCCGGTCGTTTTTTAGTTATGTGTTGTTGTGACTATGAAGACGAACCGAAAAAAGAGAGGTGAGGCAAAAGTCGAACGGGCGGTCGCCGATTAGACAGCGAAGAGCGTGAGTAGGGCTCTTCGCTGTTTTTTTTACTTTTTCCGAGACTGAAAAACCCCTGCATGTTTTTTCATGCAGGGGTTTTAAGGGAAACGGTACTGTTTCGTATGGAGCTCCTATGACGCGAGCGCCTGGTTCACTTTTGCTGCTGCATCGTGCAGGCCGGTTGCGGCAATCAGGTTCAGGCCCGATTCGTCGAGCATCT
>VGGK01000022.1 GCA_016868665.1 Chlorobiota bacterium
CAGCCGGGCAAACCCTTCAAGCAACCATTCACTCATGAGTTCGATATATTTTCTTGGAATCGGCGGAACGGCAATGGCTTCGGTTGCCGTGGCGCTCTCGCGCCTCGGACATGCCGTCAGCGGCTCCGACACCGCTCTCTACCCGCCGATGAGCACCTACCTCGACACGCACAACATCCGTTATTTCAAAGGATTCTCTGAAGACAACATTCACGCCGCGCTCCCTGACCTCATCGTGGTCGGCAATGCGGTCAGCAGGGGAAACTGCGAACTCGAATATGCGCTCGACAACCACCTCGAACTGATCTCGATGCCCGAGCTGGTTCGAAAAGAGCTCATAACCGGAAACACCTCGCTGGTCGTAACAGGCACCCATGGCAAAACCACCACAACGTCGCTGCTTGCCTGGCTGCTTGACTTCGGCGGACTGAACCCCGGATTTCTGGTCGGAGGAATTCCGGAAAACTTCTCGATCGGCTGCAGGGCTTCGGGCCAGAAAGAACATGGTTTCTTTGTAACCGAAGGCGACGAATACGATACGGCGTTCTTCGACAAGCGCAGCAAATTCATGCTCTACCGGCCCGATATCGCAATTGTGAACAACATGGAATTCGACCACGCCGATATATTCGACTCTTTCGAAGATATCCGCAAAAGCTTCAGGCAGTTCGTCAACATCATTCCCCGCACAGGCGTCCTCATAGTCAACGGCGACGACCCCGCAGCCTGCGAAGTCGCCTCGCGAGCCCTCTGCAGCGTCGAACGGTTCGGGTTCAGCGACGGATGCGACTGGAGCGCACGCAACATATCCGTAACCGGCGGCATGACAACCTTCATTATCTGCAGAAACGGCAATCCACAGGAAACGCTGAGCGTTCCGCTCGCAGGCAGGCACAACATCATGAACACCCTTGCCGCCGTAGCCACTGCAAGCCGCTGCGGACTGCACATGGAGAACATCGCCCATGCACTCAGGCTTTTCAAAAGGCCGAAGCGACGCATGGAGATCACTGAAGGCCTGAGGGCCGGAATAACCCTGATCGAGGATTTCGCGCACCACCCGACGGCAATAAAAGCCACCCTTGAAGCCATAGCGGAACTCTACCCCGGACGCCGGATCATCGCCTGCTTCGAACCAAGATCGAACACCACGGCGCAAAACATCTTCCAGAACGAGCTCGCGGCAAGTTTCGGCCCGGCTGCGGCAGTGATAATCGGAAAGGCACACCGCCCCGAACGATACGCTCCGGACAGACAGCTCGACATGAAGAGGCTTGGAGAAGAACTCACAAAACAGGACAAAACGGTTTTTCTTGCCGGAACCGCCAACACGGCCTACCCGGCGGACATCATAGAATTTCTCGAAACCATCGTCAGGGAAAACGATGTGGCAGTCCTGATGAGCAACGGCAGCTTCAGCAACCTGAAATCACTTTTTCTTGACAAATTTGGCAAATAACCGCTAATATTCGTTTTGATATTATATCTTGTCTGATATTTTTTCATGCATCGCAACAACAGGCTTCTGCAGATAACGTAACCCATACAACTTCATTCGCTCCTATGGCAAAAGTAAAAGTCGGCATCAACGGATTCGGCCGCATCGGACGACTGGTCTTCCGGCAGGCAATGAATAACCCGAAATTCGAAATCGTGGCGATCAACGATCTCTGCGATACAAAAACCCTTGCGCACCTGCTCAAGTACGACTCGACCCACAAGAAATTCCAGGGCGATGTTTCCACCGAGGGCGACAACATCATCGTTAACGGCCAGACCATCAGCATCTCTGCGCAGAAAGACCCGACCCAGCTCCCATGGCAGGCGCTCGGCTGCGATCTGGTCGTCGAATCGACCGGTATTTTCACCAGCCGCGAAGCCGCTGCAAAACACATTACAGCCGGCGCAAAAAAGGTCATCATCTCCGCACCCGCAAAGGACAAGATCGATGCAACCATCGTGCTCGGCGTCAATGAAAACAACATCACAGGAAACGAGGAAATCGTCTCCAACGCCAGCTGCACCACCAACTGTCTGGCTCCCATGGTTAAAGTGCTGCAGGACACCTTCGGCATCACCAAAGGGTTCATGACCACCGTACACGCATACACCAACGACCAGAACATCCTCGACCTTCCGCACAAGGATCTCCGTCGCGCACGCTCCGCAGCACTCTCCATCATCCCGACAAGTACCGGCGCGGCAAAAGCCATCGGAGAAGTCATTCCGGAACTTGCAGGAAGACTCGACGGCTTCGCCATGAGAGTCCCTGTACCCGACGGCTCTGTCACCGATCTTACCGCAATCCTCGACCGCGAAGCGTCGAAAGCCGAAATCAACGCCGCCATGAAAGCTGCCGCCGAAGGGCCCATGAGAGGCTATCTCGAATACTGCGAGGACCCGATCGTCTCCCAGGACATCGTCGGCAATGCGCACTCATGCATCTTCGATTCGCTCCTGACCATGAGCGCAGGAAACATGGTAAAGGTAGTCGGCTGGTACGACAACGAACTCGGTTACTCCACAAGAGTGGTCGACCTGCTCGAAATCTACTCGAACTTCGTCTAAGCACCTGCACGAATCTTTTTTCAGGGAGGGCGGTACAACCGCCCTCTTTTTTTTCCCCTTCCCTTTACGGCAGGCCGATTAGCGATTTTTCATCGAATGTATTATAATCAGATACTATTCCATCAACACACGGCAGCGCCACAACCAGATCATTTCCATGACACAAGCAACGCAGCAGCAGATGAGAGCTGTTATCCTCTACGACAGCCGCACCTCCGGCGGTTCGACCGACAAGCTGATCGATTCGATAGGCAGAGAACTGGCTAAAACCGGAGCCTACGTTGAAAAGGCAAGATGCAAGGCAACCGGCGACTACAGTTTCATCCAGGATTTCGATGTCGTCATCATGGGAGCCCCGATCTACTACCTTCTCGTTTCCTCTCAGCTTCTGGGAGCGCTGATCCAGAGCAACCTGAAAAAGTATCTCAGACGAAAAAAAATCGCCCTCTTCCTTACGTGCGGAAGCCCGGAACCTATGGCTACGCTGCTCTACCTCCCGCAGCTGAAAATGCATCTGGTGCGAAACAGAATTCTTACAGAAAAGATTTTCGCGCCGCAGCAGCTCTCGGACCCCGAAGCGGTGGAATCATTCATCGAAGAGCTGAGCGAAGCGTACAAAAAAGACACGCGGCGCAGAAACGCCTCCATGCAATGGACGGACGAAGCGCTCGCACTGCTCGATGCGATACCCTCCTTCTTCCGCAACAGGATCAAGATCGCAACCGAAGAATATGCCGAAGAGATGGGTTATCGGGAGATAACCATTGAAGTGGTAGAAGAAGCGAAAGCCGAAACCGGCGCCCTGTAAGCCTTCATGCAAAGGAACGATACATAACGCTGAAAGCCGGCTGCAAGCCGGCTTTCAGCGTCAGATGCTGTTTGCGCCCGTTAACTGAAAATATCACGGGCTTTCTCAAAAAAACTCTTTTCCTCTCTGCTGTCGCTGCTGCCCGACGGAGAAAACGCCACCGATTTCTTCATCTCCCTGAGCATTTCCCTGTCGCTATGCGAAAGATCTTTCGGAACATACACATTGACCCTGACGAGCTGGTCCCCGCGGCCCGATCCCCTGAGGTGACCGATGCCATGCCCTGCGATACGCAGCATGGTTTCCGGCTGCGTCGCGGCGGGAATGGTAAGCTTCACCTCTCCGTCGAGAGTCGGCACATCGATTTTCGTGCCCATGACAAGATCGGGATAACTCACGGCAAGATCGAAAATCACATCATTGCCGCTGCGCTTGAACAATTCATGCGGCTTCTCCTCGATAACCACAATGAGATCTCCCGGTTCACCGCCCCTCGGACCCGCATTGCCCTGTCCCCTCAGCGTCAGATAATTGCCGTCCTGAACGCCGGCAGGAACCGTCACTTTCACGGTCGTCTCCCCCTGCCTGATGCCTTCTCCGTAACAGGAAGTACAGCGATCCTTCACCACCCGGCCTTCGCCGCCGCATGTCGGACATGCTGCTATGTTGACGAACTGGCCGAACATGGTTTTCGAAGCCTGACGAACCTCTCCGGAACCGTGACAGGTCGGGCATGTTTCCGAACTGCCGGTTTTCGAGCCGCTGCCATTACACTCCTTGCAGGCTACCTGCTTTTTGATCTTCAGGGTTTTATCGACGCCTTTGGCAATCTCTTCAAGGGTCAGCTTCAGGCGGATTTTCAGGTCCGTTCCCGGAATGCCGGCCGAAGCACGCCCGCGTCGTGCGCCGCCGCCGCCGAAGACATCCTCGAATCCGAAAGGTGAACCGCCTCCCCTTGCGCGGCCGCCGAACATATCGTTGAACGCGCTGAAAATATCGCTGAAATCATTCACGCCGCCTCCGTATGCCCCTCCGGCTCCCGATGCGGCCGAAGAACCAACGCCCGCATGACCGAACTGATCGTAACGCCGACGCTTGTCGTCGTTGCTGAGCACCTCGTAAGCCTCGTTGACCTCCTTGAAATGCTCCTCGGCATCCTTGTTATCGGGATTCTTGTCAGGATGATACTGCAAGGCCAGCTTGCGATATGCTTTCTTTATATCGTCCTTCGAAGCTGAACGGCTGACGCCGAGCACCTCGTAATAGTCTTTTTTCATAGTTCAGATCTCTAAAGAGCGTCACACGCCAACAATAAATTAGTGGAATCCATCATTCTATTTTGCAACGATCACCCTTGCATGCCGCAGAACCCTGTCCCCGAGAAGATAGCCGGACTGATACTCCTCGACAATCGTCTCCGGTTCGGTATCCGGAACATCGATCATGGAAATCGCCTCATGAAAATTCACATCGAGCTTCCTGCCGACAGCCTCGATTTCGCTGACCCCTTTTTCAGCAAGCCAGTTATCGAAACTCCTCTTCAGCAACTCGACGCCGTCCACATAAGGCTTCGCTTCGGCAGTAATCTCAAGCATCATGGGAGCATTCCGAACAACCCGTTTCAAATCGTCTACCAGCGGGAGAAGCTCCCTGATTGTTGACTCCAGGGCTCTTGACCCGGCAGCAATAGACTCGCGCTCCTTGACTTTCCTGAAATTCTCGAACTCCGCGGCTTTTCGGAGCAGCTCGTCCCGATAACGCTCGATCTCCGACTGCTTCGAGGCTATTTCGGCTTCGAGCTCCGGAATTCTCGACAGCTGCTGCTGCATATCGCCCGCCGCTTCAGACCCGGATTCAGATACGCCCTGCCCCTGCAGATCCGATGATGCGCTTGCCTGATTATGAAGTTCCTTGTCCGCTGATACTTTCTTTTTCATAAACATGAAAAACGGTTAAAAAAATTTACGTGACATCCGACAATGTTGCCGAAAGACGGTCCGACATATAATTCAGAACCCTGACGGCATGCTCATAATCCATTCTCGTCGGCCCGAGAATACCGAGCTTGCCGACCATTTCGCCGACATAATATGGCGTCGAAACGATGGTCAGCTCACCTGCGTTTCCCTGGCTGTTTTCCTTTCCGATGCTGATCGACACATCCATACCCTGCGGCTTCAGAGCCTCGCCATCCTGAGGAGTGACGCCGACAAGCTGGGCAACGCGGGTTTTATCCTCGATCATGGAAATGAGATCCCGTACCTTTTCCGGCTGCTTGAACTCCGGCTGATCGATAATATACTCGGTACCGGAAATGTAAAGCCGTTCTATAATAGGCGTTTCATCGAACAATTCGCCTGCAGAACGGATCACCCGTTCGAGAAGGGCCGTATCGCAGGAACTGTCGCTGAGCCTTGCCGCGATGCTCCTTCTGATTTCGGCAAGCGTAAGACCGGCAAGACGTTCATTGAGCAGCGCCGTCACCTGATCGACCTCATGACGCGAAACCGCGATATCGAGCTCCATCAGAATGGTTTTCAGAAACAGCGAACGGATCGACAGAATAACCATCATTCTCGACGAACTGAGCAGCACCATGTCGAGCTTCTCGAAAACCGCGGTGGAAAAAGCCGGAGAGAGCACCACACTGAGCTGGCGCGATATGCTCCCGAGAACCCGCGCAGCCGAAAGAAGCACTTCGGAAGAAGTGCCTCTCCTGTCGGCACCTATCTGACCGAAATCTGCATCGATACGGCGCTTTTCGTCGTCATTGATGCGCTGCACCTCCATAATCAGATCGACATAGTAGCGATACCCCTTGTCTGTCGGCACCCTTCCGGCAGAAGTATGCGGTTGGCTAATGAAGCCCTCATCCTCAAGATCCGCCATCACATTGCGAATAGAGGCATCCGACAATCCGAGATTGTAATTCCTCGCTATATACCTTGACCCCACCGGAGCGGCTGAAACGATATACGACTGGATAATGATACCCAGTACCTGCCGTTCCCGCAAGGTCAGTTCTCGAGCACCCATGGACAAGCACCTTTCCTGTTCACTTCCGCAGTCCGGAAAAAACACTCCGGATCTGGAATATTACGATAAATATCTCTTCATGAGAAAACAAACGGTTAACAGTATACGAACGAAGCGGAAAACCATCAAGAATCCCTGCGCGATCATATAACTTTTTCATAGCAACTGCCGCCGCACTCCTGCAGGAAACCCGCAATGGTAACGCGGAACTGCTCCTATAAATTTCAGGAAGCGAACGTACCGGAGACGATCCTGTCGTTACCCGAATAGTCCTTCCTGACAATAATGCCGCAGAAACCGGCCGACTCCATCAGGGCTCTTGCCCTCAGGGCGCCATCGGCATGCACTTCCAGGCAAAGCTCGCCGCCCGGCTTCAGGATCGATGGAGCCAATCGGCATATCGCCATATAAGAAGCCGTTCCATCCGGAGTGACAAGCGCTTCTTTCGGCTCGAATCCCTGTACCTCTTTCTGCAGTCCCGCCCACTCCTCTTCGGGAATATACGGAGGATTGGAGACGATGAGATCGAAACGGTCATCGAACCGCGAAGCAAGCCCGGCATCGAACATATCGGCTTCAAGAAACCTGATCCTCGAAAGCACGCCGTGCTTTTCCGCATTGGAACGGGCCACCTCAAGGGCCGGAACCGACCGGTCGATGGCGGTAAAGGCCGGATAGCCCAGCAGAAGAGCCAGGGTAACGGAAATACAGCCGCTCCCCGTGCCGATATCAAGCACCCGGCAAACAAAACCGGAATCCCGGTCCTTGCGGGAATCGAGCGCGGATGCAACATGCTCGACAAGCAGCTCGGTTTCAGGCCTGGGAATCAGCACCCGTTCATCGACCAGAAAACGCTTGCCGTAAAAATACTGCTCCCCGGTTATATACTGAACCGGCCGTCCTTCCAGCCTCTGTCGGCAAAGCTCCCGATAGACAGCAAGCTCGCTTCCGGATACCGGACGTTCGTGATTAAGATAAAGCCACAACCGCTCCTTGCCGAAAACATGCGAGAGCAGTATCTCCGCGCTTAACCGCGGTTCATCGACCTGCCGGCCGGCAAAAAAAACGGCTGTCGTTTTCAGAAGATCGACAATACACCACTGCTTCTGCTGTTCAGCGTTCATAAACAAGAGATAAAGTCTGAAAAAAGAATCAAAAAGCTGAGGCAATAAAGGAAATCGAAAGCGAACATCAGAGAAAAAAAAGTTTCGGGAAACGGCTTTGCAATTTATTCGTTAAGTTTTAAGCTTGATGACGACACAAACGGTCATGCATGACAAAGATATTAATTAATCAATCATTAGCTTTTGTTACGATGAAAAAGGCCCTGTTTCTCATGACGCTTCTATCCTGCAGCCTGCTCTTCTCGCCGAACGGCTTCGCATCCTCCAGATTCACCGGCATCATGGACATGATACTGAACATGCCGGGAGGAAACGCAGATATTACCTACTACTTCGGAAACGGAGCCCAGCGCATGGATATGGTCATGCGCATGACCCGTATTCCCGAACCGCTGAAAACTACCGTCATCACCAAAGCCGACAGTCCAGACGAAGCCCTGCTGGTCAACCACGAAACAAAAAAATACAGTATCGTAAACCTCAGAACAGCAGCCGAAAACGCAACGCTGCTGGACTTCGACAGTAACTACAAGCTGAAAAGGCTCGGCAAGGAAACCATCAAGGGATACGCGTGCGAACACATAAGCCTCACAAGCTCCACTGAAAAACTCGAGCTCTGGGTCACTTCAGGCCTCGGCGATTTTTCAACATTCCGCATTCTGCAATCGCAGAATCCCCGGCTTTCGAACACATCCCTTGCGCGCACGCTCAAAGAGGCCGGAATCGAAGGATTTCCGGTAAAAATCGTACAGCGCAACCAGAACGGACTCTATACCATGAACCTTGGAACCGTCAGGGAAAAAGAGCTTGCCTCCTCGGTATTCAGCGTACCGAAAGGATATGCAAAAACCGAAGCCGGAACGAAACCCGTCAGCGGCAAAGAAAAGGAGCATCTGCGGAACCTCATGGAAAAAATGAAAAAGTTCGAAGAGTAGGCTGTATATTTTTCCGCTTATGTCAACCAAAAACCATCAGAAAACAGCACCGTGGCAGATAAAATAACCTCAAGAAGTCAGGATTATTCCCAGTGGTATATCGACCTGGTCAGGTCGGCCAAACTTGCAGACTACTCCGATGTCCGGGGCTGTATGGTCATCCGGCCGAACGGCTACGCCATCTGGGAAAAAATGCAGGCCGCGCTCGACCGCATGTTCAAGGAAACCGGCCACGTCAACGCCTACTTTCCGCTCTTCATACCGGAAAGCTATATAGCAAAGGAAGCCGAACATATCGAAGGTTTCGCTCCGGAATGCGCCGTAGTAACGCATGGCGGCGGCGAAGAACTCACCGAAAAACTCTACGTGCGCCCGACCTCGGAAACCATCATCTGGGCATCCTACAAAAAGTGGATCCAGTCATACCGCGACCTGCCGATCCTCATCAACCAGTGGGCGAACGTCGTCCGCTGGGAAATGCGGACCAGACTGTTCCTTCGTACCGCCGAGTTCCTCTGGCAGGAAGGTCACACGGCGCATGCCACCCGCGAAGAAGCTTCCGAAGAGGTCATGCGCATGATAGGCATCTACAAAAAATTCGCCGAAGAGTACATGGCCCTGCCGGTCATCATGGGCAGAAAAACCGACAGCGAAAAATTCGCCGGTGCCGACGAAACCTACTGTATCGAAGCCATGATGCAGGACGGAAAAGCCCTTCAGGCCGGAACATCGCACCACCTCGGCCAGAACTTCGCCAAAGCCTTCGACTGCCAGTTCCAGACCGCCGAAGGCAGACTCGACCATGTATGGGCCACCAGCTGGGGCGTCTCGACAAGGCTCATCGGCGCGCTCATCATGGCGCACTCCGATGACCGGGGTCTTGTGCTTCCCCCGAAACTTGCCACCCGGCAGGTCGTCATCATCCCGATCCTCCGGGGCGACAGAAGCGCTGTGCTCGCCGGAGCCGAAACCATTGCCCGGACGCTGAATCAACAGGGCATACCGGCATTCGTCGACGGCAGCGAACAGAACTCTCCCGGCTGGAAATTCGCCGAATACGAACTGCAGGGCATTCCGCTGAGAATCGAAATCGGCCCGAGAGACCTTGCGGAAAACAAATGCATTGCGGCACGCCGCGATACGCTTGAAAAAACCGAACTGGCGCTCGACGACACCCTTCCTCTCCGGATAAGCGAAATCCTCAACAACATCCAGCAGAACCTGTTCGACAAAGCGCTGCAGTTCCGTACTGACAACACCCGTGAGGTTTCGACCTATGAGGAATTCAGGCTTGCCGTCGAAAAAGGATTCGTTATCGCCCACTGGGACGGAACGGCGGAAACAGAAGCGAAAATCAAGGAAGAGACGAAAGCGACAATCAGGGTTCTCCCTGCGGAAGACGATTACATCCAGCAATACAGCATGAACGAACCGGGAACATGCATCTTTTCGGGAAACCCTGCAAAACAGAAAGTCGT
The DNA here is from genome assembly GCA_016868665.1 of Chlorobiota bacterium. GTDB lineage: Bacteria > Bacteroidota > Chlorobiia > Chlorobiales > Chlorobiaceae > Chlorobium. Next base: position 9,950 of record VGGK01000022.1, read on the forward strand.
GTTCGCAAAAGCCTATTGACGCGCCACAAGGCAACACCGCACTAAACAATGGATTCCGGCAGGGCGCAAGATCACAAGCTTGAACACCCTGCCGGAATTATATATTTCCCCGTCTCACAGAAAACGGAAAAACATCAGACACAGCAGCGGTACTCAGGCCTCCTTGAAGAAATCCTTCAGACCCGCATCGTCGGGCTTCATGGTTTTATCGCCCTTGTTCCAGTTAGCGGGACACACTTCGCCGAACTCCTCGGTAAACTGCAGAGCATCCACCATCCGCAGCACTTCGTCGACATTCCTGCCAAGACCGAGATCGTTCACCACCTGATGGCGCACTACACCATCCCGATCGATAAGGAAAAGCCCCCTGAGCGACACCCCCGCATCCGGAGCAAGCACGTCGTAATCCCTCGATATGGTCTTGTTGATATCCGACAGGAGCGTATAGGTTACCCCCTCGATGCCCCCCAGATTTTTTGGCGTACGCAGCCAGGCGTGATGTGAAAATTTCGAATCCACCGAACAGCCTATCACCTCGACATTACGCTTGGCAAACTCGCCAAGCTTCTCCTGAAAAGCATGAAGCTCCGTAGGACAGACAAACGTAAAATCAAGCGGATAGAAAAACAGCACGACATACTTTCCACTGTAATCCGACAACTTGCACGAATCCACGAACTGCGACCCGCCAGTTACCGCCTCAACGTCGAATTCCGGAGCTTTCCGGCCTACCAATACGCTCATATCAGTCTCCTTTTATTAATTGTGTTATAGTAAAAACCTCCTCAAGGTCAAAATAACCGAAACGGCTATAATCAGGATAATTTTTATCCAATATAACTTTTTTCATGAAATAAAAAAACCTGTCGATACATCCCGTTATTATCGTTATTCGTATCTTCTTGCAGGACGCCTCGTTACCTCAGCAGCGAAAAACCATGCGATCTTTTTTCGATTTCCAGCTCCACCGTACGGGATACCGTCAGGAAACACTTGCCGGCATCACGACATTCGTCACTCTCGCGTACATAATTATCGTCAACCCTGCTATCCTATCTGCGGCGGGCGTTCCCAAAGAAGCCGCGATGACGGCCACCATCCTCACTGCCGCATTCGGCACCCTCCTGATGGCTCTCTGGGCTAAAAGGCCGTTTGCCGTAGCTCCCTACATGGGCGAAAACGCCTTTATCGCCTATACGGTCGTCAACACAATGGGATACTCATGGCAGACCGCCATGGCGGCTATCTTCATCAGCGGAGTGCTCTTCACGCTCATGACGCTCGGAGGTCTTCGCCAGTGGCTCGCGGAAGCCATCCCCTCCTCACTCAAACACAGTTTTTCAATCGGCATAGGGCTCTTCCTCGCCTTCATCGGACTCAACGACATGGGAGTAATCGCTCTGGGGGTACAGGGCGCGCCGGTACGGCTCGGCAACATCGCGCGCCCCGAAGTGCTCATCAGCCTGACCGGGCTGCTCTGCATGACCGTCCTGCTCATCAGGAAGGTAGCCGGCGCCATTCTTATAGGCATTGCCTGCACAACGGTCCTGCTTATCGGCTTCGGCAAGATCTCCATACCGGCCTCTCTTGTCAGCGCGCCGCCATCGATAGCCCCGATATTCATGAACATCGATATTCAGGGAGCGCTGACCTGGGGATTCGCAGGAGTAATCGTCACAACGCTCGTCATGGATTTCGTCGATACCATGGGAACACTCTTCGGGCTCTCCTCCCGCGCAGGACTGCTCGATGCCGAAGACAACCTTCCCGAAATCGAAAAACCCATGCTGGTCGATGCCCTCTCGACCATTGCGGCCTCCATGTTCGGCACGACGACCGCCGGCATCTATATCGAATCAGCTGCCGGTATCGAGCAGGGAGGCAGAACCGGATTCACCGCACTGGTCGTCGCCGCCCTCTTCCTCCTTGCCCTCTTTTTCTCGCCGCTCCTGACGATGATACCCTCGCAGGCATACGGTCCGGCCCTTGTCGTCATCGGCATGTTCATGATGGAATCGGTAACGAGACTCGACTTCAGAAACTACAGCGAACTTTTTCCGGCTTTTCTGACCATAATCCTCATCATCTTCACCTACAATATCGGGGTAGGCATTACGGCGGGCTTCATCGGCTACGCCCTGCTCCGTATACTTACCGGAAAAATCCGGGAAGTGCACCCGGGCATGTGGATTCTCGCCCTGCTCTCGTTCGCCTTCTACTTCTTCTATCCCTACCACTGAAACCGGAGAAACCATGCTGCGCGCAACCATAAGAATAGCTCAGACAGGAAGCGTTCTTGCAAATTTCGACGAAAACCTCGATCATCACTGCGCCATCGTCGAAAATGCGATACGGTCAGGGAAAGATGCCGTCATTTTTCCGGAGCTGTCGCTTTCCGGCTACAACGTCCAGGATGCGGCCCAGGACATCGCCATGCATATCCGGGACGAAAAACTCGATCCGCTCCGCCTGCTGAGCGAAAAAATCTGCATCATCTGCGGCGGCATAGAGCTGAGCGACGACTACGGAGTCTACAACTCGGCATTCATGTTTGAAGACGGAGAGGGAAAAAGCATCCACAGGAAACTCTATCTTCCGACATACGGCATGTTCGAAGAACTCCGGTATTTTTCCGCCGGAGGACATGTGCGCGCTGTCGATTCAAAAAGACTGGGAAGAATCGGCGTAGCCATCTGCGAAGATTTCTGGCATGTTTCGGTGCCCTACCTGCTCGCCCACCAGGGCGCCAAAATGCTCATCGCGCTCATGTCGAGCCCGCTGCGCCTCGCTCCAGGCAGCGGTACTCCGGCAATCGTTTCGCAATGGCAGAATATCGCGGGAACCTATGCGTTCCTGTTCAGCACCTATGTCGCCTGCGTGAACAGAACAGGAAACGAAGACAGCTTCACCTACTGGGGAAACTCCTCCCTCACCGGTCCGGACGGCACTCTTATAGCTGCGGCCCCGCTCTTCAGGGAAGAACTGCTCGACGCAGCCCTGGATTTCGGCGAGGTCAAACGAACCCGACTGCACTCGTCGCATTTCCTCGACGAAGACATCAGGCTTTTCGCCGCCGAACTGCACCACATCATCAACGAGAAAAGACCGTTTTCATGAACACGGCTCCCGGTCCATTGAAAAGCCGGGATTCGTCAGACAGCATCTGAAACCCCGCTGCCGCATAGCATCCATGGCGGCTTCGGCTGAATCGCTACTGTCGAAAAGCGCGAAAACCGCAGAACCACTTCCCGAAAGCGAAGCGTAAAACCCGCCGTAATCGAGCAACTCCCGTTTGACCGCTTTCACCACGGGAAAATGATCGAACACCGCCGGTTCGAAATCGTTTTCGAACGCGCCAAGCACAGAACGGTCGCCATCCAGGCAGAGTTTTTTTACAAGGTTCCTCAGATCAGGCACCACGCGGCCGAACCGCGAATAAAAATTCCTGTAAGCCCATACGGTCGAAACATGCTCCTCGGGAAAAACCGTAACCACATGGAACGGCAGAGTCAACGAAAGATCCTCGAGGTCGTCTCCGATGCCTCTGGCGTAAGCAAGGCCATTAATTTCGAGAAAATACGGAACATCCGCCCCCAGCCTGACGGCAAGCAGGTGCAGATCGTCTGCCGAAGCTCCGGCATTCCACAGTTCGTTAAGCGTCCGGAGCACCGTCGCCGCATCGCTGCTTCCTCCGCCAAGACCTGCCCCGAAAGGAATTCTCTTATCGAGAGTGATCGAAACCCCTTTGTCTGTGCCGGCAGATTCGCGAAGTATTCTGGCGGCCCTCAGGCAGAGATTGTCATCGTCGACAGGCAGTCGCGGATCGGTACAACGCATGAAAAGCATGTCGGAATCGGCAAATTCGAGCGTATCGAACCAGTCTACTGGAGCGAAAACCGTCTCTATCGTATGGTAGCCGTCGGCCCGTTTCGAAGTGATCAGAAGCCCGAGATTGATTTTCGCATAGGATTTAACCGAAAGCGTATGCATAAGCGTCGGATGGGTTTAAAGAAAAAATAAAATATTTGGCATATTGGTACAGAAGCGCAAAACGCATCATTCAGTAATTCTCACATACGTCAAACACAATGTCTTCTCTGCATAAATCCGGAACGGTCATAATTGCGCTGCTCCTGGCGATGCTCACGGCCGCCGGGCAGGAACTTCATGCGGCCCAGACCTCCTACGCGCCCCAGATACTGCAGTACGTTCGTGAAGATAAGGTTTATTTGTTAGAAAATATCCGGAAGAACCTCTCAATACCATCAGAAAAACTGATTGTGGAAGCGCTGCTTTCCGAAGACGGTCCCCAGGCGGCGTACCTCTACCGGAAACAGCTTGCGGAATACCCCGATCCATCCCTTGACGCAGTCAGCACATCAAGACTTTCATCGTTTCAGTTCGCCCTGAACCAGCCACTTGCATTTGCCGAAATCGTACCGCCAGCCGTTGCGACGCCGGTACAAAAAACGTCGGCACAACCCCAGGTCGTCACACCCCGGGCAGTCGCACAGATACCGGCAGCACCACAACCCCGGCAAGTGAAAGAGAGCCCGTCCGGGCCGGTACCGACAATACATCCCGATTCCGCATCAGGATCGCTCTTCACCCTGCAGTTCGGCAGTTTCAGCAACAGGGAAAACGCCGAAAACCTTTCTATGCAGCTCGCTTCCTATGGCGAAGTTGCGATTATTCAGAACGACGGCATGCACAAAGTAAGGCTCAAAAAAACATGGCAATCGCAAAACCAGGCGATCGATGCCGGCCGCGCCATACCCTTTACCTCCGTTGCAGTGCCTGTAAGATAAGCGGCAACGGCAGAACAGGATTTCCATGAAACCCGCAAGAGAACACAGTCTTCTGCTTGGTCAGTCGAGCGTCATGATCCGCCTCAGGGAACTTGCGCTGCAGGTCGCCGAAACGGATATCACCGTCCTGATCACCGGCGAAACAGGGTCCGGAAAAGAGGTGCTCGCGCGATTCATCCACGAACACAGCCGTCGATCAGCAAACAACTTCATACCGGTCAATTGCGGAGCAATCCCATCGGGACTGCTTGAATCCGAACTGTTCGGACATGAAAAAGGCTCGTTCACCGGTGCGGTGCAGGCCAGAAAAGGATATTTCGAAAGCGCCGACAGAGGAACCATCTTTCTTGACGAAATCGGCGAAATGCCGCCCGAAACGCAGGTAAAGTTTCTCCGCGTGCTTGAAACCGGAGAATTCCAGAGAGTCGGCGCATCCCAAACCATCTATTCCGATGCGCGGGTCATAGCGGCAACCAACCGGAATCTCTATCAGGAAGTTGCCGAAAACAGATTCCGGGAAGATCTTTACTACCGGCTCAGAAGCGTCGAACTCCAGCTTCCGCCTCTGCGGGAACGAGGTCGCGACATCCTTGTGCTGACCGAGCACTTCGTCCGCGAAGCCGAACTGCGCCACGGCATCTCCTTCGAAGGATTCGACGCCGAAGCCGTCGATATGCTCCTTCGTTATCCATGGCCGGGAAACATCAGGGAACTCCGAAATCTCATCGACTCGCTGCTCGTGCTCGAAAAAGGACGGAAAATAACATCCGGGATCCTCGAAAAACATCTCATTCAGCGAAGCAGGCACAAAAGTCTGGTGCACGACCCGTCGCGGTCCGAAAAGCAGGAGCTGAACCTGATATACAGCAGCATCATTCAGCTTCGCCAGGAGATGAGCGAGATCCGTCACCTCCTGCAGCTGCTCCTCCACAACCGCCCGCAGCCTTCGCCACTCCTTCTCCCCGGCCCCGCGAGCCAGACCGAAGCACAAACCCGGGAACCGCCGGCAGTTCCCGCAGAAACCCGAACGGCAGAAAAGCAAGCGGCCCTGCCATCTCTCGGGGATATCGAAAAACAAACCATTATCGATACCCTGAAAGCAAGCGGCAACAACAAACGACTGGCCGCAAAAACACTGGGAATCACCGAACGCACCCTTTACCGTAAAATCAAATCCTACGGTATCGGCAATTGAGTGGCAGCCAGGCCGGAAAAAAAAACGCTTACCCCCGTTTTCTGCCGATAAAGGCTACACCCGCTAACGCAACGGACACCATCGCGGCTGCTCGCGGCAGCAGATCCGGAAAACGGGTATACAAAGTCAGATCGGTGTACAGCGGCACATCGGAGGTAAGCGTCCGCTCTTCCCACCACGGAATCTCTGCGTAGACTCTACCGTACCGGTCGATAAACCCGGTAATGCCTGTATTGGCGCAACGCGCCATAGCCCTGCGATTCTCGATGCAGCGAAGTTTTGCAATAGCGACATGCTGGTAAGGACCGTATGAAGTCGAATACCAGCCGTCATTGGTCACCAGCGTCAGGAACTGGGCTCCATTTCGGACAAACCCCGTCACCAGACCGGGAAAAATCGATTCGTAGCAGATGATATTGGCGGTTTTCACCCTGCCATTCCTCCTCGAATCAAACTCCATCGCCGGCGTATCCGAACCCCGTCCCCAGCTGCTGATGCCGGCCAGAGATACCGAGAACCGGTCAAGCCACGGAAAATACTCCACATAGGGAACCCTTTCCGCAAAAGGAACCAGTCTGTTCTTGCGATACACCTGCGGATTTCCGGTATCGGCATTGAGCAGCATGGACGCATTGAAAGTTTCGTAATGCCGGCCACTCGCACTGTCAAACCTGACATCTCCGCTCCTTGCCCGTTCGGAATCCGGATGGTAATAGACAATATCCGAGAACCCGCTGAGCAGTGAAACCCGCCACTCCCTGAGCGCAAAACGAAGCGACTGCAGATAACCTGAATTCACGGTATCGAGAATAAAAAACGGAATAGCTGTTTCCGGCCAGATAACCAGATCGGGATCATCCCTGAAAACGGCTCGACCCGTCAGACGGTAATAGCTGTCCATCATATCCTGACCGGTATAAAGCTGCCACTTGCTGAAAGGATCGATATTCGGCTGAACAAGCGTCACCCTGACTGTTCCCGAACGGGAATCATGCGATGCCTCCCCGCTGACAACCTTCCATCCATAAAAAAACGGCACGACGATCAGCAGCAGCAGAATTGAAAGCAACCGGCGCTGCCGGGGAACCGCTTTTCTCTCCAGCCAGAACAGCGCAGCAAGCACATTGAACAATAACAGCCAGAACGATATGCCCCATACGCCGGTAATATCGGCATACTGTATCATGCCCGTAAGGTTTGCCTGGGAATTACCCAGGGTAAGCCATCCGAGGGAAAGATCCTGTTCCATGTACGCCCATTCCCAGGCGGTCCAGAAAAAAGGAAGCGAAAAAAGTGCGAAACGGTAACCCCGCCTCCGCTTAACCAGCAGAAACGGCAGAAAAGGAGCCGTCAGAAAAAAAGACTGGGCGATGACGGTCAGAATCCCTCCAGGCAACGTGGCAAGGGAGACCCACCACAGGGAAACGACGGAAAAAACCAGCATCGACAACCAGATCTTGCGGTAAGCCTGCCCGAACGGCTCATCCCGCTTCAGGGAAAGCAGGAGCGGGACAAGACCTATCCAGGCCAGAATCTCAAGCCTGACAAAAGGATAGGATGGAAAGGAAATACCAAGCAGGATACCGCTCAGGATCGGCATACCGATCGAAGAAAAAGAAGCTGCGTTAAATTTCCCGAAATTGGCAGGCATGGAATTTTCAACGGTTTTCATAAAAAGGGAAATACCGCTGTCAGTATACATTATATCAATGCAATGACGAAGAGCTGCGAGATATATTTTCCTTTAATTATTGATTTTTATTCTTTAAATTTATTACAAGCTGTTATTTAACAGGAATAAACTCCGTGTACTTCCTGAAAATATCCAATTTCAACGCCACCAGAAAAAGGAGAAATCACTATGGCTCTTTTCGGCACAAAAGACACCACCACCGCCCACTCGGATTATGAGATAATCCTCGAGGGCGGATCGAGCTCGTGGGGAAAGGTAAAAGGTCGCGCAAAGGTGAACGTACCACCTGCAAGTCCTCTTCTCCCTGCAGACTGTAACGTCAAGATCAACGTAAAACCGCTCGATCCCGCAAAAGGGTTTGTGCGCTTTTCGGCAGTCATCGAATCGATTGTTGACAGTACCAAGAACAAGTTGGTCGTCGAGGCCGATATTGCCAATGAAACCAAGGAAAGAAGAATCTGCGTAGGCGAAGGCTCCGTTTCAGTCGGCGACTTTTCGCACACATTCTCCTTTGAAGGTTCCGTTGTCAACATGTACTACTACCGTTCAGACGCTGTCCGCAGAAACGTGCCCAACCCGATCTACATGCAGGGCCGCCAGTTCCACGACATCATCATGAAGGTGCCGCTCGACAACAACGACGTCATCGACACGTGGGAAGGCACCGTCAGAGCCATATCGAGCACCGGTACGTTCAACGACTGGATCCGCGATTTCTGGTTTATCGGCCCCGCGTTCACGGCGCTGAACGAAGGCGGTCAGAGAATTTCCAAAATTGAGGTAAACAGCATTGGAACCCAGGGCAGCGATAAAGGGCCTGTCGGGGTAACAAGGTGGCGTTTCTCCCACGGCGGTTCCGGTGTTGTAGACTCCATCTCCCGCTGGGCGGAACTCTTCCCGTCGGACAAGCTCAACAGGCCTGCCTCCGTGGAAGCCGGGTTCCGTTCCGACTCTCAGGGTATCGAAGTGAAGGTTGACGGCGAATTCCCCGGTGTATCGGTAGACGCAGGTGGCGGCCTCCGCAGAATTCTCAACCACCCGCTCATTCCGCTGGTACACCACGGCATGGTCGGCAAATTCAACGACTTCACGGTTGACACCCAGCTCAAGATCGTACTTCCGAAAGGATACAAAGTCCGCTATGCAGCGCCTCAGTTCCGTTCGCAGAATCTCGAGGAATACCGCTGGAGCGGCGGCGCATACGCCCGCTGGGTCGAACACGTCTGCAAAGGCGGTTGCGGCCAGTTCGAAGTGCTCTACGCACAGTAAGCATTCTTCAGCTCCAATAAAAAAGCCGGCTTTTGCCGGCTTTTTTATTGCATGAAATCGAGTCAGTCCGATCCGGCAAATCAGACCGATCGGACTACCCACAACCCACAACCCACAACCCACAACCCACTACCCCAGCATCTGCAGCAGATCCTCGACCTCGTCGCGGATTTCCTGCAGCAGCACCCGTCTGCGGTCTTCCACGGATGAACTTTTTTTCTGCTCCCGCTCTATCTGTTTCTGAAGCTTGAGAATTTCCGACGTTTTCCGATCGGCATCGACCTCAACCGGTTCATTTTTGACAAGCTCGCTCGCCCTGCCAAGCTTGTAGCCTTTATCATAGACCAGCTCCTTGATATTGAGCACCATGGCGATATCCCTGTTGGTATAGCGCCGGTTGCCGCGCGTATCCCTTGCCGGATTCAGCTCGGTGAAAAAACCCTCCCAGTAACGCAGCAGATAGGCCGGCACGCCCGCTATCCGGCTCACCTCGCCTATGGAATAGTAACTCTTTCTTGTTTCGAACGGCATACGATTCCCTGTCCCGGTAAAATTTTTTTTACATCTGCTTTATTATACATTACAACGGCAATAACAAAAACACAACGGATGAAAAATCTGCTCGCACTGAAACCTTACCTTCTCAGGTATAAACGTCAGCTCGGCGAAGGCTTTCTCTTCATTATCCTCACAAACATCCTTGCGGTAGCCGGACCAAAGTATATCGGCAACGCTATCGACGCAATGCAGGGCCCGTTCAGGATCGAAAACATCCTTGGCGATGCGGCCATGTACGTTCTTTTCGCTCTCCTGAGCGGCGTCTTCCTCTTCCTTGTACGACAGAAAATCATCGTCACCTCAAGACACATCGAATACGACCTCAAAAACGACTATTACAGTCATCTGCAGCTCCTTTCCCGAAGTTTTTACGACCGGACAAGCACCGGAGAACTTATTTCACGAGGCACCAACGACCTCAATGCGGTGCGGGATTTTCTCGGTCCCGGCATCATGTACTCCATCAGCACCTTTTTCCGGCTTCTGTTCGCCGTCATAGCGATGGTTGCGCTTTCTCCCGCGCTGACCTTCTTTGCGCTGCTTCCCGCCCCCCTGCTCAGCTATCTGGTCTACAGGATAGGCCGCTCGATGCAGAAGCGATCGAAAAGCATACAGGAAAGCTATGCGGAACTCACCAACCTTGTCCAGGAAAACCTTAACGGCATCCGGATCGTAAAAAGCTATACAAGAGAACCCTTTGAAACCGAACGGTTCGCGCAACTCAACAGAAAGTACTACGACAAAAACCTTGAACTGGCAAAACTGCAGGCGCTCTTTTTCGCCATCCTGACGGCGATGACAGCTTTCTCGCTCATACCGGTAATCTGGATAGGGGGCATCGGCGCCATCCGCAACGAGATGACAATCGGCGGTATAACCCAGTTCATCGTCTATGTCTCCATGCTGAGCTGGCCGATCATCTCGATCGGCTGGGTAACGGGCATTATTCAGAAAGCCGCGTCAGCGCAGGAACGCCTCAACGAGATATTCGCCACCGAACCCGATATCCCCGCATCCGAACCATCGCACTCCGCAGCGAAACAAACCGAAAAACCTAAGGGAGAACTTTCGTTCAGAAACGTATCGTTTCATTATCCTTCCCAACCGGACGCTCCTGTGCTGAAAAACATCACCTTCAGCATCGAACCAGGCTCGAAAATCGCGTTCGTCGGCGCAACGGGTTCAGGAAAAACAAGCCTGGTCAGCCTCATTCCCCGCCTCTACGATCCCTCGGGCGGCTCGATCCATATTGACGGACGCGACATCCGATCGATGCCGCCCGAACAGCTGCGGCAGCTGATAGGATTCGTTCCCCAGAACAATTTCCTTTTTTCCGACACCATCGAGCATAATATCGGTTACGGACGGGCAGAAAAAACCGACCCGGAAAGCATTGCCGAAGCAGCCCGCATAGCCATGCTTCACCCGGATGTAGCGGATTTCCCCGAACGATATCAGACCATGCTCGGAGAAAAAGGCATCAACCTCTCGGGCGGTCAGAAACAGCGGACATGCATAGCACGCGCCATTGCCCGCGATCCCGCCATACTGGTGCTCGACGATGCACTCTCGGCCGTCGATACCGCAACCGAAGCAAGCATTTTCGACGCTCTCCTGAAAAAGCTGCCCGACACAACGATAATTCTGATCGGACACCGGATATCGACGGTAAAAAACTGCGACCGCATCTTCGTACTCAGCGAAGGATCGATAGCCGAACACGGCACCCACGAAGAACTGCTGCAGGAGAACGGACTGTACGCCGAACTCTACAACATGCAGCTGCTCGAAGAAGAGATTCTCGCGCTCAGCTGAGCGCATGCGGAGAAGCCGGAACCGCCTGATCGGAAAGGGCGTGAAGCTGGCGGATCAGATCCTTGCGCGAGAGAGCATACATGTGCACATAGAGCATATTGAACATCAGCACCGCGCTCCTGAGCGTCGGCGCCTGCGCAGCCCGCTTGAGGGCATTGCCGAAAGTGAACACCCTCCGGGTCATGGCCGTATACGCAGGAATGAACTCCTCGAGAGGAATCCCCTTGGGACGATAGAGCATCTCCTGCCCCCAGGAGAACCTGAAAGCATCGTGATTGGCGCTGTCGTGCAGCAGCCGCCCCTCTTCGGCCAGACGGTCGAATACGCCGGTTCCGGGAATCGGGCGAAGCAGGTTGATACCCGGCACATCGATACCGGTCTCGCAGATAAACTCTTCGATAGCCTCCGGCATGGTAAGCGTATCGCCATCGAGACCGAAAATGAAGCTCCCGTAAACGCAGATGCCGGCGCTCCGTATGGAACGGATGCACTCTGCCTGGCGGGCCGAGGGGTTATGGTATTTCCGGTGCGCGAAATTGCTGCCGTCCGACAGGCTCTCTATGCCCACAAGCAGCGCGCCGCACCCCGATTTAGCGAACATATCGAGCAACCGCGGATGCTCCCCGAGCTGTGTCGTCGCCTGGCCGACCCACCGTATCCTGAAAGGAATCAGTTCCCTGAAAAGCATCAGGGCATAAGCCTCGTCGGCATTGACCGTATCATCGAGAAAGAAAAAAATCCGCTTGTCCTCCTTCAGATACCTCTCCACATCCCGAACCACGTCGTCGATCCGGCGATGCCGAAGCTTGTGGCCATTCATGACATGCACATTGCAGAAATCGCAGCTGTAAGGACACCCCCGCGTCGTCTGCACGACGTTCGTCGTAAAATAGCTGCCGAGGCGCAACGCATCCTTGCACACCAGACGCTCTGCGGAAAGATCCGGAAAAGCCTCTGCCCTGTACTCCGCCTTAAGCGTGCCAGACACAAGATCCCCGAGCACTTCGCTCCATACGTCGTCCGCCTCTCCGATAACAAGCACATCGGCATGTTCCCTGCACCGTTCAGGAAAAATCGTGACGTAAGGCCCCCCGAGCACAACCCGGATTCCCTGACGCCGGAGGACCGCCGCAAGCTCGAACGCCGGCTTCACGGCGCCCGTCTGAACGCTTATTCCGGCAAGATCCCAGCCCCTGTGGAGCGGCAGGTCGTCAAACCGGAGATCACAGATCTCCTGCCGTACCCCGCGAACCGATACGGAACTGAGAATCATCAGGGAAAGCGGCGGAATTGCGAACTGGGCTCTCTTGATCACCTCGTTCATTGCCCGGTCGCGCATCGTTCCGAACACACCCCTTCCTCCTGACTGTCCATCGAGCAGCGAAGCACCGTCCACGCCGCTGCTTGCCTGCACAAAAATCAGTAAAACAGACTTCTCGACATTCATACAAAAAAAAAATTAACAGCGTTCCTTTCCGGTTTTCGCGAGCACCTGCAGCCGTTTCAGTTCAATCAGAGCATCGAGAGGCGTCATCCGGTCGATATCGATCGATTCGATCGCTCGGCGCAGACGATCGTCGATCTCGTCGAAAAGACTGATCTGCACGCTCTGCAACATCTTTTCACGTACCGCCGGCACAGCGACATCCGGGCGATCCAAGCCTGCAAGAATTTCTTTGGCCCGATCGGTCACAGCCGAAGGCATGCCCGCCATCCGGGCAACCTCGATACCGTAACTGTTATCCGAAGCCCCCCTGACGATCTTTCTCAGAAACACCACGCTGTCGGTAGTTTCGATGACCGTCGCATTATAGTTCACGACGCCCGCAATGCGGGATTCCAGTTCCGCAAGCTCATGATAATGGGTAGCGAAAAGCGTACGTGCGCCTATCTCTCTCTGAATATATTCGCAGATCGACCAGGCAATGCCGAGACCGTCCGAAGTACTGGTGCCCCTGCCGATCTCGTCGAGAAGCAGCAGGCTTCGCTCCGTGGCATTATTGAGAATGGCCGAAGCCTCGTTCATCTCGACCAGAAAGGTGCTCTCACCCGAAGCAAGATTATCGGATGCGCCGACCCTGGTGAAAATCCGGTCGACAATACCGATCTCAGCCTTCTCTGCCGGCACGAAACTCCCCGCCTGGGCAAGCAGAACGATAAGCCCTGTCTGGCGAAGGTAGGAACTCTTGCCGGCCATGTTCGGGCCGGTGATGATGAACATCCGTTGCCGGTCGTCGAAAAAACAGTCGTTGGCCACATATGGCTCGTCGGCCGGCATGATCCGTTCAAGCACGGGATGACGCCCCTTTACAATCGAAAGTCCACCCTGTCCATGCATGACGGGCTTGCAATATCCGTATTCGTCGGCGCAAAGAGCAAACGACACCAGACAGTCGATCTCGGCGACAAAAGCGGCAATATCCTGTATCGCTTCGGCATGAACGGCAATCCGGCGGCAGAGATCCTCGAAGAGCTGCCGTTCAAGCAACAGGCTGCGCTCCTCGGCATTCAGTATCCGCTCCTCGTACTCTTTCAGTGCGGGAATGGTAAACCGCTCCGCATTGACGAGGGTCTGTTTCTTTTCGTAATACGAAGGCACCCTGTCGAGATTGGCCCTGCTGATTTCGATATAGTAACCGAACACCCTGTTGAACTGCACCTTGAGAGACGAAATCGAGGTTCGTTCACGCTCCTGCTGCTGTATTTCAAGCAGGCGCTCCTTTGCCGTCGAAGCGGTCTGGCGGAGCTCGTCGAGTTCCCCATGGTAGCCTGAACGGATATACCCCCCATCCCTCATCGAAGCGCCGGCATCGGGATCGATAGCGCCTGCAATCAGATCCGCAAGTTCGGGAAGCGGCTTCAGCGAGACGGCAATCGCGCGAAGACGCCCCGAAGAAGCTCCAAGAAGACTCTCTTTCAGTCGGGGAACAACGCAAAGAGCCGCTCCGAGCTGTCGCACCTCGCGCGGAATAGTACGAAGCGTGGCAATGCGCGAAAGCACCCGTTCGAGATCGCTGATTTCGGAAAGCAGCGCCGAAATCCCGTCTCGCAGATATTTCAGGTTCTTCAGCTCCTCGACGGCATCCTGGCGGAGCACGATATCGGAAGCATGCAAAAGCGGGCGCTGCAGCCATTGGCGTATGAGTCGCGCGCCCATCGGATTTCTCGTCCGATCGATCACCTGCAGCAGGCTTCCGCCGATCGATCCGTCCTGCATGGACGAAATGATTTCAAGATTTCTCTTCGTCTGCAGATCGAGCGTCATGAACTCGCCGCTCAGCAGCGGCCTGAGACGGGTGATATAGTGCAGACTGCTCTGACGCGTCTCCTCGAGGTAATGGAGAATCACTCCGGCGGCAATCTTCGCTGCCAGACTGCCATGAATACCGAACCCTTTCAGGGAATGCGTCCGGAACTGACGGGCAAGCAGCCCGGCAGCATGATCCTCCCGGAACAGCCACTCATCGAGCTCGGTGAACGAAGTTCCTGGCGGCAGCAGGGCCCGCAGCTGCTCCGTACGCTCGCGATCGGCTGAAGAAACCAGCAGCTCCGCAGGATGCAGTGATCGAAGAAAATCCGCAATCCTGTCGGGATGCTGTTCGCTGATCCTGAACTCCGCGGTCGTCACATCGATAAAAGCCACGCCGCAAAGCAGCTGCCGCCCCGAACGAAGAAAAGCGACCGCGCACAGGTAATTGTTGTGCCGGTCATCAAGAATGCTGTCGCTGTAGGCAACCCCGGGAGTGACGATATCTGTGATCTCCCGGCGAACGATCCCTTTGGCCGTTGCAGGATCCTCGACCTGATCGCACACCGCGACCTTGTACCCCCTTTTGACGAGCCTGGCAATGTATCCTTCGCTGGCATGATGCGGAAACCCCGCCATGGGAATCTCTGCCGACGAACCGTTCGAACGCTTTGTCAGCACGATATTCAGCGCGCCGGAAACCGTACCGGCATCGTCGAAAAAAGTCTCGTAGAAATCGCCAACCCTGAATAGCAGCAGATGATCCGGATATCGTTCCTTTACCTCCAGATACTGACGCATCATGGGAGAATGCTCTTTGTTCTCAACACGTTTGCCGCTCATACAATCGAATATTCTTCATGAACCCGGAACCGCACAACCCCCATAATATACAACACGCCGCTTGACAACAGTTCAGCAGAACGATACTTTACAGAATAGCCGCCATAAAAACCGAAGAATCCGTACATCACAATCATGGACATGAAAACCATTCTTCTTTTCGTGCACGTCACCTGTTTTGCCGCATGGTTCGGAACGGTGCTCGCATCGCTGTTCCTCCTCAGAACGCTTGAATCCAGACTGACAGAAACAGCTGAAAGCGCCGTCGAAAACGGGTTTCTCCTCAGGGAGTTCATCAGACTCGAAACGAAAGTTGCAGATGTGGCATTCATCGGCGTCGTACTGTCGGGAATTCTGCTTGCCTCCCTGTTTCATGGATGGACCTTCTGGGTTATCGTAAAATCACTCCTGATCGTACTGCAGGTAGCCCTTACCATGGGATACATCATCCGGGCCATTCAGCCACTGACTTACCCCTGTACCCTCGAATCATTCCGCAACTGGTATAAACTGTTCGCAATTTCGCTCACCATGTTTGCCCTTGTACTCTGCGTAACGTTTTTTCTGCTTTGAAGCTGTGGTAATGGGTAAATAATTTGATCCTGAGAGAATGATTGACTATATTCAAACCCTTTATCACTAAACTATACGAGCAAGATGCAGGCGCTGATCAAGATTTCCGATAAACAGTATCTGGTAAAACAGGGTGACAAGCTTTTCGTACCGAAGCAGAAAGCCGAAATCGGCGCAACCCTTGAGGTAACATCCATTGCGGCTGTCGATGGGGAAAATACATCATTACAATCCTCCGCAACCGTACAGGTGAAGGTTCTCGACCATGTCAAGGATGAGAAAGTCATCGTTTTCAAGAAAAAACGCAGAAAACGCTACCAGTCAAGAAACGGGCACCGCCAGCAGATGACCCGTATCGAAGTGGTATCGCTCTGAGAACCGAAAAGATTGCTAACGTTATAATCATATCTTACTATGGCACATAAAAAAGGCGGCGGATCGACGAAAAACGGACGCGACAGCAACCCTAAATATCTCGGCGTAAAAGCAGCCGGCGGATCGACAGTCGCCGCAGGCACCATCATCGTCAGACAGCGGGGCACTGTGATCAAACCGGGCAACAATGCAGGAATCGGTCGGGACCACACCATATTCTCGCTTGTTGATGGAGTTGTAACGTTCCGCAACGGACGCAACGACAAAAAACACGTTGACATCCTCCCTGCCTGATTTGGGTTAAAGCAAATTAAGCTTATATTTAAAAAAGCCGTCTACCACCACAGGGCGGCTTTTTTTATGCTGCATCGCAAAAACCGGCTTTAAGCGGCAGGATCCCGAACTGCCGCTACAAGAGCTTCCTTTACACCTTAAACATAGAGCCTCATGAAAATCACCGTTATCGGAGCCGGAAACGTCGGCGCCACAGCAGCACTCCGCATTGCTGAAAAACAACTCGCAAAGGAAGTCGTACTGATTGATATTGTTGAAGGCATCCCTCAGGGAAAAGCGCTCGACATGTATGAATCCGGCCCTGTCGCGCTGTTCGATACGAGAATCTACGGCTCGAACGACTTCAAAGACTCCGGAAACTCCGACATCATACTTATTACTGCGGGACTTGCAAGAAAACCCGGTATGAGCAGAGAAGATCTGCTTCAGAAAAACGCATCGATCATCAGAGAGGTAACCTCGCAGGTAATGCGGTATTCGCACAACCCCATTCTCATCATGGTATCGAACCCCCTCGACGTCATGACCTATGTAGCCCACTCGATCAGCAACCTTCCAGAAGAGCGCGTTATCGGCATGGCCGGTGTACTCGATACGGCAAGATTCAGAAGCTTCATCGCCGAAGCGCTCGACGTCTCGATGCAGGATATCAATGCTTTTGTGCTCGGAGGACACGGCGACTCCATGGTACCTGTCGTCAAATACACCAGCGTTGCCGGTATACCTCTGACTGAACTGCTCCCTCAGGAACAGATCGACGCCATAGTCGAACGCACCAGAAACGGCGGCATCGAAATCGTCAACCATCTGAAAACCGGTTCGGCCTACTACGCGCCGGCCGCATCGGCAGTGGAAATGATAGATGCGATCGTCAATGACCGCAAGCGGATTCTCCCCTGCACAACCCTGCTCACCGGACAATACGGCATCGACGGCACATTCTGCGGCGTTCCGGTCAAACTCGGTAAAAACGGCATCGAGCAGATCCTCGAAATCAATCTCTCCGACGACGAACTCGGAGCACTGCAAAAATCAGCAGCGCTGGTAGCAGAGAACTGCAAAAGTCTCACATCCATTCTGGAGTGAAACCTGTCATGTGAGGAACATGCATAAAAAGAAAAAGCGGCTTTACAGCCGCTTTTTCCTTGACCAGGTGTCCCCCATTACACCCGATCATCCTCACGGGCGTGAGGAGTTTCATCAGTATCAATGCAATCTTCGTGCCAACACATGCACAACAGCAGTCGATCTCATGATAAGCGAACCTCTCTAATAAGTCTGATGAGCGAACAACGAAGCAAGCTCCATAAAGGAGCGAGAGTGTAAAGGCACGGATGCAGCGGAGATACCGGAGTCTTCACCGCAGTACAGGAGGATTTCGAGCACCGACGAAACCGAGCAATCCGGTCGCGCAATAACTTTTCACAGGTTCCCATAAACAGTATAGACGCTCAGTTCCGGGGCCGACCAGGCAATACGACGATCCCGCAACAACACGATAACCGATACATAACGTCTCGTTTTCAATCCTACCGTCTCAGTATGAGACATAATCAGAATATACCTCCCCCTCGATCCGATAGGCCTCATGACTTTTTCTCCATCAACATCGAAGTACGCACAAAAAAAAGCGGCTTTACAGCCGCTTTTTCCTTGATCAGGTGTCCCCCATTACACCTGATCGTCCTCACTGGCGTGAGGAATTTCATCAATGTATCTGCAAACTTCGTGCCAACAAATGCACAACAACAGTCAAACTCACCGACCAACCCAAGCAATCTGGTCGCGCAATAACTTTTCAGAGGTTCCCATAAACAATATTGACGCCTTGTCCCGGCCGACTGCGCAACACGACGATCCCGCAACAACATGACAACTGATACACAACGTCTCGTTTTCAATCCTGTCCGTCTCAATATGAGACACAATCAGAATATACATCCCCCCTCGATCCGATCGGCCTCATGACTTTTTTTCCATCAACATCGAAGTATGCACAAAAAAAAAAGCGGCTTTAAAGCCGCTTTTTTTCCTGATCAAGTGTCCCCCATTACACCTGATCATCCTCACGGGCGTGAGGAGTTTCACGAATACATATACAAACTTCGTGCCAGAATATCGAAACAAACCGACAAGTCATTTATAAATGAAGAGTTAAAAAATAATAACACAAAAACACCGAACAATTGCGCAGCACATAGTGTCTCACTTTATGAATAATAATGTCTCATAACAGGACATATCGTAACAATATGAGACACCTGCATCCGGAAAACACTTCAGTAAATCTCCAACAACGGCTCTTCATGGGTAATGCAATGGATGGCCCCGAGCCCCCATATGAGATCGGAACAATCAATACCGACAACCCTTCTGTCCGGAAAGCAATCCTGCAGCACCTGAAGGGCAATACGGTCGCGCCGGGAACGATAGGTCGGCACCAGAACAACCGACGTTGCTATATAGAAATTTGCATAGCTTGCCGGCAGGCGTTCTCCTTCATAATAAACTGGTTCCGGCATAGGTAATTTCACGATATCGAGAGGACGGCCGTCAAGGCCGGCAGAGGTTTGCAGTCGCTCATAATTATCGAGAAGGGGCCCATAATTCTCGTCCCCGGCATCATCTTCCACTGCGGTCACTATAGTGGTTTCATTCACAAAACGCGACATATCGTCAACATGTCCATCGGTATCGTCTCCTGCAATACCGTCACCAAGCCAGATGACCTTCTCGGCGCCGAGATAGTTCCGAAGCCGGCCCTCGATCTCTTCGCAATTCATCGAGGGATTCCTGTTTGGATTGAGAAGACATGCCTCGGTCGTCAGCAGCAGCCCTTTGCCGTTCACGTCTATCGCGCCGCCTTCGAGCACCATGCCTGTCGATACAACAGGCACATTCTGGATCGCTCCTACCCTTTCCGGTACGGCATTGTCATCATCATACGGTTCGTATTTGCCTCCCCACGCATTGTACTCCCAATTGACGATCACCTTCTCCGTCCGTTCGCCCCGACTCCGGAAAACATAGTTAGGGCCGTGATCGCGGCACCAGGCATCGTTGGTGGGGATCAGGTGAAAAAACACGCGCTCCATAACCGCATCGACATGCCTGTCTGCCTGGATAAGCCTGCGGGCCTCCTCCCGCATCTTTTCGTCGAGCACATTGATATGCACCTCCTCCGAAGTGCTCAGCCATGCGGCAATCTCGGCAAAAACCGCCGGAACCGGCTCGAATCTGCCCGGCCACGATTCAAGCTTGTGAGGCCATGAAAGCCATGTCGCCTTGTGAGGCGCCCATTCGGGCGGCATGATGTATCGGTAATCTGTCATGGTATGCGAAAGGTTTCGGTTGACATCTCCGCTGCTGAGAGCTGCCGGATCCTCCGGATACGGTCAAGCACAGGCGGATGAGAGTAGTTGAGAAATACGTAGAGCGGATGAGGCGAAAGATTCGAAAGATTGCTGCGCGACAGTTTCTTCAAGGCATCCGCAAGCGCCTCTTTGCGATCCACGGTAGCGACAGCATAAGCATCGGCCTCATACTCATGCCTGCGCGAAAGCCCTTGCAGCAGAATGGAGAGCAGAAATTCCGCCGGCGTGTAAAGCAGCATAAAAAAGACGAAGCTGCCGTACACCGAAAGATCGGTCATGAAAAAGGCATCGAAAAGCTCACGGTTATTCATGAAAAGCGACAACAGATAAAACATGATGCCGAGATTGAGCATGCCGAGCACCATATTGATCAACACATGACGCTTCCTGAAATGCCCGGTCTCATGGGCAAGCACGGCCACAAGTTCGTCAACCGTATGATTGGCGATCAGGGTATCGAAAAGCGCGATCCGTTTCCGGCGACCGAACCCGGTGAAAAAAGCGTTTGCCTTTGACGAGCGTCTGGAACCGTCTATGACGAAAATACCCGAAAGAGGAAAACCCGTTTTTGCGGCATACCCAAGGATCGCGCTCTTCAGGGGCCCTTCCCCGAGAGGCTCGAAACGGTTGAAAATCGGCATGATCAGGGCAGGAGCTATATACTGCAGCACAAGAGAAAACAGCACGAAAGCACCCCAGGCCGAAAGCCAGGCCGTCGCGCCGGCAAACGAAAAAAAAGCGAGCAGAAGCGCCAGGGCCGGAACGCCGATAATCGCGGCAAGCAGCAGGGCCTTCAGCAGATCGGCCGCAAATACGGCCGGTGTAGTCCGGTTGAAACCGAACCGCTCCTCGATCACAAAAGTACGATAGACGGTAAATGGAAGCGCGACGACATAGTGCAGCGCCATCAGCGCAGCTATGTAAAGCACACCGGTCAGAATATCTCCGAAACCGAATCCCCTGAGGAAACGGTCAAGAACATCGAAACCACCGGAAAACCAGAACGCAAGAAGCAGCAGAAGGTCAAAAGCTTCCGCAGCAAGAGAAAACCTGGTGGTAATGCGCAGATACTCCTGCGACTTCCGGTAATCCTCCGGCTCATACACCCCCTCGAACTCAGATGGAAGGTCAACGCTCGACACCATGAGATTGAGCAGATCGGCAACCGCTTTCAGCAGAAACGTCAGAAGCAGCGTAGCAAGCACCACAACACCGAAACCATTCATAACCACACATATTCAGCAATACCATTCGTCAAAAAGCTACGCCATGCGAAGCATCCGGAAGTATCGCTCCCTGCGCGGGAAAAGATTTTTTCTCTCTTCAACTCCTTACTCCCGGACGGGAACCCGTCCGATACTCCCGAAAAGCGAAGCGAGCGATACTCCCGGGCACGCAGTGCCCGATACTCCCTCTTCCGGTCCACACTCTTAATCCTCGATATACCGCCGCTGCAATTCACCGTAAGTCTCTATCCTCCGATCCCGCAGAAACGGCCAGTGCGCGCGGTAGAACCCGATCCGGCTGCGGTCGCATGAAGCCATGAGAATGGTTTCATGCTGATGAGCGGCTTCCGCAATGACCTGTCCGAACGGATCGCATACGAAACTCTGCCCCCAGAACTCAAGCTCGCCCTCGACGCCGACACGGTTCGCCGCGGCCACAAAAACGCCATTGGCGACGGCATGGGAAAGCTGCATGGTTTTCCATGCCTGATGCTGGGCCCGACGCACCGCCTGCGACTCTTCGGACGATGCCCAACCGATAGCCGTCGGATAAAAGAGGATTTCCGCCCCGCGCAGTGCGGTAAGCCTTGCAGCCTCGGGGTACCACTGATCCCAGCAGATCAGCACGCCGATACGCGCATAACGGGTATCGAACACCCTGTAACCCAGATCACCCGGCGTAAAATAAAACTTTTCGTAAAACCCCGGATCATCGGGTATATGCATCTTGCGATACTTGCCGAGATACCTTCCATCGGCATCGATAACCGCGGCAGTATTATGGTACAGACCTCTCGCCCTCTTCTCGAACAGCGAAGCCACGATCACCACCTCCAGTTCGCGGGCAAGATCCTGCAACCGATCCGTCGAAGGACCCGGAACTGGTTCGGCATAGTCGAACGGCCCGTAATCCTCGGTCTGGCAGAAATAGAGCGTGGTGAACAGCTCCTGAAGGCAGACGATACGGGCTCCCGAAGCAGCCGCTTCCCGTATCTTCAGACAGGCTTTCTCAAGATTATCCCGGGGATCTGCCGTGCAGGATGTCTGCACAAGCGCTATTGAAACATTTTCCGTACTCATCGCTCGAAAAAAGAATTAAAAAAGAAGTCCCAGAGAAAACAGAATGCCGTGGATCGTCATCACCTTGCCGGTTCCGGCAAGCACTCCATTGAGATCCTTACCCTCGGAAGCATAGAGCTTTCTGATCATGCCATAAGCAAGCGGAAAAGAGAGGACGGCGAGCATCCCCCAGGCGGAATAGCCATTGAGCCATACAACCACCGGCATCAGATAGGCCATAGCCGTCAGCAGCACATACAGTCTTCTTGCATTCTCCCCGCCGATGCGAGCCGGAAGCGTCATCTTCCCTACCGTACGGTCCGTCGCAATGTCGCGGATATTATTGACCAGCAGGATATTGACGGAAAAAGCGCCCGGCGCTGCCGCGGCAAAAAGAACCGGAAAATCAAGGCTGAACGCCTGCACATAATAGGTGCCACCGACCGCAACCAGACCGAAAAACACGAACACGAAAATATCGCCAAGTCCCGAATAAGCGATCGGCCAGGGGCCACCCGTATAAGCCCAGGCAAAAAGCAGCGAAAGCACCCCGATAAGAAAAATCGGCCATCCGGCAACATAGACCAGATACATGCCAAGCATGAACACCCCGATCAAAAGACCGGCCGACACCCGAATCATCACCCCTTCGCTGATAATTCCTGCCGCTACGGTTCGCGTCGGGCCAAGCCGATCCGACGTATCCGCACCTTTGCGGAAATCGTAAATCTCGTTGATGAAGTTGGTCGCCACCTGTATGCCAAGAGCGCACACCAGCGCAACAAGAGCCGGAAGCAAGCGGAACTTTCCGTCAGCTGCCGCAAGGGCGCTCCCGAGCACAACCGGCATCGCCCCGGCGGGAAGCGTCTTCGGACGGATGGCGAGCATCCACGCCTGAAACGGAGTAACTGCGCCTCCGGGCGAAACGTTACTGCTCATTTCTCTTCTTCTTTGCCATTTTAACGCTGCTGAACGTATGCCTGATCTTTTCCCCGGGCCTGATATAGGTGAGACTGTGGCGGACAGCCATGGCCGCATCGGAAAGGCCTGTCTGGATGATCTTCAGCTTGCCCGGATACCATGCAATGTCTCCGGCCGCATAAAGACCATCAATCGAGGTCTTCATATGGCTGTCCACGACAAGCGCGTTATCGGCAAGCTCGAGATCCCATTCCGCAAGCGGACCGAGATTCGACTTGAACCCGATCAGAATCAGCAGGCGATCGGCTTCGAGTTCGAAGACGCTGCCGTTCTTTTTCGACAGCGCCACTTTTTTCAGCACGCCCTCAACCGTCTCTATCGAGGAAACCTCGGAATCCATATACACCCCGATCGCGCCGTTTTCCCGTGCCTCCTCGACCTCGCGGGCCGTTTTGCCGTGTCCCTGGAACTCATGCATCCGGTGCACCAGCGTCACCCGCTCGGCTGCATGCAGAAGGCCCACCGTCCAGTCGAGCGCCGAATCGCCGCCGCCAACAATCACAACCTTCTTACCGGCAAAATCGCTGACATTCTTCACTGCATAAAAAATCGACGACCCTTCGAGCCCGGAAACATCGCCGAGCTGAGGCAAGGTTCTCGGCGTAAAGGCGCCAAGGCCCGCAGCAAGAAGCAGGGCACGCGAAATATAGACCTTGCCCGACATCGTCGTCGTTTCAAACGACCCGTCGTCGAGTTTCCGGTAACGTGCGACCGCCTCGTCCAGCACCACCTCCGGGTGGTACCGTTCGGCCTGCCTCCACAGGCTCTCGACAAGACCCGCGGCAGGAACCTCCGGAAAACCCGCGACATCATAGATATGTTTCTCGGGATAAAGAGCGGCAAGCTGACCACCAAGCTGCGGCATACTTTCGATAATACGACAGGTGATATTGTTCATGCCGCACTGAAACGCGGCAAAAATCCCTGTAGGACCACCTCCAACGATGGTGAGATCACGAATCTCTTCACCGCCGCTGTAATAGACTTTATTGAGTGTCATGGCTGTAAATGCCGTTTACGAACATGAATGCAGTGCGCTGTTACTGGCCGGCGTCACCGCTTGAGGACTTTTTCAGATAGATCATACCTTCAGGATCGACCATGCCGTACAGAATAGTTACCAGCATGCCTGCCTCGTCAAGCTCATGAATTTCCACATGAATGGCATCGTACTTCGAAACCTGGTTGCCGGCATTATCCTTGAAATAAAAAAGCGCCCTGACTCCGCCGTGCGGCGTCTCTCCTGTAAACTGGTAGGTGCCATCCTCCAGTTCATCGAGAGCGCAGCCGGGAGCCCTGCTCTCGATCGGACATCCTGCGCACTGCGAATAAAAGCCGTCCAGGGAATCGGCGTAATCACAAACGGGAAACTTCATGGCTCCTCCCATGTTTTTTCTGCTGAATGGAAACCCTGCATGTGGCAT
>VGGK01000023.1 GCA_016868665.1 Chlorobiota bacterium
CTCTTGCCCTGACAGGAAAAGGGGTGCGCTACGACAAGCTGCTGTTCGGAAACATGCAGTTGAATGCCCGCCACGTAGGCAGTCGTCTCGGTTTCGATTTCCGAAGTTCGGCCGCGCCAGCCTCGGGATCGCCCGCTTCGCTTTCCATGAATACCATAGAGGGAAACGGATCGATACCGCTGAGTCTGCAATACTTCCCGTGGAAAGCGAGTATTCCGGCACAGCAACCCGTCAATGCATCGTTCCGGTCGGATAACCTCTCGGCCCGGTTCATCGAATATGTACTGCCGTTTTTCGAAAACGCCGAAGGCATCATCCCCACCACGCTCGTGATAGGGGGAAGAACGCCAAAACCGGATATCTACCTCACATCCCGCCTGCAGAATACGAGGATAACGGTTGAACCGACGCAGGTTACCTATATACTCAATGGCGCCGTAGAGGTCAATCCCGGACAGGTGGAACTGAAGGATATCCTCGTCAGCGACGCATCAGGCGGCACCGGCAAGCTCAGCGGCGTTATCCGGATTGTTGATCTTGAACCGAAAACTCTCGCACTCGGAGCCAGTTGTTCACAACTGCTTCTGTTCGATAAAAAGGATAAAAAAGACGAAACCTCTTTCGGCACAATTACCGGAACCACCCGTTCGATAAGAATGCATGGCGACCTCTCCTCGCCGGTTGTCGAAGGAGAAATGCGGATCGACAATGCCGACTTTTCACTCTACAGAGCCGGGGCGAACGCAAGCGCAAAATATGCAGGCGTTGAAAAATTCATCGAGTTCGTCCCCCGCTATCCTGCTGAAAAAACCGGTAACGGAGAGAATAACGGCGCAAAGGAACGTCCGGTGGAATTCTATTATTCGCTGCTCGATATCCTGCAGATCAGGGATCTGAAACTTACCAGCATCGAACCACTTAAATATACGGTAATTTTCGATCGCCTCAGGGGCGAGGAGCTTGAAACCACAATCGGCAATCTGTACCTGATCGTCAATAAAAGCAGCCAGCGATACCGGCTGTATGGATCGGTCAACATCACCGACGGAAAATACCGGTTTTCCAACACGAATTTCGATCTGGAAGACGGAGGAAAAATCACCTGGAACAACGTTGAAATACGTGACGGACAGATGGATAATCTTTACGGAACCAGATATCTCAGCATCACGAATCCGCAGACCGGCGAAAGAGACAACGTAAAACTGCTGCTTGCAATTACCGGCACGCTCAACGAACCGCGCGTGGGCATGGGCTACTACCTGAACGAACAGATGCAGCCTTATGCCTCGCAGAGCATGATCGGCGGCCAGCCGAGCCAGATCGATCCCAATGCGGAAATCAACGTACTCTCCATGCTGCTATCGAAACAGTGGTACGCTCCCCCCGGAACCACCGGCCAGATCGGCAGCCTCGCAGTATCGAGCGCGGGCCTGGCCGCCGGATCGGGACTCGTCTCCTCCCAGCTTTCCAGGGCGATCCAGAATATTGCCGGTGTAGAAAGCTTCAATGTCAACATGGGAGTCGACAGCAAGGGACAGCTCAGCGGACTCGATCTCTACTTTGCCGTGAACATTCCGGGAACGGACGGAAAAATGCGCTTCGTCGGTACGGGCAGCAGCCCGGATATCAGGGATAAGGGGCTATTCAGCTATTACGGCACGTCTCAGAAAATCGAGTATCGGGTTACTCCGAAGGTCTATGTCGAAGCTTACCGCTCATACGGGCAGCTTCCCGGACAGGGCTCGAACACCAATCTGCAGAAACCCTCCGAAACCTGGGGGGCGAGCATCTCCTATCGCGAGCGCTTCCACACCTGGGAGCAGTTCTGGAAACGCATCATGCCCTCCGGAAACAAGCAGGACAAAAAGAAATAAGTCGTTCTCTTTTTATACATTACTCTGTATTCTTCTCCAACGAACGAAGCTGTTGTTCGAAGTGAAAGGCAAAAACATCATCCTCGGCGTCAGCGGCGGGATTGCCGCCTATAAAACCCCGCAAATTGTGCGCCTGTTAAAGAAAGCCGGTGCGAATGTCCGTGTTGCACTTACCGCTTCAGCGGGCCGTTTCGTCAGCGAACTTTCTCTGGCTACGGTTTCCGGTGAGGCGGTCTGCCGGGAAATGTTCCCGCCTGCCGATATCCCGGGAACAGATTTCACCCGGCATATTTCGCTCGGCGAATGGGCCGACGCCCTCGTCATCGCGCCGGCAACGGCCAATACTCTTGCCCGGCTGGCTGCAGGCCTCTGCGACGACATGCTATCGGCCTGTTTTATTACGCTGCGCCCCGGTAAACCCGTCCTGATTTTTCCGGCGATGGATGGCCAGATGTACCGGTCGGCATCGGTACAGCGTAATGTCGCAACGCTCGCCGCCGGAGGATGTACCGTCTTCGAACCCGAAAGCGGCGATCTCGCATCGGGACAATGCGGAACGGGACGGATGGCGGATCCCGGGATAATCGCAAACCGCATCGGGGCTGCGCTGCAGGCTGCCCGGCCGGACTCTCTCCTCGCCGGACTGCAGGTGGTCGTTACAGCAGGACCGACCAGGGAAAAAATTGACGGCGTTCGGTTCGTCTCGAACTATTCGTCGGGAAAAATGGGTTTTGCCGTAGCCCGGGCGGCCCGGGAGCGAGGAGCGGATGTGAGGCTTATCACCGGTCCGGTTCACCTTGAAACGCCGGAAGGGGTCGAACGGATCGATGTAGAAAGCGCATGCCAGATGCATGATGCGGCAAAACCCTTCTATCCCATCTGTGCGGTTTTCATTGCCGCAGCCGCTGTAGCCGATTACCGGCCTGAAATGCCGTACGAGGGCAAACTGAAGAAAAACGAACACCAGATGCAGCTCCTTCTGGTGCGCAACCCCGACATCATCGCCGAATTCGGAGCGCAGAAACGAACAGGCCAGCTTGCCGTCGGCTTTGCCCTCGAAACCTCCGAAGGGCTGGCGTACGCGCACCGGAAACTCGACGAAAAACATCTCGATCTCGTTGCCTTCAACACATACGACAGGAAAACCTCCGGATTCGAGGTCGATACCAATTCGCTGACCCTCATTGACCGTAACCATCGCGAAACAAGCCTTCCGCCTATGCAGAAAACCGATGCGGCAAGAATGCTGCTCGACCACGTTGAACAGCTTATCGCCGCAGCCGGTAACGGAGAAACCGAACGTTAACCATGCAGGAACTGTTATTTACAGGCAGCGAGCTCGCAGAGCGCCCGGCAGGGGACAGTGCAAACTTTTCATGCAGTGATCTCCGTGAGTTGTACGAAAGCTCTAAAACCTGTACGAAATGCGCGCTTTCGACGACTCGCCGCAACTTCGTTTTCGGTGAAGGAAATCCATCGGCAAGGCTTGTAGTGATTGGCGAAGCGCCGGGAGCCGACGAAGATGCTCTTGGTCGGCCCTTTGTCGGACGTTCCGGTCAATTGCTCGACAAAATTCTTATGGCCGTGGGGTTCCGGCGGGAAGAGGTGTTCATCTGCAACATTCTTAAATGCAGGCCTCCGCAGAACCGCAACCCCTTGCCCGGAGAAATCGAATGCTGTCTTCCCTGGCTGCTGCGCCAGATTGAACTGATAGATCCCGGCATGCTGCTCCTGCTCGGCAGGGTTGCCGCCAATTCGCTGCTGGATAACAACCTTTCGCTGGGCGCAATGCGAGGAAAGATCATCCGCTGGAAGCGATTCGACTGCGTGGTGACCTATCACCCGGCCGCGCTCCTGCGGAATCCGAACTGGAAACGTGGATGCTGGGAAGACGTCCGGATGATGCGCAGCCATTACGACGCTCTGCCGGACAAGACGAACAATGCATGACCATGATACGATCAGCACA
This sequence comes from Chlorobiota bacterium, assembly GCA_016868665.1. GTDB lineage: Bacteria > Bacteroidota > Chlorobiia > Chlorobiales > Chlorobiaceae > Chlorobium. The sequence continues at coordinate 3,847 of VGGK01000023.1, forward strand.
GAAACAGAAATCCGACGCCATCGATTTCAGCAAGGATATCGATTTCAGCCGAGAAAGCAGGGTACCGCCCTATTCCACCGATATCGAACAGGAAGTGCTTGCCTGCCTTCTGCTCGAAGAAGAGCCTGTCGAACAGGTCATACAGATTTTCGGCGAGAACGGCGCGGAAGTGTTCTACGAAAAGCGGCACCAGATTATTTTCACGGCCATGATGCGGCTCTATCATAAACGGCAGGCTATTGACCTGATCACGGTCAGCGAAGAACTGCTGAAAATGAACGAGCTGGAACCCGTGGGAGGCCGGCATTACCTTGCCGAACTTTCGGGAAAAGTCATCAGTGCGGCCAACGTGGAATATTACGCCCGGCTGGCCAAAGAGAAATATCTTTTCCGGCGGATGATCTCCATATCTGCTAAAATATCCTCTGTCGCATACAGCTCGTCGATGGATATTTTCGACCTTGTAGAACATGCGTCCCAGCAGTTCTTCAATATTTCGCAGGCCGGCATTAAAAAGAAGGCATCGCCCATCAAGGATCTGGTGAAGAACGGTATTCGCATGCTTGAAACCCTCAGAGCATCGCAATCGTCGATCACCGGCGTCGGATCGGGCTTTTCGGAACTCGACCAGCTCACTGCAGGATTTCAGCCATCCGATATGATCATCATTGCGGCAAGGCCGTCAGCGGGCAAGACCGCATTCTCTCTGGCACTTGCACGAAACGCTGCGGTGGATTTCAATACGCCCGTGCTTTTTTTCAGTCTTGAAATGGCCGAAGTTCAGCTTGCTATCAGGCTCATGTGCGCGGAAGCCTATGTGGAATCGCAGCTTGTCAGAACCGGCCGTATATCTCCCGAGATGATGGGCCGGATCATCAACAGCATGGACAAACTCAACGATGCAAAACTCTTTATAGACGATACCCCGGGTATTTCCATTATGGAGCTGTCGGCAAAAACGCGCCGGATGAAGCAGGAACATAATATCGGCATGGTGGTGGTCGATTACCTGCAGCTGGTAACACCGGTCAGGGATGGAAAATCGAACCGCGAGCAGGAAATCGCGCAGATATCCCGTTCGCTCAAGGCTCTGGCCAAGGAGCTGAACATTCCTGTCATCGCGCTTGCCCAGCTCAACCGGTCGGTCGAACAGCGATCGGGCGACCGGAGACCTCAGCTGAGTGATCTCAGGGAGTCGGGCTCCATCGAGCAGGATGCCGACGTCGTCATGTTCCTTTCAAGGCCCGAAATGTACGGCAAAGATACATTTGAGGACGGTTCATCCACGAAAAACATCGTCGAAATCGTTATCGGAAAACAGAGAAACGGCCCGATCGGCGACATCAGGCTTCTCTTCATGAAGAACTACGGACGTTTTCAGTCAACCGCCAACGTCTATATCACCGGCGGAGAACATGAAGAGAGCAGAGATATGCCAAACCACGAAATTCCGGAATCCCCCGAACCCCGCACGGTTCCTGCCACATCCTTCATCAACCAGGACGATGCACCTTTTTAAACAACGAGTATGAGTGAAAACATCACCGGACAATCCGAACTTCCCGCAATGCCGGAGGAAGGCAGGAAAAAGCATAAAGGAGCCGTTCTTAAAACAGGCGAAGATTCCTATCGCGGTATCGGAACATCCCGGGGTATTGCAATAGGAACCTCCTATGCGTTTGAAAAGGAACAGTACGAACACGAGAGCAGAACCATTCTGCCCGAAGAGATCGAACATGAAATTGAACGGTTTGTCGCCGCATTGCACCGCTCGGAAAAAGAACTGAAAAAAATCGAGCGGGTAACGACGAGAAAACTGGGCAAGGGCTATGCTAACCTGTTCGAAGCCCAGATCATGCTGCTGCACGACCAGATGCTGATAGAGGCCATTACTGCCCGGATCCGTAAGGAGCTTAAAGCGGCTTCGCTGGTAATCGATGAGGAATTCGGCAGGTACCTCGAACATTTCATGAATTCGGATGACCAGCTTTTCCAGGAGCGAGCCTGCGATTTCAGGGATATCAAGGAAAGAATCATCAGGAACCTGCACATCAAAAAACTGCACTCGTGGATACCCGAAGGCAGTATCGTGGTATCGGAGCATCTGTCGCCGGCAGACGTCATCCTGCTCAGCCGCAGCAACGTCAAGGGATTCGTCACCGATACCGGGGGTAAAACCTCCCACATCTCGCTTATATGCAAGTCGCTCAACATTCCTATGGTTGTCGGGCTCGGTAATTTCTCGCAGATGGTATCGACCGGCAACCGGCTGATCATCGACGGCGGAACCGGCACGGTGGTGATCAATCCTGAAGAGAAAACCGTTGAACGGTATACCCGAAAACGGGACGAGGAACTGCGATTCGAGGCCGATGCCTCCAGAACGGCTGACCAGCCGGCCTATACCCGGTGCGGCGTAAGAATCTCTTTTTATTCCAATATCGATTTCAAGGAGGAGCTGACGGGAATGAAGGCCGCCGGTTCGGAAGGGGTTGGGCTTTTCAGAACCGAAAACCTTTTTATCGACGGAACCAAGGTACCCAGGGAATCCGAGCAGTTCAGCTATTACCTCGAAATGGCTGAAACAATCGCCCCGATGCCGCTTGTGGTGCGTCTCTTCGATATCGGCGGCGACAAGCTGCTCTATTCTCCGGTAAGGGAACCCAACCCCAATCTCGGATGGAGAGGCATCAGAATACTCATCGATGTTCCGGAAATCCTTGAAAACCAGCTCAGGGCCGTTGTGCGGGCGAACATACACGGAAACATCCATATCCTCCTGCCGATGATCACCTCCGTCGAGGAAATACGGTTCATTACGGTAACGCTCGACAAGCTGTGCGATGAATTGAAGGAAGAGCAGGGACATGCCGAAAAGCCCTTCATCGGTGCAATGATCGAAGTGCCGGCCGCAGTGGAAATGATCGCAGAAATTGCCCGTGAGGTCGATTTCGTGAGTCTCGGAACAAACGATCTCACGCAGTATACGCTTGCGGTTGACAGGAACAACGTTATCGTACAGGATCTGTTCGACAAGTTCCATCCGGCGATCGTACGGCAGGTGCACCGGGTCATCTCTGCAGCCCAGCAAAACAGATGCCGTGTCTCAATATGCGGGGATATGGGTTCCGATCCTCTTGCGCTGCCTTTCCTCGTTGGATGCGGCCTTCGCAAGTTCAGTATTGTAAGCGCCGATATAGCGAAACAGAAAAAACTCGTATCGGCCATGACCATTGCCGATACTGAAATGCTTGCTGCCGAGTGCCTTAAACTCGATTCGGCAGAAAAAATCAAGGGCCGCCTGGAAGAGTTCCTGGCAGCCCTGTAATCAATTGATGATTCAACCGTTTACTTGCGGAGATCTTCGATCTTTGCGTTCTTGCGCAGGGAAGCGAAATATTCCGCAAAGAACTGCTCCTGTTTGGCCCTGACAAGGTTGGGCATAACATTGACTTTGACCTTTTTAATATCGACATCGCCGGGCATGACGCGTTTGTCGAGCCTCACGAGCGCATAGCCCGCCGTCGTTCTGACCGGCTTTGAGAGCACTCCGGGCTTCATGCCTGAAATCGCCTCTACAAGCGGACGGTCAATACCGTAACCGGGAATATATCCATCAACCCAACGAATATCGTCAGCCTGTACTATCCCGAACGCCTTGTTGCCGGCCTCGATGGTTTCGAGCGTCGCCCCTGGTTTTGCAGAGAGCTCGGCAAGCATCTTTTCAAGTGCCTGTTCTTTCTTTTCCCGAACAAGTTCGGCGGTAATGCGTTTTTTCAGGTCATCGTCAAGAGCACGGAATCCCGTATCGTTCCTGCCGGTAAGGCGCATAACGTAAAAGCCCTTCTCCGTCTCGATAACGTCAGACAGTTCGCCTTCCGAAGCACCGAATGCGAATGCCGCAATTTTCTCATTGAAGCCTATAGATGGAATGGGTGCCCGACGGATGAACTCTCCGGTTTTTTCGATGCGGAGTTTGCCGGCAGCTGCGCTCTTCTCAAAGCCTTTCTCTTTGGCATCCATCTGGAACACCATGGCGGTCCGCCTCGATGCGTCAACCGTTTCGCTCGAGGGCCTGATCAGACGGACGACTTCCGAACACACCAGAGCGCTCTGATCTATTGCGTTCACCCTGATGATATGCAGGCCGAATTTCGTCTGCACCGGTCGCGTCAGAGAGCCCGGCCTCGAGGAAAAAACGGCTTCGGCGAATTCCGGTACCATGGCATCCTTTCCGAACCATCCGAGATCGCCGCCTCTTGCCGCACTTCCGGGATCCTCTGAGTACTTTCCGGCAAGCGTTTCGAAAGGAACGCCCTCCTGAAGCTGTTTATAGATATCCACCATGCGTTCCCTCACTTTTGCAACATCGTCCCTGCTTGCAGGATTGAATCGGAGCAGGATATGCGATGCCCTTGCCACCGGGTCTCCGGCGACGGCTTTCTTTACTTTCAGCAGCCTGTAGTAGCCGTTATCGGCAACAGGGCCGACGACAGTACCGGCTTTTGCATTACTGAAAACAACAGTACCGGCTTCAGGTGAGAAATCGGCGCGACTGTACTGACGATCGACGCCGGTGGGTCGATCGCTCTGCACTTTAACGTAATCGCTGTCATTCTGAGTTGCAGAAAATTCAGCTCTGAGAGCCTCTAGTTCGGTACGGACAACGCTGCTGTCTTTCGCTGAAGGGACGAGCGGGAAAAACACATAATCCGCTTTTCTCGATGGCGGCTGCCGGAGCTGCTCCTTTTTGCTGTCGTAATAGGCCTGGATCTCTTCGGCCTTCACGGGAAACTTGCTGTCGGCACCGGCGACATCGAGTGGAACCGGAATGAACGATGCCGAAAACTTCATATATTCGCGCCTGACGACCGCTTCGAGTTCACGATCCGAAACATGCACCATGGACTGCAGGGCACGAATAAGCTTGCTGACCTTGAGTTCCCGACGGACAATATCTTCGATCTGAAGCCACATCTCCTTGTTTTTCGGATCGCGGCGAGCGGCATCGAGTCTCTTGCGGTCAAGGGTTCCCGTTGCCGGATCCACGAAGTTCTGCCGTATGATCATCGGAGGATTGTCGCCATCGAGTGCAGCAACGATTTCGCTGTCGTCTACGAGGATCCCGAATTTCCTGAACTGCTCTTCGAGCAGCGCCTGATCGACGGCAACGTTCCATGCCTGCTCCTGAAGGCCAAGCTCGACTTCCGGGGTTATCTCGTCTCCGGGATTGGTCCTGCGGAAGTTTTCCGTGAATTCCCTGTATACTTCCTCATATCGCGCATACGGAACCGCTGTTCCGTTCACTTTGCCTGCGGCGCTGCCCTGGTTTCCGGAAAAACCGGAAAAGTTCATCCCCCACTCGAACACGATGAGCGCAATAAATGCTGCCAGAAGCGCATACAGAATAAGATGGGTTTTTTCCCGCAAGCTGGTCATTACAGCCATATCAGTTCATTCCTTGAATAGTATTGATAAATCAGGGCGAAGCCTGTAACCGGAAATAACCGGGAGACTAAATTACGACCGGAATTGCTCAATTCCAACCCTCCCTTCCGATGAGCGGGACAAAAGCGAAATAGTGAAACAGCTCTTTTTCGTAGCGCGCGCCGACCCGGCGGTAGACGGTCATCCGCTGCATCCCCTGTTCTCCGACCGGAATAACAAGACTTCCGTTTTCCGCAAGCTGCTGCAGAAGATGCTCCGGACAGCGGGGAGCAGCTGCCGTAACCATGATGCCCCCGAAAGGAGACTCTTCGGGCCAGCCGAGCGAACCGTCACCAAGCCTGCATGAAATGGGGAGCCCGAGTTCGGCAAAAAGCTGTACAGTGCGATCATACAGTGCGCGAATACGTTCAACCGTATAGACCCGGTAACCTATAGCGTCAAGTATCGCTGCCTGATAGCCTGAACCGGTACCGATTTCGAGTACCTTTGCCGGAGGTGGACAACGTTCAGCAAGGAGGGAGGTCATATAGGCAACCGTATAGGGTTGCGATATGGTCTGACCGTACCCTATCGGGTAAGCAGAATCCTCATATGCGAAGGAATGGCTTTTCTCGTCGACGAACCGGTGCCGTTCCACGCTTTCCATCGCTTCGAGCACGCGCAGATCGGAAATGCCTTTCTGCCGGAGTCCGTCAACCATCTCCCTGCGCCTTTCGGCCATATGCCCGCGCGGTCTGCTCATGGAACCCGCTCCGGAACACCGTTTCTGCGAAGCAGCATCGAACGGTTTGTAAATATAACGCCTTTCATAAGTTTAGAAACGGCTTGAGAAAAACGTATGAACAATGAAATCGGAACAGTTCACGATTTTTGGAGACAAAGAAAAACAGGGCGCCTATCTTCTGTTTATCGAGCTGCAAAAACCCGTTCAAATCGCATTCGGCAGTTTCAGAAGAGGGACGCCTGTTCCTCTTGCTGCAGGATGCTACATCTATCTCGGTTCGGCGCTCGCGAGCAGACCCGGATACGAACCGCTCGCCAGAAGGCTTATTCGCCATGCATCGAGATCCGGAAGCTCCCGGCCTCATCCCATACTGAATGATTTGCTCAGACTGCTTCAGCAACTTGATCTTGCCTGTCCGGCAACCCTGCCTCCCGTCGAAAAAAAACTGCACTGGCATATCGATTATCTTCTCGACAGGCCGGAAACCTCTATTTTCCATATAGCGATCTTCAGAAGCCCGGACAGACTAGAAGCCGCTATGGCTGCATGGCTGGAAGAATGTCCGGAAACCTCCTCACCTGCCGCCCGGCTTGGTGCTCAGGATACCCGGAACAGCACGCACCTTCTGCACTGCTCGGATCCGGAAAACCTGCTGGCCCGTCTCCGCACCTTCATACCGTCTGTACTGCCGGATTGCGGGGGTCACTTTCCTTGACGTCCCAGAATGGCTTCGACGAATTTTTCCCGGTCAAAAAGCTGCAGATCGTCTATCTTTTCCCCTACCCCGATGTACTTGACGGGGAGTTTCAGCTCCCGTGAAATGGAGAGTACAATCCCACCCTTGGCAGTGCCGTCAAGCTTGGTCAGTACCAGTCCGGTCACGTTGACGAATTTCGTGAACTCCCTTGCCTGCTGTACGGCATTCTGTCCGGTCGTTCCGTCAAGCACAAGAAGCACTTCATGAGGGGCAGTCGGCACTTTTTTGCGGGCAACCCGCATGATCTTGGCAAGCTCCTCCATAAGATGACTCTTGTTATGCAGCCTGCCTGCGGTATCGACAAGCACCACATCGGCATTACGGGCTACAGCCGAACTGACAGCGTCGTAGACCACCGAAGCGGGATCGGCCCCCTGTCCCTGGCCGATAAGCGGCACGCCGGCTCGGTCTGCCCAGATTTTCAACTGTTCGTAAGCCGCGGCCCGAAATGTATCGGCTGCGGCGATGATAACTTTTTTGCCGGCCTTGTCGTAGTTATGGGCCAGCTTTGCAATGCTTGTGGTTTTCCCTGCCCCGTTCACGCCGACGACAAGAATCACATAGGGACTTTCGGGCAGCGGAACGTCGAAATCGAGCGGATGCTCCGTGTCGGTATCAAGCAGCATCTGCTGAATCTCGTCCATCAGCATGTCGTTCAGCTCCTTTTCGGAACGATAGGTCTCTTTTTTCGCCCGTTCGGTTATCGCATCGACGATGGAAAGCGTCGTTTCCACGCCGACGTCGGCGGCAACAAGAATGGTTTCAAGCTCTTCGAGAAACTTTTCGTCGATGTCGGTTTTGCCTTGCGTTATTACCGAAAGCTTGTCGCGGAAGGTCTCTCTTGTTTTGCTGAGCCCCTCTTTCAGCCGGGACAATTTGAAATTGTCGAAAAAACCCATGATGAATGGAAAATTGCCTATGTTACATGAAAAAGCTCGGCTGACCGAGCCTGCATCTGAAGCAGTCATCGGCCTTATCTCGATCGCCTGAAAGCCTGTCGATGCTGTGTGTCTGAATAATGTACATAAAAATATGCCTTATAAAGCCATTTCGGATATTGGCGAGTTCGGACTGATCGAACGGATTTCGAAGCTCGTGCAGCCGACCCTTGCCGGAAAGCCCGCTCTTGTGAAGGGAATCGGCGACGACTGTGCGGTCTACCGGCTTTCAGAAACCACAATGCAGGTTGCCACAACCGACCTGCTGGCCGAGCAGGTGCACTTCGATCTGCTCTTCTCGCCGCTCCGGCATCTCGGCAGCAAATGCATCAGCGTGAACGTCTCGGATATCTGCGCCATGAACGCACTGCCGAGCTATGCGATGGTTTCGCTGGCCGTTCCTTCCTCTTTTTCCGTCGGGATGATCGAAGAACTGTACACCGGCATGAGTCAGGCCGCCTCGGAATACGGACTTGCCATTGCCGGAGGCGATACATCCCATTCCCGTTCGGGCCTTGTCGTTACGGTCTCCATGACCGGCGAGGTTTCTGCTGAGCGCATCACGATGCGCAGCGGAGCACAACCTGGCGATCTCATCTGCGTAACCGGAACCCTCGGCGGCGCGGCCGCCGGGCTGAAAGTGCTTATGAGGGAAAAGCATATCATGCTTGAGCACATTTCCGACAACGAACCTTACAGCAACAGCATCATAGCCGATCTGGAGGAATACCGGAATGCGATCAGGCACCAGCTGCTGCCCGCAGCACGGATAGACATCGTAAAATTCTTTCATGAACGAAATATCGTACCCAGCGCAATGATCGATGTTTCAGACGGAATCGGTTCCGATCTGCGGCATATCTGTGCCAGCTCGGGCACCGGCGCGATAATTCTTGAAAGCCGGATTCCCGTCAACCCCCAGGCCAGAGAGATCGCTGACGAACTGCAGGAAGATGTCATCACCTGGTCGCTCGCAGGCGGCGAAGACTATGAGCTGCTCTTCACGCTGCCTCCCGAATCCGCATGTTCAATCGAAGATCGCAGGGATATAGCGGTTATCGGAGAAATAACGGAAAAAGAGACCGGAATCCTGCTTACCGACATCTACGGCATGACCATCAATCTCTCCGACCTGGCCGGTTACGATCACTTCCGGAGATGAGCGCCGAAGAGAGGGATGAGTGCCAAATAGATGGAACATTATTTTGCTATAAAAAGGGAAGATGCTAAATTGACATCCCTGCTCCTGAACCAAGCAGCCGAAGTGGCGGAACTGGTAGACGCCCAGGACTTAAAATCCTGTGTTCAGCAATGGACGTGCGGGTTCGATCCCCGCCTTCGGCACCCCGACCAAAGCCGTTCGACTCTGCATTATCCAATTCCCGGGATATTCACTACCTTTTAACTTGTTGCAGCACAACATCCCTGTTGACTGTTTCTCCGCGTTTTACGCAACCTGTAACCTTGTGACAGCCATGAGCAGTTCAGATCCAACTAAAATCATCCTCGACGAACACGAAATGCCCCGGCAGTGGTACAATATCCAGGCCGATCTTCCCTCTCCCATGCCTCCGCCTCTCGGTATGAACGGCCTGCCGGTTTCGCCCGATGATCTTGCAAAGGTTTTTCCCATGAACCTGATCGAACAGGAAATGAGTACCGAGCGATGGATCGACATTCCCGAAGAGGTGCTCGGCATCCTGAAGCTCTGGCGACCCTCGCCGCTGTACAGGGCTCGGAGACTTGAAAAAGCACTCGGTACTCCGGCAAAAATCTTCTACAAAAACGAAGGCGTTTCGCCTGCCGGAAGCCACAAGCCAAACACCGCCGTCGCACAGGCCTGGTATAACCGGGAGTTCGGTATCAAATACCTGACAACGGAAACCGGTGCGGGACAGTGGGGAAGCGCGCTTGCGATGAGCTGCAAACTGATCGGGATCGAGTGCAAGGTCTTTATGGTTCGCATCAGTTTCGACCAGAAGCCGTTCCGGAAGATCATGATGAAAACATGGGGAGCGGAGTGCATCGCAAGCCCGAGCAGCCTGACAGCTGCAGGGCGTCGGATCCTTGAAGAAATGCCCGATACTCCCGGCAGCCTCGGCATCGCCATCAGCGAAGCGATCGAACAGGCCGTAGAGCGCGAGGATACCCGCTATGCGCTCGGCAGTGTCCTGAACCACGTGATGCTGCACCAGACCATCATCGGTCTCGAAGCAAAAAAACAGCTTGACAAAATCGGGCTTTACCCCGACGTTGTAATCGGTTGCGCCGGAGGCGGATCGAATTTCGCGGGCATCAGCTTTCCTTTTTTGTGCGACAGGATCCACGGCCGCGAGGTGCAGGTGATCGCAACCGAACCGGAGGCCTGCCCGACCCTCACGCGGGGCCCCTATGTGTACGACACCGGAGACGTCGCCAAAATGACACCGCTCCTGCCCATGCACAGTCTCGGACACCGCTTCATACCACCGGCAATCCATGCCGGAGGATTGCGTTACCACGGCATGGCGCCGCTGGTGAGCCATGTCAAACAGCTGGGCCTGATCGACGCAACCGCCCTGCCGCAGACCGAATGCTACAATGCCGCGCTGCTCTTCGCCCATACCGAAGGGTTCATTCCCGCCCCCGAAACCTCGCATGCCATCGCCCAGAGCATCCGTGAAGCCGAAAAGGCTAAAGAAGAGGGAAAGGAAAAAGTGATTCTCATGAACTGGTCGGGACACGGGCTTATGGACCTCCAGGGCTACGATTCTTTCATGTCGGGCAGAATAACCGACTACGCCCTGCCTGACGAACTGCTTGAGCAGTCCCTTGCGGCAATCAAGGACCATCCTCTGCCTCCGGGCGTATAGGGTTCCTGCCGCTGCGGTAAAAGAAAAGCGCCCGGAAAAACTCGCGGGCGCTTTCTTTTTCTGTCTGCCGTAAGGGCCTACTTCTCTTCCGGAGGAGTTACCTCCTCGGCTTTTCCTGTCGGTTTCTGTTCATGGCCTTCCGTAAAACGCAGCTCCTTTTCGACTTCGTCAAAGGTAATCCTTATCAGGCTGCCTTCTGTGAACCGGCCCTTCAGCATCTCTTCGGCAAGAGGATCCTCGACATACTTCTGCAGCGCCCTTTTGAGGGGTCGTGCGCCGTACTTCTGATCGTACCCCTTGTCGACAAGAAACTCCTTGGCCCTTTCGTCGATCTCGACCTCGATACCCATTTCGCGGAGCCTTCTGAAAAGCTTCCCGGCAGTGATATCGATGATTTTGAAGATATGCTGCTTATCGAGCGGATGAAAGACGATAATATCGTCGATACGGTTCAGGAACTCGGGATTGAACACACGCTTCAGTGCGTCCTCGATGGTGGACTTCATGCTCTTGTAGCTTCCTGTGGCATCGTCCGGCGCGGAAAAGCCCATTCCGGTGCCTGCACCGATGTTCTTGATGTCCTTGGCTCCGATGTTCGAGGTCATGATGATGATGGTGTTGCGAAAATCGACTTTACGGCCAAGACCATCGGTCAGCACGCCTTCATCGAGCACCTGGAGCAGGATGTTGAAGACATCGGGATGCGCCTTTTCGATTTCATCGATCAGCACCACAGAATAGGGTTTGCGACGCACCTTTTCGGTCAGCTGGCCGCCTTCTTCATAGCCAACGTAGCCGGGAGGCGCTCCCACAAGGCGGCTCACGGAGAACTTCTCCATGTACTCGCTCATGTCGGCCCTGATCATGGCGTCCTCACTGTCGAAAATATAGCGTGTAAGCGCTTTGGCAAGCTCCGTCTTGCCGACGCCTGTGGGACCGAGGAAAATGAACGAGCCGATCGGACGCGACGGGTCCTTGAGCCCTGCCCGTGTCCGCTGGATCGCCTTGGTTATCTTTTTTATGGCCTCATCCTGTCCGATCACCTCTTTCATGAGGTCGACCTCCATGCTGAGAAGCTTCTTCGATTCCGACTGTGCCACCTTGACCACGGGTATACCGGTCATCATGGCTATGACCGATGAGATATCGGCTTCGGTGACGTCGTAAACGCTTTCCGAAGAGCGTTCTTCCCACTCCTGCTTGGCGTGATCAAGCGATTCGAGCAGGTTTTTCTCCTTGTCGCGCAGCTTTGCAGCCTCCTCGAAGTTCTGCATCTTCACCACCTGGTTCTTCTCCGCCTTGACATCTTCGATAGACTTTTCAAGTTCGAGGATCTCGTTGGGCACATGGATATTGCTCAGATGCACCCTTGCGCCGGCCTCGTCCATCACGTCGATGGCCTTGTCGGGCAGAAACCTGTCGGTGATGTAGCGCTCCGAAAATTTCACGGCTTTCTCGATGGCATCTTCGGAGTAGCGCACGTGATGGTGCGACTCGTACTTCGACTTGATATTGTTGAGAATCTGGATGGTTTCGTCGACGGATGCCGGTTCGACCATGATTTTCTGAAAACGGCGGTCGAGCGCACCGTCCTTTTCAATGTACTGGCGATACTCGTCGAGCGTGGTGGCCCCGATGCACTGCAGTTCGCCGCGGGCCAGCGCGGGCTTGAAAATATTGCTGGCGTCGAGGGAACCGGAGGCGCCGCCTGCGCCGACGATGGTATGCAGCTCGTCGATGAACAGAATCACGTCGCGTGAGCGTTCGAGCTCGTTCATGAGCGCTTTCATGCGCTCTTCGAACTGGCCGCGGTACTTCGTGCCGGCGACAAGCGCGGCAAGATCGAGCGCAACCACGCGCTTGTCGTAGAGCACTCGGGAGACCTTTCGCTGCACGATCTTGAGCGCAAGGCCTTCGGCGATTGCGGTCTTGCCTACGCCGGGCTCTCCGATCAGCACAGGGTTGTTCTTTTTTCGCCGACTGAGTACCTGCGCAACGCGTTCGATCTCCTTTTCGCGACCGATGATGGGATCGAGTTTGTCCTCAAGCGCCAGACGGGTGATGTCGCGCCCGAAATTGTCGAGCACAGGCGTTTTTGTGCGCTCGCCGCGCTTGGGATCGCCTTTTTTCGGAACACGCTCCGAAGAGCCCGCCGAGTAGGAACCCTCCATGGGAGGCTCGTCGGCTTCGCTCCTGCCTGTGGTGATGGTGATCAGTTCGTCGCGCACGAGATCGTAGGTAACGCCGAACTGTTCGAGAATCTGTGCTGCGATATTGTCTTCGCCCTTGAGAATCGAAAGGAGCAGATGTTCGGTACCGATAATGTTCGATTTGCAGATTTTGGCTTCGAGATAGGTGATCTTCAGCACCTTTTCGGCCTGCTTGGTGAGCGGCACGTTGCCCATCTGCGTTGCCGGAACCTTCTGATGCGTGCTCTCTTCTATGGTCTGTTTCAGACGGAACAGATCGATCCTGAGGTTTTTCAGTATGCGGGCGGCTATTCCCTCGCCCTCTCTTATAAGGCCCAGCAGGAGGTGCTCTGTGCCGATATAATCGTGCCCGAGCCTCAACGCCTCTTCACGGCTGAGACGGATGACATCCTGTACTCTATTCGAAAAATTTCCTTCCATTCTTGCTCGATAAATATGTTTGTTTTACAGTCCATGAAAATCACAGTTCTCCGAACGACCGGTGATACGCATCGATAAACCAAAATTAATTATATAAATATAAGCCAGGAAAAGCAATCGGCAGTAAAAGCAAAACAGCTTCCATCCATTAAAGGTTTCTACCTCCGAAACGGGGCGGTTATGAACGTACATCATATTCTCATCGACGACAGCAAGCCGGAACACCGGGAACTCTCCATCTGCCGGACCGGCACCATCAACCGGGTGCGTCTCGGGGACAGCGGCTACAGAGCCTATGCGACTCTCGAAATCGACGCTCACGACTGTGCCTCGCTTTTCCATTACGGCATCGTCGAGGCCTGCAATACCTTGCCGTTCGTCTCCGAATCCGGCAACGGTCTGGACAGCTGGGACGAAGCCTACCTGCCGAACGGAAATCTGAGGAGCCTGAACAACATTATCGGAGAAGCGGCAGAAAAAATCGATCCCGGAATAGAGGAGACCATTCTGCTCGGTTGGCAGGACAAGCCCGCAGCAATTGCCTGGCTTCGCAGGATCGATCCGAAAAAATTCCTTGGTTTCGTCGAAACGCTGGCCGGCTTCATCGAGGAGAGCGAGCAGGGCGGCTACGACATGGAGTTCATCCTGTAACGGTATTGAGAAATTATATCCGATCGTCCACCGTTGTTTTCGGCGCTTCGCACAACTCGTACCCCATCCTTGACACCCGATATCCTGCGGTTTCGAGGTAACCGCAAAGACCGGAAATTCCGCGATCGAAAAAACAGATACCGCGACTCCTGTGAGAATATATCCCCCCCCTATGCCAGATGCGCTGCCATGAGGAAGTCCGGAAAATCCCGCCGTTCTCCCCAATAGAGGTGCACATAGGAGGCGAAGGTGTTTCCGGTGCGGAAAAGTGCGGTACCGACAGGCTCGTTCCGGGTGTTTCTGACCGATGCCGCGTTCTGCAACAGGCCCTGCCGGACGATTCGGGAGTAGTGGAACTCGTGGCCGCGAAGCTCCAGAGGATAACCGCTATCGAACCGGACCTTGCGATAGCCGAGGCTCAGCCGGGCATCCTGCATGCTCGTATCGAGATCGAGCACCCCGCACATAGGATGCGAAGTTCCATCGGCTGTCGTAAGCGTTTTTCCCAGGTACATCAGCCCGCCGCACTCGGCCCAGGCTGCGCCTCCCCGCATACAATAAGCGGTTACGGCTTCGCGCATATCCCGGTTGGCAGCGAGTTTTTCCGCATGCAGTTCAGGATAACCGCCAGCCAGATAGAGCAGATCCGCCCGTGGAAGCGAACGATCTTCCATGGGACTGAAAAAGACAACCTCCCCATGCTCCTGCAGCACCGTCAGGTTTTCATCATAAAGGAAGTTGAACGCTTCGTCCCTGGCGACGGCGATAATCCTCCTTCGAGAACCGGCAGACTCCGGAGCGGAGAGCCGCGGCGCATCGATTTCGGGCAGAACAGTCCGGGCAATTTCAAGGAGCCGGTCAATGCAAACGGTCTTTGCGACATGCTCCGCCATGGCCTCGATGATCGCGTCGCGGTCGTAATCGGGCGAGGTATTGAGGCCAAGATGGCGCTCGCTGATCGAGATCCGCTGGTTTCGGGGCACATAACCAAGCGGTTCGACGCCGGCATCCTTCGCTGCCGCCTCGAGGTAGCTGTAGTGAGAGGACGTACCGACCTGATTGAAAATCACTCCAGCAAGCCGCAAGTCCGGATCGAAGGTGCGAAACCCGTAGAGCAGAGGGGCCGCCGAGTAGGCCATGCTTTTTGCGTTCAGCACCATGATAACCGGAAGATCGAGCAGTTTTGCGATCTCCGCGCTGCTTCCCTCTGCTTTTTCGGCTCCGTCGAATAGTCCCATGACGCCTTCGACTGCAGAAACATCGGCATTTCGGCCATGCCGGGCGAACAGTTCGCGTGTATGCCGCTCCGAGGCCATGAAGGTATCGAGGTTGATGCCGTTGCTCTGTCTGCCGCAGCAGGATGCGGCCAATCCGTGCAGACGGGTATCGAGGTAGTCGGGCCCGCACTTGAACGGCTGAACCCTGAGTCCTCTTTTTGCGAAAATCCGCATAAGGGCGAGAGCGAGCGTGGTTTTGCCGGAACCGCTCGACGGCGCCGCCAGCAGGAATGCCGTGTGTGTTACAGCCATAAGCGTCTTACTGCACGTGATGCATGAAAGTGTAGCCAAGCGCGTTCTCGAGTTTCCGGCTGCTGACCAGCTTGAAGGCGGCCGGTTCCGCAGTCTCGGCTTCAGGCGGCAGCACAAGACCGGATGCTTCGGCAGCGCGACGATAATAATCGATCCGTAGCGGATGTTCCGGACTGCATGCGTTGAACACCTCACCCCACTGCCGGAGCCGGATGATCTCCATGATGATACGCACGCAATCGTCCCGATGGATCAGGTTCATTGGCTGCCGGGGTGCCGAAATCTCCGTCATGCGCGCAAGGTAGCTTTCGGGCCCCCGTTCATACCCGACAAGCCCGCCGAATCGCACCACCGTAGTCTGGAACCCGCTCTCCTGCATGAGCATCTCTTCGGCATGCAGCAGTGCCTGCCCGGAAGGCGAATCCGGATCCAGAGCGTCCTCTTCGCTCACCTCGCGATTGAGCATAGGATAGACCGACGTGGAGCTGACGAACAGCACCGATCGCACCGGAGATTGCCCGAGAGCGTCGATAAGCGAAGAAATCTGCTGGATATGAAACTCCACGATATCTTCCCTCCTCGACGGCGGAATATTGAGGACGAGGATGTCGCTCTGCAGGAAATCGCAGAGGTCGTCCCCGTCGATGTCCGGATCGAGCGTCACGAGATAAGGCTCGATGCCAGCCTGGCGAAGCAGGTCGATCTTCGCCTCCTTCGTGGTGCTCCCTTTAACGAAATACCCTTCCTTCATGAGTGCGACGCCGAGCGGCAGGCCGAGCCAGCCGCATCCGAGAATACTTATCGATTCCTTCTGCATGGTACGTTTTGTTTTATGTGCGGTTCGCTGTCTCGTAAAACCGACCGTAAAATAACCATTTCGCAACCAAACCGGCATAACGTCTTGCAGCAAAACACGAAAATGGATTTGAAGACTCGGTTGCTGTATGTACATTACCAATGGGCACAACGCCCATTTGTCTCTTGAACGACAACATTACGGAGGATAATACGATGAACATATGGAGAACAGCTCTCGCCGCCGCCGTCCTTCTAATCGGCACGACGGCTTCTGCCCGTGCGGCAACACCTTACGTCAGCGGTTCCGTCGGAATCGCCATGATGGAAGATTCAGATCTCGGAAGCGGTTTTACCTGGCCTTACGACACCGGATATGCCGTTACCGGTGCCGTAGGTCTTGATAGCGGAAATCTGCGCCTTGAAGGCGAAATCGGTTATCAGAATAACGGTATCGAGGAGAGCGACATCGATGTATCAATGGTTACCTACATGGCTAACGGATACATCGATCTCGATCTGCCGATCAATCCTGTCACTCCCTACCTTACCGCCGGTATAGGTCTGGCCGATGTAAAACTTGAAGGCTTTGGCTTATCCGACGACAGCAGCACGGTTCTTGCCGGCCAGGTGGGAGTCGGCGCAGGATTCAGCATCGCTCCGATGATCAAGCTCGATGCCAAATACCGTTATCTGATAACCGCGGATGCGGAATTCGATGGATTGGATAAAATCAGTATCGACAGCCATAACGTGATGCTCGGCCTGAGAATAGGACTCTGAGAGCCACATGAACCGATTCGACAGCGGCCCGTCCCAAAGGCGGGCTGTTTTTATGAACTGCACACCGGAATCAAAAAAAAGCATGGACTCAGCCATGAACGGCATCAACCTCTCGCTCACCATTCTTTCAGACAACAACGCGGCCGAATGCTGCACTGCCGAACACGGCTTTGCCGCATTGATCGAAACGGGAACCTGTACCGTCCTCTTCGACACCGGCAGGGAGAATGTGCTTCTGCCTAACGCAGCGGCCCTTGGCGTCGATCTGTCCGAAGTCAGGCAGCTTGTATTGAGCCATGGCCATTACGATCATACGGGGGGCGTCTGCGATGTGCTTTCCCTTGCGCCAGAAGCCGACGTCTACCTCCATCCCGGCGCTTTCCGGAAACGCTACAGCATCCGTGAGGGCATTGCGAAACCGACCTTCATGCCTGAAAAAGTCTCGGCGACGCTTGCAGCACTGCCGGAAAACAGGATAAACTTCATCGAACAACCCTCGGTACTTCCTTGCGGAGCCGGAATTACAGGACCCGTCCCCCGGCAGACAGGGTTCGAAGATACCGGAGGACCATTCTACCTTGATACCGAAGGCGCCATACCCGACGCGATCGAGGACGATCTTTCGATATGGTTCGAAACCCGTGACGGACTGGTGCTGATTGCCGGATGCTGCCACTCGGGCATCGTCAACACGCTGCGTTATGTCACGGAACTTACCGGAAGAAACCGCATTGCCGCCCTTATCGGCGGATTCCATCTGTCGACGGCATCTCCGGAACGGCTCAACCGAACGGTCGAGGAGTTGAACGCTTTCGACATTGGCAGAATAATCCCCTGCCACTGCACAGGAGAGACCGCAGCTCTCTACTTCCGCCGCAACCTCCACTGCCCCGTCGAACCCGGCTATGCAGGGATGAAGGTGGAGTTCCCGTTATAACGGAATGCAATATTTGTTTGTCGTAAGGATACGACTGCACAACAATGCCGGATGCCTGCCTGTCACGTATCTCACTTGTTACCGTAAGTTTTGATATATCCCGACTTCGGTTCGCTCAGTATGTCCAGCCAGGAACCATAGGTTGGATTAGGCAGCATGAACCATTTTTTGCCCCAATAACCCCGGTACTCGCCGACAAGACGATCTCTCTCCTCCGGAGTGATGGCGGATTTCACGCCCGGAAGAAAATCGCCGAAATCATCGCCGAAAAGCATCACGATCCGGTACTTTTTGGCAACCCGCTCTCTGCGGCTTTTCTTCTCGGAAGTCCAACCCGGTTCTTCGCCCTTCAACAGAATGGTCTCAGGCCCTGGATCGAGCATGCCTGCTTTGCGGAGATTGGCGATCGTATCGGTTTGCTGCGGGCATGGCTCTCCCGATTCGCTTCGTTTCCTGCACTCCCTGTTTGAAATGAGAATCACCCGAACACCTTTACCCCGCATGGCATTGATGAATTCGATCGCACCGGGAACGGCCGCAGCCTCCTGCAGGGCTACCCACTCGTCCCACGTGTCGGCACTCCATGCGCCGTTTTCAAGCACCAGTCTGCCCATATAGTCTGAATTGTCCAGCACGGTCTCATCGATATCCATTACAACCGCAGGCGGCAGGGAGACGCAGTCTCCATCCTGTTCCATTGCTGCCGTCCAACTTCGATCTGCGAGCGCTGCGTCGATGTTTTGAAATGCAGCATTGTAGGTCTGCACGGCGCTGGCCTTGTACTCCGCCGAGGATTGCATCCACAGCAGGCTGTTGAGATTGTTGTTGGCGGTCGATGCGCACCCGGCAGAGAGCATCAGAACCATGCCGGCAAAGAGCGATCTGCAGAAATTGTTCATGAGAGTAACCTCCGAAAAATGGGGTTTGAATGATGGGTCAGCGTCAGATTTCGTTTTTGAAAAATACCAAAAGAACTGATTGTTCGCCCTGCAACTTCAAACATTTCAGGCAAACAGAACGGTAAAAATAACGGCAGATCAAACGCAAATACACCGGCTTTCTAAAAAAAAACGGCTGCAAGTTCCTTTTTTCAGGGTATTTTCAGCATGGTTCTCCACAAGATCCACAGCAATAATTATCAGAGCAGCATGACCGGAACTGAAACATGGATGTGAATTAACGAATACCATGCATACCGACCCCCATAGAGCACAACTGATCCTGAACATCGCCACGGAAGTATTCCGGGAATGGAACCTGAATACCGGAATTATTCTGCTGAGCCCCCGGTATTACGAACTCACCGGCCTTGCTCCTTGTCCGGATACAACGGAAACCTGTTATGCAGAGATGGCCCGACTCCCTGTAAGTCACCAGAATTTTTTTCCCGCATCAGATCGTCCCTTGAAGATAATACGGATACTGTATTCCTTTCGTATCAGCTGGAACCGGAAAACGGCACACCAATCTGGATAGAAAGCAAAGCCCGTATTTCCGGCTTTGATGACCAACACCGGGCAGCGCGCATTATCGGTACCATGGAAAATGTTACAGGACGAAAACAGGCTGAAGAAAAACTGCGGAAACTCAATCGCGCATTGCTTGCAATCAACAAATGCAACCATGCGCTGCTGCATGCGGATAACGAAATTGCGCTGCTCGGCGACATTTGCCGCATCGTCGTCGAAACAGGAGGCTACCGGATGGCCTGGGTGGGATATGCCGAGCATGATGAAGCGAAAACCGTACGCCCCGCAGCCATGGCCGGCATTGAAGAAGGGTTCCTTGAACAGCTCAGGATTACCTGGTCGGACACCGAACGGGGACAGGGCCCTACAGGAAGTGCGATTCGTACGGGACAGGCTTGCTCGATCAGCAACACCCTGACCGACCCTTCATTCAAGCCGTGGCGGGAAGAAGCCCTGAAACAGGGTTATACGTCCGCACAAAGCCTCCCCCTGAAAAAAAACGGCACGGCATTCGGCACCCTGACCATCTACTCCTCCATTCCGGACGCCTTCGACGACGAAGAAACGCAACTGCTCACCAAACTGGCAGACAACCTCGCTTACGGCATAACGATGCTGCGAATCCGCAAGGCCAGGGAACTCGCCGAGGAACAGTTGCGCCAGAGCGAAGCCCGTTATCGCAGCCTCTTTCAGAACAGACATCTCGCCATGCTCATTATCGATCCTGAAGACGGCAGCATCGTCAACGCCAATCCCGCTGCCGCGAACTTCTACGGCTGGCGACAGGAAGAACTCCTCGAAAAAAAAATCACTGAAATCAATACCCTTTCCGAAGAGGAAATTAAAAAGGAAATGCTGCGATCGGTGGAAAGAAAATGTAATTTCTTTCTTTTCAGGCATCGGCGTGCGGATGGTTCGATTCGCGATGTCGAAGTCGTCAGCGGCCCAATTACCATCGACGGCAAGCAGTTGCTTTATTCCATCATCAACGACATCACCGAGCGCAAGCGTGTACAGGAACTGCTTTCCGAAAGCAATGAACGGACGCAATTCATTCTCTCCGCAGTCAATGCTGGTTTATGGGAAACTGAAACACCTTCGAACGCCAGCGTATGGTCCAGTGAAATCTGGAAGCTTTACGGTCTTGAACCTGACAGTTGCGAACCATCCTTTGACAACTGGCTCAGGACAATCATCCCTGAAGACAGGGATGGCACCGAACAGACCGCACTCGATGCCCTGAAAAAAGGCGCTGAGTTCAACAGCACATGGAGGGTTCGCGACAGCGACGGAACCGTGCGCTGGCTCATGACCAGGGGAATTCCCCATAAAGACAAGGATGGAAGGATACTGCGATACGTCGGCATAGTCATAGACGTCACAGACAGGAAACAGGAGGAGGATAACAAGCGATTGCTTGAATCGAGCCTGCGCAAATCCCGGCGTCTTGAAACCATAGGAACGCTTGCCGGAGGAATAGCGCACGATTTCAACAATATCCTTACACCCATCATCGGTTACGCCGAAATGGGCATAAGCAGCACCGACGACAACGAGGCATTCCACGACTATTTTACGGAAATCATGCATGCCGCCGAACGCTCCCGAAATCTTGTCGAACAGATCCTGACTTTCAGCCGGGCCCAGGAAAGCACACCCTCTGTCATAAGCGTCCAGACAGTCATTGCCGAAGCGCTGAAACTCCTGCGCCCGTCAATACCATCATCCATTTCCATCGAGCAACGGATCGACAACAGCTGCAGCAATATCCTGGCCGACCCGTCGCGGATCCATCAGGTCATCGTCAATTTCTGCATCAACGCATTTCAGGCGATGGAGGAATCGGGAGGCATCATGACAATTGAACTGACGGAAATCGTACCGGACGACGCCTTGGTGCTGCTGCATCCGAAACTGCAGAAGAAATCGTATATAAGGCTCACTGTAGCCGACACCGGCATCGGTATGGATGAGGCAACTCTCGAACGGATGTTCGAACCATTCTTCACGACAAAACCGGTCAACAAAGGTACCGGTCTCGGGCTGTCTGTGGTTCATGGCATCATTACTGGCTGCAATGGGGTAATCACCGCGGCAAGCACCCCCGGAAAAGGCACTGTGTTTCATGTCTACCTTCCGACCATCGACACTCCTTGCGGAAAAATCGGAACGCACGATTCTCCCATGCCCGGCAACGGTAACATTCTTATCGTGGACGATGAAACCGCCAACAACAGGATGATGACCATATTGCTGACGAAACTCGGTTTCAATGTCACCGCGCTGGATTCGCCTGTCGAAGCTCTCGAACTTTTCAGGCAAAAACCCGACCAGTTCAATCTGGTCATCACTGATCTGACAATGCCATTGATGAGCGGTATCGAACTGGCTGTCGAACTGCACAAAGCAAGACCCCTGCTTCCGGTAATCCTCATGACAGGTTATGGCAAAGATATAGGCCACAAGGACCATGAACGATCGGGAATCGTCAAAAGCCTGCATAAACCGGTAAAAATCCCGGAACTCACGACAACCATCAACCAGCTCATAACCCGCCCGGCTTCTGTCAAACCAGCCGAATAGCGTAAAACGGCCTATGAAATACCTCCCGCCGGTTCAGCTCAAACGGAAATCCTGTTTCGCCTATCCGCGTATACCGTTTGCATTATATACTCGGCAAACGCCTGGCAAACGCGGAAATGCTTTTCATGAGGCATCCAGTTATAAACGCCATTTTGCGCATCCTGCCTGAGTATATTCCGCTGAACAAATAATCGGCGCTGACTGTTTAAAGAGCAAATGGACATAACAAACAAGAAACGGAGATCATGGACAAACCTGAAGTGCTGGTAGCCGGAGCATCGGGCTATCTCGGCAGATTTGTCGTAAGCGAATTCGCCCGAAGGGGCTATACGGTTCGCGCGCTCGTAAGGAACCCCGAAAAGCTTGCAAGCGAAGGACCCAACCTCGAACCTTCGGTAGCTTCGCTCATAGAAGCAACGGTAAAGGGAGACGCCAAAGATACTGCATCGTTCAAAGACGCATGCAGGGACGTAGATATCGTTTTTTCCTGCATGGGACTCACCAAACCCCAGGACAACCTCACCAGCGAGCAGGTTGATCATCTCGGCAACAGAGCCCTTCTTGAGGACGCCCTCACGCACGGCGTGAAAAAGTTTATCTACATATCGGTCTTCAATGCGGAGAAGATGATGAACGTCGATGTCGTCAAAGCCCACGAACTCTTCGTGAAAGACCTTCAGGCCTCGGGCATCTCCTATGCCGTCATCCGGCCAACCGGCTTCTTTTCCGATATGGGCATGTTCCTCTCCATGGCGCGTTCCGGACACATGTTCATGCTCGGCGACGGCGAAAACCACGTCAATCCCATCCACGGGGCAGATCTCGCCAAAGTCTGCGTCGATGCGGCCGAAAGCAATGAAAAGGAAATCAGCGTGGGCGGCCCCGACATCTACACCTTCAACGAAACCTTGAACATGGCCTTCGAAGCCGTCGGCAAGTCCCCCTGGATCACCCACATTCCCATGTGGATCGGAGATGCCGCGCTGTTTGTAACCGGCATTTTCAACCGCTCGCTGGCAGGCGTACTCGCCTTCGCGGTATCGGTAAGCGGACTCGACAACGTCGCCCCGGCTGCCGGCACGCGACATCTCAAGGATTTTTACCGTGACCTTGCTGCAAAAGCAGAAAAAACCGGCCAACAATGAATACCATGAAATGAAACTGCTTGCAAAAGGAATAAGGGGTAAGTAGGCCGGGGGAATTTCACCCCCAGCCTACTTACCCCCACTGACTCAGTTACTTTTCAGATCACCGATCCTTGGAACTTACTTTGCAGAGCCCCCCCCGGCGCTCAGTCAATAATGGTGGAGCAATCCGCTTTTTTGGGCGGGGCTTCCGGATACGGCTCCGCCGGCCATCCGAAGACGGCCGCAGCGTAAGGCTGGTGACCTTCAGGAAATCTCAAACCGATTTCACTGAAAATCGACTTGCCTTTTTCGGTGGCATGAAACATCATGAGGGCATGCGTCCAGCAGCTGCCCATACCAAGCGAGGTTGCGGCAAGCATCATGTTCTCCATGGCAAGGGTGCAGTCGTATTGCGCGGCCAGGGCACCGGGATCTCCAGAGATGATGACCATCAGCGGAGCCTTATAGAAAACGCTGAATCCCTCCTGTCGTGCGACCTCCCTCAGGGCTTCGACATTCGATTCGAGGAAAGCGCTTCTGCAGTTCTCTTCGAGCTTCCGGAGCAGTTCAGGGTTCCGGATGGCCGTGAAGTGCCACGGCTGCTGGTTCATGGCGCTTGGGGCATAACGGCCGGCTTCGAGCATCTCTGCGAGTTCGGTCTGACCGACCGGATCGGGCCGATAGACGCGCACGCTTCTGCGCCTGAGTATCGTGGATATGGTCTCGTTCATGGTTTTTCTGCTGTATAAATGGATAATGAAAAAAAAGCGCTACATCGTTGTCTGTCGCCAGTGCGGGTGCTCCCTTGAGGCTGAACGGATAATCTGGTAGACATAGATGCGTTTTCTGGCGGGAGAGGTCAGGGTCTGGCCAAAAAGCTCGTTCTCCCCCGGCTCAAAGCTGGTGCTGAGATGGAAATTATCGAGCGCCGAGATAAACTGCTCGACCCACCTTTTTCCGCATCGTTCGTAATGTTTGAGCGGATCGAGGTAATTGACCGCCCTGATATGGTAATCGCCTCGCATTTCGACCGGCTCGCCTCCCGCCGGAACCGGAACGCCCGCAACGACGTAAGCCGCGCTTCGAGGATCGAACCAGCGTCCGTTGTCGTCGGGAATCTCCCTGCTGGTAAACCCGAAATTGATCTTGTCCGGATCGTTCGGATCGTCCAGTCCGCCTGTTGCATATACCCTCTCACCGCGACTCTCCCTCCACGTGACAACCATCTCCGAACGACGGCCGTTGCAGCGGACTTCGCTGGTATGGCGATGTGACGAACGCCAGGCGTCGGCCCGGACGAGAGCGAGCACGCTGCCGCGAAGAGAACCCCCGTAACGCTGCGCAAGCGCCGCCTCGCTCGGATAAGCCCTGCTTTTCGGTATCTCGACCAGCGTTACCCAAGCCCATTCGCAATCATCGGGATCAGAGGGTTCCCGCATGGCTTTGACGGTAACATGGTAATAGGTCTCAGCTTCCGCACTGCCAAAGTCCGTGAGCAGAAAAACAAATAAAAGAACCGTTGAGACAGAAAAACGAAATGAAAGTAAATGCATACCAGCTCCGTTTGAATTTATCGATTTTACCTGCGCTCAAATAACGCGCCCCAAAAACCGGAATGCATAACGGTTGCACATTTTTATGCACTATTACATACCTTTTTAATAATAACAACTTGTCGCGTCTCAACCACCTGCTTATCATGAAAATTCAGAGTCATCTCCCGGTTCTCGTCATCGCGCTGCTGCTTTCACTGTGGCTGCCGATGTCCGGTTGCAGCACTGTTCATCAGGCGATTGAAGCTTCTTTGCCGCCGCCCTCAGCCTCAGGCATAAGCGGAATGGCGCAGATCGACGGAAATTCCTGGCTCGTCGTTCACGATGCATTGTCGTTCGAAAACGGCCCCAGAATGTCGATCATCAGGCTGCCGGCAGATGCTCCGCCGGTTTTCCATCCCGTTACTGTGGACTTCTGGCCGGATCCCGACGGCCGCGCAAGCGATCTGGAATCGCTATGCGCCGTTCCCTCGCGCCCGAACGAATACCTTATGGCTGAATCAGGAACATGGAAAGGAAAATTCGGGCGTTTGTTTCATCTTCGGCTCGATACCGGAACAAACAAAGCCGTTATTCTTGGCGTCATGAAACTGCCTGTATTGGCAGATAACAATCCGCAGCAGGTTGGCGATCAGTACGAGGGCGTTGCGTGCATCGAAGGAGCTGATGGCCGGTTATGGCTCCTGCTCGGCGAAAGAGGAGGATCGCAACGATTTCCCGATGGCGTCATCCGATGGGGCACAATCGATCTCGAACGCCATGAGCTTCAGTTCACCGGAAAGGGGCTCGAGGGCGTGAAGGTCAATGCACCCGGTAAATGGAAAAACGGGCTGACAAACCGCGATATCAGTGACATGCATATCTCGCCTGAAGGGGTGATCTGGCTGTCGGCCGCAGACGACAACGGAGATAACGGAACGTTCGCGTCGATCATCTACTCGCCGGGAAAAATTACCGGAAATTTCAACGCGCCCGTTATGCGTAATCGTCATACCGAGGTATGGCGGGCTGTCAGTTCGATTAAAATCGAGGCGCTCAGCGGACCTGCGGAATCTGTCGCCGGAAGCCGCATGAGCATCGGCAGCGACGACGAGAATTATGGCGGCATATGGCGGCCCGTGGAATAATCGGTCGGACTGTTTTACATCTTCGACCAGTTTGAATAGTTCTACCATCAAGGGATATGATAAACGGCAATACCTATCACTCTTTTCCCTGCCCCTGTGGCAGCGGAAAACCATTTGACGAGTGCTGTTTCAGACCGCACAACAAGAAATCGGGCAATCCCATGGATGAGGTGATGCAGGCGCTGAAAGAGGCTCAACAGCATCGTGAGTTCGGCTCCATCAAGGATGCCAATCAGTTTATGCAAGAATTCATGATCCGGCAGAACACAAAGCCTCGCGATGCTTTTGCCGGTTTGTCGCCCGCAGAAATGCGCAGTATTCTCAACACCCCTTTTGCGGCCCCTGACATCGCCACAGTTGCCGACGTTCTTCCGCAAAACCCGGACTGCACCGCAGCAGCGCTGTTCAAGGCGCTTGCCGACGCGATCGGCGACAAGGGACTCAAACCAACCGCCACAGGAAATCTGCCCAGGAATACCGTTCGCGAAATTTCAATAGTCATCAACGGCACCGATACCTTCGGTACCGAACGCACTCCATACCAGCTGCTGAAAGAGGCCGACTATTTCGATCTCCACCTTATACGAATCGTAGCGGGTTATGCCGGTCTCATCAGAAAATACAAGGGCAGGTTTATCCTGACAAAAAAATGCCGGACAATCCTTGACCGGCATGGCATGGCCGGAATCTGGCCGGAGCTTTTCAGGGTTTATGCAGAACAGTATAACTGGGCCTATAGAGACGGATACGGCCCCATGTATTTACTGCAGCGCTCGTTTCTCTTTACGCTCTATCTGCTCCACCGGTTCGGCTCGGAAAAACGTGACGGCCTGTTTTACGCAAATGCATTTCTCCGGGCGTTTCCTGCATTTCTTGACGAAATCACTCCAATGTACTCCAAAAGTCCGGAAGAGATAGCAATATCGTCTTATCTGCATCGGGTAATTGACCGGTTTGCAGGATTCTTTGGACTTGCGCATGTCGAAAAGTCGGACTGGAAGTATGGCGAGAACCGCGTGTATCAAGTCCGGGCGCTGCCGCTGCTCGATCAGGCAATCCGGTTTCATGTGCCGTAATTCGCTTGCGGGATTGCAGAAAACCTCAACCCTCCAGTGACGGGCTGAATCGTCCGCAAAAACGCTGTTCTGTTCTCAGCCGGACCACCCCCGGCGCCCATCTATCTGAACATGCTATATTTTGATAGACAGGTAAAGAAGCCATACCTTACCAACCAAAAGGAGGTATGAATCATGGCGAACCAACAATCACGCCGTCAATACGACAAACAGTTTAAAATCGATGCCGTCAAGCTCACGCTTAAAGGCGATAAAACCGCCAAGGAAATTGCTGATGCCCTCGGGATCAACCCACATGTGCTGTATCGTTGGAGGCTCAAGTACATGGCATCAAAGGAAAAAGCTTTTCCTGGAACCGGTAATCCTAAGGATGCTGAGGCTGAAAAAATACGGAAACTTGAACGGGAGCTCCGGTTAGTAACCGAAGAGCGAGAAATATTAAAAAAAGCCTGCGCTGTGTTCGCGAGGGAAAATCACTGATTTATAGTTTTATCAGTGATTACAAGAATACGTTTGCTGTCAGGACGATGTGCCGAGTGCTCGGCATCTCTGTCAGCAGCTATTATGCGTGGAGTGCGACGCGAAGTCGCGTATTTGAACTGTTCTTTGTAGAACCAGTTGTGCCGTCAACTGCCCCCACCGGCACATGCAGGATGAGTAATCGCCCTGTGTGAAGCTGCCGGAAACGTACCCGCGGGAAACCGTAGGCCGCCCCGTGAGGGAGAGCCGAATCTGCCAGTAGCAGGCGGAGAGGGGCAAGGGAGAGGATGGTATGGTTAACCTAGGTGAATCGTCGCAACCATCGTGATAGTAAGCAAGCGAAAGCTCACTGACAACGCTTGGACCAAAAGGTACGCGGGCAGGTATGCTCCCTTCCATGAGAGGCACACACGGCCAACAAATCCCGCCGGTGGAAAGACGGAACCTAACCCATCCGCATGTTCGATACGCGGAACACGGAAACCCCGTATTTTCGCCCGGTAATACCGGGCAATCCAACCGCAAGGACGGACTATGGAAATGCGGGCACAAGAACGAGGAAGAAGCGAATGCCGTCCTGTAATGGGGCGGATAGGGGTTGCAACATCACCCCACGTGAAAACGGGCAGACGTCCTCATGGTCTCGGATTGCAAGAACCTTGAAGAACCTCCCATAGAGAAGGAAAGCAAATGGATACGGTAAATACTGTATGTGCACCTTCCGGACTCGACTGGAATGGGATCAACTGGTCCCGGGCCAAGCGACAGGTCCGGAGGCTTCAGACACGTATTGCAAAGGCAACGAAGGAAGGCCGTCATGGCAAGGTGAAAGCCTTGCAGTGGTTGCTGACCCACTCGCACAGCGGCAAAATCCTTGCCGTCAAACGGGTGACGGATAACCGGGGGAAAAACACCCCGGGAGTCGACGGAGACGTCTGGAAAACATCAAAAGCAAAGGCCAATGCCGCAGCATCGCTGAAACGGAGGGGGTACAAGCCCCTTCCCCTTCGAAGGATCTACATCCCGAAGAAGAACGGCAAGCAACGACCTCTCGGCATCCCAACCATGAAAGACAGGGCCATGCAAGCGCTCTACTGGCTTGCACTGGAACCTGTAGCGGAAACCACTGCGGATGGCAACTCGTACGGGTTCCGGCCATGGCGGTCAACAGCCGACGCGGCAGAGCAGTGTTTCATCTGCCTCGCCAGACGCGATTCCGCACAGTGGATCTTGGAGGCCGATATTGCCGGGTGCTTCGATGCCATCAGCCACCAATGGCTGATCGACAACATCCCCATGGATACGCCGATCCTCCACAAATGGCTGAAGGCAGGCTTCGTGTTCAACAACGAGCTCTTTCCCACAGCCTCGGGCACGCCGCAAGGCGGTATCATCAGTCCGGGACTGGCAAACATGTGCCTTGACGGCCTCGAGCACGCGCTTGCGGAAGCATTTCCGCGAGCCCGTGGCCTGAAAATGCACTTGGTGCGTTACGCTGACGACCTCATCATCACAGGAAACTCGAAAGAGTGGCTGGAACATGAGGTCATGCCAGTACTGGTCGACTTCCTTAAAGATCGAGGGCTCCGGCTCTCAGAGGAAAAAACCAGGGTAACGCACATTACGGAAGGAATCGATTTCCTTGGCTGGAACATGCGCAAATACGGCGGCAAGCTATTTATCAAGCCCTCGAAAGCGAACATCAAGGCCCACCTCACCAAGGTGCAGGGAATCATCAAGGCGAACAAGACGATCAAACATTCGGATCTTATCGGTATCCTCAACCCCGTCCTGCGGGGATGGGCGAACTACCACCGGCACAGTGTCGCAAAAAAAGTCTTTGCTCGAAACGACCACGAGGTCTGGTCAATGCTCTGGAAATGGGCAAAACGACGACACCCAAATAAAGGTCTTCGATGGATCATGGACAAATACTTCCACACCAGAGGAGGCAGAAAATGGATGTTCGTCGCCGAAGAGGCAGACCGACAAGGAGAGCGACAGCTCTTTCTGGAAGCTAGCATGCCGATCCGGCGACATGTCAAAATCAAAACGAAGGCAAACCCGCACGATCCAGTGTGGAGGGAGTACTTCAGCGCTCGTAGAACCCAGATGTGGAAAACGACACCGTTGAGTTGCCGGGTGCCTCACGGCGCCTTACTCGAGGCTTGAGCCGTGTGCGGTAAAAGCCGCACGCACGGTTCTTAGGGGACGGTGGCGCAGCAATGCGTCGCCGTTACCCGATCACAGCGTCCGGAAAGCAACAGAAAGCAAGAGAAACGGAAGATCATGACGGCTATCAGGGAAATCCATAAAGAGAGCCTCGAAACCTATGGAAGTCCCAGGATTGCCAATGCTTTACAGAAGAAGGGTTTTCAGTGCAGCCGCCCTCGGACAGCCCGTTTAATGCGAGAGTTGGGTATTCGTGCAAAATGTGCCAAGAAGTTCAAGGTCACGACTGACTCGAACCACAATGAGCCCATAGCACAAAACCTCCTGGGGCAGGAGTTCTCGGTAGAAATGCCTTTCGAAGTATGGACGAGTGATATCACGTACATCCGTACCGCGACCGGTTGGCAGTATTTGACGGTGATCATGGAACTCTTCAATCGGGAGATCATCGGGTATTCTCTCAGTAACAACCTTAAGACCGAAACGACAGTCAATCCTGCTCTGGACATGGCTGTACGGCATCGGCAGCCACCGTCAGGAGTCATTTTCCATTCAGACCGTGGCGTCCAATATGCCAGCAAATCGTTCAGGAAAAAGTTGGCAGATTACCATTTTATCCAAAGTATGAGCGGGAAAGGAAACTGCTATGATAATGCCGTAACGGAAACGTTTTTCAAGACATTGAAAACCGAGTGGATCTACGGAAAAAAATTCCGTAACCAAGAGGAACTTCGGCAGAGTCTTTTTGAGTACATCCAGATCTTTTATAACCGGAAAAGGGCACATTCTACCTTAGGGTATCTTGCACCAGCAGAGTATTTACGCAATTATTATCAATCAAAGACTTTGGCTTCTTAAATAGTCTATTTTTTTCTTGCAATTCCAGTTTTAACATTTAAGGGTATGGATCAACGCCTCGGAGACTTCCAGGCACAGTGGATCATGCCTGTTGTTGTCAAATCCTCCAGCTTTGTTGTCAACAAGTCTCATTTACATTGTCAATATATAACCATATATTGTTGTCATCAATACAATATGAATACGACATGGCGGGCAAATGAGAGAACGAACAACTGAAATAAGAAACTACATGCTGACAGCTTGCAGGGACAGGTCGCTCAATGTCGCCGCGGAGACTGCAAGGCATTTCAAAATCT
>VGGK01000024.1 GCA_016868665.1 Chlorobiota bacterium
AGCGGTTTTTTCTGGTTTAGCGGGTCGGGCAGGAATGCTGCCGTTCATTTCCTGACTGTGGCCTGTTAACGAACGTTCACTGTT
The DNA here is from genome assembly GCA_016868665.1 of Chlorobiota bacterium. Lineage (GTDB taxonomy): Bacteria > Bacteroidota > Chlorobiia > Chlorobiales > Chlorobiaceae > Chlorobium. Next base: position 85 of record VGGK01000024.1, read on the forward strand.
GAGCGTATGTCAGCGTGTACCTCTTCTCGTATGCTCATTAGGCGCTTGCAAGTTCATTTCTTTTTTCTTCATGAAGAACATTCTGTTTCTGTCTGTCAATTTTCCTCCGATGCTTACGGAGGGCTCTGCAAGGGCCTTCAGGCTTTTTTCCAAGTTTCCGGAACTCGGATGGGCGCCTATGGTTGTTGCGCCGGCAGAGGTGGCGTGGGATGAAGCGGATGCATGCCGCATCGGGTGGGAGCTTTCCGGTTATTCCGGGATTTATCGTACCGGAGAAGTTATAGCCGCTTCGACCTTCGGGCCGGAACGCGCTGCGCAGTTGCTGGAGGGTAATACTGCGTCAGCCTTGACATCCTCGCCGCTCAGGATGATATCGGGCATGCTTCCGGGATCGAACCTCGTGTCGGGCTGGGAGAAGCAGGCGGCCTCCATTGCCGCCGATATCATTACCCGGTATGATACCGTCGATGCAATCTATGCTCAGGGACCTCCTGCAGCTCCGTTGCTTCTTGCGCTCGATATTTCTGCAAAACACGGCATTCCTGCCGTTTTTGATCTTGTGGCTCCTGTCGACGGTTTTTCTTTGCCCGGCACCAGCCGACAGCACCTGGCAAAAATCGAGGAACGGGTGGTGACTTCCGGCCACACGATCATGACTCCGACCAGAGCATTGAAGGAGTACTTCCTGAAGAAATATTTCGGAAAGGTTACCCATGACGATATTTCGATTGTTTCGGACTTCTGTCTGATGCCCGCGGAAATAGCGTCCATGGCATCGCAGAAGCGTGACGGCGGAACGCACCTGCTCGTTTTTGCCGATCATCGGGTTCAGGGCAGGGATTTCAGGCGGTTCATGCAGGCACTTGGCGCTTTTATGAAACAGGCAGGAGCCTGCATGGGAGGTGTGTCGGTTCGGTTGATCAGCAGCTCCCAGGAAGAATCGAATAAACACATCCGGAAGTATCTGCAGGATGCATCCGTTTCATGCAGCCATCGACTGCAGGACAAGGAGGAGCTGGATGCCATAGCGCAATGCGACATTTTCTGTTTTATCGGAGGTACGGACGAATCCTCGCAACTCATTCTTCCTGAACGGCTGCTCGATGCTCTCTGCATGAACAGGAAGCTTCTGGTGTTCGGCCCGGACAGTCCTGCTTCGCAGCTCGCTCTTGAAACCGCCGGTTTTTCTGCTTCCCTGGATGATGTGCCGGCTGTAATTCAGGCGCTGCAAGCTGCGGTTGACGATTCGGAAAAATCCGTACAGGTCGGCGGATCACGCCCGCCTGAGAGGTATGCTCCGGATGCAAGCGATGGGGATCTTGCAAAATTGCTTGCCTATCTGCTTCCTGTCTGAGCCCATTTCTCCCGCAAGGTTCATTATCGTGTATCCGGCGACTTGTTTTTATTGTGATGAACGAGAAAAAATGCCATTCCTTATTTTGTTTTTTGCTTCGATTGAATTACATTGGTTGTCCTTATGGATTTTTATGATTTACATCGTGTAACATCAGACGTTTAAAAGAAAAAGAATTTTCAGTATGCCGACGATCCAGCAGCTTATCAGGAGCGGAAGAAGTGTAAAGGCGTCAAAAACAGCGTCTCCGGCGCTGGAAAAATGCCCGCAGAAAAGAGGTGTTTGTACGCGCGTATATACGACAACACCGAAAAAGCCTAACTCGGCATTGCGGAAGGTTGCTCGTGTAAGACTTTCCAATAAAATAGAGGTTACAGCCTACATTCCCGGTGAGGGTCACAATCTTCAGGAGCACTCCATCGTGCTGATACGCGGCGGAAGGGTGAAGGATCTTCCGGGCGTGCGCTACCATATCGTGAGGGGTTCGCTGGATACGTCAGGCGTTGCCGATCGAAAACAGAGCCGTTCGAAGTATGGCGCCAAGCAGCCCAAGGCTGGCGCGGCTGCACCGGCAAAGGGTAAAAGATAAACTGAATTTATAATCCTGAAGAAGAATATGTCGAAAAAAGGTAGCTACAAAAGTATCGGTGGTGATTTTCGCTACGGAGATGAGAGTGTCGCCCGATTCATTAATGCGGTGATGCTTGACGGTAAAAAGGATGTTGCGGCCAGGATCGTATACGATGCTTTCGATATTATTGCCGAGAAGATGGGAGGGGAAGATCCTCTGGAGGTTTATCGCAGGGCCATGTCCAATATCGCTCCGGTAGTGGAGGTTCGCAGCAAAAGGGTTGGTGGTGCGACTTACCAGATTCCGATGGAGGTAAAGCCTTCACGGAGGGGTGCTTTGGCGTTTCGCTGGTTGAAGCAGTATGCGGGCAAGCGCGGTGGTCGGTCAATGGCTGAAAAATTCGCAGCCGAACTTATGGATGCGGCTAATGAGCAGGGGGCGTCGGTGAAGAAGCGCGACGAGGTTCACAGGATGGCTGATGCGAACAAGGCGTTCGCTCACTTCCGGTTCTGATTTGTTCCCGGCGAATAACTATAGGTAGATAAAAGACTAATTTTTGTGTTATGACACGGCAGGTTGCTTTGGATAGGGTGCGCAATATTGGTATCATGGCTCACATCGATGCCGGTAAGACGACGACGACGGAGAGGATTCTTTATTATACCGGCCGTCTTCACCGCATGGGTGAGGTGCACGAAGGTGGCGCGACGATGGACTGGATGGAGCAGGAAAAGGAGCGTGGTATTACGATCACCTCGGCGGCGACCACATGTTTCTGGGCTCCGAAGTTTGGCAGTTATGCCGGAATCAAGCACAGAATCAATATTATCGATACGCCCGGACACGTCGATTTTACTGTTGAGGTCGAGCGTTCACTGAGGGTGCTTGATGGTGCCGTTGCTCTTTTCTGTGCTGTCGGCGGTGTCGAGCCGCAGTCCGAAACCGTATGGCGTCAGGCTAACAAGTACGGTGTTCCGAGAATTGCTTATGTCAATAAGATGGATCGTACGGGCGCAAACTTCTTTGAGGCGGTCAAGGCCATCAGGGAGAGGCTCGGAGCCAATCCGGTTCCCCTACAGATTCCGATCGGGGAGGGCGAGATGTTTGCCGGATTCGTCGATCTTATCAGGATGAAAGGGATTATTTATAACAAGGATGACGGCAGCACCTATAACGAAGTTGAGGTTCCTCATGACCTGCAGAATGAAGCCAGGACATGGAGGATCAATATGCTTGAAGCGGTTTCCGAAGTCGATGAAACCCTTCTCGAGAAATATCTGAACGGCGAGGATATTACCGAAGAGGAGGTCCGCAAGGTGCTCCGCCAGGCCACCCTGAATGTGGACATTATTCCGGTTCTGTGCGGTTCATCGTTCAAGAACAAGGGCGTGCAGTTTATGCTTGATGCGGTAGTCGAATACCTTGCATCTCCGGTCGATGTGGGTGCTGTCGAGGGACATCATCCGAGAACCGAGGAGCCGGTCGTTCGCGAGCCTAATGATGAGGAGCCGTTCGCCGGTCTCGCTTTCAAGATTGCTACCGATCCTTTTGTCGGCAAGCTGACCTTTTTCAGGGTTTATTCCGGCGTGCTCAAAGCAGGCAGTTATGTGCTCAATACGATGACCGGCAAGAAAGAACGTATCGGGCGCGTACTGCAGATGCATTCGAACAAGCGCGAAGATATCGATTCGGTTTATGCCGGCGATATTGCCGCTGCCGTCGGTCTGAAAGAGGTGAGAACCGGCGATACTCTCTGTGATGAAAATCATCCTGTTGTGCTTGAGAAAATGGTTTTTCCCGAGCCGGTTATTCAGATCGCTATCGAGCCGAAGACGAAAGCGGATTCCGACAGGCTCGGAATGTCGCTCGCAAAGCTTGCGGAAGAGGATCCGACATTCAAGGTCAAAACCGATGAAGAGACTGGTCAGACGCTGATTGCAGGTATGGGCGAGCTTCACCTCGAAATTCTGGTCGATCGACTCAGAAGAGAGTTCAAGGTCGAAGCTAACGTTGGCCAGCCGCAGGTTGCCTATCGCGAAACCATTCGCAAGGCGGTCGAGCACGAAGGCAAGTTTGTCCGTCAGTCCGGAGGTAAAGGTCAGTTCGGTCTTGTGAATCTCAAGGTAGAGCCGCTCGAAGAGGGCAAGGGATATGAGTTTGTCGATGCCATCAAGGGCGGCGTCATTCCCCGTGAATATATTCCTGCCGTCAATGCCGGTATCCAGCAGGCGCTGAAAGACGGTGTCGTTGCAGGTTATCCGATGCAGGATGTGAAGGTTACGCTCTTCGACGGCAAGTACCACGAAGTCGACTCGTCTGAAATGGCGTTCAAGATCGCCGGTTCCATTGGTTTCAAGGGAGCTGCAAAAAAGGCCGATCCAGTGCTTCTCGAGCCTATCATGAAGGTGGAGGTTGTGACTCCGGAAGAGTATCTCGGCGATGTGATGGGAGACCTGTCGAGTCGTCGCGGACACATCGAAGGCATGGGGCAGCGCGCCGGAGCGCAGTTCGTAGGTGCCAAGGTGCCGCTCTCCGCAATGTTCGGATACTCGACCGATCTGCGTTCGATGACGCAGGGACGCGCCAACTATTCGATGGAATTCGACTGTTACCGTGAAGTGCCCCGCAATATTGCGGATGCTCTGCAGGAGAAAAGAGTGAGCAAGGATTCGGAATAAGTGTATACAGGCAGTACCAGTTTTCATTATTACAACAATAACAGACAATCCACAGGGAGATAAGTTATGGCAAAAGAGTCTTACAAAAGGGATAAGCCTCATGTCAATATCGGTACTATCGGTCACGTTGACCATGGTAAAACAACTTTGACCGCAGCAATCACCTCGGTGCTTTCCAAGCAGGGTCTTGCCCAGCATCGCGAATTCGGTGATATCGATAAAGCTCCGGAAGAGAGGGAGCGCGGTATAACCATTTCTACGGCACACGTCGAGTATCAGACCAAAAAACGCCACTATGCGCACATCGACTGTCCCGGCCACGCTGACTATATCAAAAACATGATCACAGGTGCGGCTCAGATGGACGGCGCTATTCTCGTCGTAGCCGGTACCGATGGTCCTATGCCCCAGACCCGTGAGCACATTCTTCTTGCCCGTCAGGTGAACGTTCCGGCACTTGTTGTATTTCTCAACAAGGTCGATATTGCAGATCCTGAACTGCTCGAGCTTGTAGAGCTCGAACTCAGAGAGCTTCTGACCGAATACAACTTCCCTGGCGATGACATCCCGATCATCAAGGGTTCCGCACTTAAGGCCCTCGATGGCGATCCTGAAGGCGAAAAAGCCATCATGGAGCTTATGGATGCTGTTGACGAATTTATTCCCGAACCTGTTCGCGATGTTGACAAGCCGTTCCTGATGCCGGTCGAAGACGTGTTCTCCATCTCCGGTCGCGGTACCGTCGGTACCGGCAGGATCGAGCGCGGTCGCATCAAGATCAACGAAGAAATCGAGATCGTCGGTATCAAACCAACCCGCAAATCGGTCGTTACCGGCATCGAAATGTTCCAGAAGCTGCTCGACGAAGGTCAGGCGGGCGATAACGCCGGTCTTCTCCTCAGGGGCGTCGACAAGAACGAGCTCGAGCGCGGTATGGTTATTGCCAAGCCTGGCAGCATCAAACCGCATACCAGGTTCGAAGCTCAGGTTTACATCCTGAAAAAGGAAGAGGGCGGTCGTCACACGCCATTCTTCAACGGTTACCGTCCCCAGTTCTACTTCAGAACCACAGACGTTACCGGTTCCGTAACGCTGCCTGAAGGCGTCGAGATGGTTATGCCTGGCGACAACCTCTCGGTTGCAGTCGAGCTGATCGCTCCTATCGCAATGGATGAGAACCTCCGTTTCGCTATCCGCGAAGGCGGCCGCACCGTCGGTGCAGGTTCCGTTACCAAGATCATCGAGTAATCCAGAGTGATGCTGTCCCGGGGCGGGGCTATAACCTCCCGCCCCTTTTTTATTGCTAACAAAGAAACAGGGTTGACAAGTGGCTGTACAGCAAAAGATAAGAATCAAGCTCAAGTCTTACGACCATAGCCTGGTTGACAAATGGGCTTTACGGATTATTGATGTGGTGAAGCAGACGGATGCCATCATCTTCGGTCCCATACCGCTGCCGACCAAGGCGCATGTTTATACGGTAAACCGCTCTCCGCATGTCGATAAGAAATCCCGCGAGCAGTTCTCGTTTTCGTCCCATAAAAGGCTGATCGAGATCATCAATCCTACTGCCAGGACCATCGATATGCTGATGAAGCTCGAGCTTCCAAGCGGTGTAGATGTTGAAATTAAGTCTTAACGAATTAGAAAAGCTAATCATATATGGGTGCGATTCTTGGAAAGAAAATCGGCATGACCCGTTTATACAATGATAAACGCGAGGCGATATCCTGTACTGTTATCCAGGCAGGCCCGTGCTTTGTGACGCAGGTGAAGAGTGCAGAGAAGGATGGCTATGACGCGTATCAGATCGGTATCGGGGAAAGAGATGAAAAAAAGGTCAACAAACCACTGCAGGGTCATTACAGGAAGGCCGGAGTCACACCAGGCTTTATGATGGCGGAATTCACCAAAGCCTATTTCAGCGAAGAGCTCGAGGCAGGCAATCCGGTCAGCGTGGAGTCGTTCAGGGAAGGCGAAAAGGTCAACGTTCTTGGTGTTTCCAAGGGTAAAGGCTTTGCTGGCGTGGTCAAACGCCATAATTTCGGCGGCGGATCCAGAACGCATGGTCAGTCCGACAGGCTGCGTGCTCCAGGTTCGGTCGGCGGATCTTCCGATCCGTCAAGAACATTCAAAGGTACGAGGATGGCCGGACGCATGGGAAGCGACAATATCACCGTCAAGAATCTTGAGATCGTCAGGATTATGCCGGAATCCAATCTGCTGGTGATCAAAGGTGCAGTGCCGGGTGCAAAGAACTCCTATGTAAAGATTGTTTCTATCAAAAAGTAAACGCTGATAGCACCATAGTTATGGAACTCAAAGTCTTAAATACCAGCGGCACTGAAACAGGGGAAGTTGTTACGCTCAGTGATGAAATCTTCGGCGCTGAAATATCGGAACATGCAATGTATCTCGATGTCAAATCGATACTTGCCAACAGAAGACAGGGCACGCATAAAGCGAAAACCCGTGCGGAAGTAAGAGGCGGCGGCAAAAAGCCGTATCGTCAGAAAGGTACGGGAAATGCGCGCCAGGGCTCAACCCGCTCACCGCTTATGGTTGGCGGTGGAACTATTTTCGGTCCCCAGCCGCGCAGCTACGAGCAGAAAGTCAACAGGAAGGTCAAGCAGCTTGCCCGCCGTTCGGCGCTCAGTACGAAAGCCCAGGCCGGCCAGATCGTTGTGGTCGAGGATTTCAAACTCGGCGAGATCAAAACAAAGCCCGTGGCTGATATATTGAAAAACCTCGGTCTTGCTGAAAAGAAGACCCTCATGCTGACTCCGGAGTATGATATGGTCATCGCACGTTCGGGGAGAAATATCGAAGCCCTCAATATCATGACTGCAGAAAAGGCTTCGACGTATGATATACTTGACAGTCAGGCGGTAGTTTTCCAGAAAACCGCATTGAAAAAAATAGAGGATACATTAGGGTAATTGCAGGTTTCCAGTAAAAAGGAGTGAATGAGATGAAAAACCCGTTGTTACGGCCATGGTTAACGGAAAAAAGCACAGGCCTGACCGAAAAGAAAGGTCAGTATGTGTTTGTTGTCAAGCCGGATGCAGATAAAACCGACATCAGAAACGCTGTGGAAAAAAAATTCGGCGTAACAGTTACATCGGTACGTACCGTGAACTGTCTTGGAAAGTCGAAACGGCAGTATACCCGGAAAGGGCTGATTGCCGGTAAGAAGAGTGACTGGAAAAAAGCCGTCATCACGCTGGCAGAAGGGCAGTCAATCGACTACTACTCCGGTTCTGCACAGAAAGGCGAAGGATAAAATACAACAAGGATAGATCATAATTGCAATGGCAATCAGGAAATTAGCGCCGATAACACCAGGGTCGCGGTTCATGTCATACCCTGGCTTTGACGAGATTACAAAAAGTGAGCCGGAAAAAAGTCTTCTCGTTCCACTCAAGAAAAGCGGGGGCCGTAACAGCGCCGGACGTAAGACTTCCCGTCACAGAGGCGGCGGACACAAGCGTCATTACCGTATCGTTGACTTCAAAAGGAACAAGGACGGCATTCCTGCAAAAGTCGCTGCAATCGAGTATGATCCGAACCGTTCATCAAGAATTGCATTATTGCATTACAATGATGGAGAAAAACGTTATATTCTCGCCCCGAAAGGTATGAGGGTCGGCGACCAGGTCGAGAGCGGTGAAAAGGTTGAAATCAAGGCTGGCAATACCATGCCTCTGAGAAACATTCCGTTGGGCACCGATATCCACAACGTCGAGATGCGGGCCGGCAAGGGAGGACAGATCGTGCGTTCAGCCGGAGCATTTGCAGTACTTGCAGCTCGTGAAGGTGATTACGCCACTCTGAGACTCCCATCCGGAGAAATCCGCAAGGTAAGGGTCGAGTGTCGCGCTACTATCGGTGTCGTAGGTAACGCGGATCACGAAAATATCGTGCTTGGAAAAGCCGGAAGAAGCCGCTGGCTCGGTATCCGGCCTCAGACAAGAGGTATGGCCATGAACCCGGTCGATCATCCGATGGGCGGCGGTGAAGGCAAATCGAAATCCGGCGGCGGAAGAAGGCATCCGAAGTCGCCTTGGGGACAGCTTGCAAAGGGTCTGAAAACGAGAAACAGAAAGAAAGCCTCTTCAAAGCTCATAGTCCGCGGCAGGAACGCCAAATAATTGTAGCGCTTAATTATAACAAGCAGAGAAAGTATGCCAAGATCACTTAAAAAGGGACCGTTCATTGAGACCAGACTGGAACAGCGGATCCTTGATATGAACACCAGGGGCGAAAAGAAGGTCGTAAAAACCTGGTCCAGAAGTTCAATGATTTCACCTGATTTTGTCGGTCACACGATTGCCGTCCACAATGGCAAAACTCACGTTCCTGTGTATGTCAGCGACAACATGGTTGGCCACAAGCTTGGCGAGTTCGCTCCGACCAGAAACTTTCGCGGCCATGCCGGCGGGAAGTCTGAAAAAGGCGGCTCGGCACCAAGGAAAAAGTAACATGAATAACGCGAAAGGGTAAGATAACCATGCAAGCAAAAGCAATATTACGTCATACGCCAACATCGCCCAGAAAGATGCGTCTTGTGGCAGGCCTCGTTCGTGGTAAACAGGTCGATCAGGCAAAAGCTATTCTCCTGAACTCTACAAAAAGCGCTTCAAGGAATGTCATGCTGACCCTTAAATCGGCTGTTGCCAATTATGCGCAGCTCAATCCTGATGAGAGGGTAAGCGATCAGGAACTGTTTGTCAAAGCTGTATACGTCGATCAGGGTGCGACACTCAAAAGAATGCTCCCTGCACCGATGGGGCGTGCTTACAGGGTTCGCAAGCGTTCGAATCACCTGACTGTCATCGTCGACAAGGTTACCAATCCAGTAAATAAAAAATAACAAGGAGAGAACATTGGGTCAGAAAGTTAATCCTACTGGATTCAGGCTTGGTATCATAAAAGACTGGACTTCCCGCTGGTACGACGACAGTCCTGTTATTTCGGATAAAATCAAGCAGGATCATGTTATCCGCAACTATGTGCAGGCAAGGCTGAAAAGGGAGAAAGCCGGTATTGCGCGCATCGTTATCGAGCGGACAACAAAACATATAAAGATAAATATCTATGCGGCCCGACCGGGCGCCGTCGTAGGTCGCAAGGGCGAAGAGATCAATAACCTCTCCCAGGAATTGAGCCGTATTACAGGTAAAGAGGTCAAGATCGATGTCGTAGAGGTGGTGAAACCGGAAACCGAGGCCCAGCTCATCGGTGAGAATATCGCTTACCAGCTCGAAAATCGCGTCTCGTTCAGAAGAGCCATGAAGCAGGCTATCCAGCAGGCGATGCGTGCCGGAGCAGAAGGCGTAAGGATACGTTGCGCCGGACGACTCGGCGGTGCAGAGATTGCCAGGGCTGAGCAGTACAAGGAGGGAAAGATTCCGCTCCATACCATTCGCGCCAATGTGGACTATGCAAGCGTAACTGCGCATACCATTGCCGGTACCATAGGTATTAAAGTCTGGGTGTACAAGGGCGAAGTACTTGTTCAGCGTATCGATGCCATTGAAGAGGAAGAGCTGAAGAAGATGAAAGACCGCCGCTCCGATTCGAAGTCGAGGCCCCGCGACCCGCGCAGCAAACGCCGTCGCCGTACCAAGCGCGCATAATGATTTATACATTACAATCAGAAAAAGAATGGAGTTGTCGGTATGTTAATGCCAAAAAGAGTTACATATAGAAAGACGCAGCGGGGTCGCATGAAGGGAAATGCGGGCCGTGGAACGACCGTGTCTTTCGGTTCTTTCGGTCTGAAAGCTCTGGAGCCGGCGTGGATAACGAGCCGTCAGATCGAGGCCGCTCGTGTTGCCATGAACAGGTATATGAAAAGGGACGGGAAGATCTGGATCAGGATATTTCCTGATAAGCCTGTAACCAAGAAAGCCGCTGAAACCCGAATGGGTTCAGGTAAAGGTTCTCCGGAATTCTGGGTAGCCGTCGTAAAGCCCGGTAGAGTCATGTTCGAGGCTGAAGGCGTATCGAAAGAGATTGCTTCGGAAGCGTTCAGGCTCGCAGCAAAGAAACTGCCGATCAAGACAAAGTTCATTGTTCGGCCGGATTACGAAGGATAACCGACCAACATATACGACAAGAGGATTATAACCATGAAAAAGCACGAAGTAGCTGCCATGAGCAAGCAGGAATTGATCGACAGGATCAGTGAGCTCGAGGACAGGATAGCCGACATCAATTTCTTTAAGGTGATCGAACTGCCTCAGAATCCGATGGTGTTCCGCAATTCGAGACGGGATATCGCCCGAATGAAGACACAGCTTCATAAACTGAACGCTGCAGACGCCGGGAAGAACTGATCAGGGCAATAACAAACGGTTTACGATTCAATGGAAGAAAATAAAACAGGAACTGCCGCAATGGAACAGAAAGCCGCCGCAAGGGGACGTAAAAAAAGCTGGCAGGGCAAGGTCGTCAGCGACAAAATGGACAAGGCAATAGTTGTTGCAGTCGAGCGCAGGGTACAGCATCCGGTCTACAAGAAATATTTCAAGAAGACCACCAGGCTGATGGCGCACGACGAAAAAAATGAAGCAGGCATCGGAGATCTCGTGAAAATCGTAGAGTGCAGGCCGCTGAGCAAAAGAAAAAGCTGCCGTCTCGTCGAAATCATCGAGAAAGCCAGGTAAGAAGGACTCTTTATACATTAAAAAGGTTGAATCAGGATGATCCAGAAAGAAACAAATCTGGTTGTTGCAGATAACAGCGGTGCCAAGAAAGTTCGTTGTATTCATGTCTTCGGCGGAACCGGCAGACGTTATGCAGGTCTCGGCGACCAGGTGATCGTATCGGTCAAGGCCGCTGTTCCTGGCGGTGTGGTTAAAAAGAAAGATGTCTGTAAAGCGGTTGTGGTCCGGTGCGTCAAGGAGCAGAAAAGAAAGGACGGATCATATATCCGTTTCGATGAAAATGCCGTCGTGCTGCTCAATGCGCAGGGTGAACCGAGAGGTACACGAATATTCGGACCAGTCGCCAGAGAATTACGCGACAGAAAATATATGAAAATCGTATCTTTGGCGCCTGAAGTGCTGTAAGGTTTTCAAGCGGGAGTAACTCAGTTGGTAGAGTCACAGCCTTCCAAGCTGTTGGTCGCGAGTTCGAGTCTCGTCTCCCGCTCAGGATTTTATGAATACTATCATATCAGTGAAAAATGAAAACAGGGATCAAAAAAGTCAAGCTGCATGTCAGAAAAGACGACAATGTCGTTGTCATCAGCGGAAACGATAGGGGTAAGGCAGGAAAGGTGCTGAAGGTATTTCCACAGAAATGCAGGGTGATCGTTGAGGGCGTGAACATCAGAAAGCGCCATATGAAACCCACGCAGAGCCATCCGCAGGGAGCCATTATCGAAAGGGAGTTTCCGATCCACGCATCGAACGTCAAGAAAAGTTAAGCAGCAACAGTAATACATAAGCCGGGATGACCAAGACCATTCCGGAAATAACAGATAATAATGACAAAGAAAAAAGAAACAGCACCTGCCGAAAACGTCGAAGCTCGCCTTGATGTATTCTACCGTGAGAAGGTCGTTCCCAGGCTCATGGAGAGGTTCCAGTACAATAACATCATGATGGTGCCGAAGCTTCAGAAAATAGCCATCAATATCGGTGTCGGAGAAGCAGCCGCAGAGCCGAAGCTGCTTGAGACCGCCATGGCCGAGCTTGCGCAGATCACCGGTCAGAAGCCCCAGATACGCAAATCGAGAAAGGCGATTTCAAACTTCAAGCTCCGCGAAAATCAGGCAATCGGATGCCGGGTAACGCTGCGCAGAAAAACCATGTACGAGTTTCTTGACCGTTTTGTCAGTCTGGCTGTTCCGAGGATACGTGATTTCCGCGGTCTTAACGATACCAGTTTCGACGGACGGGGCAACTATACAACAGGTATCAGGGAGCAGATCATATTCCCGGAAATCGATATCGATAAAGTACCGAGAATATCAGGAATGGATATCACTTTTGTGACATCCGCTGCTACCGATGAAGAGGCGTATGTACTGCTTGCCGAGCTTGGTATGCCATTCAAAAAGAAGAACAACTAACTTATCAGGAAATCCGAAATGGCCAGGAAAAGCATTATTGCACGGAACGAGAAAAGGAAAAAGCTTGTAGAAAAATATGCTGCAAAGCGCGAAGAGCTGTTGAAAGCCGGCGATTACGAAGCGCTTCGCAAACTGCCGAGAGACAGCTCCGCAACCAGGGTCAGAACCCGTTGCGTCCTTACCGGTCGTGGAAGAGGTGTGTACGAGAAATTCGGGCTATGCCGCCAGATGTTCCGGAAACTCGCCCTTGAAGGCAAGATTCCGGGTGTCAGAAAGGCAAGCTGGTAAGGGGTTCAGTATTACCGGAAAAGAGAGAGATTTGTTCATTTTTGAAAGTAACCAACGTTTGCTATGCCTGTAACGGATTCTATTGCAGATTATATCACCCGCATCAGAAATGCGGGGAGAGCGAAAAATAAAACCACCGATATCCCGTACTCGAAGCTGAGGGAGAATATATCCCGTCTGCTTGTTGATAAGGGTTATATAAAGAACTTTACTGTCATCACGGCTGAACAGTTTCCGTTCATTCGGGTCGAGTTAAAATATGTCGCAGAAGGTGAGCCTGCGATTCGGGAGATTACAAGAGTGAGCAAGCCCGGAAGAAGAGTGTACCAGGGCAAAGACATCAAGAAGTATCTTGGCGGCCTCGGACTTTACATTCTTTCTTCATCGAAAGGCATCATTACCGATAAAGAGGCCCGCGAGCAGGGCGTCGGCGGTGAGATACTCTTCCGTATCTATTAATTCATAAGCCAAAGCGTACAGGAATATCATGTCAAGAATAGGAAAAATGCCGATAGTTCTGGGCAACCAGGCAAAGATCGAGGTCAGTGATGGTAATATAACGGTGACCGGTCCGAAGGGCACGCTTGAGCAGGCGATGGTTTCGCAGGTGTCGGTGAAGGAAGAAAATGGATCCGTTACCGTAGAAAGAATTGATGACAGCAAAAAATCCCGTGCAATGCACGGGCTATACAGAATGCTTATCAGCAATATGGTTGAGGGCGTTACGAAAGGGTTCACCAGAAAGCTCGAAATCGCAGGCGTCGGATACCGCGCCGAACTGAAAAACGATCTGCTGGCGCTCTCTCTCGGCTATTCTCACATGATCTATTTCAAAGCACCCGACAGCATCACAATAGAGGTTCCGGATCAGACAACCATTCTCATAAGCGGCATTGACAAAGCGCTTGTCGGTCAGGTAGCCTCCAAGATACGTTCATTCAGGAAGCCTGAACCGTATCGAGGCAAGGGTATCAAGTACGCAGGTGAGATCATTCGACGCAAGGAAGGCAAGGCCGCCGGCAAGTAAGAGCGAAAACAGTCAGGCAATAACATTATTACGGTTGAAGAGAATGAGTCAAATCGATAAAGCCTCACGCAGGCAAAAAATCAAGGACAGAAGCAGAAAGCAGGTCCATGGAACGGAAACGAAACCGAGACTCTGTGTTTACAGAAGTCTGTCCCAGATCTATGCGCAACTTATCGATGACGATAAGGGCGCGACCATCATGGCCGTATCGAGTATGTCCAGGGAAAACAAGGCTCTTGAAGGCACGAAAACCGATGTCTGCCGTCTTGTAGGCAAGCAGCTCGGAGAAATGGCGAAAGCCCGGGGCATTACCAGCGTCATATTCGACAGGAACGGATTTCGTTATCATGGCAGAGTGAAAGCGTTGGCGGATGGTGCTCGGGAAGCCGGCCTGGTCTTTTAAAAAACATTACAAAGAGAACGATACATGTCGAAAATATCTGCAAAGAATATCAGGCCCGGTGAATTGAATCTGAAGGAGAAGCTGGTTCATATCAACAGAACAGCCAAGGTTGTAAAAGGCGGCAAGCGTTTCGGATTCAATGCTATTGTAGTGGTTGGCGACAAGGAAGGTCATGTCGGATATGGTCTCGGTAAAGCCAATGAAGTTCAGGATGCCATTGCAAAAGGGGTCGAAGACGGAAAGAAGAATGTGATCAAGGTTCCCATCATCAAAGGCACTATTCCGCATCAGGTTATTGCAAAATACGGTTCAGCCAAAGTGCTTATGAAGCCGGCAACTCCCGGTACCGGTCTTATTGCCGGTGGAGCAGTTCGCGCGGTGCTTGAAATGGCAGGAGTTCATGATGTGCTGACCAAATCGCTTGGCTCATCCAATCCGCATAACGTTGTGAAAGCTGCGATCAGGGGACTGCAGAGCATGTCCGATGCGATGGATGTGGCCGAAAGACGGTCAAAGAGCCTTAAAGAGGTTTTTGAAAGCTAAACAGAAGATAGAGAAGAAGTCATGAGCGAGAAAACAATACGGATAACTCAGGTTCGCAGCGTTATAGGGTGCACCAGAAAACAGAAAGATACGATTAAGGCTCTTGGTCTCGGTCGCCCGAATTACTCGGTGGAAAAGCAGGACAATCCCTGTCTTCGCGGTCAGATCCGGGTGGTTCAGCACCTTGTAAAGGTTGAAGAGAATTAAGATTTTACTAATAGCAAGTCGGGAATCGATATCATGGATTTAAGTTCACTTCGTCCAGCAAAAGGCGCGGTAAAAAACAAAAAACGTGTCGGCCGCGGACAGGGGTCCGGTAATGGAACTACAGCCGGTAAGGGTAATAAAGGCCAGCAGTCAAGAAGCGGTTATCAGAAGCCGATCAATGAAGGAGGTCAGATACCGATTTATCGCCGTCTTCCTAAATTCGGCTTTACTCCTCCGGACAGAAAGTCTGTCAAGACACTCAATGTCTCACAGATAGAGGCATGGATCGAGGAAGGTCTTATTGATGGAACCGAGATTTCCGTGCTGGACCTGAAGGCATTGTGCAATGCAAGTTACGCCGATTACTTCAAGATTCTCGGTAACGGCGAAATCACCAAGCCTGTAAATATAACGGCACATTTTTTCAGCAAAAGCGCCGAAGAGAAAATAGCAAAAGCTGGCGGTTCGGTTACAAAGGCCTACCGTACGCTTGAAGAAGCTTCCAAAATAGCAGATCTGTCGGTCGAAGAGGCTCTCCTGAAACCGAAAGCTCCGCTGGTAAAGAGAGTTAAGAAATCAGCAAAGTCCTGAATATCGCCTGACCCGTTATGAAGCTTATCGAAAGTATACGCAATATCAATAAAATCCCGGAGCTTCGGCAGCGGATCCTTTATGCTCTTCTTCTTCTGTTCGTTTACAGGCTTGGTTCTCACATTACCTTACCGGGCGTCGATGCGGCAGCGGTAGCTTCCGCATCACCTGCCCACTCGAACGATCTTTTCGGACTGTTCGATCTCTTCGTCGGAGGAGCCTTTACGCGTGCATCCATCTTTTCGCTGGGCATAATGCCCTACATCTCGGCTTCCATTATCATACAGCTTCTCGGAGCTGTTACCCCGTATGTGCAGAAACTGCAGAAGGAGGGTGAGGAAGGTCGTCAGCGAATCAATCAGATGACCCGTTACGGCACTGTGGTCATTGCAGCACTGCAGGCATGGGGGGTAACGGTCAGTCTTGCCAGTCCTGCATCATTCGGCAGGATGGTGGTTCCGGATCCGGGATGGTTCTTTACCCTGAACGCAGTAGTCATTCTGACGGCATCGACAGTATTCGTCATGTGGCTTGGTGAGCGAATAACAGAAAGGGGTATCGGTAACGGGATATCGCTCATCATCATGATCGGCATACTTGCCGCTTTTCCGCAATCGCTTGTTGCCGAATTCAGATCGGTATCGCTCGGGAGCAAAAACTGGATTGTCGAGATCATCATTCTTGCGATGATGGCCGCAATCGTAGCATTTGTTGTTGTGCTGACTGTAGGAACGCGCAGGATACCGGTTCAGCACGCAAAGCGGGTCGTCGGGAGAAAAGTCTATGGCGGCAGCACGCAGTATATTCCCATGCGCATCAATACAGCCGGCGTCATGCCCATTATTTTTGCGCAGTCGATCATGTTCCTTCCCTCCACATTCATTTCTTTTTTTCCGGAAAACGAAATGATGCAGAGCTTATCGGGAGTCTTTGCTTATGATTCCTGGTGGTATGCGCTGATATTCGGCACCATGATTGTCTTTTTTACCTACTTTTATACGGCCATCGCCTTCAACCCCAAAGAGGTTGCAGATACAATGCGAAGGCAGGGGGGATTCATTCCGGGCGTAAGGCCGGGCAAGAGCACTGCTGATTTCATCGATAACATCCTTACCCGCATTACCCTCCCAGGGGCCATATCTCTGGCACTGATCGCGGTGCTTCCGACATTTCTGACCAAATTTGCTAACGTAACACCCGGATTTGCGCAGTTTTTCGGAGGAACGAGTCTGCTCATTATTGTCGGTGTCGGCCTCGATACCCTTCAGCAGATCGAAAGCCATCTGCTCATGCGTCATTACGACGGATTCATGAAGACCGGCAAAATGAGAAGCAGACAGAAGTCGTAAGGGACAGACTGGATGATTATCATAAAGAGTGAGCGTGAAATCGAACTGATGCGGGAATCGGGAAGGCTGACGGCCATGGTGCTCGATATGCTTCAGGAAGAGATAAAGCCAGGTATGACAACCGGAAAGCTTGATGAATTGGCCGAGGCGTTTATAAGGGATCATCATGCAGTGCCGAGTTTTCTTAATTACGCGCCAAAGGGAGATCCCGATGTGACGCCCTATCCGGCGACGCTTTGTGTTTCTATCAACGAAGAGGTCGTACACGGAGTCCCGAGTCCGAAGCGGGTTATTCGTGAAGGAGATATCGTATCGGTAGACTGCGGCGTTTACAAAGGGGGATATCACGGGGATTCTGCAAGGACCTATGTGCTCGGCACAATCGAAGAAAAGGTTCAGCAGCTTGTAGACGTTACGCAGGAATGTCTTGAGCTTGGCATTGCGCAGGCAATCGAGGGAAATCGTCTGCATGATATTTCAGCTGCCGTCGAGGAACATGCGCGTTCATTCGGTTTCAGCGTTATCGAAAACATGGTAGGACACGGAATCGGCAGCGAGCTGCATGAAGACCCCGCTGTTCCCAATTACGGAAGACGACATACCGGAGTGAAGCTCAGGGAAGGCATGGCGCTCGCCATCGAGCCTATGATAGCTCTCGGACGCTCTCGAAAAGCGGTCAGCAAACGGGGCGGCTGGGTAGCCGTTACTGAAGATGGAAAACCGTCAGCTCATTTTGAGCATACGGTTATAGTCAGGCCGGGGAAGGCGGAAGTGCTTACCCGCTCATTACTTGAACATGGAGCGCCATCAGGGCGCTCGTAAAACTTCTGAATTCAAAGGAGCTTACCGTTGGCCAAAGAAGAAGCGATCGAGATTGAAGGCGTTATCGTTGATGCGCTGCCGAATGCGCAGTTCAAGGTGAAACTTGAAAACGGCCTTGAAGTGCTTGCGCATGTATCGGGAAAAATCAGGATGCATTATATCCGAATCCTGCCGGGCGACAAGGTAAAGGTGCAGATATCTCCCTACGATATTTCAAAAGGGCGGATTACCTATCGGTATAAATAAACGTTTAAAAACGATCAATCATGTGTTGATTGTAAATACAATATTTTGTACATTACAAGCCTTTCAGATTTTTCTATAGACAGATGATTTAATTATTGTATGCGGGGTCAATTATGAAAATATATTCTTCCATCAAAAAGCGTTGTGAGCATTGCCGTATCATAAAGCGAAAAGGAAAGCGTTTTGTGATCTGCAAAGTGAATCCGAGTCATAAGCAGCGCCAGGGTTGATCTTCAGAAATAATCAATAGAACCAATAGAGCACATGAGGATAGCTGGGGTAAATTTGCCGCTGAACAAGCATGCGGTCATTGCTTTAACGCATGTTTACGGTATCGGAAGTACTTCCGCCAAGCAGATTCTGCAGAGGGCAGGCATCGCTCCCGACAGGAAGATTTCCGAGTTGAACGATGAAGAAGCGCATGCGATAAGGGAGATTATTGCCGAAGATTACAAGGTTGAAGGTCAGGCTCGCGGTGAACAGCAGCTTGCGGTCAAGCGTCTTATGGATATCGGCTGCTACAGGGGTTTGCGACATCGCCGCTCGCTTCCTGTGCGTGGACAGCGGACACAGACCAATGCGAGAACCAGAAAAGGTAAGCGCAAGACGGTTGCCGGCAAGAAAAAGGCAGTGAAGAAGTAGTAGGTTAGCAATACATCAACTTTGAGACTTTAGAGTGTACGCTCATGGCAACAGTTAGCAGGAAAAAGAAGAAAGTAAAGGTTACCCCTGAAGGTGCTGTTCATATCAAGGCATCGTTCAATAATATTATGGTGACCATTACCGATCTCCATGGAAATACGGTGTCCTGGTCAAGTGCAGGAAAAAACGGATTCAGGGGATCTAAAAAGAATACTCCGTATGCTTCGCAGGTGACCTCCGAAGCAGCCGCAAAAGAGGCCTTTGATCTCGGTATGAGAAACGTCCAGGTGTTTATCAAAGGACCTGGAGCCGGAAGAGATGCGGCCATAAGGGCGCTTCAGGGTGCGGGTCTCGAGGTTCGTTCCATCAGGGATATTACACCGCTGCCGCATAACGGCTGCAGGCCGCCTAAACGAAGAAGGGTCTGATTTTTATTATTCATAGAATTTTCAATGAAGCAATTGATATGGCAAGATTTAGAGGCTCAATAACAAAAGTATCCCGCCGGTTAGGTATTGCGCTTTCGCCGAAAGCCGAAAAATATCTTGAAAGACGACCTTTTGCCCCTGGACAGCATGGACAGTCGAGAAGAGGAAAGGTTTCCGAGTATGCGCTGCAGTTGAGGGAAAAGCAGAAGATGAAATATCTCTACGGTATTCTTGAAAAGCAGTTCAGGAACTACTACAAGAAGGCCGTATCGCAGAGAGGCGTTACCGGTGATAACCTTGTCAGGCTTCTTGAAAGACGATTCGATAATGTTGTCTATCGTGCCGGTTTTGCACCCTCGCGAGCAGCATCCCGTCAGCTTGTAACGCACGGGCATCTTCTGATCAACGGAAAGAAAGTCAACATTCCGTCATATCTTGTCGCGCCCGGCGATCTTATCGAGTTCCGTCAGAAGAGTCGGAACATGGCAGCTGTAGCCGATTCGCTCAGCAAGGCTCCGGAATCCCGTTTTCCTGCCTGGATACAGGTAGACAAGGCTAACCAGAAAGCAGTTTTTCTCAGTGTTCCCGAGCGCGAAGATATTCAGGAGCCGTTCAACGAGCAGCTTGTCGTTGAGTTGTACTCCAAGTGATTTTAACGAACCCCAAGGTATAAATGACTATGATATACCAGATGCAGATGCCTGCGAAAATAGAGGTTGAAGACGCTACGCATACGGAAAGTTACGCAAGGTTCATTGCGCAGCCGCTGGAGAGGGGGTATGGTGTGACACTTGGAAACGTTATGCGTCGTGTGCTCCTTGCTTCTCTTCCCGGAACTGCGATTACCGGTCTGAAAATCGATAATGTCTTTCACGAGTTTTCGACCGTCGAAGGCGTAAGGGAAGATGTTCCCGAGATTGTGCTTAATCTGAAAAAGGTTCGGTTCCGTTCAAACTGCAAGAGAAACTGCAAAACGTCTCTGGTGCTTGTCGGGCCGAAAGAGTTCACTGCCGGAGATATTATTGCCCAGGAAGGCGAATTCGAAGTGCTCAATAAGGATCTGCATATCGCTACGATCAACGATGGTTCTACGCTGAAGATCGACCTGTTTATAGGCAGGGGTCGAGGATACCTTCCTGCAGAGGAAAATCGTCCGGACGGCATGCCGATAGGCTTCATTGCCATCGATGCGATTTTCACTCCGATCAGAAACGTCAAGTTCACCGTCGAGAATACACGCGTCGGGCAGCGTACCGACTACGAAAAAATGATTCTCGATGTGGAGACCGACGGATCCATCAGTCCGGATGATTCCATCAGTCTTGCCGGAAAGATCATCAACGAGCACGTGACCTTTTTTGCGAACTTTTCTCCCACCGAAGAAGAGTTCACCGAAGAGGAGTTCAAGCAGCAGGACGACGAGTTTGAAAATATGCGAAAGCTGCTCAATACAAAAATTGAGGATCTCGATCTTTCGGTACGTTCGCATAACTGCCTCCGACTTGCCGAAATTGATACGATCGGCGACCTTGTATCGAGGAAAGAGGACGAACTGCTTAACTACAAGAACTTCGGGAAAAAGTCTCTCACCGAACTTAAGGAGCAGCTTGAAAAATTCGATCTGAAATTTGGTATGGACATCACCAGGTATCAGATGAAAGGGTAAACAATTAACTGGATTATTTTTGAATTTTTGAGATCAGGAATCAGTCATGCGTAAAGTCAAGCCGGCAAGAAAACTCGGAAGAACAGCGGCACATAGAAAAGCCACGCTGGACAATCTGTCCACCCAGCTGCTGCTCCACAAGCGTATTGAAACGACGGAAGCAAAGGCGAAGGAAACCAGAAAGGTCGTCGAAAAAATCATCACCAAAGCCCGTAAGGGAACCGTACATGCCCAGCGCGAGATTTTCAAGAGCATCCGCGACAAGGAAGCCATCAAGATGCTCTTTGAAGAAATTGTCTCCCGCATCGGAGATCGCAACGGCGGTTATACACGCATCGTAAAACTTGCGCCGCGTTTCGGCGATGCAGCGAAAATGGCGGTTATCGAACTGGTTGACTACTCGGAAGCTCCATCGAAACAGGTTCAGACAGGAAAGCAGGATCGCGCAAAACGAGTCAAGGGATCGAAGAAAGCAGAGGGAACGTCAGTGGCGGTTTCATCGGCAGAGTGATATTCCTTTCTGTACCGGCATAAGAATCATCGATAGTCATTGCCCGGAAAGTATCGATTACTTCCGGGCAATGACTATCTCTTTTTCCGCAAAAAACGGGCTGAACACGCTTATCGGAAAATGTTCGACAGATGTCGGAAAGCCATGATGTGCATGACTTGCCTCAAGAGCGGTTCTGATTTCTGCGTCGAGATCGCCTCCCTTCAGACAGATCAGCAAGCCCCCGGGTTTAAGAAGCCGTCCGGCATACCCGCATAGCTGTTCGAGCTGTGCGACCTGTCTGCTGAGTACGGTATCGAAAGAAAGTCCGTTAATCTCCTCTACTCTTGAATGCAGTGCTACGGCATTGGTAATGCCGAGATCCTTCAGCATGGCCTGGCAGGCCGCAATTTTTTTACCTGTCGAATCGACCAGCAGAAATCGGGTGTCCGGATAAGCTATTGCGAGCGGTATTCCCGGAAGTCCTCCTCCGGTTCCGAGGTCCAGAACTTTCTCCCCCGCGTAAAAGGGATGGAATACGCCCATGAGGAGGGAATGAAAAACATGTTTTATGATGACCGGCGCATCCTCTTTCCTGCTGATGAGATTTATTTTCCTGTTCCACTGTTCCAGAAGCGACGCATAACAGGCAAGGCTCTCAAGCTGTAATGGAGTCAACGAAAGGTTGGCATGCGAGCAGAGTTTTCCGAGGGCGTCTGAATCTTCTTTGCGGCGTTTCATCATGATGGTTTAACGATTACTGAGGTTACTGGAAAAAAAGATATTTTAGCATGAATGGCAAATTGCCATTCATGCTCATTTTTCATTGATCGCTGCCGGAAGAAGTTGACGGGAGCAGTTCATGCCCGTGCCACGAAGTATGACTGCATCAAGTCCGGGAAAAACGACGTCAGATATGGATAGCCCTTTGAACACACACGTATACGCCATCATTATGGCAGGTGGTCCTGTCAAGGCACTATGGCCGGCAGCAAGAAAAAGCCGTCCGGTTCATTGCCTCGATTTTTTCCATCAGGGCGCCCTCATAACGCATATTATCAATTGTATTGAATCGACAGTCGCGTCAGACAGGACTTTTGTAATCACGAGCAAAGAGGGCAGGGAGTGTCTTCTGAAGAACGGTACGTCAATCAGACCCCGGAATATCATCGCAGAGCCGATTGCACGCAATACTGCGATCTGTATCGCACTTGCAACGGCTTACATTAAAAAAATCGATCCCGACGCTATCACCATTGTGCTGCCTTGCGACCATCACATCGGAGACCTTGCGAAATTCAGGGAGGTTATTCAGGCAGGAATTACGGTCGCTGCTGAAAAAAACGGTCTCGTAACCATTGGCGTTAATCCCGAGTATGCCGAGACGGATTATGGGTACATACAGGCCGATGAACAGCTTCCTGTGGGGCTTTCCGGAGACCCTGCAAACGGATTCAGCCTGTTCCGCGTGAAAACATTTGCCGAGAAACCCGATTATGCCACTGCAGTACAGTTTCTGGAAAGCAAGGATTTTTTCTGGAACAGCGGAATATTCATCTGGCATATCGAAGCTGTCTGGCAGGAGTTAGAGCGATCGATGCCTGATCTTTTCAAAGACCTTCTGGTCATGTATGAACATATCGGAACGCCGGACGAAGGAGCTGTGATCGAAGATATCTACAGCTGGGTACATCCGGTTTCGATCGACTACGGCATCATGGAAAAAGCAGATTCCGTTTTCATGATCGCTGCGGATTTCGGCTGGACGGATCTGGTCAACTGGGATGAAGTCGCCAAGGTGGCTGCCGGCATCGAGGGCGCGGAAGAGGCCTGTGAACTGGATGTCCTGAGGATGGAGAGTCCCGGAGTGTTTCTCAGAAAACCGCAGGGAAAAGCCGTCTGCCTGATCGGAGTAAGCAATCTTATCGTTATCGATACGGGAGATGCGCTGCTGATATGCAGCAAGGGGGAGTCCTGCAGGGTTTCAGGAGCGATCGACCAGTTCAGGCGCGAGAACAGGGAAGAATTGCTGTAGGCCTGCCTTTACGGAAATCAGGACTCCGCTTTCAGCGACCAGCTTGCACCATCGCGGGTGTCCTGCACCTCTATACCGGCCTCGAGCAGTTCGTTCCTTATACGGTCGCTCAGGGTGAAATCCCTGTTTCTGCGAGCTTCGCTCCTCATATCGAGGAGCAGCGCGACAACCTTCTCGAGCGCTTTTCCGCTTTTCGCCTCCGTCAGGGCGGTCGGTTCTCCTGCTGGCGCTATGATGCCGAGAACTGTCCCTGCAAAGGTATCGAGAAAAGCCACCGCATCTGACAGGGCTTCCGATGACAGCCCTTCGGGTTTATCGAGCGCGCTGTTGACGGTTTTCGAAAACTCGAAAAGAACCGAAACCGCAAGCGGAGTGTTGAAATCGTCATCCATTGCATCCCCGAACTTCATACGGAATTCGTCGGCGTCGAAGATGCCGATGCCCGGCACGGCCTGCAGCAGGCGTTTGCGGGTATCACGCATTTTTTCCAGTCCCGAGGAAGACGCATGTATTGTGGCCTCGGAAAAATCAAGAGGTGAACGGTAATGCGACTGAAGGATGAAGAACCTTATGACCATGGGATCTGTGGTTCGGAAAAGATCCTTGAGATTGACAGAATTCTTCAGGGATTTCCCCATTTTAATTCCGCCCACGGTCACCATATTGTTATGCATCCAGTAGCGTACGTAAGGTTTACCTGTTGCGGCTTCCGACTGCGCGATTTCGCACTCGTGATGGGGAAACTTGTTCTCCATACCCCCGCCATGGATATCTACCGTGTCGCCGAGATATTTCATCGACATGGCTGAACATTCGACATGCCATCCGGGATACCCCATTCCCCATGGAGAGCGCCATTGCATGAGATGTCCCTCTTCGGCTTTTTTCCATAACGCGAAATCGGATGGATGGCGTTTTTCGCTCCGGGTTTCCACCCTGGTGCCGGATTGCAGCGCCTCCTGATCGGTTCTGCCGGAGAGCTTTCCATACTCCGGAAATGATCCTACCGAATAATAGACGTTCCCGTTCACCTCATAGGCATGGCCTTTCTTCAGCAGCTCTTCGATCAGGGCTATCTGTTCCGGAATATGCCCGGTAGCCGTCGGTGCGATATTGGGGCGTTCTACGCCGAGCCGGTCCATGTCATCATAGAAGCTGCGGGTATAATATTGAGCGATCTCCATGGGATCGGTCTTTTCGATCCGGGCCTGACGGGATATTTTATCCTCTCCCTCGTCGGCATCGTCGGTAAGGTGTCCGACATCGGTGATGTTCTGCACATACCTTACCCTGAAACCGCTTTGACGCAGCCAGCGGGCAACCACATCGAACGAGACGTAGCTTTTTGCATGGCCGAGGTGCGCATGGCCGTAAACAGTCGGACCGCATACGTACATACCGACAATGCCGGGGTGTACCGGTACGAACGGTTCTTTCTTTCGGGTCAGGGAATTATAAATCTGTAGAGCCATGGTGCGCGTCGTGAGATGTCCGTGATGACTGAAAAACCTTACGGAAGTTAAACATTTGGGTTTTTAACGCAAGGTTTTTAGCTTCCTTTTTACCACAGCTTCCGTATATGGGCAAGACCATTCCGGATCGTCAGACGCCATGGCATGAACATCACTAACGCTGTTTTTTATAAAAGTGTTTCCACTCCCTCCGGTCTTCCCGATGAAACGTTTCCCGAGATTGTCTTTGTCGGTCGCTCCAACGTAGGAAAATCTACGCTTCTCAATTCGCTGACCGGTATCAGGGGGCTGGCCAAAACGAGCTCCACTCCCGGAAAAACCAGATTGATCAACTATTTCCGGATCAACGGGGAACTCTATTTCGTCGATCTTCCCGGGTATGGTTACGCAGCGGTCGGAAAGCAGGAGAAAGCCCGATGGGGCAATCTTCTGGAAGCATACATCCAGTCGAGGCGATCGATTGCTCTTGTGCTTCTCCTGATCGATTCCCGCCATCCCGCAATGGTCTCTGACAGGGATATGGCCGATTTTCTCGAATTTCACGGCAGGCCGTACGGCGTCATCATGACCAAGGACGACAAGCTGACTCAGAAAGAGCGCAGCGCCGCACTGCGCACCATGGAAAGTTTCTCGGCAAAAGCCAAATTTATTGTAAATTATTCATCTTTTTCCGGAAAGGGGAAAGCGCAGCTTCTTGCCCATTTCGAACACTCTATCGGTTAAAACTCAAACGACGTGGAATCAAAAACATTCAGTAAGCCTTCACAGACTGCGACCGTCATTGTCGGAACACAGTTCGGCGACGAGGGAAAGGGAAAACTTGTTGACTACCTGTCCAACAAGTACGATATCGTTGTCCGTTATCAGGGCGGCGCCAATGCCGGCCATACCATCTGTTTCGATAACAAATCCGTGGTGCTGCATCTTATACCCTCCGGTATTTTTCAGAAGGAGTGCGTCTGCGTTATCGGCAATGGCGTGGTCATCGATCCCGTTGCATTGCTCGAAGAGATCAGTAAGGTCGAAGAACTCGGATACGAGGTTAAGGGACGTCTGTTCATCAGCCACAACGCCCACCTCATCATGCCTTACCACAAGAGGCTCGATTCGCTTTCCGAGGACGCCCAGGGAGATCAGAAAATCGGCACCACCGGCCGCGGTATCGGCCCGAGCTATGAAGACAAGTTCGCCCGCAAAGGGATCCGCGTCGTCGATCTCCTGAGCCCTGACGTGCTGCAGGAGAAGCTGCGCGACAATCTTGCGGCCAAGAACAAGCTGCTCAAGACAATCTACGATAAAGAGGCGTTCGATGTCGAAGCGATGGTACGCGAGTATTCCGAATTCGACAAGATCATCGACCCCTTCGTAACCAATACGCAGCTCTATCTCAACCGCAAGCTCAAGGAAGGAAAAACCGTACTGCTCGAGGGAGCGCAAGGCTGCCTGCTTGACGTCGATCACGGCACCTATCCCTACGTTACCTCCTCGAATCCCACCTCCGGCGGAGCCTGTACCGGATCGGGCATCGCGCCGAACTATGTCGGCAAGGTCATCGGCGTCGTGAAAGCATACATGACAAGGGTCGGCAACGGCGCATTTCCCTCGGAGCTGTTCGATGAAACCGGCGAGAAACTCGGGCGCATCGGCCACGAGTTCGGTGCCACGACCGGACGAAAACGCCGCTGCGGATGGATAGATCTTGTCGCTCTCCGGTATTCCCTTACGCTCAACGGTGTGACGGAAATTGCGCTCACGAAGCTCGATGTACTCGATACCTTTGAAGAAATAAAGGTATGTACATCCTATATGCTCGACGGAAAGGAGATTCACGACTATCCCACCGACCATCAGACGCTTTCGAGGGTAACCCCGGTCTACAAATCCATGCAGGGCTGGATGGCATCGAACGCGCATGCCAGAACGTTCGGGCAGATGCATGAGGCCGCACGGAGCTATGTCGAATTCCTCGAAGATGCACTGCAGGTGCCGGTGACCTTCATTTCCGTCGGACCGGGCAGGGAAGAGACCGTTTTCCGCTGATAAAACGAGGAGAAACCCGATATGGCCCTTCTCGATATTACCGTCATTCCCCTCGACGGAAGAAGTTCCGGTTTCAGCTCTTTCGTAGCCGGACTTCAGGAACTCCTTGCCGGAAGCGGCTGCAGCTTCCGGCTGCACGATATGGGTACCACGGTTGAAGGGTCGGTCTCCGATCTTTTTCTTCTTGCGCAGCGTCTGCACGAGCACGCCTTCAGCCTGGGAGCCGAAAGAGTCTACACGGTCATCAAAATCGACGACCGGCGCGACCGCCGGGTTCACCTGGGCGAAAAGATCGCCTCGGTACAGGAGAAAATAGGGGGCGCCTGAGAGTACGGGATTAAAGAAAAATATTATATCTTCAGAATCTTAATGTTTGACCGCCCGGGACGCCGTTTATGCGTTCTTTCCCGCAACAGGGAGTGCGGTCGGTAACGATTTCAGGAGGAAAAACTTCATGATGCAGGTTCCCGGCGAATTCCCGATTATCAAGGAAGACAATGTTACGCACAGTTTCTGCGGCCTTGCCTGTGTCGGCTGGATGTACCAGAAGATCAAGGACAGTTTTTTTCTGATTCTCGGCACCCATACCTGCGCCCATTTTCTGCAGAACGCGCTTGGCATGATGATCTTTGCCAAGCCCCGTTTCGGCATAGCGCTGATCGAGGAGGGCGATCTTGCCAAACACGAGCCGGGGCTTGAGGATATTGTAGCCGAAATCAAGGCGGATCACCACCCGTCGGTGATTTTTCTGCTTTCTTCCTGCACTCCGGAAGTGATGAAAGTCGATTTCAAAGGTCTTGCCCACCACCTCAGCACTCCCGAGGTACCGGTGCTTTTCGTTCCTGCAAGTGGACTTGTCTATAACTTCACGCAGGCTGAAGATTCGGTTCTCCATTCACTTGTTCCCTATTGCCCGGAAGCGCCGGCAGGAAAGAAAAACGTCGTGTTTCTCGGTTCGGTCAACGACGTTACAGCCGACGACCTTCGCGCGGAAGCCGAAGAACTCGGCATTCCGGTAGGAGGATTCCTTCCGGAATCGCGTTTCGACCGCATGCCGGCCATCGGCCCCGATACCGTCCTCGCGCCCATTCAACCCTATCTGTCGAGAGTCGCCGTCAAGCTTGCCCGCGAACGGGGAGCGCGTGTGCTGAACTCGCTTTTTCCGTTCGGGCCGGACGGCACCAGAGTATTCTGGGAGGACCTCGCAAAAGAATTCGGTATCCAGGTTGACCTTCGCGACCGCGAGAAAGCCGCATGGGAGAAGATCCGCCAGCAGACGGAACTACTGCGGGGCAAAAAAGTATTTCTGACTGCAGACACCATGATGGAGCTGCCGCTCGCCCGCTTCCTGAAAAGCGCGGGCGCCGATGTAGTGGAGTGCAGCAGCGCATACATCAACAAGAAATTCCACTCCCGCGAGCTTGAAGCGCTCGAAGGCGTTCGGGTAGTCGAGCAACCTAATTTTCATCGCCAGCTGGAGGATATCAAGCGGGATCGGCCCGATCTGATCGTTACATCGCTCATGACGGCTAACCCCTTTGTCGGCCACGGTTTCATCGTCAAATGGAGCATGGAGTTCACCCTCATGTCCATTCACAGCTGGTCAGGGGTGTTTACGCTGGCAAACCTTTTTGTTTCGCCGTTCAACCGCCGCAGCAAACTGCCAGCGTTCGACGAAACGGTATGGCTCGAAGGCGTCATGCCGAGCGCGGAATAAACCAATGAACGCAACAGCAACACTAACTGTCATAAGCGTATGCGCTTAGCTTTCTGGCTTTACGAGGGTACCGCATTGCACGGTATCAGCCGGGTCACCAACAGTATGAAAGGGGTGCACACTGTTTACCATGCGCCTCAGGGAGACGACTATATCACAGCCACCTACACCATGCTCGAACGCACGCCGGAGTTTCCGGGTCTTTCCATCAGCGTGGTACGCGGACGCGATCTTGCCCAGGGGGTATCGAGGCTTCCGGCGACCCTGCAGCAGGTGAACGAGCACTACAATCCGGAACTAACGGTTATCGCACCGAGCTGCAGCACCGCTCTGCTTCAGGAGGACCTTCGCCAGCTTGCCATGCATTCAGGCGTGCCCGAAGAGAAGCTGCTGGTCTATGCGCTCAATCCGTTCAGGGTATCCGAAAACGAAGCCGCTGACGGCCTCTTCACTGAACTGGTGAAACGGTATGCCGCAGAACAGGAAAAAACTGCCGAACCATCGGTCAACATCCTCGGTTTCACCTCTCTGGGTTTCCACCTGAGAGCCAATCTTACAAGCCTGCGCCGCATGCTTCAGACGCTCGGCATCAAGGTCAACGTCGTGGCTCCCTGGGGCGCCGGAACGGACGATCTCCGCAAGCTCCCGGCCGCCTGGCTCAATATCGCCCCGTATCGCGAAATCGGAGCCTCTGCTGCCGCATATCTTTGCGACAGGTTCGGCATGCCGGCCCTCTATGATGCGCCGCTTGGCGTTGAACCCACACGACAGTGGCTTGAAGGCATCGTCAGGGAAATCAATATCGTCGCTGCCGCCAAAGGAGCCCCGCTGCTCAGAATGCCGGCACTCAGGGCATTTTCGCTTGACGGCCTGAGCGCGCCGAGCGGTGTGCCATGGTTTGCCCGTACCGCCGACATGGAAAGCTTCAGCGGCAAGAAAGCCTTTGTTTTCGGCGACGCAACCCACACCGTCGGAGTAGTGAAGTTCCTTCGCGACGAACTCGGCATGCAGATCATCGGCGCCGGAACCTACCTTGAGCGCCATGCTGCATGGGTAAAAGAACAGCTTCAGGGGTACCTGCCCGGAGAACTGATGGTAACCGACAAATTCCAGGAGGTTTCGGCATTCATCGAAGAAGAGATTCCCGACCTCGTCTGCGGCACCCAGATGGAGCGGCACAGCTGCCGCAAGCTCGACGTGCCCTGCATGGTGATTTCGCCGCCGACCCATATCGAAAACCACCTGCTCGGCTACTACCCGTTTTTCGGGTTCGACGGAGCAGACGTTATGGCCGACAGGGTCTACATCTCATGCAAACTTGGCCTCGAAAAGCATCTCATAGACTTTTTCGGCGATGCCGGACTGGAATACGAAGAGGAAGCCGCTTTGCAACCTGATACGGCAGTTTCGTCGAACGGCCACGAGTCGAACGGGCCTGAGAGCGCGACATCCGTCGCAACTCCGGCACAGGCAACCGATCCTGACGGCATGAGCTGGACCGATGAAGCGGAGAATATGCTCAAGAAGGTTCCGTTCTTCGTTCGCAAGAAAGTTCGCAAGAATACCGAAACCTTCGCCCGACAGCAGGGCGAGAGCTGTATTACCGCCGACGTATTCAGGCAGGCAAAAGAGTCGCTCGGCGGATAAGGATTTTATTCAACCACATTATCCTGTTCTCATTATGAGTTTAGTCTTAGCGGTGTACGGCAAGGGAGGTATCGGCAAGAGCACGACCAGCGCCAATATATCCGCAGCCCTGGCCCTCAAGGGAGCCAAGGTACTGCAGATCGGCTGCGACCCCAAGCACGACAGCACCTTTCCCATTACCGGCAAGCTCCAGAAAACCGTGATCGAAGCGCTCGAAGAGGTTGATTTCCATCACGAAGATCTCACT
The DNA here is from genome assembly GCA_016868665.1 of Chlorobiota bacterium. Classification (GTDB taxonomy): domain Bacteria; phylum Bacteroidota; class Chlorobiia; order Chlorobiales; family Chlorobiaceae; genus Chlorobium. The sequence goes on from VGGK01000024.1 coordinate 30,631, forward strand.
GCCGAAGATATCATCGAAACCGGTTATGCCGGTATCGACGGCCTCGAAGCCGGCGGCCCACCCGCAGGAAGCGGCTGCGGAGGCTATGTCGTAGGCGAATCGGTCACCCTTCTCCAGGAGCTTGGTCTCTACGACAAGTACGACGTCATCCTCTTCGACGTGCTCGGCGACGTGGTCTGCGGCGGATTCAGTGCACCGCTCAACTATGCAGACTACGCCATCATTATCGCTACCAACGACTTCGACAGCATCTTTGCCGCCAACCGCCTCTGCATGGCCATTCAGCAGAAAAGCGTCCGCTACAAGGTCAAGCTGGCCGGCATCGTAGCCAACAGGGTAGACTACGCCAAAGGCGGAGGCACAAACATGCTCGACCAGTTCGCCGAAAAGGTCGGAACCAGGCTGCTCGCCAAAGTACCCTATCACGAACTGATCCGCAGGAGCCGGTTTGCCGGAAAAACCCTCTTCGCCATGGACGACAGCGAAGAAGGAAAGGAAGAGTGCCTGCAGCCATACCTTCAGATTGCCGAAGACATTCTCTCCGAAAACCCGAAATCCTCGGTGCCTGTACCAATCGGCGACCGCGAGATATTCGAAATCGTCGGCGGCTGGCAGTAAGCCGGGACGGAGTGCGGCATAATTTCACAGAAGCGGGCAGGTGCCCGTTTTTGTGCTTTTAAGGGCGCAGGTGAATGGGACATATGGGACTGATGGGACGAATGAGACAAGAGAAAAAGAATAAAATACTTGCATAGTTCGCAAACACTGTCTTTATTCTTTCATAAGTCCCATAAGTCCCATAAGTCCCATAAGTCCCAGACACGATGCCTCATGACCAAGATCATCCTGCCTCACGGGGGTTACCGGGAACTCCTGTCTTACCGGAAATCCGAAATAGTCTATGACATCACGTGTCGGTTCTGCCAGCGGTTTATCAGCAGGGGAGACCGTACTGTCGATCAGATGGTACAGGCTGCGCGATCAGGCAAGCAGAACATCGCCGAGGGCAGTCAGGCTGCCGGGACATCGAAAGAGACTGAAATCAAACTGACCAGCGTAGCCAGGGCGAGCCTTGAAGAGCTTCTTCAGGACTACTATGACTATCTGCGAGTGCATGGATTTTCGGTTTGGGAAAAACAGTCGCCTGAAGCGCTCTATGTGAGAAAAATTGCAAGCGGTCCAAAAGTGACTTATGAGGCATTTCGGGAATTCGTTGAAACCCGTTCTGCAGAAGTGATTGCAAATATTGCCATCTGCCTCATTCATCAGACCAACTACCTTCTTGATCGGCAAATACAAAAGCTTGAAAAGGATTTTCTCAAAGAAGGAGGAATCCGGGAGCGGATGACCCAGGCCCGTCTGCAGGCAAGAAGTCGGGGGAGATAGATCGAG
>VGGK01000025.1 GCA_016868665.1 Chlorobiota bacterium
TCCCGTAACGCTCACGACCGGGGCTTTTGACCCAAGCCGCTTACGGTGGTTTGCAACCTGCTCCTGCAAGCCGATTGCGAGGGGCCGACCCTCATCTCTCACGCAGCTTCGCTGCGGCACACTGACGTTGGTGATTTTTCCGGAAGAGCCGTGACGCAATATTTCCCTGGGTTTTCCCCCGAACAGGATGTCGGAGATAAGCACATTCGAGAGGCCTCGGGATGTTGATCCGTTGCCAAAAAATCTCTTCTTGAACAACATAGTGATGTGCCGGCATAAAGTTTTGAGCGTTCTTTATAGCGAAAATGACTTAACTTCCTGAACCGGATATCGAAAAGATCGGAACCGGCATCAGCCGTATCCGCCAGGCGGATGCCGAACACGGCGGCACCGAACCGGAACTGCGCCACAACGATTTCTTTACCGCGACATTCCGGTCAAAGATACAAGTTGCCCGGGAAGTTACGGCAGAAGTCAGTGAGCAAGTCGCGAAAATATTGATTACCTGTAAAACTCAACAAAAGTTAAAGGGCGAATTGCTTGTGAGGTACCTGGCCTGGCGAATGTTTACATGAACGAACTCTACCAGGGACTGAAGCAATGGTTCAACGATTATAACACCGTTCGTCGCCATACCTCGCTTGACGGAGAGGTTCCGGCAACGGTTTTCTATGCCAATAAACCTCAGGCAAACAGTGCTGCCTGAACAAACCTGGTTTTGTCAAACAACTTCCCTGGAAATGGGAAGTGCCTCCGGGGAATTACCATGTACAAGTTTATTGCCGACAATGTTGTGGTCTTCGATATCGAGTGGGTTCCTGATCCGATGTCAGGCAGGCGCATTTACAAGTTGCCGGAAACGGCCTCTGATAATGAGGTGCTTGAGGTCATGTGGCGGGAGGGCGGCGCAACGCCGGACGACCCACGTCCATACCTGAAAACGGTGATGTGCAGGATCGTTTCCATTGCGGCGGTGGTCAGGAAAAGGCAGCACAGTAAAGTCAGTCTTGAGCTCGTTTCTCTCCCCGGGCAGCATGAGGGCGTGCAGTCGGAAGGGAAACTCATTCGGCAGTTCCTGGAAGCTGTCGGGAATCTGGGGGCACAGCTTGTGGGGTTCAACTCGTTGAATGCCGACCTGCCTATCCTGTTTCAGAGGGCACTGGTAAACAGGGTGACGGCGCCGACCTTCTGCCATCGTCCGGAAAAACCCTGGGAGGGAGCTGATTATTTCGCTCGATACAGCGATTTCAACATCGATCTGAAGAATGAGATTGGTGGTTTTGGCAAAGGGACCCCATCGCTTCACGAATTGGCTGCGTCACTTGGAATTCCGGGTAAAATGGGAATCAATGGTGCCGATGTAGTCGATTTATGGCGCTCCGGGAACTTCAGAAAAATCGTTGAGTACAACCAGTTCGACGCCCTTTCGACATATCTGGTGTGGCTGAGAACCGCCTACTTTTCGGGGAGACTGACAGAAGATTCGTTTGTGCACGAAGAGCGTCTGCTGGAAAGTCTTCTGCATCAGGAGATAGCCCAGGGATCAAAGCATCTGGAGCAGTTTCTGGACGCATGGAAATCGTTTCGCCGGTAGGCTTACAACCAGTACTGGTCGGAGGCCGGATTGCTCATTTCCCCGCTTCGGGTTGAGGTCGGCCCATCGGATTTCACCCCTCAATATTCCGGCCATGCATCAATCTCTCCGTTCATACCCTCTTCCGCGAGTTGGCGCTCTTCGACAGCTTTGCGGAGTTCCGGTTCTACGCGGAGCGATGGCAGTGTAGCGCTTTTCATGGTGTATTTCCGGTTATGCGTTGCATATGCAATGCAATATATCGGCTTCTCATGATGCAATGCTGCAAGGGACGAGAGCCGTCACCTTACCGTTTTTCTGCTGATTCCGGTACTCGATGCGCTTATAACCGCAACAGCTACAGAAACTCTGTCGAACTGTCCGCGGCTTGCTGTTTTTCCAGGATCGGCAGGATCCGTTTCAGGTCGTCTGCTTGTTCGATGAGCATTTTTCTGAGCAAGGACGGTAGCCCGGAGCCGTTTGAGCCTTTCCGGTTCAAAAAGGTTTCAATGTTGTGCAGCATGTCCGGAGTCTGATTCCATTGCGGAAAGAGAGAGTGGCCGAAAGCCCCGGCGTAATGCACATCGCGCTCGGTATAGACCTTTTCAAGCGCGTCAAAATACCGGTCGATATACGGTGCAAGAAGATCCTTCTGCACCTTCCAGTGAAAGCCTTTCATGCCGTAGCGGAGGTAATCCGTGGAGCGGGATGATTGTTCCGTGAAAGCTTTCCAGCAGCTTTCCTTTGCCGCGCTGTCGGGTTTCGAGGCTTCCACCATAAAGGCTTTTTTCAGCCCAAGGTCGCTTTTGTCCAGCTCTTTTTCGTTGCTGAACAGGTTTTCGGCTCCAGGATGGCTGAAGGCAATCAGGCGGGCTATGATGTTCCAGCGTTTTTCCTGGTCGATTTCGAGCGATGCAATGGATTCGGTTCCATCGACAAGGGCGTGCAGGTAGTCAAGCTCATCGGGCTGGAGAGCGGTTGTCAGCAGGAGACCGAACCAGATGATCTGCTCCTGCTCGCTTTTACCGGACCGGCCCAGGCGTTCGCGGGCCATGGTGTTGAGCCTGGGCATCCATATTGTTCTGTTTTCATCAGTCAGGTATAGCGTTACTACGGCATTGATCTTTGCGATAAGATGGCTGTTGAGAATTGACAGATCCTTTTCTTTCATGCCGAGCTCAATGCCCATTTCGATGAACCCGGTCGGATCGAAGGCATTATCCCGCACCATCTGCCAGAGGCTGCCCAGAACGAGCCGACGGGCAAACGGATCTTCAAGGGTACCGAGCGACTGGCGGGCGATGGCGATATCATCCGGGCTGTAAAAGACTTTTACATAATCGTGGTCGTGCGTATTGAGGATCACGAATGCTGTATCCGGTTGCAGCTGTGCCTCGGCGGTTTTCCCGTCGATGATGATCTTTTGGGTTTCGTTTTCGACGAGCGCGCCGCCGCTCAGACGGTAGCCTGTAAATTCGATGGCATGCTGCCGGATGAGATCGTTGCCGACCGAACCCAGCTGCTCGATCCTGAGCCTGCCGTTCCCGATTCGGCTCAGGAGGGTATTGACGCCGGTGGTTTCGAGCCACTGGCGGCTCCAGGCGACAATGTCGATGCCGCTTGTTTCCGACATGATTGAAAGAAAATCATCCAGAGTGGTGTTCTTTCCAGCAAATCGTTTGAAATATTTCCCGATGGCGGCGCGGAAGGCCTCGTCGCCGATGTAGTACTGAAGCTGGCGAAGCACCGAGGCGCCCTTGGAGTAGCTGATGCCGTCAAAATTGCTGAAGGCCTCGATGGTATCGCGGGCCGAAGAGGCTATGGGGTGGGTGGTTGCATACTGATCCTGCTGATAGGCCCACTCTTTGCGGACATACATGTGTTCCAGGGCATCACTGAACAGTTTCCCTTTGGACATGGTGAAATAGGAGAGGTAGTCGGCAAAGCTTTCGTTGAGCCAGAGGTCGTTCCACCATTTCATGGTCACCAGGTCGCCGAACCACATATGCACCATCTCGTGGGTGATGGTATTGGCACGGTCCAGGTGCTCGCTGTAGAGCTTTTTATTGCGAAAGATATAGTGTTCGCTGAAGGTGACGCAACCCACATTTTCCATGGCTCCGAAATTGAATTCCGGGACAAAAACCTGGTCGTACTTGTCGTATGGATAGGGGTAGTCGAAGTAGGCCTCCAGGGTGGCCATGGCTTCCCTGGTGATGGCAAGGATGTTGTCCGGGTCCATGTGTTTTGCGAGCGATTTCCGGCAGTAAATGCCAAGCGGAATGCGGTTGTAACGCTCTCCCCACTTGCTGTAAGGACCTGCGACCAGGGCAAAGAGGTAGGTGGAAAAGACAGCCGTGCGTGTAAACGCAATCGTTACCTCATCGCCGTTTGTCCGGGTGTGCTCGGGCAGGGTGTTGTGGATATAGGTCCATTTTGAGGGTCCGTGTACCGTGAGCTGGTACGAGGCTTTTATATCGGGCTGATCAAAGCAGGGGAAGAGGCGGTGGGCGTCGTAGGGCTCGAAGTCGGTATGCAGGTACTCTTCACTGTCTGCGGGATCCTGAAATTTGTGAAAGCCCGATCCGGTGTTATCGAATAATCCGGTGTAGTTGATCTCCAGCGTATTGCAGCCCGCTCTTAGATGATCTTTATCGAGATAGATGGCAAATTCACCCCTGAGATACTCCTCCGTCGCCATGCCATTGAGCGTTACCGCATGGATCTCTTTGGTAATGAAATCAAGCTTGAGGGGGGCTATACCTCCATGGCAATAGTCAAACGCGACAATGCAGCGGCCCCGGTACTCGGCGGCATGCTCTTTCAGGGTGAGTTCAAGGGTGTAGCTGGCATTGGAAACAAGGTTGCTGCGGGTTTCAGCCGCTTCCCGGGTGAGAATGTTTTCAGTATCCATCAGAAATGTCATGAGAAACGCTTTAAAAGGGGTGCTGGTTATCAAGTACCCTGATTATCTGTCTGTTGTATGGTAGATAATTTACCCGGTTCAGCAAAAAAGCCCGGACATTATTTCCCGGTTACATTTTTCCGCGCAAACTCCATGCAGCGTGCCGTACCGCAGGGCGGCATTGTCGGTTTCGTTGACGGCGATGGAGAAGTAAAGCATGTCGGCAATACGGGCGCTCAGGAGGTTGTATGATCGCGTGAACGCCGTTGACGATCCAGAGAGGTATGAAGGTACTGAAACCAAGGGGTGACGTTTGTGTTTCAGGCGAAGCTCTTTCGGCAGGGGAGCCTTGGCCGGAATATCGACGTTCAGGAAATCAACACATGGGGTTCTCGCTTTTTTAGGTACATTGCGGCGCTGTTCTTCTTCTCCTTTCGGCAATCTGCCAGCTTCAGCTCTCTCTTTCATTATTATCAGGGGACAGGTTTACATCATATGAGTTATTCAAAACAATCTCTCGAGTTGCATCGCCATGCGCGCGGTAAAATAGAAATACGATCCAAAGTCAGTTTAAAAGACAAGGAGGACATGTCTGCGGCATACACTCCGGGAGTTGCGGCTGTGTGCACGGAAATTGCCGGGGACAAGCGGAACTCTTTCATCATGACCAACCGTGGCAGTCAGGTGGCAATCGTTACCGATGGAACGGCTATTCTGGGGCTCGGCGATCTCGGGCCGGAGGCAGCAATGCCTGTGATGGAGGGCAAATCCATTATTTTCAAGGAGTTTGCAGATATTGACGCTATTCCATTGTGTATAAATTCAACGGATGTCGATGATATCGTCAAGTTCTGCAAGCTGATCGAACCGAGTTTTGCCGGCATCAACCTTGAGGATATTTCATCTCCGAGGTGTTTCGAGATTTTCGAACAACTCGAAAAGGCGCTTTCCATTCCGGTTTTTCATGACGATCAGGACGGAACCGCAATCGTTACTCTGGCGGCCATCATCAACGCGTGCCGTGTCAGCGAGAGGGATCTCGGGGATCTTCATGTGGTGGTTAACGGCGCCGGTGCGGCCGGCATCGCCATTGCCAGACTGCTGATTCATGCGAGGGTAAAAGAGGTGGTTCTTGTCGATACCCAGGGAGCGCTCTATGACGGCCGTCCCGGCATGAACCCCATAAAGCAGGAGATTGCCGAAAGAAGCAACAGGATGAAACATAAAGGCGACCTGCAGAGCGTCCTGATCGGAGCCGATGTTTTTGTGGGCGTTTCGGTAGGCAACATCGTAACGGAGGCGATGGTTGCAGGCATGAATCCCTCTCCGTTCATTTTCGCTATGGCCAATCCTATGCCGGAAATCATGCCTGAAGCGGCTTTAAGGGCAGGGGCAGGCATTGTGGGGACCGGTCGCTCGGATATGGCCAATCAGGTCAATAACGCGCTTGTATTTCCGGGTCTCTTCAAGGGACTGCTGCAGACAGGCATAAGAAAGATCACGCCGGATATGAAAGTCGCGGTCGCCGATGCGATAGCCCGTTCGATCGTTCCGACGGCGGATAACCTGATGCCGACGACCTTCGACAAACAGGTTGTGGACAATATCGTAAAGGTTCTTGCCGGTATGTCCTCGAACTGAACGCGTTCCGACCGAAAGCTCCCGATGGGTCCGGGCGGCAACTGCCGCGACGAATGCGGATTTCTCTTTCAGGCCGGGGTGTCTCCCGGCTTTTTTTATGCCCGAGAGCCCGGTTTTGCACATTCCAGCGATCCTGTCGCCCGATTCTTCCACCCTCCCTTTTTCATTGCAATCAGCTCCTCCTGCTTTCGCAGTTGACCAATCTCCATGACCGGATAACGCAATCCCTTCGCTACAGCTCCAGTTTTGAAATCAATCGATTAACGACGCCTTGTATGGTGGTTCACTGGTGTTCGTCTTCCTTGATTCATACCTGACACCTTCTTGATGCCTTTTCCGTAACGCTCACGACCGGGGCTTTTGACCCAAGCCGCTTACGGTGGTTTGCAACCTGCTCCTGCAAGCCGATTGCGAGGGGCCTGCCATCATCTCTCACGCAGCTTCGCTGCGGCACACGGACGTTGATCGATTACCGAAAAACGTCTGGCTCCTGAGGCTCTGTGTGCAGGCGTAACAGGAACTGATGGTGCGTCCTGAGTATGACTTGGACTTTGTTTCGTGTTCGTTACGTTACATGTAACGTATTGGGTAAGAATTCGGAGAAAAGAAATGAAAGTTGTTATAGAAAGGGTAAAGCGGCACAGAGACAGGCTTCGGGAGCGCGGGTTGAGGCCGGTTCAGATATGGGTGGCGGATACGCGGCGTCCGGGATTCGAACAGGAGTGCCTCCGTCAATCGGCGCTGCTCAAGTCGGATGCTCATGAAAAGGAGGTGCTTGAATTTCTTGAGCAGGCCGCAGATCGGGAAGGTTGGGAAGCATGAAGATGTCGATGTGGAAACGCGGGGCGAGCGGCGCGTTCATGGAAGTGGTGCCTGGAGATGTGGGGGATGCCCAGAAGGAGATGGTGCAATTCGTTCAATTGCCTGATATTGATCGCGACATGAAAGGACATTCGAAACCGATGGACACTAAATAGTATATCCTTGAAACGAAGATAATTTCCCTTAAATTATCTTCATTATGAAGTAAAATTCAATAAAAACAATCATAAGGGACTTCCATGTCACGCCGCTGCCAGTTCTTAAACGACGAGCGCAGCGGATACCTGTGGATACGAACAAAATCATAACGCTGGCGGGAGTACGCCGCAGTGGGAAAACCTCTCTGCTGTTCAATATCATCAGCGACCTTCTGCAAAAGGGAGTGCCGATAACCTCAGTCCTCTATATCAACTTCGAAGACGAGCGCCTCGATCTGAAAACAGAGGAACTCGATCTTCTGTTGCAGGCATGGCAGGAACTCTATCCGGAGACAGCCATTAATGGCTGCTCTTTTTTTTTCGATGAAATCCAGAACATTTCGGGATGGGACACGTTTGTGAGGCGGATATATGACCGCGGAGCGAGAAATATCTTTATCACTGGCTCAAACGCCCGCTTTTTAAGCAGCGACATCGCCACCGCGCTTCGGGGCAGAACCATCAGCTATGAGGTCTTCCCGCTTTCCTTCTCCGAATACCTTGCATTCAGGGAGGTAACACCCGACCTGAACAGCTCACGCTCCGTTGCCCTCATCAATCACCACCTCCAGAACTACCTCAGACATGGAGGCTTTCCGGAGGTGATCGGGTATGACGATGCATTGCGCAACTGCGTCTTGCAGGAGTACTTCAATGTCATGATCTATCGTGACCTGGTTGAACGGTACGAGATCAGAAATCTGCCTGCGCTGAAGTTCTTTCTGAAGAGGATCGTTTCATCGGCCACAAAGCCATTTTCGGTCAACAAAATCTACAATGAGCTGAAATCATCCGGGTTCAGAATCGGCAAGAACCAGTTGTACGACTTTCTTGATGGAGCTGTCAGCATTTGCTTCGCGCAGACGCTCAGAAAGCACTCCGACTCACTGGTCGATCGGGAGCTTGGCGAAAGAAAAGTCTATGTGATCGATAACGGGCTCCTGAATGCTCTTGACTTCAGATTTTCGGACGATACAGGCAAAGCTCTGGAACAGGCCGTTTTTCTTGAACTCAGGCATCGAGAGAAGGAAATATACTTTTTCAAAGAGAAAGCGGAATGCGACTTCATCGTCAAACAGGGGTTTAACATCACTGAAGCCATTCAGGTTTCAGCAACCATCACCGACACGCAAACACGTTCACGAGAACTTCGCGGCCTGACAGAGTGCTGCCGCCGATTCGGTTTGCAGAATGGAATGATCATCACGCTCGACGCATCGGAGGAATTTGAATACAACGGCATAGCTGTTACCGTCATACCGCTCTATCGATGGCTTCTATATGCCGGGGGCACGCTCATAACTTCGTAAACCAACGGCAACTGAAATGACATTTTACGTTCATTGGTGAGGGCTTTTTTCATTCCGGATCGATCAGGTCAGGTTCGCAAAACAGAATAACAGAGAGGATATCCCGGAACCGCGAGGAGTTACAGAAGTGCTCGCAATGTGTTACATTGGTGCTGATGTTATCAGCAACCCGATAGTTGAAGACTCATGGCAAAAGAGGCTGGAGGTGTTACCAGAATCAGAAAAGGGCATGATCTGAAGATCGGCGGGCGGCCGGAAAAGATCGTCGAGCAGGCGAACTTTACGGGGCTTGCTGTCGTCACGCCTGCCGACTTCAAGGGTATCACGCCGAAACTTTCCGTCAGGGAGGGCGATAGCGTCCTTGCCGGTACTCCGTTGTTCTTCAGCAAGCGACATCCCGGGATGCAGTTCTGCGCTCCGGTATCCGGGTGTGTCGAGTCGATTACCTATGGCGAGCGACGGTCTCTCGCCGCAATTCGCATAGCGCCTGATCACAAGGACGACTTCAGGCCTTTTCCGGTCTACAGCGCCGATACCCTGGGGAACCTCAGTCCTGATGAAATCGGGGAAAACCTGCTTCGTTCCGGTTTGTGGCCGGTAATCCGGCAGCGTCCGTTTTCTACGGTTGCCGATCCGGAAAGGCGCCCGAAGGCGCTCTTTATCCCTGCAATGCCGACCGCTCCTTTTGCACCCGATATCCAGTTCCAGCTCGAGGGAAGGGGAGGGGATTTTCAGGCAGGCGTAAGGCTTCTGAAAACGCTGTGCTGCGCTGCAGTCCATCTGGTTGTCGAGGAAAAGAATACCGGCGAAATCTTTACGGCAGCCCGCGATGCCCGGCTGCACCGGTTCAGCGGGCCTCATCCTGCCGGCAACGTCGGAATCCACATTCACCATATTGCCCCGATTCGCCATCGTAACGATATCGTCTGGTATGTTCTCCCGCAGGATGTCGCCCGTATCGGGAAGCTTTTCCTGACCGGACGACTGCCGGTGTCGAAGATTATCGCCCTGGGCGGCGAGGCGGTTTCCAGAAGATGTTACCTGAAAATCAGGCAGGGGATGACCTTGCAGGATGCCCTCGAGGGTGCGAGCCTCTCCGAGCCATGCCGGATCATATCTGGGGACGTGCTTACCGGCAGCTGTCGTTCCGTGGGCGAGGGGATCGGTTTTTATGACGAAGTGGTTTCGGTGATCCCCGAAAAGAAAGGCCGGGACTTCATGGGCTGGCTGAGTCCGGGATTGCGGAAATATTCGGTGACCAATCTTTTCCTTTCCCGTTTTACCGGCAACGAAGGCTCGCGTCTCGATACAGCAATGAACGGCAGCACCAGGGTTATGGTGCCATTCGGCAATATCGAATCGGTGCTTCCGATGGATCTTGTGCCGACCTGGCTGATCAAGATGATCATTGCCAGGGATATCGACGAGATGGAGAAACTGGGGATCTACGAGTGCGATCCGGAAGATTTCGCTCTTTGCTCGTTTGTCGATGCGTCAAAAATGGAGATCGCTGAAATTATCCGCGATGGTCTGGAGTATATAGAAAAGAACGGATAGTCTGTCCCGAACCGATCAAGACAGGTCTATGAGAGGTATCAGAAGCCTGCTCGACAGGATCGAGCCCAATTTCACCGGGGATGGTAAATTCAGCCGTCTTTGGCCGCTCTACGAGATGGTCGATACCCTTTTGTATACTCCGGCAAGGACAACCGTTGTCGCTCCGCATGTTCGCGATGCGGTCGATATGAAGCGTTCGATGGTGACCGTCATTATCGCTTTGCTGCCTGCAGTGTTTTTCGGCCTGTTCAATACAGGCTACCAGCTTCATCCGGAAGCGGGTATCGGGGGTAATATGCTGACCGGCTTACAGGCTTTTCTGCCGATGCTGCTCGTCTCCTACGCCGCGGGCGGATTCTGGGAGATGCTTTTTGCCGTGGTTCGTCGTCATGATATCAACGAGAGCTTTCTCGTGACCGGCCTTCTTCTGTGCTTGACGCTGCCGCCTTCGGTTCCTCTCTGGATTGTGGCGCTGGGGGTTTCTTTCGGTGTGGTGATAGGAAAAGAGGTTACCGGTGGAACCGGCTACAATATTTTCAACCCGGCCCTTGTTGCCAGGGCGTTCATCTTTTTTGCCTATCCTTCGGAAATGTCCGGAACCCCTGTCTGGTCGCTTGCCGACGAGATGACCCGGGCGACTCCGCTTGCCGCAGCGGCCTCCGTTCCCGGATCGAACGGCATGCAGCTGGTTTACGATGCGGGCTACAGCCTGCAGCAGCTTTTCTGGGGATTGATTCCCGGTTCGTTCGGGGAGACCTCGAAAGCAGCGATCCTGATCGGGGCCCTGCTTCTGCTCCTTACCCGGATTGCAAGCTGGAGGATCATGGCCGGCGGGCTTTTCGGCATGGCGGGAACCGCACTCCTGGCTAATGTCATGGCTCCGTTCTTCCAGAACCCCATGTTCTATCTTTCTCCGCTCGATCATCTTCTGATGGGAAGCTTCGCATTCGGCCTTGTCTTTATGGCGACCGATCCGGTCAGCGCGGCCCAGACCGACAGGGGGCGCTGGATCTACGGTTTTCTGATCGGCATGCTCTGCGTGATGATACGCCTGATCAACCAGGCGTTTGCCGAAGGGGTGATGCTGGGTATTCTGCTTGCCAACGCGTTTTCTCCGATGATCGATTACATGGTTCTCCGACAGAATATTGCACGACGAAAGAGGGCCTATGCAAAGCAGAAGTAACACCTATACCTACGTTTTCGTCATTGCCATGGCGGTTGTTTCGGCTTTGCTGCTTTCGCTGGTGAAGACCGGTCTGCAGGAGCGCCAGGAGTTCAACCGGACGCTCGACGTCAGAAAAAACATTCTCAAGACAGTCGGCGTGCTCGAGCCAGGGATGAGCGACAGGGATATCGAGAGTTTGTATCAGAAAAAATTTTCCAGGAAATCGGTCGAAGGCGAAGACGGCAAGATGCACGACTACTACGTTTTTGGCAGTAAAGACCGTCCAGAGGCTTATGTGCTGCCGGTTTCTGGAAAGGGGGTGTGGTCGACGATCAACGGTTTTATCGCTCTCGAGGCGGACAGGAATACCGTACGGGGAATTTCTTTTTACGAACATGGTGAAACGCCGGGTCTCGGGGGCGAGATTGAAAAAGACCGGTTTACCCGTGAGTTCAAAGGCAAGAAAATCTTTCGTGACGGGAAGCTGGTGTCGATCACGATTGCCAAGGCCAGATTGCCGGAACCAAGCGAGTACGCCGTCGACGGCATCAGCGGCGCGTCCCTGACAACCGGTGGGATAAACCGTTTTCTCAAAGACGATCTTCTCAATTATCTGATGCTATTGCGTCAACAGTGATTGCTGAACTATGGCTGCCAGAAAGAACATCAAAACCCTGACCGAACCGGTAGGGATAAGCAATCCCATTACGAGGCAGGTGCTCGGTATCTGCTCGGCGCTTGCCGTAACCGTCAAACTCGATACCGCTCTGGTCATGTCGGGTGCCCTCATCTTCGTTCTCGTCGGTTCAAATGGTCTTGTTTCGGCATTCAGGAACCTGATCCCCTCGCGGGTGCGCATTATCGTCATGCTGACGATCATCGCAACGCTGGTTATTTTTATCGATCAGGTGCTCAAGGCTTTTCTGTTCGATATCAGCAAGCAGTTGAGCGTTTTCGTAGGGCTGATCATCACAAACTGTATCGTTCTCGGACGTGCCGAAGCGTTTGCACTGAAAAACGGGGTTTTGCCCTCGATGCTCGATGGGTTGGGCAACGGGCTGGGGTACGGCATGATCCTTGTTCTCGTGGCGACCTTCAGGGAGCTTCTTGGCAGCGGTTCGCTCCTGGGCATACCGGTGGTTCCCGAGATGCTTTATACAGAGAACGGGGGGTGGTATATGAATAATGGACTGATGCTGCTTGCTCCCGGAGCGTTTTTTGTTCTCGGGTTCCTGATATGGGCCCAGCGTGCAATGACGAATTATACGGAGGAATAGCATGGATACGACTCTGCATCTACTGAGCCTTGCGGTCGAAACGATTTTCATCAGGAACATCCTTCTGGCCTACTTTCTCGGCATGTGCTCCTTTCTTGCGATTTCCAGGAAGGTCGAGACCTCGATGGGACTGGGGTTTGCCGTCATGTTTGTCAACGGAATTACCGTCCCCCTCAACTGGCTTATCGAGGAGTATCTGCTGAAGCCGGGCGCACTGCAATGGTCGGGGATCGCCGGTCTCGGCAATGTCGATCTGACCTTTCTGAATTTCATCGTCTTTATTGCCACGATTGCGGCGATGGTTCAGCTCGTGGAAATGGTGCTCGACAAGGTGAGCCCGACGCTCTACCAGTCGCTCGGCATTTTCCTGCCGCTTATTGCCGTGAACTGCGCGATTCTCGGCTCTTCGCTCTTCATGGTGGAGAGGGAGTTCGATTTCATGGAGTCGGCGGTTTTCGGGGTCAGTGCGGGAGCGGGTTTTTTTCTCGCTATCGTTACGCTTGCGACGATTCGCTATAAACTGAAATATTCCAATGTTCCGTCCGGTTTGCGAGGCCTGGGTATCGCCATGCTGATTACCGGTCTTATCTCGATGGCTTATATGTCATTTTCAGGGATAAACCTGTAAACGTCCACCACACGCATGCTTGTTACGTTATCGGCTGTCATTGTTTTTGTCGCGGTGATCATCCTTCTGGTGACGCTGCTCAATATTGCGGCGGCAAAACTGCTGCCACAGGGGAAAGTTACGCTCACCATCAACGACGATGCCGACAAACAGCTTGCGGTCAGTCCCGGAAGAACCCTGCTTGCCACGCTTTCCGACGAAAAGATCTTTATTCCTTCCGCCTGCGGCGGCGGGGGCACCTGCGGCATGTGCAAGTGCCGGGTGATCGAGGGGGGAGGGCAGATCCTTCCCACGGAACTCAACCATGTTTCGCGGGCCGAGGCGAAAGAGGACGTCAGACTTTCCTGCCAGGTGAAGGTCAGGGAAGATATGAGCATTGTCGTCCCCGACGAGATTTTCAATATCCGCCAGTGGGAGTGCGTGGTCCGCTCCAACAGCAATGTCGCAACCTTCATCAGGGAGCTGGTGCTCGGGCTGCCTCCCGACGAGGCCCTCAAATTCAAGGCAGGCGGCTATATCCAGATCGACATTCCTGCTTACAAAGAGCTCTTTTTTTCGGGTTTCGATATCGGCGGGGAGTACCGGAGCGACTGGGACAAATTCAGGATGTGGGATCTCAAAGCCGTCAACAGCGAGCCGACGTTCAGGGCATATTCCATGGCCAACCATCCGGCTGAAGGGAATATCGTCATGCTCAACGTCAGGATCGCCACGCCTCCTCCGAAGCTTTGGGACAAGGCGCCTCCGGGTATCGGTTCCTCATGGATCTTCAATCTCAAACCGGACGACAAGGTGAGGATTTCCGGGCCGTACGGGGAGTTCTTCATCAGAGACACCCAACGCGAAATGGTCTATATCGGTGGTGGTGCAGGAATGGCTCCGATGCGCTCGCATCTTTTCCACCTGTTCAGAACGCAGAGGACGACGCGCAAGGTTTCCTTCTGGTATGGTGCCAGATCGAAGAAAGAGATGTTCTACGACGAGGACTTCAAGGCCATTGCAGCAGGGTTTCCCAATTTCAGCTATACCGTAGCGCTTTCCGAGCCCGAGCCTGGAGACAACTGGGAAGGACCTACAGGTTTCATTCACAACGTGCTTTACGAGAACTACCTGAAAAACCACGACGAGCCTGAAGAGATTGAATACTACATGTGCGGACCGCCCATTATGGTGTCGTCGGTGGAAAGAATGCTCTACAATCTCGGCGTCGGGAAAGAGATGATCGCCTACGACGAATTTTCGTGACGTATCCGGATTGATCGTGAATCATCTCATTTTAACTCATCGTCCGTCGCTTCATTCCTCTTCGGCACGATCGTGACCGGAATGGTTGATTTCTGCAGGATGCCCTGGCAGACGGAACCCATGATGAGTTTGCGAAGGGCTTTATGGCCGTGGGAGGCGAGCATGATCATATCCGCGTTGTGTTGAGCGGCTTTTTCCAGAATGCCTGAAACCGGGTCGCCGTGAATGATGGAGAGCTCGGATGCGATATTCCGGTCTTTCAGCCAGTCCGCAATAGTCTGCAGCAGCCTGAATGTTTTGTGGTGAAGAATCGGCACGCTGTCGCCTTTTTCAGCGGAACCCGGTTCGTGGTAATATTTTTCGGGCGGTTTGAAATGCGCCTCGATGGTGGGGTGAAAATCGATTTCCGGGTTATCGGGCGGGAGAACATGCAGCAGGATGACGCTGCCATGGCATGCGGCAGCAATTTTTTCCGCCGCGGTGATAAGCCTTTGAGTCGATTCGGTAAAATCAACGGCGCAGAGAATCTTCATGGTGCCGGATTTTGTTTGTCTGCAAGGCTTTTCCGGATATGCGCTTTTGCTGAAGGATCGCTGACATTCAGCAGAAATTCCGGGTCGTCAACTGTAAGGTAAGCAACCTTCCGGTGCTGAAGAAACGAATTCAGGGCTTCGATTCCTTCTGCATGCTGCCCGGAGAAGCCCACGACGACTTTCTGGTTCCTTGAGAGCGGGGATATGCAATGCTGCAGGGAACAACTTACAGTTTTCATGCTGATTTCAGTGCCGTGCGGATTGTCCGGAAGGGCAGAATGAGAGAGAGCGGTTTCCGGGGCAATAGGAAGGCCCCGTAGCTTGCGTCCTGGTTGCGACGGCGGGGTTTTTGGCCTCGATAAGCATGCCGACATCACCGACATGACTGGCAACCTGCAAACACCGTCTTACGGCGGCCAATCCATTATCGATTCCTGCCGCATCAGCCGTGATCGGCCTCGATCGTGATCTGTACCTCGTTGCGCCGCAGGAAGGGTATGATCCATGGGGGATCGTACGCAGCGAACCCGGGTTCCGAAAGCGCCCGGTAGCCCTGTTTTTCGAGCCAGGCTTGCAGTTGCCCGCCGTACTTTTCAGGATTGGAGCGAGGCTCAGGGACGTTGACCGGTTGCCGAAAATCGTATTTCAGGCCTGAACGTTATATGAGGGCAACGGTTATGAAATGCAGGATCTGCAAGGTAACAAAGGATATAACAGGGATGATGACTGTTGCGAATGGAAGTGAATGAGAGCCCTTCGGAAATGGGCAACGCATCCGGTATTGTCATGTAACAATTCTTTAACGCGGATTGCGCATGATTATGCTATATTGCGCGCATTGCGGCGTGGAGGGCTGCGTTTACAGGACATTTATCCGGTTATGCGGGGGGCCGTATTCCGGAATTTCAATCGGGACAATCACCAGCTATGGAAACAAGGCGCATTATAGATATTACTGAACTGGCGCTGCGCGATGCGCATCAGAGCCTTATTGCCACTCGACTCGGCATCGATGATATGATCGGTGCCTGCCGTGATCTCGACGAAGCCGGATACTGGTCGATCGAGTGCTGGGGCGGTGCGACGTACGACGCATGCATCCGTTACCTGAACGAGGATCCGTGGGAACGGCTGCGTACCTTCAAGCGGCTTATGCCGAATACTCCGCTTCAGATGCTCCTGCGCGGCCAGAACCTTCTGGGTTACCGTCATTACCAGGATGAGGTGGTCGAGCGATTCTGCCAGAAATCCGCCGAGAACGGCATCGACGTGTTCCGAATTTTCGATGCGGTGAATGATTTCCGGAATATCCGGACCTCGGTTCGAGCCGTCAAGAACGCCGGAGGTCATGCTCAGGGTACGATTTCCTATACCATAAGCCCGATACACAGTACCGGATTTTTCGTTGACAAGGCACGCAAACTGCAGGATATCGGTGTGGATTCGATCTGCATCAAGGATATGGCGGCACTCATCAAGCCCCAGGCGGCGTACGACCTTGTAAGCGGTATCAAGGCTGCTTGCGGCCCCGACATACGCGTGCACCTGCACGTGCACGCAACCACGGGGGTGACGCTGGTCAGCCTCATGAAAGCGGTGGAGGCGGGCGTTGACTGTGTCGATACCGCCGTCAGCTCCATGAGTCTCGGCCCTGGTCACAATCCCACCGAGAGCTTCATTGAAATGCTTGAAGGCACAGGTTACTCCACAAAGGTAGATATGGAAAAGGTGCTTCGCGTCAAGAATCATTTCATGAATACGCTGGAGCGCTACTGCCAGTTCCAGTCGAGAGTGACTGGCGTGGATACAAAAATATTCAAGAGCCAGATTCCCGGCGGCATGCTCTCTAACATGGAGAACCAGCTGCGTCAGCAGGGTGCCGGAGATCGCATGAAAGAGGTGCTCGAGGAGATTCCGCTTGTCCGGCGTGATACGGGATACGTGCCGCTTGTCACACCAACCAGCCAGATAGTCGGTACCCAGGCGGTGCTGAATGTACTTATGGGTCGCTATTCGGTGCTGACCGGAGAGTTTGCCGATCTCATGCTCGGGTACTACGGCGCCGTGGCCGGTCAGAAGAATCCTGAGGTGATGGAACTGGCCCGGCGTCATGCGGGAAAGGAACCTGTCACCTGCCGGCCGGCAGACCTGCTGAAGCCCGAGTGGCAGAAGCTGCGTTCCGAAGCACTTGCGCTTGAGGGATGCACTGGTACGGACGAAGATGTGCTCACCTACGCATTGTTTCCCCAGGTGGCGCCCAGGTTTTTCGTTACACGCCACGAGGGGCCGCGCAACCTTGGTACCGATCCGGTAACGGGGGCATCGGAGACGCATCCGGCAGAGGGACATCAGGGTGCTATCACGGGACCGATTACCTACGCTGTAACGCTGAGCGGTCGGCAGCACAAGGTGACCGTGGCGCCATACCAGTAATACAGACAACAAGAGTAATGAATGAGTCAATCAGGACTATAGAAGCGAGAATAGACGAGCTGAACCGCAGGAAGGATACTCTGCATCAGGGTGGTGGACAGGACCGCATCGACAGGCAGCATGCCAACGGAGGTCTAACCGCGCGCGAACGGGTGAACGCTCTTGTCGATCAGGACAGTTTTCAGGAAAATGGACTATTTGCCGTACATCGCTGTTCCCGGTTCGGTATGGAAGGAAAGGATATGGCCGGGGATGGCGTGGTGACCGGCGCAGGAAGCATCGATGGCCGTCTGGTGCACCTCGCAAGCCAGGACTTCACCGTAGGCGGAGGTTCTGTCGGCGAAATGCATTCCGAGAAGATCGTGCAGATGATGCGAGCCTCGCTTAAGACCGGTTCGCCTTTCATTCTCATCAACGATTCCGGCGGTGCCCGTATCCAGGAGGGAATCGACAGTCTTTCCGGTTATGGAAAGATATTCTACAACAACGTCATGCTCTCGGGCGTGGTGCCGCAGATTTCGCTTATCTGCGGGCCCTGCGCAGGAGGAGCGGCATACAGCCCGGCTCTGACCGATTTCATTATCCAGACAAAGGCAGCGCGCATGTTCATTACCGGCCCCTCCGTGATCAGGGCCGTAACCGGCGAAGAGGTGAGCGCAGAAGACCTTGGCGGTCCGGCAGCGCAGATGAACATCTCCGGCGTGGTGCATTTTGTGGCCGAGAACGACCTCGAGGCTGTTGCAATCTGCAGGAGGCTGCTTTCGTTTCTGCCTTCCAACAATATGGAAGACCCGCCCTTGCTCGAAGCCGAGGATGTCATTCTGCCCGACAAGCAGCTCAACGAGATTGTACCCGTTGATCCAAAACAGAGCTACGACGTGCGTGACGTGATTGTCCGTCTTGTCGATCGCAGCGATTTCATGGAGGTTCAGGAGTCGTTTGCCCCGAACATCGTCATCGGTCTTGGCCGACTGCAGGGCCGTTCGGTGGGCATTGTTGCAAACCAGCCCAGCGTCACGGCAGGCGTGCTCGATATCAACGCTTCCGATAAAGCCGCACGGTTCATCCGTTTCTGCAATGCCTTCAATATACCGCTCATCACGCTGGTTGACGTGCCCGGGTTTATGCCGGGCGTCGAGCAGGAGTACGGGGGAATCATCCGCCATGGAGCGAAAATGCTGTTCGCATACGCCGCGGCTACAGTGCCAAAAATCACCGTGATCATGAGAAAAGCTTACGGTGGCGCCTATCTGGCGATGTGCTGCAAGGACCTCGATGCTGACCGGGTGATTTCGTGGCCGACGGCCGAGATTGCCGTCATGGGTGCCGAAGGGGCCGTAGACGTGATTTTCCGAAACGAGATCAAAGCCGCTGCTGATCCGGCAACCAGGCGGATGGAGCTGATCACCGAGTACCGGGATACATTCTCCACCCCCTATGTTTCGGCTTCGCGCCTGCATGTTGACGATATTATCGAACCTGCCGATACCCGCCGATATCTGGCTATGGCGCTCGATATCCTTCATTCCAAACGGGAGTTCAGGCCTCAGAAGAAGCATGGGCTGATTCCCCTGTAATCCAATTATGAACCGCAGAAGCAATGAGCGAACCTGAAAGAGCGCAGCAGAACGAAAACGAAAACGAGGAAATCACCCCGGAACTCCTGATGATCATGTCTGCTTCGATCGCAGCGTACCTTGGCAAGAATGTCAGGATACGCAAAGCCCGGTTTATCAGCAACCTGGGGCCGAGTTCATGGTCGCAGCAGGGCCGGGTTTCGATCCAGTCCTCCCATACTTTCAGCATCAACAAATAAGGAGCCTGACCGTGCAGTTATCTCTGACAATAGACGGGAAAAAATATGTTGTGGACGTTGATGTGATAGAAGGAGAGGAGGTGCGCATGCCAACCTCTTTTCCGGCACCGACTTCTACCATCCAGTCCAAGCCTCTGGCGAGCCCACAGCATGCGCCGAAGCCCCAGGCCTCTCAACTTCCGCCTGATACTTTTCCGGATGAAAAGGTGTGTCGCAGCCCGATAGCCGGTATTGTGAACAGGGTGAATGTGCAGGTTGGCCAGAAACTGCAGGTGAACGACCTTCTCGTCGTGCTGGAAGCCATGAAGATGGAAACAAACATTACCGCGCACACATCCGGAACCGTCAAGGCCATTATGGCGTCGCCCGGTGAAGCCGTCAGGAGCGGTCAGGCGCTGATCGAGTTCGAGTAACAATGCGGGCCCGATCGCATGTTTTTCTGACAGCCTCTCCTGCTGCCAATATCCCTTGCCGATCCCGGCATTGTACTGACTCCATGGCACATCACGGTTGTATCCCGTATTCGATTCTTCTTGCGTATTCCGCGACAGTAAATACTGTGCTGTTCAACCTGCCGGTCATTCCTGCGTTTCTGTTAGAAATCAGCAAGAGCCGATATCACTCCCGTTGACCTGATAGTTCCTCAGAAAATCATGGGTATGAATGAGAAGGAATTATAAGGAACGTAACCAGGGAGAGACGGGGTTATTCTTATTCAACACTTATATTTGTCTGTTCCGGGAAGCAGATGAATTCTTTCTGCTGTTTGTGCCCGCATTGTTCTGTAAAAGATTGTCGTGCCATGATGAACAAGCCTCTGATAACGATTCTCGCACTCAATACCGGTTCTTCGAGCATCAAGTTTTCGCTGTTCGAGAGCGGGGAGAGGGAGGAGCTGCTTTTTTCCGGATCGCTGACGCGGATCGGGCTGAATGAGGGTCGTTTTTCGGTTGTGGATTCCGGGGGGCGCTATATCGATTGCGAACGGGTGGAGGCGGTCGATCATGAGACAGCATGCCGTAAGGTTTTCTCATGGGTTATGAACCATGGCCCGGGAATACCGGATGCTGTTGGCCACCGTGTGGTGCATGGTGGGCCTCGCTACACCGCTTCCGAACGGGTGACCCCCGAACTGCTGGATTCTGTAGCCAAACTTGTTCCCTACGCTCCGGAACACCTTCCCCAGGCTCTGAACGCTATCCGGTATGCCGCTTCGGAGTTTCCCGGCGTGTTGCAGGTGGCCTGTTTCGATACTGCTTTTCACAGTACCATCCCGCCGGTTGCAAAGCTGTGCCCCATACCGGAGGAGTACCGGCGCGAGGGGGTGCTGCGCTATGGATTTCATGGCCTTTCTTACCAGTATATCCTCAGTGAACTGCAAGCCGGGGACGATCCGCTTGCCCGAAAAGGGCGGCTGATTCTTGCGCATCTCGGCCATGGGGCGAGCATGGCAGCCGTGCTTGACGGGCGGAGCATCGAGACGACGATGGGCTTTTCGCCGGCGGGAGGGCTGGTGATGAGCACGCGGACTGGCGATCTCGATCCTGGCGTGGTGCTGTTTCTGCTGCATCAGGGCCGTCTCGATGCCGCCGGCCTGAGGGATATGGTTAACAGAAAGTCGGGCCTGCTCGGGGTTTCGGGGGTAAGCGACGACATGCGCGATCTGCTTCAAGCGGAAAAGAGCGACGAACGGGCGCAGGAAGCCGTGGCGCTCTTCTGCTACAGCGCTCGCAAGCACATCGGAGCGCTCGCGACGGCGCTCGGAGGTCTCGACCTGATTGTTTTTACGGGAGGCATCGGGCAGCATTCGCCGGATATTCGCGAGCGTATCTGTTCGGGACTCGGCTTCCTCGGGATCAGGCTCGATCGGGAGAGGAACATGAACAATGCAGGAATCATTTCACAGGATGCGAGCCCTGTTGTCGTGCGTGTGATGGAGACCAACGAGGAGATGACGATTGTGAGGGAGACCAGGCGGGCACTTGAAGCCGGCTGACGGCGTTTCTCCGGGGCTGTGGCCCTTTCACAGTGTGGTGCGCATGGAAAAAAACGGCAGAACCGGCGGCTGCCGGCATGAACCGATTACAGAAACCCAAGATAAATAATCATAATGGAATACGATACCCGGCTTACCGAACGTGAACTTGAATTGATGCATTGCTGGTGGAGGGCCGCCAACTATCTTTCGGTCGGACAGATATACCTGATGGATAATCCTCTTCTCAAGGAGCCGCTTTCGAAAGAGCATATCAAACCCCGCCTGCTTGGCCACTGGGGCACGACTCCCGGTCTCAATTTCCTCTATGTGCACCTGAACCGCATCATCCGGAACCGTAACCTCGACATCGTCTATATCGCCGGACCGGGGCATGGCGGGCCTGCCCTGGTGGCTAACGTCTGGCTTGAAGGCACCTACAGCGAGTATTACCCCGATGTGTCATTCGACGAGGAGGGCATGAAGCGCCTGTTCCGTCAGTTTTCTTTTCCCGGCGGCATTCCAAGCCATGTGGCTCCGGAGACTCCGGGTTCGATCCACGAGGGGGGAGAACTCGGTTATGCGTTATCACACGCTTACGGAGCGGTGTTTGACAATCCCGGCCTCATCACGGCCTGTGTTATTGGCGACGGCGAGGCGGAGACCGGGCCGCTCGCTACGGCATGGCACAGCAACAAGTTCCTGAACCCCGGGCGAGATGGCGCGGTGCTGCCGATTCTGCATCTGAACGGGTACAAAATCGCCAACCCGACCGTTCTGGCTCGTATTTCGCATGAGGAACTGGAACAGCTCATGACCGGCTATGGCTATAAACCGTATTTCGTCGAGGGCGACGATCCGTCAAGAATGCACCCGGAAATGGCTGCCGTCATGGATCGCTGTTTCGACGAGATCGCTGAAATCCAGCGACTGGCGAGAGAGAAGGGCGTGACCGGTCGACCGATGTGGCCGATGATCGTGTTCCGCTCGCCAAAAGGGTGGACAGGACCGAAAGTGGTTGACAGCAAACCGGCCGAGGGAAACTGGCGTTCGCATCAGGTGCCGTTCAGCACGGTACGCGACAATCCCGAGCACATGGCTTTGCTTGAATCGTGGCTGAAGAGCTACAGGGCAGAGGAGCTGTTTTCGCCTGACGGTGTGCTCCTGCCTGAGCTTCAGGCATTGGCTCCGAAAGGACAGAAGCGCATGGGCGACAATCCGCATGCAAATGGAGGTCTATTGCTCAGGGAGCTGCGTATGCCCGATTTCCGCGACTACGCGCTCGACCTTCCGTCGCCGGGTTCGGTGGAGGCCGAAGCACCGAAGCCGATGTCACGCTTCCTGCGCGACATCATGAAGCTCAACGAAAAGACGGCTAATTTCCGCGTTTTCGGCCCGGACGAGACCGCCTCTAACCGTCTTGGCGATCTGTTCGAGGAGACCGATCGTACCTGGATGGCCGAGACCCTGCCGTCAGACGATCATCTCTCACCTGATGGCAGGGTGATGGAGATTCTTTCCGAGCATACCTGCCAGGGGTGGCTCGAAGGGTACCTCCTTACCGGCCGCCACGGCTTTTTCTCCTGTTACGAGGCGTTCATTCACATCATCGATTCGATGTTCAACCAGCATGCCAAGTGGCTCAAGGTGACCGACAGCGAGATACCCTGGAGGAGGCCCATCGCCTCGCTGAACTATTTCCTTACGTCACACGTCTGGCGGCAGGATCACAATGGCTTCTCGCATCAGGATCCGGGTTTCATCGACCATGTAGTGAACAAGAAGGCCGAGGTGATCCGTGTCTATCTGCCGCCTGACGCCAACACGCTGCTCTCGGTGACCGATCACTGCCTGCGTTCACGCAACTATATCAACTTGATCGTGGCTGGCAAGCAACCCGCGTGGCAGTGGCTCGACATGGAATCGGCCATCAGGCACTGCACCACCGGCATCGGCATCTGGGAGTGGGCTTCGAACGATGACGGCGGCGATCCGGATGTGGTAATGGCCTGCGCCGGCGACGTACCGACGCTCGAAACGCTGGCCGCCGTGAAGATTCTGCGCCGTCTGGCGCCCAGGCTGAAGATCAGGGTGGTCAACGTGGTCGATCTCATGACCCTGCAACCGAAGGAGGAGCATCCGCACGGCCTTGACAACCGCGATTTCGACCATATGTTCACCACTGACAAACCGATCATTTTCGCCTATCACGGCTATCCGTGGCTGATCCACCGGCTGACCTACCGCCGCACCAACCATCCGAACCTGCACGTGCGAGGCTACAAGGAGGAGGGCACGACCACCACGCCTTTCGACATGGTAGTCATGAACGATCTCGACCGCTTCCATCTTGTAGCCGACGTGGCCAACCGCGTGGAGCGCCTGAGGCCGCAGGCCGCATACATCAAACAATATGTCCGCGACCGTCTGATCGAGCACAGAGAGTTCATAACCAGATATGGCGAGGATATGCCGGAGGTACGTGATTGGTGCTGGAACGATTGAGTGGCGCGTGCCGCAACCTGCAGGCTGAACGAACATGAAAACGTCTCGACAGCATAAAATCGCCATACGTCCTACTGGCATACGGGCTGCTCGTGGCCGAAGACGTGTACTATGCCTCAGTAGCGGGAAACAGATCGCAGGAGCGCTATTAAGGGTTTCTTAACAGTCGAATCAAGCCTGCGAAGCAATGTTCTTCAAAACCGTTATCCGGGATACCGTAACGGTTTTGATATCGTCGGAACTATGGACGCTTACGACACCTTATCGAGGTGCCCTGGTGTTCTTGAAATCGCTTCCGACAGAAAATCCTGTTTTTGTTAATCAACAGATTCATGCCGATGAGCGCTCCTGTTTCTATTATCCGATCTTTCAGTGTGCCTGTCATGTTTGCTGACAAGTTAATCAGTTTGGCAGTGCTGTTTTCACTCGGTTTCAGCCAGCTACGTGCCGATATTACCATGATGTCTGTCTATCTCTTTCTTTTTCCTTACCTTATTGTTACTGGACGGCGGCATGCGCTGATTCATCTTATTGCGGCCTCTCTTGTTGCCTGCTGCTGGTTTTTCATTGCCAGGGAGCAGTATGGCTATAACAGGGAGATGCTTCTGATGGGAGGATATACCGTATATCCGCTTTTCGCATGGGCGGTCGGATTGTTCGGGGTCTACCTGATGTTCTCATACTTTGTAAGGCTTTTTGCCAATCGCAGTCTTGCGATTAAGTTCCTGTTATTCGTTTTGTTTTACTGGATGCTGCTTTTCGGATCGGAAATACTCGCATACCATTTTTTTTGTTTTCGGAACATTGCAACAGCGAACTATGAAGGCCTTCCGGGGCTTGACTGCATTCATGTACCCGACTGGATGAAGGTGGCTTATCTCATGAACGGGCCGCTCTATTATGTTATTTGCGAACTGTCGGGCTTTCCGGATCCCAATGTGCAGGTACGGCGTATCGCAACCGATGTTTGACAATACGAACATGCCGGTTACCGCTGCCGAATTCACTGAACCCGAGAAGTTCCGGCTTTCTGAGGTTGTGACCGGAAGTGAAGGCCGTGACCTTGAATTTTCAGGCTGACTCTGTCCGAAAACCTCCCTCACACATCAGGGCACCTCTAAAAACTTGTTGCGCGTTTCGATAGCAGCGTTGGTCGGTGCTCGAAAGCCTCATGTACTCTACGTACACTCCGGTTTCTGCGCTTCGTCCGCCTTGCTCTCGAAGCGCTCATGACACTTTTTAGATGTGCCCATCAAGCGCACAGCCTGAGGCTGCAAGCACTGAATGCCTTGTTCTGTAAAATTATTGAAAACTGTTGGTTCTTTGGGTCTGTTTTGTGGTTCCTTAAGACTAAAAGCACTATATTTGACACTTAAAATCCTGTTTCCTATGAAAATCAACAGGAATCGAATGTTTTTGCCTGCCTTATTTAACCTGGAATAATCGTTCCGGGAAATAATCTGTAATTATTTATTGAATAGGAGAGATAAATACTCAATATGGATTTGAGTTAATTAACAATTATTAACACGCATCATTCAGGACACCTCGAAAAAAAATCAGCTGTTAACCAGCATTGCAATTAAATATAAAACCGAAACACATGAGAATACTATGATTTTTTAATAATCACAAAAACAACACATTGAATAAAGCATATAATCTCAAAAAATAATACAATATGACAAATTTACTGACTGTATTGAATGATAAAAATATTATTATTCCGAATAATATCAGAGAAGTATTGACCGAGTGCAGAAGCTATACTGTTTTTAATACAACGGGAGAGTTATCGGATGCTGCTACAAATGGAAAAGACAATATTGAGTATGAAGTGAAATACGATGTTCCCGGTAAAGGGATTTATGCGGAAGCAGTTGTGCAACGAGTAAAAAATGGTATATCGGCTAATTATACCGAAGCATATATGCGCAGAAGGGATCCCGGAACCATGGTAATTGCCGATAACAAACCAACAGATAAAAAACGATTTATAGATAAATATGGATATGAATTTTCAGCGCTGCAGACAGAAACCTTCGATTGGTTAAAAAAACAGGATCTCGCTGTTTTCTTTTACTTTGCCGGAAGGGAAAATATCGGTTCATTAGGAATTGCCATCGCTCCGTCAAACGCTGCATTTTTCGCATTGGGTCTGTCGATGCTGCAGGAGATGGTGGCAGTTGATGACCTGAAAAATAATGCTGTATTAAAGTCGGTGATTTTTGTGGCTCCTGTCTTCAGACATACTCATTTTAACGGAAAACAGGTTGTTGTCCACAATCGCACAGAATCAATTCATGAGCTGTATTCATATAATTTATATCCGGGACCAAGCGCAAAAAAAGGTCTTTACGGAGTTATGCTTACAGAAGCCGAAAAAGAAAACTGGATTATTGCGCACTGCTCTGCCGTGCAATCTATCAGCCCTTACGATAATGTAACTACTTTTATGCATGAGGGTGCCAGCGGCGGCGGAAAAAGCGAAATGCACCAGCATATTATAAGAGAACCCGACGGACGCGTGCTTTTGGGGCGCAATACATTAACCGGCGAAGAACGGTTCATTACCATTCCCCGGTTTTGTACTTTCAATTCGGTAGCCGATGATATGGCTTTCTGCCATCCTTCTGTTCAGTTAAAAGACGGCAAGATGCGCATTATTGACGCTGAAAACGCATGGTTTGTTCGTGTTGACAGCGTAAAACAATATGGCGACGACCCGTCTTTGGAAAAGAATACAATTAATCCATTATTGCCGCTATTATTTTTAAATATCGAAACTCAGCCCGGATCAACCGCTTTAATCTGGAATCATATTCAGGACGAACCCGGAAAATCCTGTCCGAATCCAAGAGTCATTATACCCAGAAAATCGGTTCCGAATGTCGTTAACCGGCCGGTTTCGGTTGATATCAGGAGTTTCGGTTTACGTGCCCCGGTTTGCACAAAAGAAAACCCATCGTATGGAATTGCCGGGTTGTTTCATGTTCTTCCGCCTGCTTTGGCCTGGTTGTGGAGACTGGTGGCGCCGCGCGGGCACAATAACCCCAGTATTGTCAGCTCAGGAGGGATGGAAAGCGAAGGCGTCGGTTCATATTGGCCTTTTGCTACAGGAAAAAGAATTCCTCATGCCAATATGTTGCTCAAGCAGATAATCGATACGCCGCGTACAACTTTCACGCTGGTTCCCAACCAGAATATCGGGGTTTGGGCTGTCGGGTTCAAGCCTCAACTGCTTATGCGGGAATACCTCACGCGAAGAGGTGCGGCGCAGCTCAAAAGCGATCAATATCAGCCTGCCCGTTGCCCGCTGTTGGGCTACGAGCTGAATTATCTGACCCTTGAAGGCTCGAAAATACCTTCAAGATTCCTGAAAGTCTACAGCCAGCCTGAAGTCGGGTTCGAGGGTTACGATGCCGGAGCAGAAATGCTCGAGGTGTTTTTTAAAAACGAACTGCAGAAATACCTGAAGGATGAATTGCTTCATACAGGCAAACGCATTATTGAGGCTTGTTTGTCGAACGCAAGCATTGAAGAGTACAATGAGATTGTTCCGATGAGTTACGAATACGAATATTCGTTTAACAGAATCGAAGATTATGAACAAAGCAGCGTGAATAACCGGCTCTGAAGCAGATCTCGAATGGGTATAAAATTTCTCCATACATCCGACTGGCATCTGGGGCGAACGCTTTACGGCAGAACCCGTTACGATGAATTCTCGGCATTCCTCACCTGGCTTGTCGATCTGACCGAAAAAGAGCGGGTCGATGCGCTGCTTATGGCGGGAGACGTGTTCGACACGTCCGTACCGGGAACGAGATCACAGGAGCTCTATTACGGGTTTCTTAACCGGATAGCCCGTTCGAAGGTCTGCCGCCATGTGGTGATCACTGCCGGCAACCATGATTCTCCATCGTTTCTCGATGCGCCGAAAACCCTGCTCCGTGCGCTCGACGTGCATGTTGTCGGCTCTCCGGCCGACGATCCGATGGACGAAGTTGTGGTACTTCGCGACCTGAAGGGAAAAGCCGAAGCCATCGTCTGTGCCGTGCCGCATCTGCGCGATCGCGATGTCCGAACCGTGGGAGCGGGCGAGAGCATGGAGGAGAAGAACCGCAAGCTGATCGACGGCATCGAGCGTCATTACCGCGATGTCTGCCAGGCGGGCGAGCAGATGCGGCTGCAGGAAGGGGGGGGTCTGCCCATGATCGCCATGGGGCACCTGTTCACGGCGGGGGGAACGACCGTCGAGGGTGACGGGGTGCGAGAAATCTATGTCGGTTCGCTGGCCCACGTCAGCCGTTCGATTTTTCCCGCCGGCATCGACTACCTCGCCCTTGGCCATCTGCACGTTCCACAGCGCGTGGCAGGGGAGGATCACCTGCGCTACAGCGGTTCACCTATTCCCATGGGGTTCGGTGAGGCAGGGCAGCAGAAAGAGGTTGTTCTTGTGGAGTATAACGGAGGCGATCGGGTGATCGCCACGGTTCCCGTGCCCTGTTTTCAGCCTCTTGAACGTATCGTCGGGAATCTCGAAACCATCACTTCGCGTATTCTTGAACTCAGGGCTTCAGGCAGCGGCGCATGGCTGGAGATCGAGTACTCCGGCGATGAACAGCCGGGAGATCTCAGGGGCATTATCGAAGAAACGGTCAACGGTTCTGCCCTTGAAATTCGCAGAATAAAAAACAAACGGGTTACGGAACTTGCTATCAAGCGGCTTTCGCAGGAAGAATCGCTCGAAGAACTGAGCGAACTCGAGGTTTTCAACCGCTGCCTCGATGCCGGCAAAGTTCCGGATACGGAACGGCCGGAACTGCTGCAGGCTTTTGAGGAGATTCTTGATGCGGTGCATGATCAGACGAAAACAACAGGGATTGCTGATGAATGAGCTTGCCGCAGAGTGCGGTAATTGCTTTTTTTGTTGTTTTTTTCTGCTAAATTCATACCCGGCAAAATCTTACAACAACAATCAACACAGAAGTGCCATGCTGAAAAAAACCATGAGGGCCTTATCGGTTGTTTTGGTTCAGCGTGAATTGGAGAATTCAATCGTTTGAGTTAGCGTACAAAAACGGAGGAATTCACCATGCGCAAACAACGTAATAATTACCAGGCTCAAGAAAAAGTGAGCATTC
>VGGK01000026.1 GCA_016868665.1 Chlorobiota bacterium
CATCGCCGTCCGGGTTGCCTTGCGACAGGTCATCGCTGCTGTCCAGCGCGTCTTCCCACACCTTGCCTGCGATCGGCGTCACCGGATTCTGATCGTCGCCGCTGGCTTCCGGCACGTCGTTCTCGACATCAATGAAAAACTGCCTCTCCTGCTCGAACGCCACCGTGTCGCCGTCCGCATCGGTCGCTTGCAGGATACCGGTGAAATCGATCGTCAGCAAACCATCGTCACCCGATGCGTCAGAATGGTCGAGCTGGTCGTTGAGATGGAAATCCCATTCGCCGTTCTTGTAGACGTCAAGCGTAAAGACCTCGCGTTCGGGAGTACCTGCAACATACCCGGCAAGCCTCTGCCCGATAACCGTCACGCCGTCCAGCGCGAGAATATCGGTAACCCGATAACTCAGATTCTGATCGGCTGACTTCAGCTCACCAAGCGCCGCGGCTATTTCGCTGCTTTCGGTCGAGGAAAACCCGAACGTCGGAGGATCGTCGGCGCCAACTGTTACAAGCGTCGTGAGCGGTTCGCCCGATCCGCCTCGTCCGATGCTCGCAGCAGTCGAAGATTCGCCCTCGTCGCCGTCGGGATTGCCGTCCGAAAGCTCTCCTGCAGACGTTGAAAGCGCATCTTCCCAGACCTTGCCGGATACATCGCTCTCTGTGACAATCGGAGTGTCATCATAAACAGTAACGGTGAACGTACCCGTAAGGGTATCACCGCTCTGATCTTTAACCAAAAAGCTGAATTCGATCGGAATAGTCACCCCTTCGCCTTGCAATGGATCGTGGTCAAGCTGGTCGAAGAGTTCGAACCTGTAGGACTGGCCTCCGTTCCGGTCGTTCGGGTTGAGAATATCAACGGTAAAAATCGTAGCGCCTTTATCGGTGGAGGCTACAAGTGTATGGCCGTCGTTGCTGATCTCATAAACAAGCTGCTGTCCGTCAGAATAGAGAACCGGAAGCGAAGCGGTTTCAAAAAAAGTGGTATCGAGAGATTCCCCGGCATAGACGACGCCGAGAGAACCTGTAACCTGTACAAGCTCCTGATCGGGATCCGTGCCGGTTGAACCGGAAGTCTCAACGTGTTCTTCGCGGACCTCCCGGTCTTCAGGCACGCCGATTTTGGGAACGGTATTTCGGATACGTTTATCGGAAATGAATTCGGGGTAGATTCTCTTCGCCTCTTCGCGCTCCAGAGGCTCGATAGGGCTGAATCCCATAACAATGCGGGGATCATGCGTCGCGCGGCCATCAAGGAAGGCGTCGAGCTGTGAGTTACGACCTTCGAGCGAAGGATCGTACCCGCCGGTTAGTGACGTAAACCGGTAAGGGGTTTCGCCCAGCGTTTCGTCGATTCTTTCGACCCGCACAAATCCGTGATGCTGGTCGTCTCCCTGTACTGTTTTTCCGCTATCTTTCCTGTCAGAACCAGAGGTCTCTTCACCGAATACATCGAGCCGGTTGTCATCGGCAAACTGTGCTGCCGAAAGCCTGACGGACTGATTGCCCTCTACGTTCCTGATCGATCCGTTTTCGGCCCTGAGTACCGCCTTCGAACCATTTTCAGCGATTACGATATCGCCTTCATAGACTTTATCCCCTCGTTTGAGAAGGCGCCGGGAACCGTCTTCCTGCTGTACGAAAACTTTACCGTCGATGGACGCAACGGATGCGACTGGTGAATTCCCCTGGGTATGCATAATCGTAAAAAAGGATATAAATAAGTAATAATAGTGTATACCGACAAACAACAACCTGCACGCGTTGAAATCTGGCGGAATGAAATCAGGAGGATCTTGAAGAGGGGGCGCTGAAGAAACCGTTCGATCCTTCAGTGGGGGAATTATGAGGGAAGGCAGGATAGGGAGCAGCGGTCGCAATGATCCGCGCTGCAATAACCGCCCTCAGAAGAATCCGCTGAAATGCCAAAAAACACGATCATCAGATCGACGTTAAAAAGCAAAGCAACAAGAATCATGCCAGAAATACTGCGGCAGCTCGCAGTACTATGACGATACTATCGTGTTTATAGGAATAGCCGGACAAGCTAAACCTCAGGATATGCCGTTCTTTCGTAATCGGCGCAATAGAAAAAATGTCTCATAATAAAACAATACGCATCTCAATCGTATCAATCTGATACAATCACGAGACGCTTATACTACGCAACTAACAGACACTTATATACACCACATAACACATTTTAGTACGTCACACCAGGAAGAACCCCGATTCGCATCGAAAAAAGGCAAATTTTACGTACACTGGGCTGAATCGAACCAGGAAACAGACAGAACAGACAATGCGCATATCACGTAAAATCGAGATCGATTACGGCCACACGCTTCCGAACAGCTTTTCATTCTGCAATCAGCTTCACGGGCATCGCGGCGTCGTTGTCGCAACCGTCGAAGGCCCGGTAATACAGAAAGAAGGAGACGGCGAAGAAGGCATGGTGATGGACTTCAAATTCCTGAAAGATATCATGATCCGCCACATTCACGACGTTCTTGATCATGGCTTTGCCGTCTGGAAGGAAGACCATGAAGATCTGGAATTTATCATGAAGCGCAATACACGGGTACTGATAACCGACGAACCTCCTACCGCCGAATGCCTCGCAAAATGGGCTTTCGACCAGATTCATCACAAACTGCCGGCCGGAGTGCTGCTGAAGGAGGTGACCTGGTATGAAACGCCGAACAACTGGGCGACCTTCAACGGAAAATGAACGTTGTCAATCGCCTTGAAAACAAATACTTTTTCGCAATTCGGATAAAAACGGTAAATTTCTTTGTGGATTGAAGGAAAGGATAACCATTCCTGTTTCCATTCCAATCGAACCCCCTAAATACCTGATTGTTGTTTTTTTGCAGTACATAGCCGTCGGCATCAACCCCAAAGCGTTTGCCCGGTCTTTTCTTCTGATGGTTCGGCCGGCCATATCAGTTTTGGATTGCCTTCAGCACATTCGCAAACTGCCGTATAAGGGAAAAGGAGTATCGTATGTGTACCCCCTTATTGTATCACGCCATTGCGAGACATCCGGATAAGGATCTGTCGACCGGAAAACCACGTCCGTCCGTCGGGGCTGAGCGCGACACGAACAGGCATGCATGGCTGCTTCCGGTAAAACGCATGATCCTGCTGCCGTTCCTTCTCGCAAACACAGTTCCGGACATCGTCATGGCAGAAAAAAACGCTGCAGCAGTACAAATCAGGATTCATGGCATAGTGACTGATGGAGGAATCGTCTGTCCATTGCTGACCACCGAAAACGGAGACCGTTTTCCGCTGATGGGTATCAGAAAAAACGAATACCCGAGCGGAACATGGCTCGACCTCACGGGCAGATTTGTCAGGTTTTCTGCATGCCAGCAGGGAGAACGGGCTTTCAGCGTCGAAAAAGTGGAAAGCGCAAACGATTCCGGGAAGCGGGAAAGGTGAGCAATTTGTGCCGCAACCAAAATACCGGAGGACTCAGCTATGGCAGATACGTACATACCGGGAGATCTGCTGCTGGCAAGCCAGTGGCATTTTTCTATGATCGGCAGGCTCGGGTTCACTACTCCCGGCAACACATCGGGCATTGAACGGATCTGGGCCGACTATACAGGCAGTGGAGTGAAGGTCGGAATATGGGACGACGGCGTCGAGAGCTCCCACTGGGACCTTGCGGATAACTATGATCCCGGCAGCCACGTTACCGTAGGCGGAACCCTCAACGACGGTCTGCCCTCAGGAACCGCAAACGGACACGGTACGGCAGTAGCCGGACTCATAGCAGCGGACGATAACGGCACGGGCGGCGTTGGTGTCGCTTTCGATTCCACGCTGACCAGCGTCAGGATATTCGGCGGAGCGGACGACATCAACAGCAACTGGTCGCGCTATATCCTTACACTCAACGCTCTTTCGTCATTCGATATAACCAACCACAGCTACGGCAGTTCCCCGGATTTCGATATCCGCGGTGACATAGCAAAATTCCAGGCATCGGCGATAAACGGCCGCAACGGACTTGGAACCGTCAACTTCAAATCAGCAGGCAACAGCAACATCGACGGAAACGGCGACTCCCTCGACGCATCCCGCTTCACGTTTACTGTCGCAGCCGTAGACAGCTCGGGTCAGGCCGCATCCTATTCATCATACGGATCGCATATCCTGCTTTCTGCGCCTGCAGGATCGGTAACGACAGACCTTCCCGGCCTTGACACTGGCTATGACGGATTGCTGAACGGAGACTATACCAACCAGTTCGGCGGAACCTCGGCATCTTCTCCCATTACAGCCGGCGTCGCGGCATTGATGCTCGAAGCTGATCCCGATCTCGGATGGCGTGATATCCGGAAAATCCTGAGTTACTCCGCAACGGGAACGGGAAGCCTCTACACGGGCGTAAAGACAAACGAAAACCATGCATGGAAATGGAACGGCGCAGCCGACTGGAACGGCGGCGGTCTGCACTACAGCGAAGACTACGGCTATGGCGTGGTCAGCGCATTCAACGCCGTCCGTATGGCGGAAGCATGGCAGCTGTTCTACCCTGACGCCGCCGTCTCATCGAATGAAGCCGCAGCGACAACCGGAACCGTATCGATCGGATGGACGATCAACGATCTCTCGACACTATCATACTCCTTCCAGGTAAACCAGGAAATCGATCTTGAGCATATCGATCTGACGGTATCGCTGACGCACAGCTATTATCCCGACCTGAGGATATGGCTCATCTCGCCTGAGGGCACAAGCATGTCGCTTTACAACGGCTCTTCGGGAAACGCCTCGACATCCGATTACGGACTGACATACGCCTTCGGCATCGACGGTCTGCAGGGCGAATCGAGCAAGGGAACCTGGACGCTGCAGATAGAGGATGCCAGCCGCGGAGACTTCGGAACCCTTCACTCCCTTTCTTTCACCGGATACGGTTCGGCGGCAACGGCCGACGACGTCTATCACTATACCGACGAAATCCTTCAGGTGCTCTCGACCAGCGGTCAGTCCCAACGCAAAACCCTTTCGGATACCGACGACGGCAACGACTGGATAAATTGCGCCGCAATGTACCGAAATCTGACGATCAATCTCAATGCCGGGGCATCATCGCTTATCGATGGCAGTATTTTTATCGAGATCGCCCAGGGATCGGAGATCGAACATGCTGTCGGCGGTGACGGAAACGATCTTATCATCGGCAACGGACTCGACAACATCCTTTCCGGAATGCGGGGCAACGACAGGCTCGAAGGAGGAAGCGGCCTCGACACTGCAGTATTCGTCGGAAAACGCGACGATTACGAGGTAACATCCCTCGATGGCGTCACCACCGTAGCGAGCCGCTCCGGAAAATTCGGAACGGACACCCTCATCGGGATGGAACTGATCCGTTTCGACGACGTCACCATAGATGATCCGTCAGCAGGATGGATTCCCTCCGACACCCGCCCACCTTCTCTTACCGGCACGACCCCTGCGGACAACGCCACAGCTGTTGCGACCGATGCCGCAATTACCCTGACCTTCGATGAAGAAGTCAGGGCAGGAACCGGCCGCATAATAATCCATAGCGCTGCAGGAACCCAATGGAGCGTCTTGCAGGCATCCGATACCTCGCAGGTACGATTTTCCGGCAATACGGTAACGATCGATCCTTCGGCAGACTTCGGAAAAAGCAGTTCGTATTACGTTATCATCGAAGAAAACGCCATAACCGATCTTTACGGAAACAGCTTTGCCGGCCTGAACGATCCGGCACAACTGAACTTCTCGACAATCTCCTCCGTCAACCTCATAACCGGAACAGGCAGCAGCGAAACGCTGCGGGGCACAGCGGCAGATGATCGAATTGAAGGACTTGGCGGAAACGACAAGCTCTACGGCATGGACGGCGACGACCTGCTCGACGGAGGCAAGGGCAGCGACTCAATGTACGGCGGACAGGGAAACGATACCTACAGTGTCGACAACACCGGAGACCGTACCTATGAAAACCCGGGCGAAGGCATCGACACCGTTCTCTCGACGCTCTCCTCATGGACGCTTGGCTCACATATCGAAAACCTCGAGTATACCGGAACCGGATCATTTACCGGAACGGGCAACAGCCTTGACAACATACTCACAGGGGGAACCGGAAACGACAAACTCACAGGAGGAACCGGCAGGGACATCCTCATCGGCAGCGGCGGCGACGACAGGTTCATTTTCAGAACGGTCGCCGAGGCAGGAAAGGGAAACGGACGGGATATCATTTCGGATTTCTCACAGGGCGACAAGATCGACCTCTCAGGCATCGATGCGGACATATACCGGTTGCGGGATCAGGCGTTCAGCCCGGCTATCGTCAGCGCATTCACCGGAGTACGAGGACAGCTCTGCATTACGGCCGAAGGCGGCCACGCTATCGTTTCCGGCGACGTGAACGGCGACCGCATAGCCGATTTCGACATCATGGTACTCGGCGTCAGTACGCTCACGGCAAACGATTTCGTACTGTAACCATCGATCATGGGGGCACGGCCGGAAGCGTCGCCGTGCCCTTCGGAGTTCACGACCGAAGCCCCTGCTGACGGGATATCCAGTAAACCTCTCCTGCCTGCGTATACCTGTCGAACCTGCCGCTGGCATACAATTCGGCGAGCGCCCCGGAGGCAGCGCAACGGTCTCCGGAAAAACGCGAAAGCAGAGCGTCAAGCAGTTCCCGCTCCTGAAGCGGGTGGCGGGAGACGATTGCCGATACGGCTGCAAGCATGTCTTCGGCCCCTTCAAGCGCCATCCTGCCCTTGACCGGATGCATCACTGTAGCGACGGAAGAAAGCACCTCGAAAGCACGCTCGACACTATCCCTGTCCGGCACCGCCACCTGCTCTTCGGTAGCCGGACGGGTCGGCAGCACCAGATGCACCATATCGGGATCAACAAGCCGCAACGCCTCCGCGATGTCGCAAAGAGCTTCGTCCGTATCATTGAGCCCCTTGATCAGCATGACCTCGACCCACAACTTCCCCTTATACTCCTTTCCGAACTGAACCAGACCGTCGAGATGCCGCTCGTAGGTGAACCCCGGCGCCGGACGGTCGATCAGCTCGAACAAGGCGTGCGAACCGGCATTGAAAGAGGGCAGCACGGCATCGGCACCCAGAAGCTCGTCGCGAACCTCACGAAGATGAAAGAGCGACCCGTTGGTGATGACGGCCACAGGAATGTCAGTATGCTTTTTAATATCGGCTATCAGAGCGCCGACTCCCTTGTAGAGCATGGTCTCTCCCGATCCCACCAACGTGATCCAGTCGACAGGCACGCCGGACTTCAGGACGGCAAGAATCTCCGCTACGATCTCCTCTCGCGGAAAAAACTCCTGCCGTTCGGTCACATAATGTTTCGTACGGCCAAGCTGACAGTAGATGCAGTTCCATGTGCAGCTCTTCATCGGTACCAGATCGACCCCGAGCGACTGGCCCAGCCTTCTGGAAGAGACCGGCCCGTAGACATGCCGGCTTCCGGGCTGTTCCCTTTTCTGGTCGAATGGCATCTCTATACAGAATCCCCGCGCGCTAAAATTTCAGAAATTTTCGTCTTGCTCTCATTTTCAAACGCCTCTTTTGAAATATGGGGCAAAAGCAGAATAGCAACGCTGAAAGCCACGATTTCCATCAGAAATATTGCCGCATAAGCCCAGACATATGCTCCCGAGAACATATAGACGACATCACGAACAATACCGGCGCCGAAATGGCCGACGAAAATCGCAAGGCTCTGCGCGGTACCCCAAAGACCGATATAGATACCGCTTCGTCCAGCTGTCATAGTCATCATCATCGAGATGTTCGAAACGCTTGCCGCACCGAGCCCGACTCCGGTAACGACGAGAGCGATGAGCAGAAACTGCTCATCGCGCAGAAAACCTGCGGCAATAAGCATACTGAAACCGGCAATACCGAAAATATTGCCGATAAGAGCGCCTCGCTTCTGGCCGATCCTGTTGAGCAGGAAACCGAAAATCAGCATAAAAACAAGCTGGGTACCGCCCATGGTCGGCCGGAACAGCTTCGTCGTGGTGCCGACAGGCATACCAAAAACATCGCCGCCGAAAGGCTCCATGACGATTTCGTTTGCAAACAGCGCGAAAATGGAGACAAAAACATAGAATGCGAACAGCAACGTTTTCGGCGAAGAAGAAAGAAGCCTGATCGACTGAGTAAACGTCATCGAATGCTTTTCCGCCCCCGGCTTCAAGTCACTGTTGGGTTTCTCGATGCCAAGCACCGCAAAAAGCCCGATGCACAGCGCAACAAGACCACCGACCTCTGCCACAAAAATAAGCCGTTCGGGGGTGTAAACGTCAAGATAGGAACCGACAACTCTGCTCGCAATGATCGTAGTAAGCACCATCAGGGTCCAGCTCGCTCCGGTCACCTTGCCGATATGTTCCTCGCCCACGGTATCGGCTATCAGCGCATAATAAGCCGTCGTGGCGACCTGCAGGCCGAAACCGAATACAAGAAAAATAACCGCCAGTTTCAGGAGCCCCACATCGGTAACGATTGACAGCAGCGTATCGGAAAATGTCTTGCCCGCAATACTCACCTCATAGGCCGCCGCCGGCGAGAACATGAACGAAACCGCGCAGCTCAGAAGGCCAAGCAGAATATAGGGTGTTCGCTTCAGACCGAAAATATGGGACCGATCGGACATATTGCCGGCCCAGACCTTCACGCCGAATATGGCCAGCAGTTCCTTGAGACTGATGAGACCGAATACGATAGTCGAAGAGATCCCGAGATCCGTGGTCATCACCCGGTTGAGCGTATCATGCAGAAAACCGAGCATGATGCCGAAACCCATCTGGAACATTGAAAGGCGGATCAGATTCAACGTCTTCATAGAAAAAAATCGGATATGGCTTGTCAAATCGTCGTGAAGCCCACAATTTACATAAATTCCAGTGCCTCGCAAGCAATGTTCCAGTGACACCTCTTGTAAATCATAAGGTTTTTATTTATCCTGAAAGACAAAACGATCATCTTGGGGGTGCTGCCTTGTTCCGGACAGAATAAAAACACCGGAAAGCGGCTGAGATCAAACCCTTTAACTTGATGCAGGTAATGCTGCCGCAAGAAAAGATGAAGCACTCCCTCTTCTGTCTCACGCTTCTCTTTCCCTTCCGGGCAATATCGCCTCCATCCTCTCCCGTTATACCTGTTGCCATGACTATCCCTCCGGAAAACATCTTCTGCCCCGAACACCGCATGTACGGAAACGCATCGGAAAAAATCCACAGAAAAGGCACGATCCACCCGATAGAGGTCGGCATGAGAAACGTCACGCTCTCAAAAACCTACACCTGCCGGGGCATGGGGTTCTCTTCCATCCCGCTGTACGACACCAGCGGCCCCTATTCCGACCCGGCGGTCTGCATCGACCCGAAACTGGGCATCGAACAGGTACGGGACAGCTGGAATTTTGATACTGAAAAAAAAGAGCCCTCTCCTTCGGCCTGCAGCGACTTGTCACGCCCGAACAGAAGAACCCCGCTGCAGGCAAAAAAAGGCGAATCCATAACCCAGCTCGCCTATGCACGCAAGGGGATCATAACGCCGGAAATGGAATATGTCGCGATCCGCGAAAACCAGTCGCTCGAAGAGTGGATCACAAAATTTTCCGTCGGGGGAAAAACATTCAGTCCACTGACCCCGGAATTCGTGCGCGATGAAGTTGCGGCAGGACGAGCCATCATTCCCGCAAACATAAACCACCCGGAACTGGAGCCGATGATCATCGGAAAAAACTTCAGGGTAAAAATCAACGCCAACATCGGCAACTCGGCTCTCGGCTCCTCCATCGAGGAGGAAGTTGAAAAGGCGGTCTGGGCCTGCCGCTGGGGGGCGGATACCGTCATGGACCTCAGCACGGGAGCCAACATCAACCAGACACGCGAATGGATCCTGCGCAACTCTCCGGTACCCATAGGCACCGTGCCCATGTACCATGCGCTTGAAAAAGCCGGGGGCGTGGCAGAGAATCTAACCTGGGAACTCTTCCGCGACACGCTCGTCGAACAGGCCATGCAGGGAGTGGACTACTTCACCATCCATGCAGGAATTCTGCAGGAACATCTGCCCCATGCCGATCGGCGCATTACCGGCATCGTCTCACGAGGAGGTTCTATCATGGCCCGATGTTGCAGGACACACAACAGGGAAAACTTTCTGTTCACGCATTTCGACGAGATCTGCGATATCATGAGAAGCTTCGACATCGCCATTTCTCTCGGCGACGCACTGCGACCCGGCTGCATCGCCGACGCGAACGACGAAGCGCAGTTCGGCGAACTGAAGATACTCGGCGAGTTGACTCTGCGGGCCTGGGAACGAGATGTGCAGGTCATGATCGAGGGACCCGGCCATGTACCCCTCAACCTCGTGGAAGAGAACATGCGAAAACAGCTCGAATGGTGCCACGAAGCCCCCTTCTATACGCTCGGCCCGCTTGCCACTGACATAGCTGCAGGTTACGACCACATCAACTCGGCCATCGGCGGCACGCTCATCGCAGCGCTCGGGTGTTCGATGCTCTGCTACGTCACGCCAAAGGAGCACCTCGGACTGCCGGACCGAAATGACGTTCGCGACGGGGTTGTGGCGCACAGGGTTGCCGCTCACGCCGCCGACATAGCCAAAGGCAGCCCGGCAGCATGGCTCAGGGACGAGCTGATGAGCCGCGCACGCTACTCATTTGCCTGGGAAGACCAGTTCAACCTCTCGATCGACCCGGTAAAAGCAAGAGAACTGCACTCCGAAAGCATGGCCGCCAGCGGCCGCACGGACAAGAACCCGGACTTCTGCACCATGTGCGGCCCCGATTTCTGCTCCATGAAACGCTCGCAGGCAAAGTGAAAACAGGTACCCGCAGTGGTCAGATCTGATAACTGTCCCTGTTGTCCCTGAAAAGAGCCGCTGAAACGAAAAAGGTGCCCTCGCGGGGCACCTTTTTGATTGATCGCTGTATAATCAATGTCAGCAGGCTGCCCGAACGATAGCCGCAAAATCAGCTGCGTTGAGGCTTGCGCCGCCGATGAGGCCGCCGTCTATATCCGGCATGGCAAACAGCTCAGCAGCGTTGGAAGGCTTGACGCTTCCTCCGTACTGAATCCTCAAGCAGTCTGCAGCTTCGGTTCCGTAAAGTTCGGCGACCGTCCTGCGTATAAGGGCATGCACCTCCTGCGCCTGCTCCGACGTTGCGGTCTTGCCGGTGCCGATAGCCCATACCGGTTCGTATGCAATCACCAGCTCACCGATCCCGGCAATACCATCAAGTCCGCCCTTTACCTGCCGGGTCACCACGTCGCCGGTAATGCCGCCCTCTCTTTCCTCCAGCGTTTCGCCAACGCAGAGAATGACGTTGAGCCCTTCCTGAAGCGCTTTCCTGACCTTACGATTAACTATCACATCGGTTTCACCGAAAAACTGCCGACGCTCCGAATGGCCTATGATTACGTAACTGCACCCTGCGGCAAGCAGCATCCTTGCAGAAATCTCGCCGGTATACGCGCCGTCATTTTCGAAATGGCAGTTCTGCGCAGCAAGAAAGAGGGACCCCGATTCGATAACCTTACCCGTTTCGGACAGGGCAACGAACGTCGGAGCCACCCCCACCTCGCATCCTGAAAATCCCTCGCCGATTTCGGCAAGAACCGCTGAGGCAAGCTCCTTCGACTCCGCAACGGTAAGGTTCATCTTCCAGTTGCCGGCAACAATGTTTCTGCGTTTCATAGTATTTTAATAATCAGTTTTTACCTCATCGAAGATCCTGTCGATCTCTGAGATAATGAATGTATGTCTGCCTTTTCGGGCATCCCTGAGTTCGATCTCGCTGCTGCCGACCGAGGTGACTACTCCATGCCACACACGCTGTTCCCTGGTGACGAGATTGACTTCGCGGTTCACGAGCGACTGGTTTCCCCCGATCTCGGCGGAACGGTAGATGATCTGACGTTTACCCATAAGTAAGCGATAATTTGTTGAACAAGCTCCTGAATATAACAAAAGGACGGCTTTTACCGCGCCATTTACTCGTAATGCAAAATACCCTGCACTCCGTAACGGATATGCAGGGTAAACTTTCTATACATGCGCGACAAAAAAAAATCACTTCACGAAAATATCGAGAATCTCGTAATGCAGTTGGCCTTTAGGAACCGTTATCTGCACTTTTTCGCCCACGGTTTTGCCGATCAGCGAACGGCCGACCGGAGAACGGACCGATATCTTGCCGAGATCGGAATCCGCCTCTTCAGACGACACAAGAGTGTATTCGATCACCTCATCTTCCTCCTGAAGGTTTCTGAGTCTGACAGAAGTCAGGATATACACCTTGTCGGTCTTGATCTGCTTCGGATCGAGAATGGTTGCAGTCGAAAGCTTGTTTTCAAGGTCCGCGATCCGTGCCTCGGTCTGTGACTGCTCCTCTCTTGCCGCATCGTACTCTGCGTTTTCACTCAGGTCACCATGAGAACGTGCTTCGGCTATTTTCTCCAGAACCTCCTTTCTGGTTTGATGAACCAACACATAAAGCTCATCCTTGAGCCTGTTGTATCCATCTCTGGTCAGGTAAATTCTGTCACTCATGATACATGCTTCTAAAAAGTTAGCGGAAATCGACCATCATCGGTTCAGGCGGAACGTGCATGATAAACGACAACAAAAAAAGTAAAGCCAGCGGCGCTTGGCTGACTTTACTTCCTCTCAATGTACAACTCAAAATGATTCAGGACAAGAAACTTTTTATGCATTGAATGCGAAATAGACCTTGCTGCCGCGCCGGTCGATCAGGAGAAACACCAGATCACCGCTCTTGATCTTCCGCATGATGGCCAGATACTGGGCATAAGAAGTCATCGCCTGCCTGTTCACGGAGACGATCACGTCTCCG
The DNA here is from genome assembly GCA_016868665.1 of Chlorobiota bacterium. GTDB lineage: Bacteria > Bacteroidota > Chlorobiia > Chlorobiales > Chlorobiaceae > Chlorobium. The sequence continues at coordinate 12,936 of VGGK01000026.1, forward strand.
GTACGCAGTCCGGCCCGAAAAGCGTTGCTCGACTGATCGACCGCCGTGACGATCACCTTTCCTGATTCAGGCTTTACCTGGAACTGTCGGGCAAGCTGCGGCGTCATCTCCTGCGACCTGAATCCAAGCTCGTCGGTACTCTCCTGACTTGAAGATGCCGCAGCAGCGACCTGTGCCGGCTGCTCTTCGAGCCTGACATTGAATACCCTGATCTCGCCATCGCGAAGAATCCTGATCTTGACGAGAGAACCGGGAGAGAGAACCGCAATCTCATTGCGAAGGTCTACGCTCGACGTCGATTTCCTGTCATTGAAATCCACAATCACGTCACCTGTCCTGATGCCTGCTTTCGCAGCAGGACTGCCCTCGACGACCGTACCGACCAGAACACCCTGCCCTGCCTGCAGCTGCAGCCCCCTGGCGATATTCTCGTCGATATCCTGAATGCTCACGCCAAGATACCCGCGGGTAACCTTGCCTGTTGTGATGAGCGAGGTGAGCACTTTCTGTGCCATGTTGGACGGCACGGCGAACCCTATCCCCTCGAAACCACCGGTACGGCTTGCAATGGCCGTATTGATGCCGACCAGTTCGCCATTTATGTTCACGAGCGGTCCGCCCGAGTTGCCCGGATTGATGGCTGCATCGGTCTGGATGAAATCTTCATAATCAGCAAGCCCGACATTGGAACGGCCTATGGCGCTCACGATACCCTGGGTAACGGTACGCGCAAGGCTCTCCCCGAGGGGGCTGCCGATCGCGATGACCCACTCGCCCACCCTTAGCCGGTCGCTGTCGCCTATCATGATCGGCTTGAGCCCTTTTGCGTTCACCTTGATCACGGCAAGATCGGTCTTCGGGTCTGTGCCGATGACTTTGGCATCGAGCTTCCTGTTATCCGAAGTACGTACGTAAACGGCATCAGCCTTATCGATAACATGGTTATTTGTGAGAATATATCCATCGGAAGAGACGATCACCCCGGAACCGAGTCCCCGCCGCACCTCCTTGCGCTCGTTGGAGCTGCCGCCTCTCGGCGTACCGAAAAACTCCTCGAAAGGGCTGCGCCCGAAAAACTCGAACGGGCTGATGCTCCTGCGATTGACGGTCTTCTCGGTAAAAATCGTCACCACCGAAGGAGTCGCGGACTCGGCTATCCTCACAAACGCCTCGTTGAAATCCCTGAGCGTCTGGATAGGATAGTTCTCGAAATTATTTTTGGCCGTGGCGTAATTGGGCTTGTTGCTCAAGGCGAGAGGAACGTTCGTGCCGGGAAAAGTAAACTCCATATTGGCAAAAACAAGACCCCCGACAACTATGCCGACAAGCACAAGCAGGAGGGATTTCATGCTGATTCGTTTCTTTTTCATGGTAAATTCGGGTTTTTGCTATGAGGTATCGTTACAGTAAAGCCTCGATGTTTTCGACTGCGGCAAGGCCCGCCCGCATTTTGTTCATGGTCTCTTCATATTCGCTCTCAGGCTTCGAATCGGCGACAATTCCTCCTGCCGCCTGAAAATAGATGGTACCATCCCTGACAACCATGGTGCGGATGGTTATTGCCGTCGTAAGATTTCCCTTGAAATCAAGGTAACCCACCGCACCGCCGTAAATCCCCCGTTTTTCCTCTTCCAGCTCGTAAATAATCTCCATTGCCCGCACTTTCGGCGCACCGGTAAGCGTTCCGGCAGGGAAACACGACCAGAAGGCCTCCATAGTGCCGAGATCGTCGCGCAGCACTCCGCGCACATTGCTGACGATGTGCATGACATGAGAATATTTTTCGATGATCATCATCTCGTTCGTCTCCACCGTACCGACCCTGGCAATCCTTCCGATATCGTTCCGGCTGAGGTCGATCAGCATAAGATGCTCGGCGCACTCTTTCTCGTCGGCAAGCAGCTCTTCGGCAATGAGCGCATCCTCCTCATAAGTATTGCCGCGCTTTCTTGTTCCGGCAATCGGGCGGGTATCGACGATGCGACGCCCCTCGGCGTCGCGCTGCACCTTCACAAGAAGTTCGGGAGACGACCCCACGATCTTCGCCTCCCCAAGATCGAAATAGTACAGATACGGTGAAGGATTGACCGTCCTCAGCATCCGGTAAACATCGAAAGGCCTCGTGGTGAGGGGACGGCGCAGACGCTGTGAAATCTGCACCTGAAAAATGTCACCGGCAAGAATGTACTCCTTGGCTTTTTCCACTTTCGCAAGGTAGGCCTCCCTTGAAGTATTCGAAACAACCGCAGCCGGCAATTCAGGCTTCATTACCACCTCGTCGCGATGAAGCGGACGCAGCATCTCTTCCTCTATGGCATCGAGCCTCGCTTCGGCCAGCACCCTGTCGCCTTCAGCGAGATAATTGGTTGTGATGAATACCTTGCGCATGATATTGTCGAAAACCACAAGCGTATCGCAGAAAAGCAGCACGATATCATCCATGCCGGCAGGATCGGGAAGTGCCGGCTCAGGAATTTTTTCGACCAGATGCATGGCATCGTAGCTGAAGTAACCGAAAACGCCTGAGGTGATCATGCGCGGCGAACCGTTTTTCCTGCCGGGAAGCTCGATCGTATCGAACTCCTGAAGAACCCGGTCGATAACAGCCCGAAGCGAGGCTTCCCCTGCAACGACTGACTGGAGGGAACGGAAACGGTCATCGAGCACATCGAGCACGGGCTCCTTTCCTACGGTTCCCCGAAGAACGGCCACCGGATCGATCGCGATATAAGAAAAACGTGCCAGACGCTCCTCTCCTTCAACCGATTCAAGGAGACACGACAAAGGGCGCTGAAGTTTCAGATAAACCGAAACCGGCGTCTCCGTATCGGCATGGACTTCCCGTATAACGGGTTTGAGAACGAACGAAGGAACCCGGTATTGTACTGACATAAAAAAGAGAACCGATTTATAAAAAGCATTAAAAAAAAATCGTATCATGGACAAGCGATGCAGACCCGGTGCCACAAGCGCTTAAGCCATCGACCCTTGACCATGACCCTCAGATCACACCAACATACCATAACTCCATCCTCATGGATCAGGGCGCTGCTTCTTTCACCCGGCATCCTTTATCTCTCTGCATATCTCGCCCTCTACGGCGCCATATCCGTTCGCCTGAACGGAACATTCAAAGAACAGATACAGCAACGATATCGGGGCGGGACACACCGTATCACCATAGGAGCCGTAAGCCCCTCGTTAGGTCTGGACGCCATCACAATCCGGAAAATCGAAATCATTCCGACTTCCGGCTGCCCTGAAAACCAGCGACTTCAGACAAACCTCGAAGAACTGTCGTTCGATATGCCGGATCTTCAAAAAACGCTCTTCAGCAACGCCATACTCAGACAGTCCGCATCGATAGCCAGTGAAAAAATCAGAAAGCACGAACCGAAAGCTCAGTGAACCACCATGCCGGCCCTGCCCCATCTGATCGACGTAAGTTTTCCTGCAGGATCGAAAAGGAGCGAACGGTTCGGATCCCACGACCAGTAAACCATCATCGCCTCACCCAGGATATCACGCCCTGGCAGAAACCCCCAGTAACGACTGTCAAGACTGTTATCGCGATTGTCCCCCATGGCAAAATAATAATCATCCTCTACGATATAGGCAGTGGAAAGAACACCGTCAACATAGACGCGGCCATCGATAAGCGATATATCATGGCCTTCGTCGGCAACAAGCGAACTGTAGAGCTGGTAAGTTTTTTCGTTCAGATCGATCACGTCGCCTTTACGAGGAATACGCAATGGGCCGTAATTATCCTTGTTGAAAGTCGAGAACCTCGGAAAAATCTGGAAATCCGCAGCTCCCGGCGGCATTTTCTGCCCCATAAACTGTCCATGTTCAGGCAGATGGACCGCATTACCGTTCACGTACACCTGCTGATCCCGTATTTCAATGGTATCGCCGCTCACGGCAACGCAACGCTTTATATAGTTCAGCGACCTGTCTTTCGGAAACTTGAACACGATAACGTCCCCCCGTTCCACCTTGTCGACACCAGGAAGCCTGTAATCGGTAAAAGGCACCCTGGCGCCATAGACATATTTGTTCACAAAAAGAAAATCACCCGCAAGCAGCGTATTTTCCATGGAACCTGTTGGAATCCTGTACGATTCGACAACAAAAATTCTCAGCACAGTGGCAATAATCGCAGCTATAATGAGCGCGTCAAACCACTCTTTCGTATGCTTCCTGACCGGTTTCTGCTGTTCAGCGCTCACGGTATAGACAGTTTAAATAGTGAATTATACAAACACGGTTGTTGGACGATTTTTTCATGCGATTCATGCACGATATATTGTAAAATCGCGAACAGAAAAATAAAAGCACCCCATCTCCTGCCCCCCATCACTCAGCACTGCACTCATCCCTACTCGTCAATATTGAGAATGGCGAGGAAGGCCTCCTGCGGCACCTCCACCCTGCCGACCTGCTTCATGCGCTTTTTGCCCTCCTTCTGCTTCTCGAGGAGCTTGCGCTTGCGGCTTATGTCGCCGCCGTAACATTTTGCCAATACGTTCTTGCGCATTGCCGAAATGGTCTCCCTTGAAATGACGCGGCTGCCGATAGCCGCCTGGATAGCAACCTCGTACATCTGTTTCGGAATGATGCCCTTGAGCTTCTGGCAGAGTTTGCGGCCCCACTCATAGGCCTTCGAACGGTGCACGATGATGGAAAGCGCATCGACCGCTTCGCCGTTGAGCAGCACGTCGAGCTTGACAAGATCCGATTCCCTGTAGCCGATATACTCATAGTCCATCGAAGCATACCCTTTGGAAATGGACTTCAGTCTGTCATGAAAATCGAAAACGATTTCGGCAAGCGGAAACTCGAAATGCATGTTCACTCTCGTGCTGTCGAGATAATCGGTATTCCGATACTCCCCCCGCCGCTCCATGCCGAGCTTCATGATATTGCCGATATACTCGGAAAGCGTAATGATCTGCATACTCACATATGGCTCCTCGACCCTGGCTATCTTCGATGTTTCAGGCATCTTCGAAGGATTGTCAACTTCCACCACATCGGAATTGGTCAGAATGACGCGGTACTCCACGTTAGGTACCGTCGTAATGATGTTTACGCTGTACTCCCGCTCCAGACGCTCCTGGATGATCTCCATATGCAGAAGACCGAGAAAGCCGCAACGAAAACCGAAACCGAGGGCGACCGATGTTTCCGGAGTATAGACAAGCGACGCATCGTTCAGCGAAAGCTTCTCGAGCGACTCGCGAAGATCCTCGAACTCGTTGGAGTTAACTGGATAAAGACCGCTGTATACCATCGGCTTCACATCCTTGTACCCTGAAAGCGGCCCGGAGGCAGGCGCATCGGCATGCGTCACGGTATCGCCCACCTTCGCGTCTTTCACATCCTTGATCGAACAGATCAGATACCCGACATTGCCAGAGGCAAGCTCCTCCTTCGGCTGTCGCTTCAGGCTCATGGTGCCGATCTCGTCCGCACTGTACAACTTGTCGTTGGCGAAGAACTTCACCCGATCACCTCTGCGCAGCACGCCGTCAACGACTCTCAGATAGACGACCGCACCGCGGTAGGGATCGAATACGGAATCGAAAATCAGCGCTCTCAGAGGCAGCCGCTTGTTATCCGCTGGCGCGGGAATGCGGGCGATGATGGCCGCCATAAGCTCATCGATGCCCAGTCCAGCCTTTGCCGATACCTGGAGGATCTCCTGGCGATCGATACCGATCAGATCGATAATCTGCGAAGCCACCCCTTCGACATCCGAAGAAGGCAGGTCGATCTTGTTGATGACCGGAATTATTTCGAGTCCTGCGTCGATGGCAAGATAAAGATTTGCGATAGTCTGCGCCTCGACCCCCTGTGTCGCATCGACCACAAGCAACGCACCCTCGCAGGCCGCAAGCGAACGGGACACTTCATAACTGAAATCGACATGCCCCGGAGTATCGATGAGGTTCAGAATGTATTCCTCGCCGTCGGCGGCACGATACCTCATCTGGACTGCGTGGCTCTTTATGGTAATGCCCCTCTCCCTTTCCAGATCCATATCGTCAAGGACCTGTGCCGAACCCATCTGTGTTCGATCAAGGGTATGGGTTACCTCAAGCAGACGGTCGGCTAGCGTCGATTTTCCGTGATCGATATGGGCTATGATACAGAAGTTGCGCGTACGGCTGACTTCCGGAGAAGAAAGGGACATAAAAAGAGCGTTTAATTTCATGGAAAGGGCACCCGGCCCGACTCAGCCCCAAACCGCTGGCGAATCATCGGAGAACCCTTGCTGTTTCAGGTCGGGGAATATACGAAATAAAGCGATGGTATGGCAACTACACGAGCACAAGAGGCTGGGGATACTCGTTCTGACGAAACCCCCTGAGAAATTCCGACGCATCCATGATTTTCTTGCCTTCGAGCTGAAGCTGCAGAATTTCTATCCAGCCGTCACCGGCAGAAACAAGCAGTCGCCCATCATAAATAAGCACCGTTCCGGGCTCTCCCCCTCCCGCCTGGTTATCGCCGGCATGCGCCGCACGAAAAACCTTCATATTTTTACCATTGAATGTAGTCCAGGCGGCAGGCTTCATGGCAAGGCCCCTGATAAAATTACAGAGGTCCGAGGAAGGAGAATCCCACCGGATACGCGTATTCTCGCGCGTCAGTTTCGGAGCTTTCGAAGCAAGCCGGTCATCCTGCTGACGCAGCCGAACCGAACCGGAAGCGATAGCGCGCAATGTGTCGACGACAAGCGACGCCCCCTCTTCCGACAGCCTGCCAGCAAGCGTCGTTGCATTGTCTTCCGGCAGCAAAGGCACTTCACGGGTAAGAATGATACTGCCGGTATCGACACGCTCCTGCAGAAAAAACGTCGTTATGCCGGTCACCGTTTCTCCCCTGATGATCGCCCAGTTTACCGGGGCCGCTCCCCGGTATGCCGGAAGAAGCGACGCATGAAGATTGAAAGCCCCTGATGACGCCAGATTGTAAACTTCGGGCGGCAGTATGCGGAATGCGGCAACGACGATAACCTCGGGCATTGCCGCAGCCACTGCATCGGAAAATGCGGTACTCGACGGATCATCGGTCTCGTAAACATTGAGGCCGAGTTCAAGAGCGGCTTTTTTAACCGGAGAAGATTCCGGCTTGTCATGCTGCTTTCTGCGGGGTTTATCCTGACCGGTCACCACAAGCACGACATCGAAACCGTCCTCTGCGGCTACCATCCTTCTGAGAGAGGGAACCGCAAATTCCGGCGTACCCATAAAAACTATTCTCATGTACGAAAAAGGGGTAAAAAAATTATCTGAGCACTCCTTCAGCCATTCGCGGCATACCCTGAAGAGGAAATCTCCGCAACAGGATAAGACGCGGCGAAGCTGCCGGAAGCGATCGCATCGAGCTGCTTCTGAACCTTTCTCCGATCGCGTTTCTGCAGCCTGTCGACAAAGAGTCTGCCGTCAAGATGATCTATTTCATGCTGCAGCACGCGCGCCAGCATACCGGAAAACTCCATGGTCTCCTCCGCATACTCCTCGTTACGATACCGAAGAGTGATGACGGCAGGCCTGACAACATCTCCCTGCACTCCGGGAATACTCAGACAGCCCTCCTCCATGGCAAGATATCCTCTCGAAGAAAGAACGACCGGATTGATCACCACCATCGGCTTGACATGGGCATACTCCTTCATGCAGGAAATATCGAGCACGAGCAGCCGCAGGGCACTGCCTGCCTGGGGAGCGGCAAGCCCTATGCCGGGTGCATTATACATGGTTTCTAACATATTGCCAATGAGATCTCTCACTCCGGAATCGATACCTTCCAGCGGAACCGCTTTCTGACGGAGAATATCGTCACTGTATAAGGTAATTGGCACGATCATGGTATTTCGCAATGCGATAAACTTGTTTTGTACTGTTTTCTCCCGCAACCTGCCGACTCCGTAAAAAGTTGCGGCTCCTTTTTCTGCCTGAATGAATTAAAGATTTTCATGAAAAAAAACCGATATGTCCCTGGATTAAAAACAACAGAAAACAGGCTGCTTAAGGTTTCCGAATCGCTCGATACGCGGAAAAACCGACATTAGGCATAAAAAATTGTAAATTCCATGTTAACAATATAAAGAAGGACAAAGGACAATACGTTAACTGCACAGCCTTACTCAATGACGAGACAACCATCACAGAGCAGAAAAGAGAGCAGCGAAAAGCTTGTACAGGCCGAAACGCTGTTCAAGACGTACATGAAAGAACACGGCATGCGCTGTACGACCGAAAGGCTTATCGTCCTGCGCGAACTTTACAAAGCTTCGAGCCATCTCGATGCCGATGAAATATTCGTACGTCTCAAGAAAAAAGGAATGAGCATATCGAGAGCTACGGTCTACCATACGCTCGACCTTCTCTTCAAATGCCATCTGGTCACAAAAATCGACCTCGGCCACAAACACACGCACTACGAAAAATCGCACGGGGTCGCCAACCACCTGCATATCATCTGCGAACAATGCGGCAAGGTCGTTGAAGTCACGGACGAAAAACTGGCCTCGCTCCTTGAAACACTGTGCAGAAATAACGGTTTCGCACTCGAAAGCTTCAGTCTGCAGGTCTTCGGAACCTGTCTTGCGGCAGCGGATGGAACTCATTGCCACGAACACGCGACGCAGCCGAAGACATCCTGAGACCATCACTCCATATCCCTGATAACGCTACGGCTTACGCTTCGGCCGAACCGAAACCCTATTGAACGGAAGACGTTTCAATGCCTCCCCCAACTTGATGCCGACCTGACCGAAATCAAACCTGAACCTTTCGGGCAACGTCAGGTCAGGGAACTCCGGAACATCCTCCTCGTTCCTGTTCTGTAAGGGGTAAATCAGAATGAAACTGTTTTTCCTGAAATAGCGGCTGAGATACGAGGGTATTTTAGCCATTCTCGAATGATAGGACTGGTAATTCCTCCGGCTCATCACGACAACGAGATTATCGTCGATCCTGATCTCCTTGGCCAGACCGGAAAACTCATTGAGATTTCTGAACAACTTGTACTCTGCATTGGGAAAACTTTCCGAATGATGCTCCTTGAGATAGGCGAGCGTCTGGCGATCCGCGTAAAAAACGAGTTTCGATCCGGTATTGCTCACCATGCCCGCCAGACGATCCTTCCAAATGCCGAAACCCTCTTCGCTTTCCGCTCCCTGCGGAATGACCGCAAGCGTACGCTTGATGGTGGCCAGCGGCTGAGCCGGCCTGTAAATGAAGGTCGTAACATTGCAGGTGACAAGAAGCATCTCCGAAAGACTGCCGAGAAACGAATCGGTCAGCCCCTGCTGACGATGAAGACCAAGAATGAGATCGGTGATCTTCTGTTCCCTGACGACGCCGTCGATACCGTTGAGAATGCTGGTATCGTAACGCAGAAGGCCCGACAGACGATTATCCGTCGATGCGGCTGCGACCGCAGCTTTTTCAAGCAGCTTCTCGCCATGCTTTCCGGCAGCGGCCTCCGATTCGCTGCTGTCTGCAACATGAAGCGCGAAAAGGCCATCCCGGATTTTCGGCGATTTCAGCGTTATGCCCAGATTCACCAGCTCTTCCACCGTCTCCGGATCGTTCAGGGGCATGAGAATTTTTACCTCGGCGTCCGCAAACCCGCTATTGGCCGCTTCATCGGCCTGCTCGGAAAACGCGATATTCTGAGCGCCTTTTTCCCCCACGACAGTAGCAAGGGTACAGGTCACCAGAATGAACAGGATGGTACCGTTCAGCACACTCTCGTCAAGCAGTCGTACCGGCGTACCTGCGAGCGTATAACCGGTTACGGTATTGTAGCCGATAAGAACCGTGGCAAGGGCTACAGCCGCATGTGCGCTTATAAGACCGAAAATCAACCGCCGCTGATCCGCCGAAAAACCGTAAATCTTCTGAGTAATCCATGCCGACACATATTTGGCGACGGTCGCCGAAACCGTTATAACGATTGCGGTTCGGATTGTATCGATATCTTTGAAGAATGCGCTGAAATCGATAAGCATGCCGACGCCGATCAGAAAAAAGGGAATGAAAATCGCATCGCCCACAAACCTGATACGGTTCATCAATGCCGAAGTTCGCGGTATGAGCCTGTTGAGCGCAAGTCCGCCGAGAAAGGCACCGATGATTGCTTCCACGCCGGCAGCTTCGGCAAGAAACGCCGCAAAAAACACCAGTCCGAGCACAAAGAGGTACTGCAGAACACTGTCGTCAAAACGCTTCAGAAACCATCGCGCAGCTACAGGCAACAGGAACAGCACGATAAGACTGAAAATTGTAACACCTGCAAGCAGCCTCGCCCAGAAAGCAGTAGTGAGCTCCCCCGTCGAACTTCCAGCTACAACCGCAAGCACGAGCAAAGCCAGCGTATCGGTGATTATGGTGCCTCCTAACGCAATAGTGACAGCACGGTTCTTGGCGATGCCGAGACGACTGACGACAGGATAGACGATAAGCGTATGCGAAGCGAAAATACTGCCGATCAGCACCGAAGAGAGCAGCGAGTAATGCAGCACATACAACCCGACGAAAATACCGAGCAGTTCGGATATAAGAAACGTATAAAGACCGAACAGAACGCTCTTGCCGCTGTTCTTCTTGAAATCGGCCACATCGATCTCCAGACCCGCAATAAACATGATATAAAGCAGCCCGACCGTACCGAACAGCACGATGCTGCTGTCGCGCAGCATCAGGTTCAGCCCATGCGGCCCCACGACGGCCCCGGCGATGATCAGGCTGATAAGACTCGGAATCTTCAGCCGTTTCAGAAAAAACGGCACAAAAAGAATGATGAACAGGATGAGTGAAAACTGCAGAACCGGATTCTTGAGCGGAAGAGTTATCTCGGAGAGCCCGGCTAACAGCATAATGTAAACGGTCTGCAGGTTATATTCTGACGCCGGCATTGCGGAAACGCTTGAAAATAAACGTTTAAGCTTGCCCGTTTCCCTTAAGATAGCTATTCGCAGCTGCGAATAAAAAAACTCTTCCCCCCACAGACTTCCACTCAGGAAGCAGGAACTGCACAAACATCAGAAACGAAAATCTTATTCCCCCTCCCCCCATCTCCCATCTCCTCCCCACTACCCACTACCCTCCTGACTCCATCCGATCCTCCCGCATTTTTATATCTTTACCTATCTTTTCATTATTATCGGCTCATCAGAAACCGATTTACGACAGGAACAGCGCACAACGTATCCATGAAGAACCGAAATCCCATCTACCGGAAAATCGTCGTCAAGGTCGGAACGAACGTCATAACCGCCAGCGACGGACATCTGGACATCGAAGTACTTGAACGACTCACCTCGCAGATAGCCGAACTGCAGAAACGGGGCGTCCAGGTCATTCTGGTCTCCTCCGGCGCCGTTGGAGCGGGACGCTCTATCGTTACGATGACCGGCAGCCTCTCCCCCGTCGCAACAAGACAGGTTCTTGCCGCAACAGGCCAGATCAAGCTGATCAACACCTATACATCGATGTTCGCCGGGCACGGGCTCACAACGGCACAGATTCTCGTCACCAAGGAAGATTTCCGGGACAGACAGCACTACCTCAACATGCGAACCTGCTTCTCATCCCTGCTGCAGCAGCGGATCATTCCTGTCGTGAACGAAAACGACGCGGTATCGGTAACTGAACTGATGTTCACCGACAACGACGAACTTTCCGGACTGATCGCCTCGATGATGCACGTTGACGGCTACATCATCCTCTCGCATGTCGACGGCATTTTCGACATGAAAAGCGGAAACGGCTCGGTTATCAGGGAAATTCCGCCCTCAACGAAGCATTTTCACCAGTATATCACTCCGGGCAAATCGGAATTCGGCCGCGGCGGCATGCTGACGAAATGCCATATAGCACAGAAACTCTCCCGACTCGGCATTACCGTCCATATCGCAAACGGCAAAACGCCCGACATACTGCTCTCAATTCTCGGCGGAGAAAACCCCGGCACCAGATTCCTGCCCGAAAAACCCACCTACGGACCAAAACGGTGGATCGCCCACACAGAAGGCATGGAAAAAGGATCCGTTACGATCAATGAAGGCGCCCGTATTGCCCTGACCTCAGGAGACCGGGCAAACAGCCTGCTCCCGGTCGGCATCGAAACCGTAATGGGCAGCTTCTTCAAAGGCGACATCGTGAAAATCTGTTCGGCTGACAAGAGCGTGCTCGGATACGGCATGGCCGGCTACAGTGCCGATAAAATCCGATCGGTCATCGGCCAGAAAGGACAGAAACCCTTCATACATTACGACTATCTCTATATCATCCAGTAAACGCAGAACCGGAACCCTATGAAGGAAATGCTCACCAGCCTCTTCAGGAATGCTCGAAACGCCAGTCGCGAGCTTGTCGCCATAGAGGAATCCGTCATCAATGCGGTGCTCCTCGACCTCGCCGACGCCATTGCGGCGGCAGCACCCTCGATTCTCGAAGCGAACCGCCAGGATCTCGAACGCATGGACCGCTCCAGCCCCCTCTACGACCGGCTGCTTCTGGACGAAAAACGTCTGACCGCCATTGCCGACGACATGCGTAACGTAGCCTCGCTGCCGTCACCACTGAACATCGTCCTCGAAGAGCGGAAACTTCAGAATGGCCTGCAACTGAAAAAAGCGACCGTGCCGATCGGAGTGATCGGCATCATATACGAAGCGCGGCCGAACGTCACCTTCGACGTTTTCGCTCTCTGTCTGAAATCGGGAAACGCTACCGTTCTGAAAGGCGGAAGCGACGCCCATGCCTCGAACAGCGCAATCGTAAGCTGCATCAGGGAGACGCTCGTGAGGCACCGGCTCAATCCCGACACCATCACCCTGCTTCCGTCGGAACGCGAAGCCGCAGGATTCATGCTCAACGCAGTCGGGCAAATCGACGTCATCATCCCGAGAGGAAGCCAGCAGCTGATCGATTTCGTGCGGCAGAATGCCAGGGTGCCGGTCATCGAAACAGGCGCCGGCATCGTGCACACCTATATCGATAAAACCGCCGATACCGCCATGGCGGCCAATATCATCTTCAATGCCAAAACCCGCAGGCCAAGCGTCTGCAACGCCCTCGACACCCTGCTGGTACATGCCGCCCGGATAGACGATCTTCGGGCATTCGTCGCCCCGCTCGCCGAAAAACAGGTCATCATCTACGCGGACGAAACCGCATACAACACACTTCAGGGCCTCTATCCCGAAACCCTCCTCGAACATGCGCACGCCGAACATTTCGGTACGGAATTTCTATCACTGAAGATGTCGTTAAAAATCGTCGGTTCTCTCGACGAAGCGATCCGGCATATCGCACGGTACAGTTCGCAGCACAGTGAAGCAATCATCACAGACGACCCTCTCTCGAAAGCCGAATTCATAAAACGCGTCGATGCCGCCGCGGTCTACGTCAATACATCGACGGCATTCACCGACGGAGCGCAATTCGGACTCGGCGCAGAAATCGGCATCAGCACGCAGAAACTGCACGCACGCGGTCCGATGGGACTCCGGGAACTGACAAGCTACAAATGGATCATCGAAGGCGAAGGACAAACAAGACCACTCTGAAACCATGCTGCTCGAAGCAAAAAACATCAGTAAATCATACACCCTGCCCGGTCAGTCACCGATACCCGTTCTCCGGGGTATCGACCTCTCGGTACGCCCGGGCGAGATGCTCACGGTAATCGGCGCATCGGGCAGCGGCAAAACCACTCTGCTCAACCTGCTCGGCACGCTCGACGCTCCCGACCAGGGAGAACTCCTGTTCGAAGACGCCCCGCTCTTCCGTAACGGCAGATTCGTCTTTTCCCGGAAAGAGCTCGCCCGGTTCCGCAACCGGAAAATCGGATTTGTCTTCCAGTTCCACCATCTGCTCTCCGATTTCACCGCCCTCGAGAATGTCGCCCTTCCCGAGTTCATAGCCACCGGCAAGCTGCCGGCGGCGAAAAAACGCGCCGAAGCGCTGCTTTCAGAATTCGGGCTTCAGGAACGCCTCGACCATCTGCCCTCGGAACTCTCCGGCGGCGAACAGCAGCGGGTTGCCATCGCAAGAGCGCTCATGAACAATCCCAGGCTGATTCTGGCCGATGAACCAAGCGGAAACCTCGACAGCAGAAACAGCCGTTCGCTCTACGAACTGATGTCAAAACTGTCGAGAGACCGGCAGACATCATTCGTCATCGTTACGCACAACGAAGAATACGCGGCAATGGCCGACAGATGCCTGCACATGGAAGACGGCCTGCTTCGTGAATGCTGAAAAAGCCCTGCCTGAGACGCACCTTCACTCTTCACAGGCATCCGGCAACAACCGAGCAGATTTTCGCAATCTCCCCTTCCGACAGATACGGGTGCATGGGAAGGGAAAACACCCGCCTGCTCATCTCTTCTGAAACCGGAAAATCCCCCTGGCGATAACCGAGCGAATCGAAAGCCTTCTGCAGATGAAGGGGAATCTTGTAGTAAATGGCCGAAGGGATCTCCTCTTTCTGTAGCGCACCCATAATCGCGCTCCGCTCCTCATCCGATCGGGCAAGAAGAGAGTACTGAGCCCATGCGGAAACCGAACCATCCGGAACCTCAGGCACGACAAGCTTTTCTCTCAGCCTCGAGCTGTACGCATCGGCAACCTGCTGACGGGCTGCGAGCTCCTCATCGAAAATCATGAGTTTTTCCAGAAGCACCGCCGCCTGTATCGAATCGAGCCTTCCGTTGATGCCTATCCGATCGTTGCTGTACTTGTCAGCGCCGCTGCCGTGCACCCTGACCGAACGGAGCAGCCGGTCAAGCTCCTCGTCGTCGGTAAAAACCGCCCCGCCGTCGCCGTAGCACCCGAGCGGTTTGGCAGGAAAGAACGAAGTCGCGGCAGCAAGCCCGAAACTGCCGGCCCTGCGCCCCCTGTATGAAGAACCAAAACTCTGGGCCGCATCTTCAAGAATCCAGAGGCCATGATCGGCGGCAACCGCTTCGAGGCGCTCGTAATCGGCCGGAAGTCCGAAAAGATCGACAGGAATAATCGCTTTAGGATTAAGTCCTCTCTCCCGCGCCGCGCTGACTGCTCCGGAAATACAACCGGGATCGATGTTGAAGGTCGAAGGATCGATATCGGCAAAAACCGGCACAGCTCCGGCAAGACAGACCACCTCTGCCGTCGCGATAAAGGTGAACGGCGTGGTAATGACGGCATCCCCCGGACCGATCCCTTTGGCAAGCAGAGGCATGAGCAGGGCATCGGTACCCGAAGAACAGGAAACGCAGAAACGCGAGCCGGTATAAGCAGCAAGCCGAAGCTCCAGCTCTCCGACCTCCGGCCCCATGATGAACTTGCCGTGATCGACAATCTCCTCGAGGCGCTGCATGAGCGATGAACGAATCCGGTTTTTCTGGGTAATAAGATCGATGAATTGCATGGCGAATTACAGGATGGACGGACTTGAAAAAATCGGTCGGACAGAGAGATAGCTGCCGGAACCGCAGTTAACTCCTTAAAATAACCATTGCGCCCGGTTTTTCTGCTTCGAAGGGAATTTTCCCCTGACAGGGATCGCAGAAGGGTTTGCACATGATCGGAAACAGGCAT
>VGGK01000027.1 GCA_016868665.1 Chlorobiota bacterium
CCAGCCAGCCGGTTGAGAATGCCGCCTGCAGATTGAAGCCGCCGATTTCTCCGGCGTAATCGAGGAGTTCGCCTGCAAAGAAAAGGCCGGGCACGATTCGGGACTGCATGGTTTTCGGGTTGACCTCTCCGAGCGATACCCCGCCCGCCGACACCTCTCCCTCTTCGAGCGGCACGGCTTTGACTGCGCCGAGGGGAAAGCGTTTCAATGTCTGCAGGAGCGCGATACGCTTGGTGCGGGCAAGCCTGCTGAGCTGTTCGTCTTCAGGAATCCCCGCATGGCGCATGATATGGGGTATAAGAACTGCGGGAGGGCCATTCTGGTGGTGCTGCAGGAATTTCCGAACCATCTTTGCTCCGTTGCAGCTGGTCTCCGAAAGCAGCGCTTCCTGAAGCGCATCAAGGGCGAAATCGGCAAACAGATCTGCGAAAAGAAGACAATTCCGCTCTGCTCTGAACAGTTCGGCGGCATCCCTCGAAAGAGAAAGCGCCGCCGGCCCGGAAATACCCCGGTGAGTGAAAAGCAGGTCTCCCCTTCGGTCGATCTGCTTTCCACCGGCGGAAGCGATGAACTCCGCAGAACGCAGCGACACGCCTGAAAACTCCGAAGGCGGTTTTTCCATGGTCAGCACCGGAGCAAGCGCGGGAGAGGGTTTAACGATGGCGTGACCCAGCCGACGTGCAAATAAAAGACCGTCCCCTCTGCTGCCGGTCGAGGGGTACGAAACCCCTCCGGTAGCGAGAATAAGCACAGACGCTCTGAATGCACGCTCACCTGCCGTAACGACAAAAGCATCCTTTATCCGTTCAATCGAACTGACCGTACAGCCGTGCTCGACGCGGACGGCACACTCCGCCATCATGCGTTCGAACGCACGCACTACGTCCGAAGCGGAAAGCCCGGCAACAGGAAAAACCTTGCCGTCAGGCCTCGCTTCGCACCGAACACCCTGCCGTGCGAGCAGGGCAAGCAGATCATCACTTCCGAATGCATGGAGCGCATGGCGGAGAAAACGCTGTTCCCTCTTCTTCTGAAACCCCATTGCAAGCAGTTCGTCGGGTTCCGCAGCATGCGTGACGTTGCACCGCCCCCCGCCCGATATCCCGATTTTTACTCCGGGGCGACCGTTACGCTCCAGAATGACGATTGAAAAATCCTTATCCGGAATATGGCATTTACGCGCACGTTCACGAGCCGAAACAGCCGCAAGCATACCGGCAGCCCCGCCGCCGACGATAAGGATATCGATAATCCGCATGGCACTCCTGAAGGTTCGTTTACCTCCACCCTCCGCCAAGGGCGCGATAAAGTTCCGCCATGGCCGTCAGATGCTGGCGGCGAACATCGGCCAGAGCGAGTTCCGCCTGAAGATAACCGGTCTGCACGGAAATAACCTCAAGATAGGTTGCCATGCCGCTTCTGAAAAGCAGATTCGAATTGGCGACGGCGCTTGCGAGCGTTTTCGTCCTTGCCGCCGCGGCCCGCTCCTGCTCGCGAAGCTTGTCGAGTCGAACAAGAGCGTCGGAGACCTCTGCGACGGCCCTCAGAAGCGCCTGCTTGAAACCGATTTCAGCCTGTTCTTTTCTGATTCCCGATTTTTCATAGTCTGCTTTCAGCTCGCCCCGCTGAAAAATCGGCTGAAGCAGAGCGCCCTGAACCAGACCGAAAAGCGAACCGGGTGTGGCAAACCAGTTGCTGGTGCGAAAGGAGTTGAGACCTCCCTGGGCGGTAATTGCAAGCGACGGGTACATGGCCGCCTTTGCCGCAGCCATATCTGCATGAGCCTCCATCACGGCAAGCTCTGCCTCGCGCACGTCCGGGCGGTTCTGCAGCAGCGCGACCGGTACGCCCGCAGGAAAGTTATCGACTACAGGAATGGAGGCAAGACTCTTTCCCCTCTCTACCGGACCGGGAAAGCGCCCGCAGAGGATACCGAGAGCATGCTCCTGCACGGCGATCCCCTGCTCGATAAGAGGCACCGTCTGCAGCACTGCCTGCCGGGCGGCTTCCTGATGCCCGACGGCAAGCATGGTCACCTGGCCAGCGTCGTACTGCAGCCTCATCATATGAAGCGTTGTATCGGCCAGCGCAAGGTTTTTTCTGGCAATATCGAGCTGCGCGTCGAGCATCCGCAGATTGTAATAGCCGGACGCAACGTCTGAGGCAAGTTTCGTACGCACGGCTTTCGCTCCTTCGAGGGTTTTCAGATACCCGGCAAGAGCGCCTTTCTTTTTACTGCGGATTCTGCTCCATATATCGATCTCCCACGAGGAGCCCAGAGAGAGCGTATAATCCTCGGAGTAGCTCTTTCCGTCAGCCTCCTGTAAACTCGAACTGCCAAGGCTGTTGTCTGATGGACGACTGACCGCTCCCGATGCACCGAGCCGGAGCGTTGGTAGAAACCCGAGTTTCGCCTGCTTCAGTCCAGCTTCGGCATAATCGATATTTTTCAGGGCGATCTGCAGGTCATGGTTCCGCACCATCGCAGTATCGATAAGCGCAACCAGCACCTGATCGGCAAAAAAACTGCGATAGGGAATTTCCGATACCGAAACCTGCTGGCTGGTCGATACCGCTGCTCCCCGGTAGGATTCGGGCATCGGTACCTCTGCGCGTTTATAGGGAGCCGTTGCGCTGCATGCCGTTACCGAAACAGCGATAATCAGCACGATACCTGACGCGCAAATACTCATGCATACTCTCTTGACCCTCTTCTGCATATAGCTTCTTATTATTGAAATCGTTAATAATCGGGAGCATCGTCCGTATCGTCAAGCACCGGAGCATGGACCACCTCGATAGGATGGGCCGGGCCGGTGAGGCGCTCCTGAAAAGCCTGAAATATCACGAAGAGCACGGGAATAATGAAAATGCCGAGCAGCACGCCGCTGAGCATGCCGCCGACGGCAGCCCAGCCGATGGAATGGTTGCCGAGCGCCGAAGGGCCGGAAGCCCAAAGCAGCGGCAGCAGACCTACCACGAATGCGAAGGAGGTCATGAGGATAGGACGGAGTCTTGCCCTCGATCCTTCAAGCGCCGACATAACGAGATCCTTTCCCGCCCTTCGGCGCTGAATGGAGTATTCGACAATCAGAATGGCGTTCTTGGCCAGAAGACCGATCAGCATGACGATCGCCACCTGAACATAGATATTGTTGTCGATTCCTGCCAGCCTGATGCCCATGAACACGCCGAGCAGACCGGTAGGAATGGAAAGCATCACCGCAAGCGGCAGAATGTAGCTTTCGTACTGAGCGGCAAGCAGGAAATAGACGAATACGAGGCAGAGCACGAAAATGGCCGCGGCCTTGCCGCCAGATCCGGTCTCTTCGCGGCTCATGCCTTTCCAGTCGTAACTGTAACCCGCCGGAAGAGTCCGGGCTGCCACCTCCTCGATGGCATCGATCGCCTGACCCGTGCTGTAACCCGGATTGACGTTGGCGGTAATGCCGATAGCATTGAACAGGTTGAAATGATCGACGGTTTCAGGACCGTAGACCCGTTTGAGCGAGGCCACCGAGGTCAGGGGTACCATCGAGCCCGACCGGTTTTTCACCGAAACACCTTGCAGCGAGGCAGGATCCGACCTGTCGGCAGCTTCGGACTGCATGATCACCCGATAGTACCTGCCGAAACGGTTGAAATCCGACGCCTGCATGCCCCCGTACAACCCCTGCATGACGGTCATGACATCCGCAGTACTGACTCCGAGCTGTTCGGCACGGCCTGGATCGACTACAAGTTCATACTGCGGATAGCCGGTATTGAACGGAGTAAAGGCAAAAGCGAATTCAGGCCTTTGCATGAGCGCCCCGATAAACCCGCCGGCGATATCGCCGAACTTCTGCAGACTGCCTGCCGTGCGATCCTGCAGCACGAACTCCACGCCGCTCACATTCCCGAAACCCGGCACGGTTGGAAGAGTCAGTACATAGAACGACGCATCGGACAGCATGCCGAGCTTCCGGTTCATTATTCCGGTAATGGCCTGAATATTCTTCACAGCTCCCCGATCGGCGATATCGCGGAGCTGAACGAACATGATGCCTGCCGAAGGGGAATTCGCCCCCGATATGATATTCACGCCCGACACCGATATCACCCGCTCGACGCTCTCTTCACCCTGCAGCAGCGCATCGGCACCCTTAAGCACCTCGTTGGTGCGTTCGAGTGAAGCGCCGGGAGGAAGCGTCACGGTAATCATGGCAAAACCGTTGTCCTCGTCGGGAATGAAGCCGGTCGGCGTCGTACGGAAAAAGAAAAACGTCAGTAACGTCACCGCGCCGAGAGCGCCCATGCTCAGCCACTTATGGTCGATGAGAAAGCGCAAACTTTTAATATACTTTTCGGTAAGCGTTCTGAACGCCGCGTTGAACCCGCTGAAGAACCGCTCGCCGAAGCCCTTGAACATAACATGCTTCTTTTTGCTTCCATCTGCCGGAGCGGCAAGAAAAAGAGCGCAGAGCGCCGGACTCAAAGTCAGCGCGTTCACCGCCGAAATCAGGATCGCCGTGGCGAGAGTAAAGGCGAATTGGCGGTAAAAAACCCCTGTAGGTCCCTCCATGAACCCTACCGGAAGAAACACCGATGACATCACCAGCGTAATGGAGATGATCGCTCCGGTAATCTCGCTCATGGCTGACGCGGTGGCTGGCGTGGCGGCAAGACCACGATGCTCCATCTTGGCATGTACCGCCTCCACCACCACGATGGCATCGTCAACAACGATACCGATTGCGAGCACCAGCGCAAAAAGTGTCAGCAGATTGATAGAAAAACCGAAGAGATTCATGAAGAAAAAGGTGCCGATAATGGCTACAGGCACGGCAATGGCCGGAATAAGCGTCGAACGAAAATCCTGCAGAAAAATGAACACCACGAGAAACACAAGCGCAAACGCTTCGAGCAGGGTGTGCACCACCTGCTCGATCGACTCGTCGAGCGATTTCTTGGTACTGTAGGGCACCGCGTGACTGATGCCTTCGGGAAAGGATGCCGAAGCTTTATCGAGCACCTTCTGCAGCTCGGTCTGGATAGTGTTTGCGTTGGAACCCGCGGCCTGATAGATCGCCATGGTCACCGAAGGACGGTCGTCCACCCTGGAATTCACCGTATAGTCGTAAGAACCGAGTTCTATGCGGGCTACGTCCCTGAGACGAAGCTGCATGCCCTCGGCACCGGAACGGATGACGATATTACCGAACTCTTCCTCGGTATTGAATTTTCCCCGGTACTTGATGATAAACTCCATCGCCTCCCGGCTGCCTTCGCCGAATTTGCCCGGCGCAGCCTCGATGTTCTGCGACTGTATGGCTGCCGCCACATCTGCCGGAGTCATGCCATAAGCCGCAAGCTTTCCGGGATTCAGCCAGATGCGCATCGAGTAGTCCTTGTTGCCGAACACCATTGCCTGACCGACGCCCGGTACCCTCTTGATATCGGGAATCAGGTTGATCTTCGCGTAGTTCTGAAGAAAGGTCTCATCGTAATTCTGACTGTCGCTGATGAGACTGATCACCATGATCATGCTGTTCTGCTGCTTGACCGTGGTAATGCCTCGCTCGATGACCGCCGAAGGCAGCTGGCTCTGGGCCTGCGCAACGCGGTTCTGCACATTCACCGCGGCCTGATCGGCATCGGTACCCAGCTTGAAGTAAACCGTAATGGTAAGCATGCCGTCATTGCCGGAGGTCGAGGTCATGTAGGTCATGTTCTCGACGCCGTTGATCGACTCCTCGAGCGAAGGCGCAACCGAACGGGCGATGGTTTCGGCGCTTGCGCCCGGATACATGGCCGTAACGACAACACTTGGAGGCGCGATATCGGGGAACTGCGTAACCGGAAGCCTGGTCATGCCCACCATGCCGAGAATGACCAGCACAACTGAGATGACGGTAGCAAGTACAGGTCGCGTTATGAATTTTTCAAACATGGATCCTAAAAGTTACCGTCCGCCTTCTTGAAAACCGGCTTGACTGCCATGCCGTCCCGCAACCTGCCGAGCCCGCTCGTCACAATCACGTCGCCGGACTTCAGCTCCGGTCCGGCTATATAGCTGTCCCCGCTTTTGCCGCTGACCGTAAAAGCCGTGCGTCGAACCAAGCCTTTTTTGTCGAGCCTGAAAACAAAAACCTTGTCCTGCATCTCCATAGTTGCCGCCTGAGGAACCAGCAATACTCCTTCGAAGCGGCTTTCAAGCCTGATCCTCCCCGTATTTCCTGTACGGAGAAGACCGTTTTCATTGGGAAAAACCGCCCTGAGGGCAATCGCTGCTGTCGATTCGTCGAACTGGCCGCCAACCATTTCAAGTGCGCCTTTTTTTCCGTAGGCACTTCCATCGGCAAGCAACAGCGTAACCGGCGGAACGCTTCGGATCTTCTCTTCGATAGTCGCACCGGCATACTGGCGGCGAAAGCGCATGAAATCGGCCTCGCTCATGCTGAAATAACCGTATACCTGCCGCACATCCGAAAGCAAGGTCAGGGGTTTACCGTCGCCTCGACTGATCAGGCTTCCTGTACGGAACGGAATGGTACCGATATAGCCACCCGTCGGTGCGCTTATAACTGTATATCCGAAATTGATACGGGCCGACTGCGATGCGGCTCTGGCCTGCTCAACGTTGGCCTTTGCTGCCTGAAGCGACGCCTTCGCAGCTTTAAGCTGGATATCGGATACCACGTTGTTCTGCACAAGAGGGGTCAGCTTGTCGACCTCGATCCTTGCTATTGCCGCCGCGGCTTCGGCCGCATGCTGCGCGGCAACAGCCTGATTTAACTGTTCGCGGTACAGCCTGCTGTCGATACGAAAAAGCGGCTGCCCTGCTTTGACAAGCGAGCCCTCATCCACATATATCTTTTCAAGAATACCGTCTACCTGAGGCCGGATTTCGACATTTACTGTCCCTTCGATCCTGGCCGGATATTCCTGCACCACCACAGCCGATCCGGTACGCAACATCAAAGCGGCAAGCGCCATGGCCTGAGAGGCGCCGTCTGCTCCGTCCTTATCGCCGCAGCCTGAAGCCGCAATGGGCATCGCGCAAAGCGCCGCAAGAATCGTCATACGCCGAAACCGACTGCAGATCGTCATCATCATCTTCATGTTCTCATTAATTTATGGGCAGCAATCCATTGCCGGTACTTGCAAGGGATACAATATGCTTGCGGAAATCGGCCGGCATGCTGCCGGTCTGAATCTTGAAAAACCTGCTGAAATAAGATTGGTCGCTGAACCCGAGGTCAAACGATATCTCCTTGAAACTTTTTCTCCCATATGCGATTTCCCGTTTCGCTTCAAGAATCAGCCGCGAATGCAGAATGCGGGTAAGCGTCACATCGAACTTCTCATGCAGAATCTCGTTCAACCGTTTCGGTGTGATACCGAGGGCCGAAGCATAGAACTCCGCATGTCGTTCGACGCGGAAGTTCTTCTCAATCAGTTCGAACAGCAGGCTCATGCGCTTGCCGTTCTTGTCGAACGAAAAATTCTCCTCCTGGTGCAGACGGGCAACATGCAAAAGGAAAGCCTTGAGATAGACCTGCAGAATGCAGAAATTATTTTTCCCTCTGTATTCAAGAAACATCAGATCGACAAGCATCTGCATGGCCGTAACTGACTCGTCGGGTATTCTGATGGCGCGGTTGACGAAAGGATTGAACAGAATGGTCAACTCCGGTTCCATGATGCTGCTGAAAAAATCGACCGAGAAGGCGATAAAGCATCCGGAAGGCGATGGCCCTGTGTAGGCATGCACCTGACCGGGAGCCATCAGATACATGAGGCCAGCCTCGACAGGATGCGGTTCGAAATCGATGTAATGAACGCTTTGGGTCGAAGAGGTTGCCCAGAGAATTTCAAAAAAATCGTGCCGATGATGCTCACGTACGATTTCAGGCCCTAAATCCCTGAACTCGGCTATTTCAAAAAAGCTGTTTTCAAGGCGGGCGAGCGGAATATCATGCTTGGGATCCACGTCTCTTTCATCAATTGTTAACTATAACCTGCAAAATCTTTTCTTGCACAATCCAGATATGAACATAAAACGAACCGGCAGCAAATACGATAGACGATTCTCCCTTAACATTGCACTTTCTGAACACTATCGTAAAGAGATCTCTCGCGAAAGCCACGCATATTGACGGCAAAGCCTCGTATTAATGGACTATTCTTACTCGAATGTACTTTTATTAAGATGTAATAGCCAGCAATACCTTTTCTCAATTTTTTAACCTTGCAGCGAAACAGAAAGACCCGGGAAAATTGTCGGAAGGACAAGACGATCTTCAACTTCTTCAAAAGCAACCGGTTCCAAAGAAGATGAATGAGGCGGAGGGAGAACAGCCTGGCACCGACCGCCCCTAAGGGATCGGCAGAAAACTGTCCGGGAATTCCGGACCATATCGGCAGCGCTCCAGGTCAATCAGGGCCTGCTTCAGCATGATTCCGCCGCGGTAACCGGTCGGCTTTCCGTCGCTGCCGACGATTCGGTGACAGGGAATGAAAAGCGGAATGGGGTTTCGGCGGTTAGCCATACCCACGGCGCGCCAGGCCTTCGGTCTACAGGCAGCCATGGCGATATCGCGGTACGAAGCCGTGCAGCCATATGGCACAGCGGCGACATGGCGCCAGACTTTCCGCATAAACGGCGTACCTGCCGGATCGAGAGGCAGATCGAAAACCCTGATATCTCCCTGAAGATAGGCATGAAGCTGCCCGAAGGCTTCACGAAGCAGTTCCGTATCGCCGCACTCCGCTCCAGCCGGCACGGCGTCACAAGGAAAACAGAGGTTCGCGATCGACCCATCCTTCTCTGCGATACCGATGCGGCCGATTTCGCTTTGTTGAAACAAGATTATCATGAGTCAACCCAGAAGAGATTCCTCAGCCTGATCGAGTGCCAGCGGAGATCCGAACAGAACCTGTGCATGGCTCTGCGGAAGTGAAAATTGAGGCCGATGGCAAAAAGAAGAAAAACCATGCCGAATTCCGCAAGCTCCCTGATTGGCTGCACATCGAGCACCGGAACGGCCGTATAAAGTCCAAGCAATACCCCGAAAAGAAGATCGCCAATACTTGAGGGAATATGCATCTTCTGAAAAAAAAATCACCACAGCAACCGCTATGCCAAGCAGCAAAAGAATCCGGGGGGAAAACTGATCAATCATGTCTGTTTATTACAACGTGCAACCATGTAAATTCCCTCCTACAGATTTCGCCCCGTATCCATCACCCGCCTGTAGTAAGAGCGGCTGGTATAGAGCGCGGCAGCCGGGTTGTGAGCGAGCACCCTGTCCTTGACTATGAGCGTCGTAACCAGTGCTTCGGAATGTCGGCAGAAGAGAGCGTCATGCCCCACGCAGAGCCCGATCACCACATTCAGACCGGACTTCCAGTCATTGAGCATTTTCGCCTGCAACAGCGGATTGCAGAGCGCTTCGAAGCTCTCCGGACGCAGCTTGAGCTCCTCTTCGATGCCGATTTCGGTCTTGTCTGTCGAACCGATCTTGCAGAGTACCGCAAATGGCTCAAACCCGTTCTGCCTGAGCATCTTCGAAAACAGACGGGTCTCTTCGACGAGGCCGACGCATGTGGCAAGGCCTATTTTGCGAGCGCCTATACGCCGGGCAAAAGCAAGCACCTCTTCAACGCGTGTCAGCTTGCCATAATAGAGCCCCTCGACCTCGGCGGCAGCTCTCGCTGCGCGGGCATCTTCATCCTCGGTACAGTAACGGCCGGTAATTCCTTCAAGAGTCTGCTTCCCGACACTCTCGCCCGGGCAGTAATCCGGAAACCGGCTCTCCTGCCGGTAGCAGTTCAGCTGCCCGCAATCAGAACAGCTCGCCTCATGCGAATCATCACCCTTTCTTTCAGTTTCTCGATCCATGGATTCGGTATTTCAATGTTATCAGGTCAGCATTGTGTTTCTTCCGTCATTTTCCCGGCCTCTTCGGGACGATATCCACCTCGGGGTTCAGCTCCGGCAATACCGGAAGATCCCATCCGCAGTCGTTTCCGGAAAGATCTCTTCTTTCGAAAAAATAACGGCAATCAGCTTCTTTAATGATCGAAAACGGCTATCTTACCCTGCATCGGAACGCCGTTTCGGCGCCATAGCCATCCAACCGCCTTTAACTCAGGAAAACCCGACCATGCCGAAGTTCACCGAGCACGATATCCGCACACTTGCCTATAAATTCTGGCAAGAGCGGGGCTGCCCCTCCAATAACCTCCCGGAAGAAGACTGGAAAAAGGCCGAATGGATACTGATGTCGGAAACAGACGAGCAGGAGATCGCTCAAAGCGACGCGCCCGCTCCCGTTTATCCGTCCGCTGACGATACGAATAACAGTTGATGGATCAACTCCCTTCCCCGAAAACGACGGCCGGTTTCTCTCCGCCCGGCCCCCTGACAGCCTTAGCCCCTGCAGAAACAAGCAGCAGCTTAAGCGGTTTGCCGCTGCCGTCAAGCACGCTGTAGATCCTGTCCGTAGTGAATAAAAGACGCCCATCGTGCCTTATCGCCGCTCGAACGCTGTATCGGCCGGATGGCTGAACGGCCGCATCGTCATAAACGATTTCAAAGCGGAAAGGCGGATGACCGGCAGGATCCAGCGTATAGCGGCCGATTACGGCTGCGGGCGCACCGGCACGCGAGATATCCTGCAGCTCGACTTCGAAAACCGCGCCGGGAGGAAGCAGAATACGCTCCCGGTAAACCGCCGTACCCTTCAGGGTGCCGGCCCAGGAAGAACCGAAGCAAAACAACCCTGCCAAAACAAGCATCGAGGCCGCGATTGACCGCCCTAAACCGATGCCGATAGACCTCTTCGCTCTGCCTGAAGTATCGATCGATCCGATAATATTCATCTCTGCGACGTTAAATTGAAAAAACGTTTCATGAGCATACCTGAAAATACCAAAATCCCTTATGTTCCGAAGTTCTTCAGGCCTCGACAGGTTTTTTCCGACGTCGTCAGTCCCTTCACCGGAAAACGCCCCTGAACAAAAAGGTGGTTTATCGATAAACCGCAGAACACCGCTTTCTGATAAAACCGTTTTTCGCTGTTAAATATTCTTGCCATGCATCAAGGACGCATCTATCAATCCCCTCCTGTAATCATCTCAGCGCTGTTCCTTCGAATCAGATTTCGCGTCCTTCTCCTGCCCCTGCTGTTATTCTTAGCCTCATGCAGCGAGACACCGGAATCCGCCCGCGTCGTCAGAATCGCAGACGGCGATACCATCACTGTTCTCTACGCCGACAACACGCAGGAAAAAATACGGCTCTACGGTATCGATTGTCCCGAAAAAACACAGCCATTCGGCAGGAAAGCCCGGCAGTATACAAGCTCGCTCGTGTTCGGAAAACCGGTAACCATCCGCAGTATGGATCGCGACCGATACGGCAGAAACGTAGCATGGATATATATTGGCGACACGAGTCTCAATGCCGAACTCGTCAGGGCAGGTTATGCCTGGCATTACCGGAAACACTCGAACGATCCGATGCTGCAGAGGCTTGAAAACGAAGCAAGAAAAGACGGACGGGGTCTCTGGAGAGACCCGGCCCCGGTGCCGCCATGGAAATACCGGAACGGAATACGCAACTGAGCGATTCAGGCGGTTTCATGCACACCGAAACGCACCCGTAAATCAGAACACAGCGATGCATAACAAGCAAAACACCGAAGCTGTAACAAAAATGACGCTGCAATTCCTCGCCGAATCAATCGGGCAATGTCCGGCCGGACTCGAAAGCAGCGCGAACAGGGACATCGTTTTTGCCGTACTCGGATTCCAGTACGGAGCCGTGCGGAGCGCGACTTACGTTGCCGGTCTCGACGAAAAGGAATCAGCCGGCATAGCCGAAGAGGTTATCGGCAGAATAAACGGCATGGAAAGGAAAACGGTCACAGCATTCCTTGCCATCATGCCGATGCTTGCGGAAAAGGAATATCCTCCGATAGGTATCGGAGAAAAAGCCATAATCGGCTTCTACAATGCGGACACCGAAGAAGAAAAGCAGAGAGCGGCCGGTTCGCTGCGGGAAATACTCCGCCAGATCGACGAAGCATAGATCCCGTCATGCAGCCCGGCTCTTACGAAACGCCAAAGCCCCGCATGGTGCAGGGCTTTGTGCATGGCGCGCTATCTCAACGTGCCGACTCGAGCGCGGCAATCCTCGATTCAAGAGGAGGATGACTGCTGAAAAGCGCCATCATACCGCCTCCCGCAATCCCGCTGGCAGCCATCTCCTTCGGCAGCTGGCCGGCCTGGATACCTCCAAGAGCACGCAGAGCGTCGATCATCGGACGCCGATCGCCCATCAGCGCCGCCGCTCCCGCATCCGCACGGTATTCGCGCTTGCGTGAAAAGTACATCACAACAATACTTGCAAGGATGCCGAACATAATCTCAAAGGCAATGCTGCTGATCCAGTAACCGATGCCCGGGCTGCCCGACGACTCCTCGTCCCTGCGAAGAAAGCTGTCCACTGCATAGGCGAGAACGCGGGCAAGAAAAATCACGAAAGTATTCACCACGCCCTGAATCAGCGTCAGGGTCACCATATCGCCATTCTGGATATGGGCCACCTCGTGAGCCAGCACGGCTTCTACCTCTTTTTTATTCATGCTCTGCATCAGCCCGGTCGAGACGGCCACCAGCGATTTCGACTTGCTCGGCCCAGTGGCAAAGGCATTCGGAGCGCCTTCGAAGACGGCCACTTCAGGCATCGGCAATCCGGCTTTTTTCGACAGCTGTCTCACGGTATCGACGAGCCATGCCTCCTCCTGGCTGGATGGCCGCTCGATAACCCGTGCGCCGGTGCTCCACTTTGCCATGGTTTTCGACATCAGCAGCGAAATAAAAGAACCGCCGAAGCCGATCAGGGCAGCAAATGCCAGCAGCATGCCCAGATCGAGCCCGTTGCCGGTTAAAAAGCGGTCGACGCCCAGAAGACGGGCGCTGACGGACAGAACAGCTATCACCGCAAAGTTGGTCAACACAAAAAGAAATACGCGTTTCATACAGGTGCTCCTGCTTTATAATATTATTGATTGATTATACATGTAAAGATAGGCACTTAAGCAGACTATGCAGTCTCTTCGGATAAATAAGAAATTCTCCGCTATTCAAAAACCATAATCGCTCCTGAACAGAAGATTTCCGGAATGACACGCATGCAGATCGGAGTATCTGATTAGTAATATCAGAATCCGTCTCTTACCGGTCCAGGCGTATCTATCTTATTTCACACTATTTCCCTTATGTGTTCAGTTCGCCCTACAGCACCGGCTTGTATCCCCAATCCCTGACGCCCTGAATCACCCCGTCAATATCTTCAGCAGGAACCTGAAGTATCTTCAGGGCCGTCGCACCGAGTCGCAGACTCGCTTCAATGGTTTCCGGATAGGCATGAACAGCACCTGCCTCGAGAAGCAGTGTACTCGTTTTGAGATCCCGTGCCCTTGCGATTACCGGTACCTGAGGACACGTTCTGCCAAGATATGAAATCGCTCGAAACGCCGTAGAAGAGTGATCAACCGTAATCACTACCAGAGACGCGCGTTCCACATGAATTGCTGAAAGCAGTTCCGGATCGGAAATGTCGCCGTATAATACCGGAACACCGTCCGCTTTACCCTGGGCGACCCGCTGCGGATCGGTATCGAAGGAAACGCAAGGAATGCCGCTCGATTGCAAAAGTACCGCAATGGTATGGCCCACTCGGCCATATCCGCCGATCACGACCATCTTTGCAGGAGTTTCCGGTAGTTCAGGAAGAGCTGAGGATTCAGGATGCGGAACACCGACAAGCCGCGACGAAATTGCTCCATTGAAGCGTATTAATACAGCTCCCCCTACCATCGAAAGCAAAACCGATGTTATGGCAATCTGGCCTTGCTGCGTATCGATAACAGTTGAATCCAGCGCAATGGCAACGAGAGCAAGGCCGAACTCGCCACCCACACTCAACAGAAGTCCGGAGCGCCATGCGACTTGAGTATCAACACCGATTCTGCGCACCATTGCATAAACAATCAGCGTCTTGCTCGCGAGAATGAGCAGGGCGCACAGGATAATCCAGTACCAGTTGGGTATAATCGCAGCCGGATCGAAACGCATGCCGATACCGATAAAGAACAACCCGAGAAGCACATCGCGAAACGGACGTATACTCGACTCCACCTGATGACGGAACTCGGTTTCGCCCAGCATCATTCCGGCAAGAAAACCACCGAATGCCAGCGACAAGCCAAGGCTGTTGGTTGTCCAGGCAGAAAGCAAGGCAACCATAAGCACCGCAAGAGTGAACATTTCGAGAGACCTGCGTAATGAAATGAAGTGAAACAGCGGATGGAGCAGCCAGCGTCCCGCAAAAAACACGACAACCATTGCAAAAAAAGCTTTCATGAGTGCCCACACAAGAGTTCCCGCAAGAATTTCTGCAGTAACCGACACGCCCAGCACGGGAATGATGACCAGAAAAGGAACGGCCGTGACATCCTGAAAAACCGACATCGCAAGGCCGAGACGTCCATGCTGCGCGTTTTCCTCCCCCTGCTCGTTCAGCAGACTGGCAATAATGGTAGTCGAAGACTGGGCGAAAACCGCGCCGAACAGAAAAGCGGAAGCGGCAGGAAGCCCGGCGAGCCATACGATGATACCGACAAGCAGTGTTGTCAGCGCAACCTGTCCGGTTCCCGGACCAAGAACCTGATGGCGCAACATCTGCAATTGCGGCAGGGAAAAATTAAGTCCTATCGTAAACATCAGAAAGACGACGCCGAATTCGGCAAGCGTTTCGAGTTCCGGCATCGTAACCGTCGGACCCAATGTATACGGCCCGAGAATGACGCCCACCAGAAGATATCCAAGGCTTGTAGGAACATGAACGCGCTGAAACGCAACCACAACGGTTATCGCAACAGCGAGAAGCAAAAGGATATGTTCGAGATGCTCCATTATGCTGTAAACTCCATTGTTAACCTGCCAGTCAAAACGCCGAGGTCAGAGGATCGAAAACCGAAAGGAGCCAAAGAGTCGGGAATTCCTGACGGCCTGCAGAATCTGCAGAATTACCTGCACATGCAAAGAGGATGCATCCTGACCATCGACGCATCGAAGGGAACCTGTTGTATAATGCGCAATTTCAAATCAAGAGCTGCAATTAATCTGCGAAAGGCCGGAAAAGGAGCCAAAAACCATACGATCCTGATTCCCGGTTTTCCTGAAGACAGTTCCATTCAATCAGCATTCTTCAGGCACGGAAAATAATCCGAATCCAGGCGCCGGAAGCACTTTAAACCTCGTCAATCCCGAAAGCCCGGGCAATGCCGGTTGGTCCAAAAACAATCAACGGCAGCAAAACATAAGCATAACGAGACCGCCGATTCCTGAAAAACGGCGTTCAGGACGTTTTCTGAACCACTGAAACCTTGGGCCGATTTCCTCTGATGTCCGGCTTCGTTCACGGTCTCCGTGAGCCATACCTGCATAGTCCCGTGTATGCAGACAGAGTTTACGACCGGCACTCCGGCAGCTTGTTACTGTATGCCGGCCTTGTTGAAAAACGTTCTTACAATGAATTTTTCAAGTTCAACGAGCAGCAGCAAGATAAAGCCTACAACCATGATAATTACCCATTCGGTCAGACCGAGCGGTCTTGTGGCAAACAGCTTCTGCATGAACGGCGCGTAGATGAAAAGCGCCTGCAGTACCAGAAGAATGCCGACAGAATAGAGTACCACGGGATTTCCGGTAACGGCTTTTCCCGAAAAAACGGAGGAAACGAAAAAACGCGAACTGAAAAGGTAGAAAACTTCGAGCATAACCAGCGTCGTGACGGCAACCGTCCTCGAGAATTC
This sequence comes from Chlorobiota bacterium, assembly GCA_016868665.1. Taxonomy (GTDB): domain Bacteria; phylum Bacteroidota; class Chlorobiia; order Chlorobiales; family Chlorobiaceae; genus Chlorobium. The sequence goes on from VGGK01000027.1 coordinate 15,873, forward strand.
ATGGGAATATCCGACGCGCTCATACCAGAGAAAGAGCCCGAAGGTACCAATCATCAGGAGGATGGAAACATACATGATCCGCCAAAGGATATAGCGCGAAAGAATCGGTTCGTCGCTTTTCCGAGGTTTCCGCCGCATGACGTTCGCTTCGGCGGGTTCGAACGCGAGCGAGAGGGCAAGCGTTACGGCCGTAACCATGTTCACCCAGAGAATCTGCACGGCGGTGACCGGAAGCGTGTAGCCGAGAGCTATGGCAAAAAGGATGCTCAGCGCTTCGCCGCCGTTGGTGGGCAATATAAAGAGAATCGACTTCTTGAGGTTGTCGTAGACCGTCCGGCCCTGTTCGATCGCACTCGCTATGGTCGCGAAGTTATCGTCGGCAAGCACCATTTCGGCAGCCTCTTTCGACACTTCGGTACCTTTGAGTCCCATGGCTATGCCGACGTCGGCCCGTTTAAGCGCCGGCGCATCGTTCACACCGTCGCCGGTCATGGCAACCACATGACCCCTGGCCTGCAGAGCCTTGACCAGACGAAGCTTATGCTCCGGACTGCTGCGGGCGAACACGTCATGCCGCAGGACGGCATCTTCAAGTTCGGAGTCGTCGAGTTGTTCGATCTGCGCACCGGTTACGGCATGCCGACCATCACCGATACCGATCATCGCTCCGATGGATTTTGCTGTATCGACATGATCACCGGTAATCATTTTTACGCGTATACCAGCGCTTTTACAGGCCTGTACGGCGGTTATCGCCTCCTCGCGAGGCGGATCGATCATGCCCGTGATGCCAAGCAAAAGAAAATCATCAGCGACATCCGAAAAATCCATTCCGGTTTTTTCCGGATCGACCTCTTTAGAGGCGATGGCAAGCAGGCGCTGACCCTGAGATGCCATTATGCGCATCGCCTCGTCCCAGTATGCCAAATCCGGAACGCCCTCTCCTTCGCCGTTGCGCTGCCTGGCACATCTTGACAGCACGACTTCGGGAGCCCCTTTCATATAGATTCTGCCGTGTCCATGATGATCATGGTGCAGGGTAGCCATAAAGCGATGTTCGGATTCGAAGGGAATCATATCGATGCGGGGCCACTCATTCCTTACGGCCTCTGGATCGTAACCAGCCTTCATGCCCAGTACATAGAGAGCGCCTTCGGTCGGATCGCCGGAAAGAAGCCACTGGTTTTCGTGATGGCGAACCGATGCGTCGTTACAGAGCAGCGAAGCCTGGGCAATAGCCCTTACAGATTCGATGCTCTGGTGATCGACCTGCCTGCCGTCCGAAAGAAAGGCTCCATCGGGAATATATCCTGAACCGGTCACGTCGAAGATCGCTTGAGACAACGCGAGCGAACGGACGGTCATTTCGTTTCGGGTAAGCGTTCCGGTTTTATCGGAACAGATCACCGATACCGAACCGAGAGTTTCTACCGCAGGCAGTTTTCTGATAATCGCCTTGCGACGGGCCATCGCCTGCACTCCGATAGCAAGGGCTATGGTCATGATGGCGGGAAGTCCTTCGGGAATTGCGGCAACGGCAATGCCTACCGCTGCGTTGAACATCTCCGATACGGAATATCCTCTTGCGAATACCCCGAAAAGAAACAACAGAACCGATACCGAGACGATGGCAATCGAAAGTGTTCGGGCGAACTCTTCGAGACGACGCATGAGGGGAGTCTGAAGCGTTTCGACCGTACCGAGCATGGTGCTGATTCTGCCGATCTGGGTGCCGTCGCCGGTTTCGACAACGACTCCCTCAGCCCTTCCGTATGTAACCAGCGTTCCGGAAAAAGCCATGCAGGTACGATCACCTATAGATGCTTCGGCGGAAACCGCATCGCTCTTTTTCTCCGTCGGAAGCGATTCCCCCGTAAGAATGGCTTCGTCTATCTTGAGGTCCCTGACGCTGAAAAGACGCACATCGGCAGGCACTTTATCCCCCGACTGAAGAATCACCACATCTCCGGGCACAAGTTCCTCGGAGGGTATGGATACCTGCATCCCGCCCCTCCTGACAAGAGCCTGCGGAGAAAGAAGATCCCTTATGGCATCGAGCGCCTTCTCGGCTTTGCCTTCCTGAACATACCCGATAAGCGCATTGATGACGACCACGCCAATAATAACCCACGCGTCGATCCAGTGACCGAGCAGTGCCGTAACCGCTCCGGCAACAAGCAGGACGTAGATAAGAATGTTCCTGAACTGCAGCAGGAACCTGACAAGCGGATTCTGTTTTCCTTGCGGAGTCAGCCGGTTCGGGCCATGCTGCTTGAAACGCTCTTCGGCTTCCTGGCCGGAAAGACCGTTCGAGGAAGAAGAATGCGTCCGGAAAACGCTATCGACAGATTCGCCATGATATTTCATACTATCGTTCATAACGTCGGCCTCAATGTGCTTTGATTGGAGAAACGAACCCTTTGGGTTTGAGCGCAACCAGCGAGCAGCTTATCTCCTCGAGAATATTTTCGGCGGTATTGCCGATGATGAAGCCTGAAATACCTGTTCTGGCGACAGTCCCCATAATGAGGATATCAACCCGGTCCCGGTCTGCAAAAAGCGGAATAACCGCATCGGCACGTCCGCGCAGATGCCTTACATGATACATACCCCGCATCCCCGATTCGGCTATCAGGGCGTCGAGCGCTATCCTGTGATGATGCTCCACCGAAGTAACCGTATTGGCAGGGTGCTCATCGACAGACCCGAGCCACTGGCTTTTGTGTAGATATTCCTCGAACTCGAAATCCCAGCAGGAAAGCACGGTCGGTTCAACCTTCAGGCGCTGCCCAAGCGCATCAGCAAGCCGAAGCAGTCTGAGGGAAAGATTCCGCTCGGCTTCATTGCGAAACTCGGAATCAACTGCAACGGCAATATGCATCTCGTCATAAGCACGAAGCGGCGGCCTTATCAACCAGAGCGTACAGGGGCATTTTCGAAGCAGTGTCATATCGGCAGCCCTGAAACCTCGACCTTCTATCTTCGGTTCGGCATCCTTGATGACCAGATCATACCCTGCCTGCAATACTCGCTGAATGACGCGTATTACAGGCGGCGAACTTCCTCCTTCCACCACAATCGAAATCGACGTCTCGTCGGAGTTCCGGACTTTAGAGATCGAATCGACAGAATCGCGAAGCCTTGCGGCAAGAAACTCCTCGAACCGGGAAACCAGATGCCGGCTGCCTTTGGGCAATTCGGGATAGACCAGCAGCACGGTCAGCTCAGCACAGTTAAGGGCAGCGAGCGCCAATGCCTGCTTCATCCCTTCGGAGGGATCTCCTGAATCGTTGCTGACATAAAGAATATTACGAGCATTGTGCATGATTGCCTCCTTTTATGAATGAATGTTCCCTACCGTTCTGAACGGTATGTAGCGGCTTCCGCTGTAATCTGTTCTGCCGCCTGTCGGGCTGCATCGTGATACGGCTGGAATACGAGATCCGATCCGAATTCGCGAAGCAGCTGCACCTCTTCCATCCGTTGCGTCGAAACGGCGATTTTTCCGCCATATCCATTCCGCTTGAGCGCATCGATCAGCACCAGGCGAGGATCCTCGTAAGAGACCCCGAGATCATGCTGCGAGAGGGCGCATACAACCCATTTCACGCCTCGCAGCGGCAGCGATGCTACAAGCTCCTGATCGGATGCGTCGCCGTAAAGCGCATCGTACCCCTCCTGCTTCCATTTACGGACGACGTCAGGATTGAAATCGACGACAAGAATGCGAAATCCTTCCCGCAAGAGATTTTCGGCAACGGCGCTGCCGTAGCGCCCGAGTCCGAACACGATGATGTCGTATGGTTTATCATGCAGCGCCCTGCTCTCTTCGCTCTCTTCGACGATGCCCCTCTTCCGCTCGAAAACACCCAGAAGGGGCTCAAGCATACTGAAGAGCGTATGGGAATAGGTGATCATGTAGACGGAAGTGGCAATCGTAATGATGCCCACAAGCGTAACCAGCCCAAGGGTCTCCGGCTGAACATGACCCAGAGAGAGCCCCATTGCCATGAAAACAAGCGAAAACTCGCTGATCTGGGCGACCGTGAGACCTGCGAGAAAACCGGTCCGTTTGCGGTAACCGAGGGCGCCCATGATGACCATCACGATCAGCGGATTGCCGATCAGCACAAAAACCGAAAAAACGATCGACGGCCATATCTGGGATCCCAGCAATCCCGGATCGAGATGCATGCCAAGCACGATAAAGAAAAAAAGCAGCAGAAAATCCCGCAGCGACGCCAACCTCGACACAATCGATTCCCGGAAAGGGGTCGAAGCGAGCGAAACGCCGGCAAGCAGTCCGCCCAGCTCCTTGCTGAACCCGAAATGACTGCCCAGAGCCGCAAGCAGCGCCGCCCATGCGAGCGAGAAAGTAACAAGCAGTTCCGGCGAATGAGCGATACGACTGACAAGCGGTGTGGCAGCAAAACGGATGAACATCCATACGAAAACCAGAAGCAGCGCTCCGTAAAAAAGTACGGAAGCGAGCTGAACGTACCAGCCGTCAGCACCATCCAGCATACCGACGCCGAAAGCCGACAGCACCATCATGGCAAGCACGACAACCAGATCCTGAACGATCAGGAATCCGATGGCAATACGTCCGTGCAGGGAGTCAACCTCCTTTTTATCGGAAAGAAGCTTGACGATGATGATGGTGCTGGAAAAGGTGAGCGCTACAGCGACATAGAGAGCCGGAATCGGGGGAAGGCCGAGAAGCAGACCGATAACGAAACCGATAACCGAAGTAAAAAGAACCTGACCGAGACCGGTTGCCAGAGAAACAAGCCCGAGCGAGCGTATAAGAGAAAGGTCGAGTTTAAGCCCCACAAGAAACAGCAGCAGCGCAACGCCGAGCTCGGCAAGCAGTTCGACGTTCTCTGGCGACTGCACGATATCAAACGCCGAAGGACCTGCCAGGACGCCAACCGCTATAAAGCTCACAACCATCGGCTGGCGAAGGAGCAGGCCAACGAAACCGATGCCGGCGGCAAGCACAAGCAAGGCCGTCAGTTCAAAAAAAGGCACCGCATGGATGAACGACCAGTCCGGCATCGCAAAGAAATCGTTTGGATGTTAAACAATGAAAAGCTGCCGCCCGTTCACATAGCCTGAGTCCTGTTCGCACAGTTCAGATCCTCCCTTGATCTATTGGTGAGCTGTATCGAATGGCGACTTTTTTTTATTACAGTCAGCCGAGAGGGTAAAAAGGAACACAGGCAGTATGTACTATTAACCGCCGAATGATTAAAAACATTTCTTGAATCTTTACCGGATGCGCATCGGGACTGCGATCAATCCCCCGACTCTCCAAGCGCCTCAACCCTCTCCGCCCATTCGATCAGCTTTTTCTCATCCATACCCTCCCACGGCTCGACCTTCCCGGTGAGCGCCTGTTCTATGAATGCCTGTTCGATATCGGTTTTATGGGATGAAAAAACGTAGTCGTCGAGGGCTGCGTCGTCGTGGGGCTGGAATGCCCAGTAGGGTACACCCGGCTTGCCGTCGTTGAAGAGAAACAGTTTTTCGTCGGGATCGAGGTCGTCGTTCTCTTCGAGCGACTCACTCTCTTTTGCTATCTCTTTTATCTCCGCATACTGCTGCATCGAAAATTCGATCGGGCCGAGCATGGGGTCGTATACCCGACAATCAACGGTTATCAGACCTGCATCCGTTAGGACATAGAGCACTCGGCCGAACTGCCAGTATCCCCCGTCGACAAGAAGCGGTTTCGGAATGGATTTCAGGAGGTCAAGGGCTGCGCTTCTCTGCATTTTCTTTTTCGGATGGTTTCAGTGTTCAGTTTGAGTAAAGTACTAATCAATCCGATCATTCGTACTATATGACAGCCCACAGAACGCTGATTTTCATAAACGGTTTGCAGATGGTAAGTTGCATGTATGAAGCCGAAAAATACCGATCTGACTGAAAACAGGACGTTCGAGAACGAGGTGTTTGATGCCGGAAACCAGCTCTCGGGCTCGTACGAAGAGTGCCTGTTTTTCGGCTGCGGGTTCACCGGAGCGGAGCTTTCCGGCGTGACCTTCAGGGACTGCACGTTCGAAATGTGCGATTTCACGCTTGCGGGCATGAAAAACGTAGCGCTGCAGCAGGTGCTCTTCCGCCAGTGCAAGCTGCAGGGCGTACAGTTCGGCGAGTGCAGGACGTTCCTGCTCGAACTGCGCTTCGAAGAGTGCCTGATGCGCTTTTCAACCTTCCTTAAACTCAGCCTGAAAGAGACGGTGTTCCGGAAATGCGACCTGCAGGAAGCGGACTTCACCGAAGCCGATCTCACGGGAGCCTCGTTCGGGGAATCAGACCTCATGAAAGCGGTGTTCCAACACACGAACCTTGAAAAGGCCGATTTCCGCACGGCCTTGAACTACTCCATCAACCCCGAAACCAACCGGCTCCGCAAAGCGCGCTTCTCCCTGCCGGGCATAACGGGGCTGCTGGACACCTATGGCATAGAGATCGAGTAAAAAGAGTTGCCCGATGCCCTACGAAATCCTTGAACATACGGCCGACGTCCGGGTTCGCGTCCATGCAGCGACGCTCGTGGAGCTGTTTTCGGACACGGTTCAGGCCATGAACGAGATCCTCGACCCGACCCTGCCGCAGCAAGCGGAAACCGTAACAGCCGACATATCGGTTGAAGCGCCCGACGTCACCGCGCTGCTCATCGACTTTCTGAACGATGTGCTGCTCCAGACAGAACTGCAGCGAACGACGTTCCGTGATATCGCGTTTCATACCTTTACGGACAACGCGCTCCTGGCAACGCTTTCCGGAAGCAGGTTCGAATGCCTCCGATGCGACATCAAGGCCGTAACGTGGCACGAAGCCGATGTCCGTCGTAATAGCAGAGACGAATGGGAAACGATTATCGTCTTTGATATATAGCGGCAACCGAAAACGCTCCTCCGGAGCCTGAAAAAAAACACTCATGGTACCGAAAAGCGCATTGCGGAAGATCTCGCCGATTGTATGGGAGATCCCCCGTTCCTACCGAAGCGACATGCGCGTACCCGCTCGGGTTTACGCAAGCCAGAGCATGCTTGAGCATATCCTGCTGGACCGGTCGCTCGAACAACTCGTGAACGTGGCTACCCTGCCGGGTATCCGCAAGTACGCGCTCGCCATGCCCGACGTACATGAAGGATACGGCTTTCCCGTAGGCGGCGTGGCGGCATTCGACATGGACGAGGGCATCATATCGCCCGGCGGCATCGGCTACGACATCAATTGCGGTGTGCGCCTTCTGCTTTCCGCGCTTACGAAGAGCGAGGTTGCCGGACGAAATGCCGAAATCGGCAAAACAATCTACCGAGAAGTACCCTCAGGTGTCGGTAAGGGGGGCATGCTGAAGCTCGATCTGAAGGAGATCGATGCCGTTCTTCGAGATGGCGCCGAACGGATGATTTCGCTTGGCTACGGTTTTCCGGAAGACCTCGAACGCATCGAATCGGGCGGCAAGCTACCTCCGGCCGATGCATCATGTGTTTCGGAACACGCGAAATCCCGCGGAGCCGATCAGCTCGGCACAATGGGCTCTGGAAACCACTTCGTTGAGGTGGAATACGTCAGCGCCATCTACGACGAGGCCGAAGCGCAGCGGATGGGACTGTTCCGGCACCAGATATGCGTGATGATCCACACCGGTTCGCGCGGCCTCGGCCATCAGGTCGCTACGGACTATATCCGTATGATGAACCGCTCTCTGGCCTCATTCGGATTTTCATTGCCCGACCGCGAACTGGCCTGCGCCCCTTTCCGGTCGCATGAAGGGCAAAGCTACTGGAAAGCCATGTCGGCTGCCGCGAATTTCGCCTGGGCGAACCGCCAGCTCATCACATGGGAAATCAGGGAGGCGTGGAAACGGGTATTCGGAGCTGCGGAAAGTCTTGACCTGCTCTACGACGTCGCACACAACATCGCGAAAATCGAAGCGTACATGCTCGATGGAGAAAAGAAAAACCTCGTCGTGCACCGCAAGGGTGCCACGCGCGCTTTCCCCGGCCAGCCAGTGCTGATTCCAGGCAGCATGGGTACGGGCTCATACGTGCTCTCCGACTGCCAGCACGCCATGGAGGCAAGTTTCGGCTCGAGCTGCCATGGTGCGGGCCGAACCATGTCGCGCACGAAAGCCAGACGCGAAACCGATGCCTCCGAACTGCTCCGTGAACTTTCGGAAAAAGGCATTGCCGTACAGGCCGGTTCAAAAGCCGGACTTGCCGAAGAGGCCCCAGCCGCCTACAAGGATGTGGACGAAGTGGTGAGCGTCGTCACCGGGTCGGGCATAGCGAAAAAAGTGGCGCGCCTGAAACCGCTCGCGGTCATCAAGGGATAAAAAAGCCCATGCAGGACAACACATTGCTCTTCTCACTGCAAGTGAGCTTCAACCACTGTCCGAACCCTTCAATTGCCTGCGAAGGAATTCGATTCCGGAATCACGACTCCCCCGCTTCGCAGCAGGAACCACCTGAAGCGGATACCTCTTTTCCGGCAAACAATGCATAAAAAGCCAATCCTGAAAGCACCGTAACGAGACCGACCGCCCCTACAATAGGCCTGCTCGATACTGTATACCACACGATCCAGAGGTTGCCGGCAATAAAAAGCAGCGGCACGATCGGCAGTAAAAGAATAATCGATCGTGGTTTCATATCCCCTCGTCCTCGATAATGCCGTCGGGCAATTCGTTGTCACGTACTTCCCTGGCTGTTGTTGTCAGTATGCGGGAAAGGCAATCCAGACCGGCATCAAATGCCTGCCCGATCTGTTTCCGTTTCAGGAAGAAAGTCATTGCCTCGATCATGTTGCTTCTTTCCCCTTCCGTTAAATGCGCATCGAGACCATTGTCCGAAAGAATGAAAATCCAACGCTCCAATAAACTCACCCGGAAAAGACACGTTTATCCAGATGAGTGCGATCCTGATCCGACACGACTTGTTTCATAGGGAATACCCCAACAATCAACACATCCGATCGGTGATATCCTGAACCATGCCCAGAATATGAGTAGCGTTTCCTTTATCATCATATTGAAATGATCCTGACACCCATATCCTGCGTTTTTCACCGTTTGTTTTCATGATATGGCATTGGAGCACATAATCTTTGTGATTCCGAATCGATTCCATCACATTTTTTCTGACTCTTTCCCGATCTTCATCAACAACATGTTCAATAAACGAATCAAAAGACCAGTTCGGATCCAGGGAGTCATAACCGAAAATTTTGGCATGCTCGAGCGTTCTCATAGCTGAAAAATCTTTCAGGTTCACATGGAACCAGCCAATATTGAATTTTTCAAGTGCTGCATAGACCAGTTCCCTTGTCAAAGCAATATCTTCTTCCAGCTCCTTTTGATCGGTGATATCGATGACAATACCGCAATACCGATGGACCTCTCCTTCGATTCTGAAAACCGGTTTACCAATAACCAGCACCCAGTGGACAGAACCATCCTGATGAATAACTCGATATTCAATATTCAGGTCAGCCAGCATATCGACAGCTTCACTTAAAGCTCCGACAACCATATCCCTGTCGTCGGGATGAACAGAGTGTTCCCAAAGCTGAAAGGATGGAAATTTTCCCTCTGCTTTTTCGATGCCGTAAGCCGACCAAACCTTTTTTGACCACAGCGCTTCACCTGTCTTGACATTCCAGTCCCAAAGCCCTGCATTACCGGATTCCACAGCCATGGTCAACCATCTTTTATAGTTGGCCAGACGCGCTTCTTCATTTTTTTGCTGCGTGATATCAATGCAAACAAGCACATTATACCTGCGATCATGGATGACCGCTTGTTGTGCATTGATGCTGAACCAGTCGTACCGGTGCCGGTTATTGTGTGTATGCATTCTTGGTTCTTCAGCCTCTCCACAACCGGAAACATGAAGATCTCTCAATTTCTCATGTATTCGCGATCTGTCGTCGCTGACAATGAGCTCGAGAAAATCGCTTTGCTGAATCTGTCCTGTGCGATCGCCGAAAATTGCTCTCGCGCAATCATTACAGCTGTGTACAAGGCACTCTTCTTCGAGGATGAAAACCGAACCGGGAATGGCGTCCAGAAGCGCTCTGTATACACCATCAGTATGCCGCACTTTCTTTTCAGCCTCGATTTGAGCGGTAATGTCCTGAACAAGAACCAGAAGGCGCGAAATTTCCCCTTCGGGGGATTGTATCGGGTAAATGTTGTTTCTGAAAACGTGACCTCCTGACTCATCATCGAAAACAACATGTTTTCCCGTGGCTATGACGCTGTCAACCATCATTTTTCGACTGGCTGAAAGCCCAGGTTCATGACGCAGTCCTGAAAGAAGCTCATAGACATTCATACCGTGGACATCCACGGAGTTACTGAAAAATCTTTTGATAAAAGCAGCATTGGCTTCAAGGATGAAGCCATGAGCATCAATAATGAACGCTGGTTCACTGAAATCCCTGAAAAGAAAAAAATCGTTGTCTGACTTTGACATGATGGTTCACTATTTGATTGCACCTTTAAAAAAAATGTGCTTTTCGAATAACTGTTCAGCGGTTCCCTTGCAGACCCGCGACTGATCAGGCAACTCCATATTGTAAAGTCGGAAATATGGCGTAAAATCCCGCATCAATTCGACAAATGTCAGGAATCCGATGCGTGCAGCTCCTGGCTTAGCCCATGCACTCGATTCCCCGAACCGTCACCTGAGGCAACGATCCCGGTCATCAAGTATCACCCTTCCCTGACTTCATACATAAAACCTTGGAAAGTCAATAATGACGGGGGTATGCCATTGAAAATGGGCACTACAAAGCAGTAATGTGATGCAGTAATTCACTTGATCAAAAATGGTGTTGCGCTGAGTTTTTCACCCATCACCTGATAAATTT
>VGGK01000028.1 GCA_016868665.1 Chlorobiota bacterium
TGCAGTATCGTCTATTCGTTCTTTTACGGGCTGGAGCTTTCATCTTCCAACCTCGCCACAGCGCTCTTTTTTATCCGTATCGAATACATCGGTATCGCATTTCTGCCTCCGGGCTTCGTACTGTTCGCGCTTGCCTACACGGGTAACAGGAGAAACATATCCCCGCACCTGCTTTTCGCTCTGCTGCTCGTTCCGATCATCACCGTAGTCTTAGCGCTCAGCCTCGACCGCCACCAGCTGCTCTATGAAACGGTCGCCTTCGTTCAGGGCGATCTCTTCCCGGTCGTCTCCTTCCGGCAGGGTATCTGGTATCGTGTCATCCAGTTCTACAACCTGGCATGTATCCTTTTCAGCAACTTACTGTTCTACAGGTTCTGGAAACGATCCGCATCCATCTATCGCAGACAGGTTGCCATCATTTTTTTCGCAACGCTCATCCCGTGGACAAGCGACCTGATCTATAAAGCAGGCCTGACGCCATCAGGAATCGATACGACGCCCTTCACATTCACCTTCAGCGGGATTCTGATCTACATAGGCCTCATACAGTATCGTTTTTTCGATATTTCTCCCGTAGTAAGAGACTTCGTCTACGAAACGATTCCGGATGGAGTTTTCGTTATCGACCAGGAAAACAGGATTATCGACTGCAACCATGCGGCCCGTAACATTCTCGGACTTTCCAGTGACGATATCGGCAAACCGGCGGCCGACCTGCTGGGGTTCTGGCCGGAACTGAAAGGGCTCGTTCTGGGATCGCAGGAAATAGAACACCGGGATCTGATGAAAAAGACGCTCGATATGAACACATGGTTCGATGTCGATATACTTGCCCTGCCTGATGAAAAAAAGGATATGACGGGAAGAATCATTATACTGCGCAACATCACGCGCAGAAAAAAAGTCGAGGAAGATCTCGTGGTCATGAGGGAGAGAGCCGAAGCGGCAAACAGTGCAAAGAGCAACTTCCTTGCAAATATGAGCCATGAAATCAGAACGCCTCTGAACGGATTGATCGGCTTCTCCTCACTACTCATGAAAACGGCGCTCGATGAAGTGCAGCTCGGTTACGTGAAAATCATGAACGACTCCGCAAATCAGCTTCTCGGTCTGATCAACGATATTCTCGACCTGTCGAAAATAGAGGCCGGCAAACTCGATATCTTCGAGGAAGATATTTCGCTTGAAGAGCTTTCCTGCCAGGTCATCGATATGGTTTCGTTTTCGGCACACAGCAAAAACATCGAGTTACTGCTCGATATCCCCGCCGACCTTCCGGAACCGGTCCGCGCAGATCCGGTATATCTGAAGCAGATTCTGATTAATCTTCTGGGAAACGCAGTTAAATTCACTCATCAGGGAGAAATCCTGCTGAAAATCACCTCATCCCCATCGCCGGAGACAGAAAACAAATGCAATATCACATTTTCCGTACATGATACAGGAATAGGAATATCCGAAGAAAATCAGAAAGCGATATTCGAAGCATTCTCTCAGGAAGACAGCTCCACAACAAGAAAATACGGCGGAACCGGGCTTGGTCTGACGATCTCGAACAAACTGCTGATGATGATGAACTCAACACTGAAGCTTGACAGCTCTCCCGGCAGAGGAAGCGTGTTTTCATTCGTCCTTGCGTTGCAATGCTCCAATACAAAAAAGCCGGAACGATCTGTCACCCCGACAATAAAAAGAATTCTGATTTTCGACGGCAATCCGCTTTGCCGCACAGTGATTGCCGACAACCTTGCCGCCTCAGGGATAACCTGCGAGTGTGCTTCCGGCTTTAATGATGCGTATGAAAAAGCGGTATCGTTCGAGGCATTTCTCATCGATTTCCATGCTGCCGACACCGATGCCATCGAACTCGTAAAACGCATTCGAGCCCTGAGACAGGAAGCCCTCATAATCATGACGTTTCTTGCTACCGACGACCCATCCCTCCTGACCCGGTCCATACATGCAGGAGCAACGGTATCGATCATCAAACCCGTCAAACGCCGTCAACTTATCGACCTCCTTTCCGGCAATGCCTTCGATACACGACAGAAAACAGAAAGCATCTGCGATATCGTTAACGGCAGTTACAGGATTCTCATCGCAGAAGATAACCGAACAAACATGCTGCTGGCAAAAACCATTCTCAAGAAACTTCTCCCGGATGCGGAAATTTTTGAAGCCGTCAACGGACGCGAAGCCGTAACACTATACGACCGATACCATCCGGATATCGTTTTCATGGACATTCACATGCCGGAAATGAACGGCATAGAGGCCACTGCGGCCATACGTCAATGCAGCGGGGCGACAACGTGCCCGATCATCGCGATGACAGCAGACTCGCTCAAAGATATCAGCGAGCGGTTCAGCCAGTACGGTATCGATGATCTCATCACAAAACCATACACTCATGAAGCTGTACGCAGTATGGTGGGCAAATGGCTGCCGGAAAAACCCACAAAATCGTAGCTTCCTCGACCATTGCTACGTTCATGTAGCATTATTACCACTCATCAAAACCATCGATAACGCCGCTATCTCGTTTGATAGTATAACGCTATACATTGACAAACAGACCTGGCACGATATTTGAACAATAGTAATTGCAACAGCAATTCCCATCATTACACGAGGCAGGTCAATGAACAGCGTCACAACCCGATACGGCAAACTTTCCGGCGTCGAATTCCGCACACTCTATTCGAATGGCAAGATGGACGGCTGCCTGGTCTCAAGGCACAATATTCTTGAGACACCCTATGGACAGATGGTTCCGCAATACGAGGCCGAGGATATAGGAAGAAGGTCGGTTAAACCGATGTACTTCTTCAAGGATGGATCGTTAAAATCCATTGCGCTTCAGACGCAGACACGTATTACCACCCCGGTCGGCCAGCTGCCGGCAGAGCTCGTTACTTTTCATAAAAGCGGAACTATCCGGCGAGTCTTCCCGCTCGACGGCAAGCTCAGCGGCTTCTGGTCGTGGCAGAACGAATTTGCCCTCGCGGAAACGACCACGATCGACACGCCGGTCGGCAGCATTTCGGCTAAAATCATCAACATCCGGTTTTATGAAAGCGGAGCATTGAAAAGCATAACCCTCTGGCCGGGGCAGGTAATCAGCGTTCCGACTCCTGTCGGAACGATTTCCGTAAGAAAAGGGATCGCTTTTTATGAATCGGGAAAAATCCGGTCGTTCGAACCGCTCGGAAAAACCGAATTGCCGACTCCCATCGGAAATATGCTCGCGTACGATAACGAACCGAACGGCATCCATGGCGACATCAATTCCGTTCAGCTCGCTCCTGACGGAAGCGTCGAAGCGCTCTGCACCGTCGATCATGCCGTGCTGGTATCGCTTCCTGATGAACGGAGCGAACTGTTCAGGCCCGGCGTCAAAAACAATGTATGCGGAGACGAGAGAAAGGTAAGCGTACCGATGAAAATCAGGTTCGAACAGGGAAAAGTCACTTTTAACGACAACCTGCGCTTATCGTTCGACATCGACAGATACCGCTTCGAAGTTAGGGAACTCGGGCATAAAACGGACGAACCTGCGTACTCCTGCGGCTGACTCTGCCGGGATTCATGGCTGTTGCGCGCTTGACAGCAAACATGCAAGCCAGACGACGCATTCGGCAAGTTCGCTCGAAGCGCCAAGCACATCGCCGGTAACGCCTCCTATCTTGCGAACTGCTGCCGCGGCTACAGCTGCGGCAAGCAGCGCTGCGGAAACCATGGCCACAACGATAAAAGCTGTATCTGCATCCGGAAGCAGCATGAGACACAGAGCCGAAACGGCCGTTGTTACGACAAGATGGCTGGTTCCTGCTCCCGCAACGAACGAACGGGCTGTGCCCCCTTCAGTCCGGGCATACGGCATCGTCGAGGCAAGGATCACCTGAACCCACCTGCCAAGCAGAATACCGGCGACAAGGACGCTGTATTCTTCCGCCTCGGCGATTCTTGTCGCCGCCAGCCATTTCAACAGCATCGCGAAAAAGAGAGCGAGTACGCCGAAAGACCCGACATTGGGATCCTTCATGATCCGCAGCGCGCTTTCCCTGTTCTTTCCGCCCCAGAACCCGTCGAAGAAATCGGCAAGACCGTCAGCATGAATGCCGCGCGTGAGAAGCACCCCCGCAAGCACCGCTGCAAAACCGGCTGACTCGGCCCAGCCGGCAAAGAGAGACAGATACATGACCAGGGCCTGAATACCGCCTATGAACATCCCGACAACCGGAAACCAGTAAAGCGACGTACTGAACCGTTCGGCATCCCTGCCGGGCATGGGCACAATGGTCAGGGTTCGGACAGCCGTCACCAGACCGCTCAATGCCTGCGGGATCATTGCTGAAAATGGTTAACGAGAAACGCGCTGACCCTCTCTGCAAAAAAATCGGGCTTCTCCTCCTGGGGCAGATGTCCGCAATCGGCCACGACATGCAGCTCGGCACCGGGCAGTTCGCGCGAAAGCCTGATGGTTTCCCCGGGCTTCACCATGCGATCCTGGTCGCCGGTCATGACCAGCGCCGGTACGGCAATCTTGTGCAGATGTTCTTCAAGCTTCAGGTTGTGGCTTCCGAGCAGAAGCTCCCAGAATGCCCTCCCCCAGTTACCCTGCATCAGATCGGAGCGATACCCTTCAAGAATCTCGCGGCTCAGGAGACTCTCGTCGCAGAGAAAAGTCCGATGCAGCTTGCCGAACGCCAGACGGATCATCACGCTGGCCATTCGGGATCCAAACGGCGCAATAGCTTTGAAAACCGGATAGAGCCAACGGGGAAACTCGCTGGTTGCGTAACCGCTGTAAACCATCGGATCGGCCAGCACAAGCCCGCGGACACGGTCAGGATGGCGCAACGCCGTCAGCAGCGCTATGGTACCGCCTGTGGAGTTGCCGATAAGCACGGCATCACGAAGCCCAAGCCTGTCGAGAAGCTCCACCACAAGATCGGCCTGACCTTCCGGCGTATAGGGATTCCGTTTTCCTGACACGGGAAGCGGCCTGGATGTCATGCCGAAAGCAGGCCTGTCGATGGCAACCGCCACATTATGTTCCGCCAGGCGGTCGAAAACCAGCCGCCAGCTTCTCAGCGAAAGAAAACTGCCGTGCATGAACAGCAGAGCCGGGGAACCGCAGCCCCGCACCCTGCAATGCACCTGCAGGCCATCGATATCGATAAACCGGTTGTCTCCCTTTGAGGAGGTATCCTGAATAGCGTTACGATCGTTCATCGCTTTTTTCGCTGACGTTTGCCGAACTGAAGGTAGCCATCTCCCGGTAGAGCCTGACCGACGCCTCGATCACCTGCATTGCCAAAGCAGCCCCCGTGCCTTCTCCGAGACGAAGGTCGAGGTCGAGAAGCGGTCGGGCGCCCAGCTGCCGCATGACGATCTTATGACCCTGCTCGTTGGACAGATGGCTGAAAAAAAGATAACCGCTGACGGACGGACATAACTGCATTGCCGCAACTGCCCCCGCCGATGAAATGAACCCGTCAACGACCACGGGAACCCTGCTCGCGGCGGCGCCAAGCACAAAACCCGCAATGGCGGCAATCTCGAAACCGCCGAGCGCTGAAAGAGTTCCAAGCGGACTGGTGCATCGCGACCGGTTCTGATCGATCGCCTTGCGGATAACGGCTTTCTTGTGTTCCAGGCGGCTGTCCTCGATGCCGGTTCCCCTGCCTGTTATCGTGTCCGGATCGATGCCGAGCAGCACCGCATACAGCGCCGTAGCCGGAGTCGTATTGGCGATTCCCATCTCCCCGGTACCGAGCAGATGATACCCCGCAGATGCGGCCTCACGGGCAAGCCGGGCGCCATGCATAAGTGCCTGAAGCGCTTCCTCCTCGCTCATGGCCGGCCCGCAGGCGATGTTGCCGCTTCCTTTTCCGACCTTTCTTTTTACAAGTCCCGCCGTATCGGGAAAATCATGATTGACGCCGACATCGACAACATCGAGATCTGCGCCGGCATGCCTGGAGAGCACATTGATAGCCGCTCCTCCACCAACCATATTGTAAACCATCTGAGGCGTCACTTCGGCCGGAAAAGCCGAAACGCCTTCAGCGGCAACACCGTGATCGGCGGCAAAACAGCAGATTTTCTTTTTTTCGAGCACCGGAACCGTCGAACCGGTCGCAAGCACAAAACTCATGGCAATCTCTTCAAGCCTGCCGAGACTCCCCTGCGGCTTGGTGAGATCGTCAAGATGCGCCTGCACCGCCGGAACCATAGACCGGTCAACCGGCCTGATTTCGGCCAGCAAACTTTCAAACTCTTCGAACAATGTCATAGTTACATGGACAACTTATATTTTTTTGAACCCAAGGCTGAATGGCTGGATGGCCTGACAGCTATTTGGCTTCCTATCCCCCCCTCCACTCTCCACTCACCCTTTTCCCCTCTCCTGGTGCTATTCCCAATACCCAGTACCCAGTACCCAGTACCCAGTACCCAATATTCTTCCTCCTCCTCTTTTCTCATTTCAATCTCAGAGGAATGCCGCTGCACAGCAGCCAGGCTTCCGAGGCAATCGACGCTGCCCGCTGGTTGATGGTCCCGGCAATATCGCGAAACCTCCTTGCCATGGCATTTTCGGGCACAATGCCCATTCCCACTTCGTTCGATACCAGAATAACGTCGCTTGGCGGCTCCTTCAGCGCCTCCATCAGCGCTTCCACCCGCAAGGAAATCGCTTCGTCGGTTTCGAAATGGTGCATGAGATTGCCGGCCCATACCGTCAGGCAGTCAAGCAGCACGACGTCTGTTCCCTGAGGCAGCGACGTAAAAGCGCGTTCCACGTAAAGAGGCTCCTCGACGGTACGAAACCCGTCTCCCCTCTCCTCCCTGTGCCTTCCGATACGCCGCTGCATTTCTCCGTCGAAGGGCTCCGCAGTCGCGAGGAATACACGGTTGGCGTAAACACCGGCAAGCCGGAGTGCATAGGAACTCTTTCCGCTCCTCGCGCCGCCGGTGACATAAATAATCTTGTTCATGATCCCAGGTTCAGAAAATGAAAAACGAACATACAAAAAATCCGCCATTGCCCGCTGCCGAGTGAAAGATAGCGGTATAAAAAAACAAATACGATGAACTTTTGGTATATTAAAAGGTATAAAAGGACCCCCTGAAGTCCCTGTATAATCTGATCATCAAGGCACTCCCATCAAAATCAGCCAGGATGAAACGGACATGAAACACGGATATTCCCCTGCTCTCCTCAAAAGACGCCTCCTGGGCAGATGCCTGCTTTGCTGCTGCTCGCTCTGCTGTTTCAGCAGGCAGCTGCCGGGAGCCGAAACGGCTGCAGGCGCCGTTGCCGTATCCGTCCTGGTGCCGGAGGTTATCATCCTCAACTGTTCCGGGCAGAACGCGTCACACGTAAATTCCCTCCCTGAAGCAACCCGAACAGCAACCGCCGGAACAAGCCCGATTGACGACAACAAAGCCCCTGAAACGGTTTACTTGCAGGTCAGGGGATTTTCGCCAGGCGGAAATGCCTGCGTGAAGATCAGCGCCGCCTGCACAGATCCCGCTACCGGAAATACAGTCACCATGGCCGCCACCACCTCGCCCCTCACCGGCATCGCCGTGAGCAGCGCAGGTTCCGTCAGCCCCGGAACAGCTGAAAAAATCCCTCCCGCAAGCCGAAGCGTCATCACAGCATCGACCATATAATACCCTGTCGCCACGATAGCATCTCCTTTTCCTCACTCCCTGCACCCACACCCCTACACTCCCTCATATGCTGTATCAGAAAAAAAACCGTCTCAACACATTGTTACATAATGACACATAGCAGATGCACACCCACTGCACCGACAACCGCAAAACACAATATATTACACATCATTTACGCTTATCAATAAAAAACCGGACAAAAAAGATATTTGGCACGGCTATTGCAGATTACAGTCATGAAGTTCAAACAAGTAAATCCTGAAAAAACAGACAGATAATCAAAACCCCAATCGGAGAACCCTCATGACTACCAAAAAAGCAATCACCGGAATGATCATCGCAGCAGCAATGCTTTTCAGCGGATCAAACTCAGCACAGGCCGTAGTGGCAGCCCCTGGCGAAAGCACAAGCGGCGAAACAAAGGTGCAGGTAAAAGTCCCCGAGTTCATTATCTTGCACTATTATTCCGACCTGACCCTCAACTTTGCAGCCCCGACTCAGGCAATCGATGAAGGAGATAAATCATGGGATGACGTTGCATGGAGCACAGGCACCTATGACGGCGAAATCTCGTTGTCTGATGTAAAGGGCGTAAACAGCGAAGACAATGTGCTCGTCAATCTCAACAACCTCTGGGCTGTAAGAGGCTTTTCAAACAACGGAAATGCCAAGATTAAGATTAACAACACAACTGCCGAGATGGTAAACAACGAAAACAAAAAATCCGTCATCACCATGGGCGACCTGAAGGTAACCAGCAACGGGAAAAGTGATAGTGAAATAGAAGTTCCGTTGAACGGTATTTCAAAGGCCAGAGCAACAAAAGGCGGGGTATCGATGACGCTTGACTTCAGCAAAACAACAACATCAGGTATGCACAAGGGTGGCGTTTACAAGATAACCGCAGAGACAATCTGATGGCATGAACACATTGGCAGACATAAAGACAGGACTCCGGAAACGGAGTCCTGCTTTTCTGTATCGGCAGATCTCTGTCGCACCGCTGTTTCTGGCTTCGCTGCTGTTTTTTCCTCATCCGACATGTGCCGATCCCCCGATTTTTTTTCATAAAAAAGATATAACGCTCCAGAAGATATCCCCGAGGGAGCTGGGAAACGCTGTGGACGGATCGATTTCCATCGACGAAGGCGCGATCGATCTGCAGCTCAGTTCATCAGGATCGGTGCTCAACGACTATGACATTAATCCGGAGGGCTATACCACTACAGCCGTAAAACGAAGAATCGATGAGTTGTGGGAATGGAAAATCCTGAAAAATAAAAACGACAATAAACCATATATTACAGCCGAGTATTCCATTACCGGCGCAAACGGGCAGAGAGGCGCACTCTCGAACCAGTCCGACCCGTCGGATAGCATAGATGTACAGATTGAGCCCTTGCCCCTTTCATGGAGCGAGAAAAACAACCAGTGGATATGTACAGGCGGCATTGACCTTGTTCTGGATCTGGCCGATATTTCGAAATCCGGAAACTACGCAGGAACGATTAAAACCCTCATTTCAATAGCGTCATTCTGATGAAACAGATCCTCCTTACCCTGACGCTGCTCTGCAGCCTGTTTGTTCCGTTATCGCTGTTCGCTTCCGAACCTCCCGGTCAGATAGCGATCTTTCCATCGATGTTCGAGCTGCAGATAGGATCGAAACCCGTCAACGAGTCGATCCGGCTGAAAAACATGAAAAAAAAACCGGTCACCATAAAAACCGATGTCTATAACTGGACGCTCGACCGGCAGAACAACCTGCAGATCATTCCGGGAACCCCGCAGTCGCTCGACAGATGGATGATCATCAATCCCCTGACGTTTACCATTGATCCGGGACAGGAACAGGTCGTTCGCTTTTCAATCAGACCCGGCGTAAAACCCGAACCCGGGGAACACCGGGCGATCGTCTATTTCACCGAACAGCCCGATGAGCAGGACGTAAATGCCGCCGTCCAGGTAACGTTCCGGATCGGTGTCGGCATTTACGCTTATGCGGATCCCGTCAGACAATCGGCAACGCTGCAGAACATCTCGTTCGATGCTGCATCGTCCACCATAAAAGCACACATCAATAACAGCGGAAATGTGCATACACGCCTGAAAGGAGCGTATACGGTGTGGGAGAAAGGTACATTTCCGGGATTCGGAAAAACCGGGAGCAAAACCAAACCGGTTACTTCCGGAACGCTCAACAATCTGCCGGTGCTGCCGGGAGAGAACCGGGTCATAGAAACGCCGATCTCCCTTCCGGGCAAACCCGGTTTATACGCCATTGCCGTATCGGGCTCCATCAATGGAAAAAACGTTGAAAAACTTCTGCCCTGAAGAGCAGACACCCTTTGTGCCCCCCCATGGCATCAATGCTGTTACACACATTCAGGCGATACGCCATTGTTCTGCTGGCATCGGTTTTATGCCCGAACCCCTGTGCTGTGCTGCATGCCGAACAGGGATTCAGGCCTGAAGAATCGACGGCAAAACCTCTTGCTCCCGGTACCGTCGTTCGAGCCGCAGACAATGCGGAATCGATCATCAGCGGCATATATGTCAATGGAAATGACCGTGGCACGATAACGGCATACCTCAGGAACAATGAATACTGGATACCCTGGGAACTCTTTCTCGATGAGTCAGGCCTGAAACCCGAAGAAACGGAAACCGGTAAAACGCGATATGCCACCTCGATCGGAATCATCGCATTTGAGAGCGATGCCCTTGAAACGATCGAAAACACAACCTGTATCTCGTTTTCTTCTCTGAAACAGGTCTTCAGGGTCTCCCCTGCTTTCAACCAGTCATTGTATGCAGTCATGCTGACCATTCCATGGCAGCCCGGGGCTCCCCGGAAAACCGGAAGTACCGCAGCAACAAAAAAGGCCGATATCTTCGCCCCCGGATCCTCGCTTTCTTTTATCCGTATCGAAAGCGACCTGCTCTACGATTTCAAGACTGACCCCGATAAAAATCTGCTGCTTGAAACCGGCGGCCGCCTGCTGGGCGGAACTTGGAACATGACGCTGGAAGGCGATCCTGAAAGGGAAATGGAACCGACAAAATACCACTGGACCACCTACAACCGGCAGCTTGCCATCAGGGCCGGCACAGGAACTCCTGACCTTTACTCCATCATCGACAGCCGGAGTTTCACGGGTACGCAGTTCGGATGGAGCAACCGGAATATCATCCGGTATCTCGATTTCGACCGGTACAGCGATTCCGAAACATTTCTTGCAATCGATCGGACCCAGCTGCAGACTCTGGAAGGCGACGGGCCTCCTGCCGGTATTGCCGAACTGCGGCTTGACGGCATTGTCGTTGCGAGACAACGGATCAACCTTGAAGGGAAATTCATATTCCGTAATGTCAGAATATCTACCGACCTGAGAAAAACCGAGGTCTACCTCTACGAGTGATCCCTCGCAGACCCGCCGACAACGATACTCGACTTTACCCGGCGACTCTCGGGACGGATGCTCCCGAAAGGCGAACTGCTGATTCGCGGAGGGGCAGGAAAAAGCGGGAATATCCTCGACAGCGACAATGATGAAAAAAATGAGAATGTCCTTTTCGGTCATGTTCAGTATGGCCTCTCAGGAAGGATGAGTATCGAGGCCGGCATCGGCAACAATATCGATACCGGCACGGCCGATTATTACGGGGGGACGATACTCTCGATCGGCGGCAACTGGGCAGCGGCGCTCTATGGAGCAAGATCGAACGACAGATATGCGGGAGAGTTCCGACTCGAAGGAAGCGGCAGATACTGGCAGGCGTCTCTATGGAGCAACCTGCAGGAAAAACAATTCGGAGAGGATGATGCCTTGCAGCGGGAACGCAACGCCCTCTCGTTCTCGCTGCGGCCATTCAGGACGATGACCGTTTCTCTCTACGGTCTTTCAGAAACCATTGATGGCCAGAGAACGCAGGAATACCTTCTGCCCGGCATTTACTGGGGAGTGTTTCCCGGCGTACATATCTCGGTAACCCCCAATGAAGACGAACAATACCGATATGAATCCTCATTCAGCTTTTCCGCTTCAAACAATCTGCGCGTCGCCTATGAAAACGATATCGTTTCTGCCGAGTACACGAAGAGTCTGAGCGAAAAACTGAGTATGCGGGTGCTGAACACCTATGCGCGAAAAACGGACGATAACGTCACAACCTGCTATTTCAACTGGTTACCGGGAAACACCGGTTACAGCATGGTGGAAGCAGGTTTTTCATATTCCGGCGGAGAGCCTGGATTTTCCGGCTCACTGAGCACCTATATAAACACCGGACTTCGTCTCGCGCTCCGTTACAGCTATAATATGAACAACGCACAGGCGCTCCGAATCGACGAGCTGTCATTTATCGACGCGGCGTCGGAACCCGCGCAATATCTCGCCTGCGCCCTCACCTGGGACCTCGGATGGTCGGGAAAAAGGCTATACCCCATAAATCGTACCGCCGTCAGTACAACACGCGGCGGAATTGCCGGCAATCTCGACGTCGAAAGCGGAACTTCGCTGTCGTCTTCGGATATCGACAATGTCACCATCCTTCTCAACGGAAGAACCATGCAGCAGAAACAGATAGGCGGATCGTTCTTTGTCGGGAACCTGCTGCCCGGCGTTTATTCGGTATCGGTAGATCCTGAAAACCTGCCGGTGGAACTTGTCGTCGGAGAGGGCACCCGGAATGTGGAAGTAAAAAGCGGGACGGTAACGCATCTTTCAATTCCCGTCTATGCCCGGTACGGCATAGCAGGAAAAATAACCGGGCCATCAGGACAGGCCATGGCAAATGCCATCATCGAACTGTCGGGGAAAGACGGAACCCCGATTAAACGAACAACCTCCAATGAATTCGGTTATTACCGTATCGACGAGCTGAAAAACGGCACCTACAGCCTGAAGGCTGTCTCGATCAATGGTGTTGCCCTTCAGGGGCAACAGCCAAAAACCGTCGAAATCAGCAACGACTACCTCTTCAATATCGACATCACGGTGAGTGGCTTTCTCAAAGCTCCCGTATACGACGACGCACCGGCAGAAAGCGGGCCTGAAAATTCCGTCACAGGAGAAAACGACGCATTGCCTCGCATGACGACATAAAATCCTCTTCCGAAAAGATCTCGAGCGTGAACACCCGCTCCCTGTCGGGGTTTTCGCCCAGTGCGGCCATTACCAGATCAAGAGCTTCCGGTTTCATGCAGGCAAGCGAATTGTGGTCCTTGCCCTCCTTCGTTCCGTGCATATGCAGCACTTTTGCCCGGAAGAGATACCGCTTGAGGTACTCGGCAGTCGGAAACCCGTAATACTCGAGGTGTCCGACGTCGAGCGTAACCGAAAAACCGTGCTCCTCAACAACCGGCCATATCAGATCGTACGGATAGTTGAGATTCTCCACGCAGATCGTTGAGGGCGGCAGACCGGTGCGCTCCAGCAGCAGACGCGACGAATCCCCGAGAACATCAACGAACCGTGCTCGTTCATCTTCTGAAAACCCATTGATATCCACACCCGGCCCCGCTTCGAAATGCAGCACATAAGCCGACTTCGGAAGGCTCTCCGTCAGTTCTATGATCCTCTGGCACTTTCCGGCCGACCGCTCCCGTTCGGACCCGAGGGGATGACCCATATACACATCGAGCGGCAGATGCACCGAATAGGTGAGGTCATTGTCTGCTGCAAGGTCGGCAAGTCGCCGCATATCTTCAGGAGAAGGAAGATTGCTGAACTCGTCCGATTCGAAGAGCACGAGTTCGATATCGTCAACCTTGTCGGCAAGATACTCCACGTTGGGGATGATATCGGCCGCAATGATATAGGAGGTCGTTCCGAACCTGAAAGGAAAGCGCTGTTTCATAAAAAGTGTTTCATCATTGCAATGATTGCTGAAGAAGCGGAATCAGTTCGTGCACGGAGTTCCAGATGCGTGCGCCCTCTCCGCTCAACCCGTCAGCCTGCCGCTGCGCCGCCTTGCCTTCTGTATAATCTCGATCCGCGATTCCTGCCGCAAGAAAAACCGGTTTTCCCTGTCGAAGCGCATCGACGGCAAGCGAAAGATTGACAAGATTGCCTGAACCGAAAGGCACTTCGGCAACCACGACGGCATCCGCAGATGCGGCAAGAAGCGATGCCTCGCTGCGACTCGCTTCGGAAACAGCGGAAAAGGGTTGTTCGAGCGCCGTATCGAGATGCAGCGCCCTTGCGGCTTCGGCGTCGGAATCGAGCCTGTTGAGCACTCCGGTACTCACCTCGTACCCTTCGAGCAGCAGCCTGCGATAGAGCTCGATACCACTGCCTCCGCCGGCAATGACATGCACCCGCCTGCCAAGCGTATTCCTCTGCCTGGCAAGGGAAAGATCTCCGTTCACCTGAAGATTTCCGCTCCAGGGATCCTTGCGCACCTGCAGCTCGCAGTTGTATATCCGGCTGAGCAGTTCCGGCCGCAGCACCTCTGCGGGCGTTCCTTCGGCGGCAAGCCGGCCGTCGTGCAGCAGCAGCAGACGATCGGAGATCTGCGCAGAAAGCGTAAGATCGTGACTGACGAGCACCACGGTAATCCGACGCTCGCGGTTAAGATTCATGAGAATCTGAAGCACCTCCTGGCGATGGTTGATATCGAGATGTGCTATCGATTCGTCGAGCATGATAATGCGGGGCTCCTGCGCAAGCACCATGGCCAAGGCCACGCGCTGCTGCTCGCCCCCGCTCAACTCCATGAAAAAACGCTTCTTCAGCCCGAGCACATCGGTGTAGATCATCGCTCGCTCGACGATATCCTCGTCATCGGGCCCGGGCCTGCCGAACAGTCCCATAGCGCTTATTCTGCCGTTCATGACCAATTCTTCGACCCTGAACGACATCGGTGAATCGAGTTTCTGCGGCACCACCCCGACAAGCGAAGCCCTTTCAGCATGTTTGAGCTGCCGTATTTCGCTGCCGAATAGCGATACGGAGCCTGACGACGGCCGGATAAGCGCCGCGGCGGTCTTCAGGAGCGTACTCTTGCCACAGCCATTCGGCCCGATCAACGAAACGAACTCCCCTTCCTCAACCGTAAAGCTCACTCCATGCAGCACCTCCCGCCCCCGGTAACCCGAGGAAACCTCCCTGAACAAAAGCGCAGGACTATGTGCAGATTTGTGCTCGATCATAAGAAAAAAAGACCAAAAAAATTATTTGCGGCAAGTCGCAAAACCGGATAACCACAGACAAACACGGACTTTCCCGTCTCCAGTCTTCCATCCGTGAAAATCCGTTTTCAATCAGCGGGAACCGCGCTCTTTCTCTTCTTGCCGGATAGCGAGACTGCTCGATAGCATCAATGGCAAGAAAGCATAACCCATAGCACATAAACCAATCAATCCGTGCCAATCCGTGTAAATCCGTGGGCAACCTCTTCCTCTTTTCTTCATCTCCCGTCTCCTGTCTCCTGCTTAATTCCACGCCTGCTTCATTCTCCGCTGCAGAATCAGCAGAAAAAACGGGCCGCCCGCAAGCGCCGTTACCACCCCTACGGGAATCTCCACAGGCGCAAGCGCTGTGCGGGCAAGCGCATCGCAAAGCACCAGAAAAGTACCTCCTCCAAGCGCCGCGAGCGGCACGAGACGACGGTGATCGGGTCCGAACATCGCCCTCATGACATGCGGCACGATCAGTCCCACAAAACCGATCATGCCGGCCATCGATACCGCCGTTGCGGCAAGGAGCGTCGCGAAAAGCAGACCGGAAACAATAACCGCACCGGCATTGATCCCCTGATAATGAGCCATTTCACGCCCGAGGGTCATGGCGTTGAACCGGCTTGCGAGCAGCCAGATGCCGCCGATACCCGTTACTACAAGGAAAGAAGAAAACGCCTGCTGCTGCATGGAAGCCGGCTGGAGATTGCCGAGCATCCACCATATCACGTTGTGAAGTCCTTCGACGCTCGCCGTCGAAACAAGAAACATGATCAGGCTCGAGCAGATCGCGCTGACGATAACGCCGCTGAGAATCAGGCTGTAGACCGACGGCGAACCGCCCGATCCCTGGCTTGCGATTCCGTAGACAATCATGAGCGTCAGTACGGCCGAAACAAATGCCGTTACAGGAAGGCTCAAAGGCAAAGCCAGAGAAGAACCCGCCAGAATGCTCACGGTCGCGCCGAGGCCCGCCCCCCCGCTGACGCCGAGCACGTAAGGTTCGGCAAGCGGATTGCGCAGCAGGGCCTGAAACACCACGCCGGATGTGGAAAGCGCCGCGCCGACACAGAGCCCCATCAGCATTCTGCCGAACCGCAGCGCCATGATGGAAGCTCCGACCGGCTGCGACACGTCGGGCAATCCGATACCGGACGGACCGAAAAGCAGTGAAACCCCGCAGAGCAGCGGTACTGAGAACAGAAACAGCAGAAGCTTCAGACGCGAGCGGCTCCGTTCCTTGCCTGTAAAACGGTTATCGGCGCATATTCGGGAAGATCCCATGATTCGCTCAGTTCTCCACGCCTTGCTGTGCCGGAATGCCCTGCTCGTAACCGTGTTTTACCAGCCTCATTTCCGTCACTGTATCGGCAGCGGCGATAAGTGCTTCCGGAGCGTTCCTGCCGGTCAGGACGACAATTTTTCCATCCTCGCAGCTTCCGAGAGCCTCAAGCAGCGGTTCTGCAGGAATAAGCCTATGGCCGAGCGCGAAACAGACCTCGTCAAGCAGCACGAACTGGTAGTCCGACGATGAAAGCGCTGCAAGGGCCGCATCGAGGCCTTCCCGGGCGGCCGCGCGATGGGCCTCCATAGCCGGGCTCTCAGGATCGCGGGGAAGAAACCCTTTGCCGAACTGCTTCCAGTCCACTCCGTCAACAACGCTGAAAAAACGCTGTTCCCCTACAGCGTCGTCCGACTTCACGAACTGGATGACCGCGGCACGCATCCCGTGGCCGAGCGCTCTTGAAAGCATTCCGAATGCCGCGGTGCTTTTTCCCTTTCCGTTACCGGTAAACAGGAGGATTCTTCTTTTTTTCATTTCCGTCCTCACTCTTATTTGATTGCATATCACACAAACAACTGAAACAGCAGCCTCAAGCCTGTTCCGGCTGCCAGAAAAACAAACGCCGTCAGCCGCATCAGCGAAACGCCGTTCATGACCGTAACTGCCGAGCAGGTCTCCCTGCGGAGCCCAAGCAGCGGTACGTCGCGCACGATGCCTCCGTAGCTTCGGGTACCTCCGAAGGTGACGCCGAGAGCGCCGGCGAAAGCCGCTTCGGGATATCCCGCGTTCGGGCTTGCATGCAGTCTCGCGCCTTGCCGTACAGCTTCAAAGATATCAAAAAACCTGAGTCTCCGAATAAACGCGGCAACCGCTATGGCAAGAACCGTCAGCCTTGCCGGAAGCCAGTTTGCGAGATCGTCAAGCTTTGCCGAAGCCCAGCCGAATTCACGGTATCGCTCGTTCATATATCCGAACGACGAATCCAGCGTATTGACCGCCTTGTAGGCAAGCGCTCCGACCGGCCCGAAAAGCAGCGCATAGAAAAGAGGGGCTGTCACTCCGTCAACGGTGTTTTCCGCAACGCTCTCCGCAGCTGCAAGCGCCACCCCATCCTCCGTCAGTCCGGCGGTATCCCGCCCGACCATCCAGGATACCTTCAGGCGGGCAAGGGTAAGATCTCCCGCAGAAAGCGCATCCCCGACGGCTCGGGCATGGTCGCCGAGATCTTTCACGGCAAAGGCGGTGTAAAGCAGATAAACGCCGGCTATCGCGCCCATAGCGGGATGAAGCCGCCCGGCAGTATCGATGACAAGCCATGCCGCACCTGCCGTTCCGCCCACAACCACGAAAACGCAGAGTACGCCGGCAACCCGGAGCGGAAGACCTGAAATCCTGAGCACTTTTTCGGCTCCGTGCGCAAGCTGCGCTATTGCTCTGACGGGATGCGGCATCCAGCGCGGATCGCCGAAAAGCAGGTCGCAGATAAAAGCCGCAGCAAGCATGTATTCGGGTGTTCCCATATCGATCGGCTAACTCTCCCTCAGTTGCCTGTCGGCCTGAAACGCTTCAAGCAGAATATCGTTTTCGCCCGGTGTTCGTATGGCGAACCTGAAATAATCATCTTCAAGACCCTCGAAGTTCCGGCAGTCGCGAACCATAATCCCCTGCTGCATAAAAGCCGCAAGCAGCCTGTCGAGCGAACACTCCCCGCGCCACTTCATGAGAAAGAAATTCGCAGCCCCTCCTGCTATGTGCAGCTCCGGCATCTGCGAAAGAGCCGAAACGATGCGCTCTCTTTCAGCCGTCATCATAGCCATAAGCACCGTCTCATAGGCGCCGCAGCCTGCCAGTTCGCCTGCTACAAGCTCGGCAACGACATTGACTGTCCACGGCTCCTTGAAATCGCAGAGCCTCCGGATGGTATCGGGATGCGCCACAAGAGCGCCAAGGCGCAAGCCGGGCAGCGCATAGAATTTCGTAAGCGAATGCACCACCACGATATTGCGGAACGCCTGCACCCTCTTCATAAGCGACGCATCCTGAAAATCCGGAAGAAACTGTATGAACGCTTCATCGACAAAAAACCACTTGTCCTGAAAGCGGCTGGCGAGCGCCATGGTCAATTCCGGAGGAAAGAGCGTGCCTGTCGGATTGTTGGGGTTGGCCAGAAAAAAGGCATCGAACCCTTCGAGCTGCCCTGCAAGCAGTTCAAGCGATGGAACAGCGAAACCGTCGCATGGGCTGAGCCGCACGAATCCGGTTTCAGCGCCGGCTATGCGAGCCGCACGGCCATACTCGTAAAACGTCGGAGAAAGAAGAAGCATCCGCCGGATGCCGAGAGCTCTCGGCAACAGGTAGATTCCCTCGACAGCTCCGTTCAGGGCGAGTACCGTCGCATCGTCAAGCCCGAACCGTCGCCTGTAGAACTCCTTCACGCCGCGCCCGTCTATCGAAGGATAGGCCTGCAATGCCGATGGATCGACAGGCAGAGATCCCCCGAAGGGAAAAACCGGGCTGATATTCACGCTGAAATCCAGCGCGTTCCCGATAACCTCGCCGGACTCTGCCTGACCCCCGTGCCTGTGGTGATAGAGACTGTTCATAGGCTTTCGAACGGCTTGCCGATCATGGAATAGAGCTTTTCAAGGTCGAGATGCGCGGCAACATGGCTCGCAAGGCGGTCGTAGCTCTCCTCGATGCCATGTTCATGTCGCGCCGGTCGATACTCCGGATCGGCAAGGGATAGAAACCGGTACCTCACCTGCGGCTCATCGAAAATGCCGTGGAAATAGGTGCCGATTACCTTGCCGTCGCCGCTTACAGCGCCGTCGGTATCGCTGACGGCTGACCCGTTTCGGGTTACTACGCGCATGAAAGGCCTGAGGCCCTGAGAGAGTACCGTACGTCCCATATGAATTTCATATCCCCGGCATTTCACCCCGTCTGCGTCGTCGAGTATCCCCGAAGCGTTGCAGAGGCACTTCTCGCTCTCGAGCACGGTATCGCAATCGAGCAGACCGAGCCCCGCGCTTGTACCCGGCTCTCCCTCGACGCCCAGCGGGTCGGAAATGGATCGGCCAAGAATCTGGTAACCGCCGCATAAACCGACAATGAGTCCGCCGCGCTCCCTGAACTCCCTTATACGCTCCTCCCAACCGAGCCGCAGGAGCCAGTCGAGGTCGCCCCGCACATTCTTCGAACCCGGAAGCACAAGCATACTGTAGTTCTCGAGCGAACGCGGATAATGGAGATAATGCAGCTCGACCGCAGTGTCCTCTTCAAGCGGGGAGAGATCGGTAAAATTCGAAATATGCGGAAAATAGATCGCTGCGACGCCCGTTTTGCCCGCAGCCGGCTCCATCGCCGGATCAACGATGGAGGCAAGCGGTACGGCATCCTCTGCGTCGATTGAAAACCCCCTGAAATACGGCACGACACCGAGCACCGGTACGCCGGCCATCTCTTCGAGCATCCGCATGCCGTCCCTGAACAACTCGATATCACCACGGAAACGGTTTATGATCACCCCCTTCACCAGAGCGCGGTCTTCGGGCGGAATCACCGCCAATGTCCCCACAACCTGGGCGAACACGCCGCCCCGGTCGATATCGGCCACAAGCACCACCGATGCTCCCGCGGCCCTTGCCGTGCGGAAGTTCACGAAATCACGTTCATAGAGGTTCATCTCGGCGCAGGAACCCGCGCCTTCTATCACCAGCAGTTCGTGGCGCTGCATCAGCCGTTCGAGACTGTCGAGGGCAGCCGCTGCCCACACCGACGTATCCCTGAAATACCCTTTTGCCGTTTCGGTGCTGCACACCTTTCCCTGAAGCACCACCTGCGCGCCGGTATCGGAGTTCGGCTTCAGCAGCACGGGGTTCATATCGGCCGTTGGCACAACGCGCGCCGCTTCTGCCTGCGCTATCTGGGCGCGCCCGATCTCGAAGCCATCAGGCGTAACGCCCGAGTTGTTCGACATGTTCTGCGCCTTGTAGGGCGCCACGTCGATCCCCGCATCGCGAAAAATCCTGCAGAGAGCCGTCGCGATAACGCTCTTGCCAACATCCGAAGCGGTACCGAACACTGCTATCGATGCTGCTTTGCACTTCACCATGTTTCGTGGTGGACAAGCGTTTCAAGCTCGAGGCGCGGCAGCCACCCGGCCTGTTCAAGTTCAGGAGTCTCGTGAAAAAAGCTCACGTAGCCTACGCACAGCCAGGCAACCGGAACGATATGCTCCGGAATGCCGAGCACCCTGCGCACATGGTCGTGATGGATGATGCTCACCCATCCAACGCCGAGGTTTTCAGCCCGTGCGGCAAGCCAGAGGTTCTGCACCGCGCAGACCGAACTGTAGAGATCCATCTCGGGGTTAGCCGTGCGCCCTATCACCACATCGCCGCTCCTCGACCGGTCGCAGGTCACGCAGATGCCAAGCGGAGACTCCATGATGCCCTCGAGCTTGAAGCCACAATACTGTTTTCGTTTTTCTGCCTTAAACTGTTCGGCAGCCTCCCTGTGGGCGATCTCGAACCCCTCTTTGATCTCCTGACGGGTTGCAGGGTCTCTGACGACAATGAAATCCCACGGCTGCATGAACCCCACGCTCGGAGCGTGGTGCGCCGCATCGAGCAGACGCCCGACCACCTCGTCCGGCACCGGATCCGGCAGATACTGCCCCCGCACGTCGCGACGGCTGTAGATGACCTTGTACAGCGCATCGCGTTCCAATTCGGTGATTGGCATATTCATGTAAGCATCCTCTCTTTATAATTCGAGAAAGAAGCGCAGCACACACACAGCTGCGCTCCAAAGCACGAGCCACCCGGAAAAACGGAGATTTCCGGTGACCCGAACAAAGTCAATAGGTAAATTTGACACCTGCATACGCAGACCTGCCGGGCGTAGCGTACTTCCAGGCCTCTTCATAAAATTCATCGAAAAGGTTATCGATCCGGCCATACAGCTCCACATGATCATTCAGCCGATATGACCCGGTGAGATTGACAAGAAAATAGCTGTCGAGTTTTCCGGTCGCCTCGCACTCCTCGCTCTTCGCACCGGTATCGCGCCGCGAACCGACCCAATGCATGTTCGTGCTCACGGTCGCCTTGTCTGAAACAGCGTACGAGGCGTTCAGGCCGGCCTTGTGTTTCGGCCTCCGCTTCAACTCGTTGCCATCGGCATCCTCAGTGTAGGTATACGTATAGGTTCCGGTCAGCGACAGCCCGTCTGCCGGACGCCACTCCATGAAACTTTCAACACCCTGTGTTTGTGTAGTGCCTTCGACCTGAATATATTTCCAATCCGTCAGGTCGAAGTCGATCCGGTCCTCGTAATCGGTCCGGAAGTAAGTAGCCCCCGCCTTCAGGCCATCAGCGATCCGCTGTTCAATTCCGGCATCCCATCCCTTAGAGGTTTCAGCTTTCAATGTTTCATTGCCGTAAGGCGAATAGAGCTCGTAGAGTGAAGGAGCCCTGAAACCTGTACCATAACTGAATTTCAGTACCGTATCGCCAAAGGTATAGGAAGGCGCTACGCGCCAGGTTGTTTTCCCGCCGAACTTCTCGTTGTCCTCATAACGAATACCCCCAACAAGCTTGAGCCCCCCGATACGCCACTGATCCTGCAGGAAAAAACTGTGCGAAGCAACCTCTTCGTCAAATGACGATGCGTAAGCGCCAAAACTCTCGTTTTCCGCGCTCTCATGCTGGAAATTGAGCCCGGCGGTAACCGTGTTGCCTTTTGCGACTTCAAGATCGCCCTGCCAGCCGAATTCATAGAGATAACCGTTGTAGATGCTCGACTTCGAACCATTTTCCATATAGACCCTGTCCTGGTCGGTCATCTGGTAGTAGAGCGTCGAGACGAACGGCTCATAATCCAGCTTCAGCGCTGCCCGACCGCTGAAAAGTTCGGAGTCCTGCGTGGTGCCTGGATTGTCCATCGCTCCGCTGTCATACTCGAGAACCGAGTCAGTATAGCGAAGCGTTGTTTCAAGCGAGATATGATCATTGAACCTGAAACCGAAACTTCCCGAGGCAGTCGTGTTCTCATAGCCATCTTTTTCATAAGAGCTGCCGGAAGGATTGATGCAGTGGTTATCTTCATCCACAGCTGAAAACCCATCGGTTTTCAGCTTCGACACCTCAAGAGCGTAGTTCAGCAATCCTTTCCTGCCGCTTGCGCCGGCATAGACCCTCGATGTGCCGTATGAGCCCCCCTCAAGACCAGCATGAACCTCTGGCTTCAGCCCCCCTTTTTTCGTAATGATATTGATGGCTCCAGCCATTGCGTTGGTGCCGTAGAGAACGCTGACCGGACCACGGACAACTTCGATCCGTTCAATATTATCCACCATCATGTTTCCAAGGTTTCCCGTCCGGTTCGCGGAACTGGGATCGTTCACCGGAACCCCGTCGACCATGACAAGCACATTCTGGGAATCCGCTCCGCGCATGAAAACGCTGGTTGTCGTGCCAATACCCCCGTTCGACACAATGTCAACGCCCACGGTACCTTTAATCACCTCTTCAACCGAGTGCTGACCCGACTGCCGGATCTCCTCGGCAGTAATCACCGTTACCGAACTGCCCCCCGCATCGGCAATGGAATTGAGCGTCCTGGTGGCCGTCACAACAACTTCGCCTGTCATGTGCGTTTTTGTCGTCTCTTCGGCAAGAAGCCCCTTGCTGCAAAGCAGCCCCGCCATCACAAGCAGGCATACTTTTTTGTTCATCGATGTGTTTCCTGTTTTCAGTTTGAGAAATAATAAACTGACAGGGGTTAAAAAGGCACTGCAGAACAGTTCGAGCAGAGCAAACCTACTTTTCGAGGAATCGTTTCCGGTAATCGGAACACAACGGCAAGCCATGAAACCCCTTGCGAAGTTTCATCCGGATCGATCACGATTTCCTGCAAAAAAAGATCAAAACGGTAAGCAATGCAAATGAA
Source organism: Chlorobiota bacterium (assembly GCA_016868665.1). Taxonomy (GTDB): domain Bacteria; phylum Bacteroidota; class Chlorobiia; order Chlorobiales; family Chlorobiaceae; genus Chlorobium. The sequence goes on from VGGK01000028.1 coordinate 23,112, forward strand.
GTACAGCTTTGCCCCGACTATAACCCGTAGTCCGATCTTGTCATGCAAAAAATAACTGGCAGGTCTCCTGACTTTTACGGCTTGTCTCCGTTCCGGCCTTCCCGCTGTTTTCCCGGGAGGAAAACGATGCAGTGACCTGAAACGACTGCTGCCCTCATGCATGTGGCCATGAACGACTTCAGCAGTATACCGTTGTACAGTTGCGGGTACAGTGTACGAATCTCACGTACTTCCCTATTCTCCGGCTTTTAAACCGGCACCAGCTACAACAAAAGAACAGTTTGCAATGTTAAGAAAATTATCGGATAAAAAAAACAGCTATAACAGTCACACATCTCCGACCCAATCCGAAGACAAACTCATCGCTGAATAGGCATTTCAGTCAGCTGTTACCGTTGCCGGCTTCTTCTGCCGGTTCGCACCCGGTACAACCTCTCGGTAACACGCCCTCATTTTCAGAATCCGCCCTTCCTGCAACTCACAGTCAATGCATATGCACAGCCTCCTCCTCTTTCCCGGGATCGCGGAGCCCCAGCTCCGCCTCCTCCTCTTTCCCGGGATCGCGGAGCCCCGGCTCCGCCTCCTCCTCTTTCCCGGGATCGCGGAGCCCCGGCTCCGCCTCCTCATCTTTCCCGGGATCGCGGAGCCCCGGCTCCGCCTCCTCCTCTTTCCCGGGATCGCGGAGCCCCAGCTCCGCCTCCTCCTCTTTCCCGGGATCGCGGAGCCCCAGCTCCGCCTCCTCCTCTTTCCCGGGATCGCGGAGCCCCACCTCCGCCTCCTCCTCTTTCCCGGGATCGCGGAGCCCCAGCTCCGCCTCCTCCTCTTTCCCGGGATCTCGGAGCCCCAGCTCCGCCTCCTCCTCTTTCCCGGGATCGCGGAGCCCCAGCTCCGCCTCCTCCTCTTTCATTTTCATCCTCTCCATCCCCTCCTCCAACTCCCGCAGCTTTTCCTGTGGCAGGCTGTCAGCCAAACGAAAGGTAATGGATTGCAGCAACCCGATACGGTCCCGATGAGGAAGATAGCCACGAGACCTCCATTCGTTGTTATTGCGGAGCTGGGGCTCCGCGCTCCCAGGGGTGTCACTCATAGCTTTTCACCACTTCAGGTTTTATCCGCCACTCTGCGACAGTCCTGCCGAACAGCGCCATGTTCAGGAGATCCGCCTCGGATACATACACCAGATTGGTCTTTTATATTTGTTTCTGCAGAAAGAATAAAAAGCGTTTTGTGTTCGATGTTTGCCGGACAACCTGTTCGATCTCTCCGGATGAAGCTCCTGATTGACAAAAGGCACACATAAGCGTATATTGAATACATGAATATCTTTGCATGGAGCAACGAGAAAAACAGGAAGCTTCAACGAGAACGGGACATCTCTTTTGAGCTTGTCGTCACACAGATTGAAACCGGGAAAATTCTTGATATCCTTGAACACCCCGATCAGGAAAGGTGTCCTGGCCAGAGGTTGCTCGTTGTGGATATAGACGGCTATGCCTTTCTTGTGCCTTTTGTTGAAAGAGAAACCGAAATATTCCTGAAAACCGTCATTCCGAGCAGAAAAGCCACGAAACACTATCTGAAAGAAGAAAAAGATGATGCAGAAGAACGATGACAGCGAAGAAGATATCCTGCGATCCTATGAACAGGACGAATGGCGATCGGCCGAAGAGTTCAAAAAGCTCAAGGAAGAGTACGAGGCCTACGCTCGCAATACCGCCAATAAAAACAAGCGGATCAACATCCGAATATCCGAAAGCGACCTGAACAGGCTGAAGGCAAAGTCCCTGGAAGAAGGCATTCCTTACCAGACTCTCGTATCGAGTCTCATCCACCGCTACGTTTCCGGCAAAAACAACCCCCTGAATACCTAATACCGGGTGATGGCTGCAGCCATTCACCCGGTATGGTTTTTTTAGTGTGTTGCACAACGACGTCACTGATTCACACTGAACAACCGCGCTGCGCGTAAGAGTTATCGGAAATGATCACATCGAGATTGTAGTAGCGAACATCATAGGCTTTTCCATCAGAGGCAGTTGTTCGGAAATTCCGAACAACTGAAGCTTCTACCAGCTCTCCCTCTTAAAAAAATGTGCTTGATTTGTTCACTGATCGTCGCTTTCGACTTCTTGAAAAAGTCGCACATATGCGCCTGCGTCAGCCATACGGTTTCATCCTCCAGCCTGACATCGATGGTGATTTTTCAATCGTTGGCCTGATAGATCAGAAATTCAGACTCATTCATACATCTTATTATTATCAGCGTATGTGCTGCTCCATGGCCAGTCTGTTTCCTTCCTGCACAAACCCGCTTTGACCGGGTTGTTGTGTATATAGTCAATGACCGATCGCAGATGTATTTCATCACGGATATACCGATCCCAGTAATCAGGCATCCAAACCCTGGAAGCGTGAACCCTGGGATCGCGGAGCCCCAGCTCCGCATCTTTCTTCCCCACATCCCTCTTCTCTTCAGCACCCTTCTCCCCCGCATCCTTCTCCACAGGAATCCCCAACCCCAACTCAACATTATGCCTCATCGCCCATCGTCCGGTGTAGGATTTCCACGACCGGACGATGGTTGACAACGAAAGCCGAGGTTCGATGAGCACATGCACATGATTTGGCATGATGCACCATGCAATAAGAAGATACTTCTCCTCATCAAAGCTCAGCAACGTGTCCTGCATCACTTCAGCCATCTGAGGATGCCTCAAAGCACAGCACCCCATTCCGGCATCAAGCCACTCCTCTATCCGCTTACGCCTCTCCACCTCCCCGGGAACGCGGAGCCTGGGAACGCGGAGCCCCAGCTCCGCCTCCTCCTCTTTCATTTTCATCTCCTCCAACTCCATCTCCAACTCCCGCAGCTTTTCCTGTGGCAGGCTGTCAGCCAAACGAAAGGTAATGGATTGCAGCAACCCGATACGGTCCCGATGAGGAAGATAGCCACGAGACCTCCATTCGTTGTTATTGCGGAGCTGGGGCTCCGCGCTCCCAGGGGTGTCACTCATAGCTTTTCACCACTTC
>VGGK01000029.1 GCA_016868665.1 Chlorobiota bacterium
AAATTTATCAGGTGATGGGTGAAAAACTCAGCGCAACACCATTTTTGATCAAGTGAATTACTGCATCACATTACTGCTTTGTAGTGCCCATTTTCAATGGCATACCCCCGTCATTATTGACTTTCCAGGGTTTTATGTATGAAGTCAGGAAAGGTTATGAAACAGTTGAAGCTTCGGATTAATCCGCAGATGGTGTTCTTGATGGTGCTCATGAGTATGATTTCTCTTTTTTCGTCGTCTTTGCATGCCTCGGATGACAGCAGGCAGGATACCGGCGAAAACAGCCGGAACAAGGTAATCGCTGGAAAGCAGGTCTGGATGAAGGAAAATCTCGATGTCGGGCGTTACCGCAACGGCGACCCCATTCGCCATGCCGCCACCAGGGAGGAGTGGCTCGACGCTGCCGCGAAAGGCGAAGGTGCATGGTGTTATTATGGAAACGACAGGACAGCAGGGGCAACGTACGGGCGCCTCTACAACTGGTATGCGGTCAACGATCCTCGTGGTCTGGCCCCGAAAGGATGGCATGTGCCGACTGACCGGGAGTGGTCGGAACTGACCGCTTTTCTCGGAGGAGAGAGGGTAGCAGGCGGAAAAATGAAAGCGGCCGGGAGCGCTCTCTGGCGCACCCCGAACGAATCGGCTTCAATGAGCAGCGGATTCAGTGCGCTGCCCGGAGGGCTCAGGGGCATCGACGGAGTCTTCGCCTTTGGCGGGGAGAGTGCGTATTTCTGGTCGGCAACGGAGCATTCGCCATCGCTTGCATGGTACCGGCTGCTCAACTATCATCTTGCCACTGCGGTGAGAAGCGGCGAGGAGAAAATCGACGGCATGTCGGTCCGCTGCATCCGTGACTGAGCGGCCGGAAAATCGCAGGGGAGAAGGTTGCCATTGAGGAAAGATCGCCGTACCTTGTCATGAAACAACCCTCAACCTGCTTTCCCCTGCGGCCCATGGCAAACGCCCTTTACGCTTCGCTTGCATTCCTGCTCAGGAGCAGGAGGCCCGGTTTTCTGTCCGGTCTCTTTCCGGTGATGATGTTTCTGTGGCTGCCTTTCGGCACCCTGCATGCGGATGAGTACCGCAACGTAACGGTCAGTAAGGTGCTGACCACAAGTACGGCAAGCGACGGAAGCAGGATACGGTATCTGCGCGCCGACGATCCTGAAGTGACCGTGCTCGTGGTCGATGTGCCTCCGGGCGGATCCACCGGGTGGCACAGCCATCCTGTCCCGGTATACGCCTATATGCTCGAGGGGGTGCTTGCCGTGGAGATGGAAAACGGAAAGACCTTCGAGTTCCGCAAGGGAGATGCCATCGTCGAGGTGGTGAATACTGGGCATAACGGCTACAATCCCGGAAAGGAAAAAGCCCGTCTCGTGGTGTTCTATACAGGAGCGGCGGGTGTGCCGAACGTGGTCAAGGAGGCTCCGGCAGTGGCTCCGGCGGCCATGCCCTGATGTTCGACGTTTGTGTCGGGGGGTTTCATGTCATGAACAGCGTCGGATGCTCTTCAGCCAGCTCCCTGATGATGCCCTCCGATTCCGATACGGACAGTTGCCGCTCTCCTTTCTTTGCTTCGGCCTCCCGGACTGGGCCGCTTTCCCGAATATTGTCCTGAGATCTCCGGGATGCGGCGTTTCCGGGCAGATTCCTCAGCCACAGTGAAACCATCCGCACAAGTGTGCTGATCCCGCTTTCCGGTAGTGCATGCCTGCATGCCTTTTTCGGAGATGGGAGCTGCTGAAAAACAGCACCGGATTTCCGCAGTGTTTTTGTCATAAGAAAACATAAAGGGTTGTCGGGCCGGACCATACCAGGCCCTCTCCCAATATCGTACATGCAGGCCGTCCCGGAAATCCCTCGAAAGCGGTATTCTCCGTACCGCGTACATGTTATAACCCGCACCACCCGCCAGTTTCCGGCCCATTGCGGCTCCGCAGCGCGGCTGATTCCCGTAAGTTTCAGCAGTTCATGCCACAACAACGCCATTCCCGCCTCACAAGAAACGTAGCGCATGCCTTTTCAGGCTGAGAGCTGCGCGTCCGCCGCATCGTTTCTTCCGACAGCCGGCGGGAGCCATCCCCGGAGAGCGGCCCTTTTCGCAGGATTTGCTTTCGACGGGTCGTGTTATTGTTCGGCAAGTGCATAAAACCCCAGGGTATACCATGTTTGGGGTATTTATAGGGTATATGCTTGGTTCCGGCTCCCGATCGGCTTTAATTCACAATCGTTAATCGAAAACAACCATTGAACCACATGCATACACGACCAATCTACAATTCAAAATCCTGCGGCGGGGGTCCCTGGTGTCGCGCGTATCTGACAATGCGCTCCACGCCATAGCCGTTCCGGCCGCTGTTTCTGGGCTGGACGAACATGATTTGAACAATCAACAACAATACGTTACAAGGGGAATATGTCATGAAAAAAACACTATCGATTCTTGCGCTTCTGGTGCTGGCGTCCTACGCCCGTCCGGCAGCTGCGGAGCTTAAGTTTGGCGGCGATGCAAGCATTCGCCTGAGAGGCCAGTTCCAGGATAAGGGAGCGGACAACAACGAGGATGACCTGCTGTTCCAGTACAGGGTTCGCCTCAATGCATCCGCAGATCTCGGAAGCGGCTATGTTTTCAAGGCCGTCATCGGAAACGAAGCGCCTAACCTGAAATCGGACGGCACGGTGGCTCCGGGAGGCGGCGGCGGCTGGCAGACGGTGGGTTCGGCCAACACGGAGCGGTACACGCTCGGCGTCTATCAGTTCTATTTCGGCCGCAATCTCGAGGAGAGTCATTACTATGCCGGCCGTCTGCCTCTGAACAGCACGAACAACCCGGTGTTCGATCTTGCGCTCTATCCCTCCCAGCCGCTCGATCTGCCCGTCAATACGCTCAATAACGACCGTCTTTTCGGATTTACCTACGGCAGGAAAATCGGCCCGGGCGAGCTGAACGCGGTAGTCGGCGTTTTCGATAACGACTCCAAAGACGACAAGGCCGGCGAGGGCGACGGGCTGTTCAATGACGGCTATGTCCTCTCTCTTGCCTATAAAACCGCACTTGGCAGCGTGACCGTCGAGCCGCAGATATTTACCGCTCTGACCAACCACAGCGTTTTCAATCAGGATCTTTCGGCATTTGCCGGCAGCATCACTCCGGTCACGTTCGGAGCGAACGTATCGGTTCCCGCAGGAAAAGCAAAAATCGGCGTCAGTGCATTCTACACTTCCGCAGACGATACGACTCCGGGCAGCGGCGAGAGCGTCGATTACAGCGGTTACCTGTTCAGGCTCAAAGCCGAATCCGGGCCTTTCCTTGCCTGGTACGATTATAACCGGACTACCGATCGCTCCGGAACGGCAGACGTTGATTATACCAACCAGTTCGTATGGGCCCAGTACAAAATAAAGCTCTACGAGGCGGCTTCCGGAAGTTTCAGTCTGACTCCGACGCTTCGGTATCTGGCCTCGAAAAAGGATAATGGCACCGTCGAAACCGATACGAGCCGTCTGAGGACGGAGCTTTATGCCACGGTAACGTTCTGAGTCGTTTCCTCCGGTGATCCGGGCATCATGAAACATCCTTTTTCGGCAAAGGGGTTTTGTGTGTGTACCGAAAGCGTTTCATGCATGTCCGGATCATTTTTTGCATTTCGAAAAGGCGACGTGGGTGAGTGGTTGAAACCAGGGTCTGCAAAACCTTTTTCTCGCAAGTTCGAATCTTGCCGTCGCCGCACGGAACAACTCTTAATCGGAAAAAACAGCAGAGTCTTATGAGTGATTTGGAACTGGATGCGGTTGCCCTCGGCAAAGTCGGCATGATGCGCCAGACGCAGCCGGAGTTTTATGTGATGCGCCTGCACGCGGTTGCCGGCGACCTGACAGCGCGCCAGATACGCTGCATCGCGCGTGTTGCCGCCAGATACGGCAGGGGAAGTGTCCATCTTTCTACGAGGCAGGGAGTCGAGATTCACTATGTCCGCCAGGAGGATCTGGAAGAGGCGCGTCTCGAACTTCTTGAAGGCGGAGTGGAAATGGGCGCATGCGGACCGAGGGTCCGCCTGATTGTCGCCTGTCCGGGTAACGAAACCTGCCGTCAGGGGGTGATCGATACCAAAGCCATGGCAAAAACGCTCGACGAGCGCTACTTCAAAACGGAAACCCCCTCAAAGTTCAAGATGTCCGTTGCCGGCTGTTCGAACAACTGCAGCAAGGCTACCGAAAACGATATCGGCATCAGGGGCGCCATCGAGCCGGAGTGGGTTCCCGCTTCATGCAGCGATTGCGGTCTCTGCATGCCACTCTGTCCGGTCAGGGCCATTTCTCGAAGGGAGAGCGGCGGGAACCCGGAAACGCCATTCCGCTATGAGGCGGACGAAGCCTCATGCATCAATTGCTCGACCTGTACGTCGCTCTGTCCATCGGACGCCTGGCGGGTCGGAAAAAGAGGGTACCATGTCTATATCGGCGGTACCATGGGCAGGGTTCCCCGTTTCGCTTCTCTCCTGAAAAAATTCGTGACGGACGAGGATGACGTGTACCGGCTCGTTGAAGAGGCAATAGCATTTTACCGGCAGCACGGCAATAAAAAAGAGCGGTTCGGGCATATGATCGACCGGATCGGGCTTGATACCGTCAGGGAGGTGATACTTGGGAGCGTTTGAGGTAAGCAGAAGCATCGATGTTCTGGGAGTGAGTTGCCCGCTGAATGCCATGCGGGTTAAAAACGCGCTTCTTTCCCTCGAGCCGGGCGAACTGATCGAGGTATTCATCGACGAGGGCGAGGCGGTCTTTCGTGTGGCCCGTACGCTCAAGGACGCCGACAACAGGGTGGTGAAGGTTGAGCCCCGTCCGGGAGGATTGAGCATGATTGTTGAAAAAGGCGGAAAGCACGCATAATCGAAAAACCATGTATTCGACAGCAAAAAAGAGAGCCGAAGCGCTCAATGGAGAGTGGAGCGGACGAGACCCGGAGACGATTCTTTCGCTCGCCGGCAAACGGTTCTGCGCAGGGAGGATCGCACTTGCCTCGAGTTTCGGTGCCGAAGATCAGGTACTCACCGACATGATCGTAAGAACCGTGCCTGAAATCGCCGTTTTTACGCTGGATACGGGTCGGCTGCATCAGGAAACCTACGATCTCCTCGACGCGACCCGGAATCGTTACGCGATCCCGATCGAAGTGCATTTTCCCGAAACGTCGGAGGTATCGGCAATGCAGACCCTGTTCGGGGCCAATCTTTTCTATGAAAGTGTGGAAATGCGCAGAAGGTGCTGTGAAACAAGAAAAGTGAGGCCTCTCGAAAAGAAACTCTCGAAACTCGACGCATGGATATGCGGCTTGAGGAAAGGGCAGTCGGTCACCCGGGATGCGGTTAGGACGGTTGAATGGGACGAACGGTTCGGTCTTTTCAAGATCAATCCTCTTGCGGAATTTTCCGAAGAGATGGTCTGGGCGTATATCCGGCGTTACGGAGTGCCTTACAACGCCCTGCACGACCGGGGATTCCCAAGTATCGGATGCGCACCCTGCACCAGGGCCGTCACTCCGGGAGAGGACATACGGGCTGGGCGCTGGTGGTGGGAGCTGCCGACGCATCGGGAGTGCGGACTGCACTCCGGAAAACCATAACGCTTTCATGAAAACGTATCACATGGATCATCTCGACAGACTTGAATCGCAAAGCATCTATATCCTGAGGGAGGCGTACCGGGAATTCAAAAGTCTCTGCATGCTCTGGTCGATAGGCAAGGACAGCACCGTTTTGCTCTGGCTGGCCCGCAAGGCTTTTTTCGGGCACGTGCCCATTCCCCTCGTTCATATCGACACCCGTTACAAGATTCCTGAAATGATCGAATACCGCGATCGGGTAGCGATCGAATGGAATCTCAACATGATCTACGGCGAAAATCGTGATGCGATCGAAGAGAAACGGACGTTTCCGGACGGCAACACCGACAGGATAACCTGTTGCAGGCATCTGAAAAGCGAGGCCCTGAAAAAAACGCTTTCCGGCCAGTGGCCCCGGTTCCGGATGGATCACTCCCTGCGCAAATACGTCCCTGATGAAAGCCGCACTCCCTATACCGGTGTTATTGCAGGCGTCAGGGCCGATGAAGAGGGGAGCCGTTCGAAAGAACGGTATTTTTCTCCGCGCGACAGCGAAAATTCCTGGGACGTCGGCGATCAGCCTCCGGAGTTCTGGAACCAGTTCAAAACCGATTTCGCACCCGGCACCCATGTCCGTATCCATCCGCTTCTCGACTGGACGGAACTCAATGTCTGGGAGTATATCGGCAGGGAGAACATCCCGCTCGTGTCGCTTTATTTCAACAGGGGAAACGGAACCCGATACCGTTCGCTCGGCTGTTTTCCCTGCACCACGCCTATCGAGTCGGAAGCCGCAACGGTCAGCGAGATTATTGCTGAACTGGCCGACGGCAGGCTGTCGAGCGTAGCCGAACGCTCCGGACGAGCGCAGGACCGTGAGGACGGAGGGGGTCTCGAGACGCTTCGCAGGGACGGTTATATGTAAAAAACAGCGGCGCCGCGCTCCAAGCGCGTGCGCCGGTTTCGGGTACGGTCATGTTATCAGTGAAGGAGAGCATAGCGTTATGAATATTGTCATTATCGGACACGTGGATCACGGCAAGAGCACGGTTATCGGCCGTCTGCTTGCCGATACCGGATCGCTGCCCGAAGGGCGGCTTGAATCGGTGAAGGAGAGTTGCAGGAGAAATGCCAAACCGTTCGAATACGCATTTCTGCTCGATGCCCTGAAGGACGAACAATCGCAGGGAATAACGATCGATACGGCGAGATGTTTTTTCAGGAGCGACTTCCGGGACTACATCATTATCGACGCTCCAGGCCACATAGAATTTCTTAAAAACATGATCACGGGAGCCTCGAGGGCGGAAGCCGCCCTGCTTGTCATTGATGCCCGTGAAGGGATTCAGGAAAATTCGAAAAGGCACGGCCATATGGCCGCCATGCTGGGGATCAGGCAGGTGACGGTTCTTGTGAACAAAATGGATCTGGTTGATTACCGCGAAGAGGTTTTCAGTGATCTCCGGGATGAATACACCGCATATCTGCGCCATCTCGACCTCACTCCCCTCAGTTTTATTCCGGTCAGCGCCAGGGACGGGGAGAACATTGCGGAGCACTCGCTTCGCATGCCGTGGTACAGCGGCCATACGGTTCTCCGGCAGCTCGATCTGTTCAGGAGCGCCGAAGACGCCAGTGGGGCTCATTTCCGCTTTCCTGTTCAGGATATCTATAAATTCACCGGATCGAACGACGACCGCAGGATCGTTGCCGGAACGGTTCTGGCCGGCAGTATCGAGGTCGGGGAGAATGTTGTGTTCCAGCCCTCCGGCAAACAGTCGGTTATTCGTTCGGTCGAGTCCTTCAATACGCCTTCGAAACGGTCGGCGGGAGCCGGCCAGGCGGCAGGATTCACGCTGGAAACACAGCTGTATATCCGTCCAGGCGAGATCATGCTGAAGGTTTCCGAGCCGTCTTGCGAGGTGGGTTCGAGGTTCAGGGCAAACGTTTTCTGGCTGGGCCGTGCGCCCCTCGTAAAAGGCAGGGAGTACAAGCTCAAGGTCGGGACAGCAAGGGTTGCCGTGAAGCTTGCCGAAATAAACAATACGCTTGACTCTTCGGATCTGGTATTCAGCCGTTCCAAACAGCAGCTCGACTGCCGTGACGTCGGTGAATGCATCTTCGAAACCGTTCGCCCGGTCGCATTCGATACGGTCTCGACGAACGAAGCTACCGGACGCTTCGTGGTGGTCGATAACTACGAAATTGCCGGCGGAGGCATTATTCTGGAGAATCTTTCTTCCGGGCAGACCCCTCTGCAGCGTCACATCAGCGAGCGGGAGCGGCACTGGGAATACGGCATGGTGCGTCTTTCTGAACGGGAGCATGCCAACGGACACAGGGCGAAGTTCATTCTTTTTACAGGAAGCAGGGGGTCGGGAAAACGCAGTCTTGCCAAACAGCTCGAACAGGAGCTTTTCAGCAGGAAACTGCATGTCTACTATCTCGGTCTTGCAGCTCTGGAGCATGGTCTTGACGCCGATCTCGGCTATCACGAAGACCACGCGGATGAACGGCTTCGGAGAATCGGTGAACTTGCACGCATCCTTACCGATACAGGCCTCATCTTCATAGCCGTCGCAGACGATGCCGACGATTACGCCATAGAGGTTCTCCGGCAGCTCAACGCACCAAATGAGGTGCTCGTCGTTGCCGTCGGAGATCACCTGCTTTCGCGATTTTCCCCGGATCTGCAGATACCTGCGGGTACCGATGACAGCGCAGCCGTCGAGAGATTGAACGGCATGCTTGCGACCCGGGAGATCATCGCCGATTACCATATCTGAATCAGGGAGAAGGGGGGACAGGGTTCATATTTCATAATCTCCGGAGAATATCCGGATGTTGTTGAAGGTTATGAACACGCCGGTTCCTCTTTCGAGCTGAAGGTTCCTGAACAGTTCCCTCGGTATTTCCGCCTCTATAGGGTGCTCGAATCCCTCGCTGGCGACGCTCAGCCCGATCTGTCCTCCCATCAGCCGGATTTCAAGGATTGTTCCCGCGATGTCGGATTCGTTGCTCCGGATTCTGCTGATGCCGATTTCATGCGGCCTGACGAACGCCTTTCCTGTCGTTTCTCCTTTCTGCGGATGTTCACCGTTGGACGTCTGCGCCCCGAGGTTTACCACGCCGTTCGTGAGCCGTCCATGGAAGACGTTGACGTTGCCGAGAAAATTGTACACGAAGGCGTTTGCCGGATGGTCGTAGACCTGCTGTGGAGATCCCTCCTGCTCGATTTTTCCCTTGTTGATGACGACGATCCTGTCGGCAAGTTCGAGGGCCTCTTCCTGGTCGTGCGTAACGAAGATGCTGGTGACATGGATCTCGTCGTGGAGCTTGCGGAGCCATCGCCGCAGTTCCTGACGGACTTTGGCGTCAAGCGCGGAAAATGGCTCGTCGAGCAGAAGCACCCTGGGTTTGACGGCCAGTGCCCTGGCAAGGGCGACACGCTGGCGCTGTCCGCCGGAGAGTTGTTCGGGGTAGCGGTTCAACGCCCATTCCATCTGTACCAGTTTCAGGAGATGCTCCACCCGGTCCCGTATTTCACTTCGGGAAGGGCGATGGCGTGCAGGCAGCACCCGGAGTCCGAAAGCGACATTTTCGAACACCGTCAGCCGCCGGAACAGTGCATAGTGCTGAAAAACGAAGCCCACATTCTTTTCTTTCGGGGAAAGATTTGTCGTATCCCGGTTTTCAAGAATGATACTGCCGGAATCGGGGGCTTCAAGGCCGGCGATGATTCTCAGAAGCGTTGTTTTGCCGCATCCCGACGGTCCGAGCAATGCTACGAGATCGCCGGAAGCAACCGTCAGGTTGACCGAGTCGAGCGCCGTGTATCCGGCAAATGTTTTCGTGATGTTTCTGATTTCAATGCTCATGATTTTTTGCGGATTGCGGGTTGGTTTTCAGATACGCTTTTTCCATCGACCCTTTGAGTATGACCGTCAGCAGGGCGAGGAACACAAGGATCGACGAGACGGCGAATGATGCCGTGTAATTGTACTCGCTGTAGAGGATTTCAACGTGCAGAGGAATGGTGTTGGTCAGTCCCCTGATATGGCCGGAAACCACCGATACGGCTCCGAATTCGCCGATCGAGCGGGCCGCGCAGAGAATCATGCCGTACAGGAGCCCCCAGCGGATGTTCGGCAGGGTGATCTTCCGCACGATCTGCCAGCCGCCTGCGCCGAGAGTCAGGGCGGCCTCCTCCTCTTCACGGCCCTGAGCCTCCATCAGCGGAATCAGTTCCCTTGCTACGAAGGGAAAGGTGACGAACAGCGTGGCGATGATGATGCCGGGCGTTGAGAAAATGATGGTGATGCCCCGTTCTCCGAGCCATGAGCCGAGCGGCGTGCGGCTGCCGAGCAGGAGCACGAAGATAAGGCCTGCAATGACGGGAGAGACGGCAAACGGCAGGTCGAGGAGCGTTTTAAGTACGGTTTTGCCTTTAAAGTGGAATTTCGTCACGGCCCATGCGGCGCTCATTCCGAAAAAAGCGTTAAGCGGAACGACGATGGCAGTGGTCAGGAGGGTCAGTTTCAATGCCTCGAGCGCAAACGGTTCCGTTATGGATTCTCTGTAGTACTGCCATCCTTTCTGGAATGCCTGGGCAAAAACCAGTGCAAGCGGCAGGAAGACGAATGCCGCAAAAAAAAGATAGGTCAGCGATATCAGCGCGATTCTGATTTTCGGGGAATCGCCTCTGCCGGGTGTTCGTGGTGCTGGTGTCATGGGTTGTGTGCTGTATACCGGTTATCGGATTTCCTTCTGCTGCCAGCTCTGGATGCTGTTGAGCACCAGCAGCATGCCGAACGACATTGCCAGCAGCACGAGCGCTACGGCGGACGCACCGGCATAATCGAACTGGTCGAGTTTCGACATGATCATCAGCGGGGCGATTTCGGTTTTCATGGGAAGGTTGCCCGCTATGAAAATAACCGAACCGTATTCGCCGAGCGAGCGGGCAAAAGCCAGCGTCGTCCCCGTGAGCAGCGCAGGGAGAAGATGCGGAAACAGTATTTTTCGAAAAGTCTGCCACCGGTTCGCTCCCAGAGAGTAAGCGGATTCCTCCACTTCCGGTTCGAGCTCCTCGAGCACGGGCTGAATTGTCCGGACGACGAAAGGGAATCCGATGAACACAAGGGCGATGACGATACCCGAAGGGGTGTTGATGACCGGAAGATTCCATTTTTCAAAAAAAACACCCAGCCAGCCGCCCGGAGCGTAAAGCGTGGCGAAACAGATGCCGGCAACGGCGGTGGGCAGGGCGAAAGGCAGATCGACCAGGGAGTCCAGCAGTTTTCTGCCGGGAAACCGGTAGCGGACCAGGACCCATGCGGTCAGCATGCCTGCGAGGGCGTCGAAAAGCGCCGCGAAAAATGCCGTTGTCATGCTCAATCTGTAGGATGCCAGAACTCGAGGCGCACTGACCGCGCTGAAAAAGGTCTCGGCATCCATCTGCAGCGTGTTCAGGAAAATCGTGCTGAGCGGGACAATGACGATGGCCGAAAGATAGAACACCGCATAGCCCATCGAAAGGCCGAATCCGGGAAGTATATGGCGGGGGAGTTTCTGAAAACGGGACATGTTTTTCTTGTTGTAAGATAACCGCAGGAGAAAACGGGACCGGGGGCGGGTCCCGTTTTCAGCCGATGCGCCTGCAGTGTAATGCTATGAACGTGCGCGGTCAGGGTGTGGAGATCTGGTCGAAAACTCCACCGTCGCTGAAGTGCGTTTTCTGGGCTTTTCTCCAGCTTCCGAAAATTTCGTTCAGGGTGAAAAGCCGGATTTTCGGGAAGTTTGCGGCATATTTTCTGAGCGCCGCCTGATTTCTCGGCCGGTAGGAGTTTTTTGCGATGATATCCTGTGCCTCGGGTGTGTAGAGGAAGGAGAGATATGCCTGCGCTATTTTTCTTGTGCCGCGCCTGTCTACGTTTTTGTCGACGATGGCCACGGGCGGTTCGGCAAGAATGCTGACGGAAGGAGCCACGATTTCGAATTTGTCCGATCCGAACTCCCTGAGGATAAGGTGTGCCTCGTTTTCCCACGCGAGCAGCACATCGCCGAGTCCTCTCTGGGCAAAGGTGAGAGTCGATCCTCTGGCTCCGGTGTCCAGGACGGGTACGTTCCTGTAGAGCGATTTGACAAAGGCTTTCGCCCGAACGGCCGAACCGGTCTGTTTCTGCTTGTACCCCCAGGCCGCCAGATAATTCCATCGTGCCCCTCCCGATGTTTTCGGGTTTGGCGTTATGACCGAAACGCCCGGCTTGACGAGATCATCCCATGTTTTTACCTGTTTCGGGTTCCCTTTTCTGACGACGAACACGATTGTCGATGTATAGGGAGTGCTGTTGTCGGGCAGCCGTTTCTGCCAGTTCGGCGCAATCAGTCTGCTGTCCGAAATGGCGTCGATGTCATAGGCGAGCGCAAGCGTGACGACATCGGCTTCAAGTCCGTCGATCACCGCCCGCGCCTGCTTTCCGGAACCTCCGTGCGACTGGTTGATGATTACCGTCTGTCCGGTTTTCTTTTTCCAGTAGCGGGCAAACGCCGCGTTTTCGCTCTGATAGAGTTCCCTTGTGGGGTCATAGGATACGTTCAGCAGCGTCGTGCTTCCCGCAGCAGACAGAGCGGTATGGCCCGTCACACCTGATGAGAGGAGTATCGCTGCTGCCATCAGGATTTTTTTTGTCCATTGCTGTTTCATGAGTATTTGTCCTTGATTTATGCTGTTAGTGGTGAATAAGGCAATAAAAAAGCCGGTTCTCTTTTTTCAGGGAATCGGCTGTAACGGAAACGACAGGCATATATGCCGGTTATGGCATCGATACTGGCGGTTTTCCGGTACAGTTTTCCTCTGTTTCTCTTTTGGGACAACAGCAGGTGAAGGTGAAGTCGCGGCCGTTCATAATGTTTTCGTTCAGGTGTTTATTGTTCAGTGCCGGACAAGTAACGCATCCTTTCCGATAACTCCGATGCCTGTACCATAAAAATACCGCCATTACGGTATAGGGCTCCCGGAAGGATCTTCATTCGCTTGATGTCGAGGGCGACCGGTCGCCGCACAGGGGGCATTGCGGGTCTCTGCGTACCCTGATTTTCCGGAAATTCATGGAAAGCGCATCGAAGGTCAGAAGGGTGTCGGTAAGGGGTTGACCCGTCGAGAGAAGGTGCTTTATGGCTTCGGTAGCCTGTATGCTGCCAATCACGCCCGGCACCGCTCCGAGAGGTCCCCGGGGTTCCTGGCTGCCGGTTTCAGTACGTTCATGAAAAAGGCACCGGTAACATGCCGTTCTGCCGGGATGCACCGTTATGGTCTGTCCGAAGAATTTCAGGATTCCCGCATGGGAATAGGGCTTTCCGGCGTTGTGGCAGTATTCCGGTATCAGGAATTTCGCCTCGAAATTATCCGTGGCATCGATAATGAAATCGTAACCGGCAATGATTTCAGCGGAGTTTTGCCTCGAAAGCCGTAAGGGAATGCACTCGATTTTGCATTCGGGGTTGAGTTTTCTCAGGGTTTCTTCAGCCGAAAGAACCTTTGGTTTTCCAATGGAGCCTGTTGTGTGCAGTATCTGACGCTGCAGATTGCTGATATCGACCAGATCGGGATCGACGATGCCCAGCGTGCCGATTCCGGCAGCGGCCAGATAGAGCGCCGCAGGGGAGCCAAGTCCCCCTGCGCCGACAACGAGAACCCTGCCTTTGCCGAGTTTCTCCTGGCCCTTCCGCCCGATCTCCGAAAGTGAGAGATGGCGGGCATAGCGTTGTTTCTGAAGTTCGGTGAGAGACAAGGCTGGTTCTCCTCTTGTTGACCGGTAACGGGTTATCTGTACCGCAGGTTGCGCACTGCATCGGCAAGGCGGTCGATTTCTTCCCTGGTGTTGTAGAAAGCCAGTGACGGGCGTACCGTCCCTTCGACGCCGAAGTGGCGGAGAGAGGGCTGTGTACAGTGATGGCCGGCGCGAACGGCAATGCCTTCCCTGTCGAGAAGCTTGCCGACTTCTTCATTGGGAAGATTGTTCAGAACGAATGAGAGCACGCCGACCTTGCTGGCGGCGGTGCCGATGATACGGAGACCCGGAATTTCCTGAAGTCGCTCCGTTGCATATTTCGTCAGATCGTGTTCGTAGCGGCTGATATGTTCAAGCCCGATTTTTCTGACATAGTCAAGGGCGGCCCCGAGGCCTACCGCATCTGCGACAGACGGGGTTCCGGCTTCGAATTTTGCCGGAACCCCGTTGTAGAGGGTCTCCTCGAAACGGACATCCCGGATCATGTTGCCGCCGCCCTGCCAGGGAGGCATGGTTTCCAGCACCTCGCGTTTGCCGTATACCACGCCGATGCCGGTCGGCGCAAAGATCTTGTGGCCGGAAAAAACAAAAAAATCGGCATCGAGGTCCTGGACATTGACCGGAATATGGGCGACCGACTGCGCTCCGTCGATCAGTATCTTCACGTCGAAGCGTCTGGCGATCCGGATCATTTCCTTTACGGGAAGGATGGTGCCGAGGCCGTTCGACGCCTGGGTGAGCGAAACGAACCGGGTCCGGGGGCCGAGCAGCTTCGTGTACTCGTCGAGTATGATCTCTCCGCGGCTGTTGACCGGGATCACCTTGATGCGCGCGCCGGTCTCCTTTGCAGCCATCTGCCAGGGTACGATATTGGCGTGATGCTCAAGGATGGAAAGCACGATTTCATCCCCTGGCTGCAGGAACCTGCGTCCCCAGCTCTGGGCCACGAGGTTGATTCCTTCGGTAGTACCGCGCACGAAAATGATCTCCGAAGCGGATGACGCCCCGATGAACTGGCGGACCTTTTCCCTCGTCGCCTCATACGCGTCGGTCGAGCGGGCGGCAAGGGTGTGTGCGCCGCGGTGGATATTCGAGTTGTCCAGGGCATAGAAGTTGCTGACGGCATTGATGACGCTCCACGGTTTTTGTGTCGTTGCCGCATTGTCGAGCCAGACGAGGTCCCTGCCGTGAATTTTCTGGTGCAGCACCGGAAAATCCCTGCGTATGGTCGCAACGTCGAAAACATCCGTTTCGCTTACCGCCGGCTGTTCCTTGCCCCTCAGGAAATAGTGGCTGTCCGCGAGTCCGGAGGGAAGTCCGAACGCGTTGAGGAGCGGCTTCTGTTTCGCGTCGGGTTCGCCCGTCCATCCAGGGTAGATGTCCGCGCCGGGTACCGCCGGCCCTGCCGATGCCTGATGGCCGTGAACAGGGGGCTTTCCTGAAAGATCACCACTCGCAAGCTCCGCGTAATGCTTCAGGGATTGAAAAATCCTGTCGAGTCCAGGGCTTTGATCTTCGCCGGAGAAATTCCGGTAAAGCTTTTCCGCATAGCAGGTTCGTTCGGCTTCCGGATTCTGCGGACTGGAGGAGGTATCCCGCTGCAAGGCCTCGTCGATGCCGTGCGACCCGTTTCCGTTTTCCGAATAGTTCTGCTGTTCCGTGAGTTTGTTCGCGTGGTGTTCCAGGGGCTCCGGCTCTTTTTCCTCGCGGGTTCCGAGGAAATACAGCTCTTCCGGATTTTCGGGGAAAACGGATTTCCGCTCCCGGCCGTGCGGCTGCAGCAAGGGCAACCCGGACAAGTCCGGCTGCTCATAGTCAGGGCTCCTTTCCGTTCCTTCGGCAATTGCCGCTTTTTCACGGACCGATCCGGCAAGACCGGAAGGCGCCTGTTCGGCATCGGTTTCGAATTTCGGCAGGCTGCCCGCTTCGGGAAGTTCGTTGAACAGCCTGCTTGCAAGCCGGGCGATGAAAACCGGATTCAGCTCTTCGCTGCCGTTTACCCGGCTGTCGGGGTATTCATGTTCTCTTGTCATGGTATAACTGGCATGCCCGCGAGGCCTCCGTGGAGAGTCCCGTGAGCGGTTGGACCTGTTTGTGGCGTTTTTTTTGTATTACCGGTTTATTTGGTTTTGATCGCCGTTTTGCGGTGTTCGTAGTCGTGGTAATAACCCACTTCCACGTTTTCAAGAACGGCCAGCGCGTCATCGGTCAGTACCGCCAGCGACGAATAGAGCGTCAGGAGGTAGGATGCGACGCCGAGCTTGTCGAGTCCCATGAGCCTTGCCGAAAGACTCGGACTGATCTCTCCGGGGATGCCTGCCTGGTGAAGGCCTACCACGCCCTGCTCGTTTTCTCCGACGCGAAGCAGCAGGATGCTGGTTGTGCCCAGACCGGCCTTGTTCTTGTTGATCTCGATCTTGTCGCTTGAGATCAGCGGCACGCCGCGCCAGGTAAGGAACGGAGAGCCGAACAGGTTGATGGTCGGCGGTGGCACGCCGCGCCAGGTGCATTCGCGCTCAAAAGCCGCGATGGCTTTCGGATGGGCAAGGAAGAATGCCGGTTTTTTCCACACCTTCGTGAGCAGGTCGTCGAGATCGTCGGGAGTCGGCGTTCCGTACCGGGTGCTGATGCGCTGTCCGGGATCGACGGAGTGCAGCAGTCCGAACTCCCTGTTGTTGATGAACTCCCATTCCTGGCGCTCCTTGATGCCTTCGATCGTCAGACGCATCTGCTGCTCGATCTGGTTGTAAGGCTCGTTGTAGAGATCGGATACTCTCGTATGCACGCGCACGACCGTCTGGATCGCCTGCAGCGAGTATTCCCTCGGCTTGTTCGAGTAATCGACATAGGTTTCCGGAATTTCGACATCCTCGTCAAAACCGGCGACGAGGTCGATGTGCTTTTCGCCGTGCTTGTTGACCGTCGAGCGGATTTTCAGGTATTCTTCAACCGCTTTTTCGAAAGAATCCCTCAGGGAAGAGGAGCCCTTGAACAGTTTTTCGATATCGGTGCTGGAAAGGGAGAAAAAGGATACCGGCGTGAGGGTGCGGATAGTGACCGTCGAAGGCTTCCGGGAGACAAGTTCCTCTTCGCCGAAAAATTCGCCTTCCGAGAGCAGTGCGATGCGCAGTTCCTCCCCGTGCAGGCCTTTGCTGAGGATTTCAACCTGACCGTGCGCGATGATGAAGAGCTTGTGTCTCTCTTCTCCTTCGAGAATCAGGGTGTTGCCGAGATCCGACTCCTCCAGGACGAACTTTTTGGCAAGTCCGGCGATGATGCCGTCATCGATCGAAGCGAAAAGCGGAATGCTCTTGAGGGCTTCGGGCTTGAACGAAGGGGTTCCTTCATGGAAGTCTATCCCGATGCGGTCCGGTTTCTGCAGTTCGATTTTCGTGCGGTTGACACGGTAGGTGCCTGAGGAGACATGAACCCACGGGAGGAGCTTCAGAAGCCATCTCGGGGTAATGGACATCATCTGCGGCGGGGTCTTGGTCGTATTGGCAAGGTTTCTTGCCACCTTGGTGGTGACGCTGCGCTGCAGAAGGCTGTTGGGTTCCGGTAATGAGTTTGTCATGGATTGAAATTATAGTTGAAAGGTGATTGCCTGAATCTGGTTATGGTTTATTTCAGATGCCCAGTCCGTCCGTGAAACTGGTTTCAACAGCTTTCTGCTGAAGAATTCTGGAGTGCGGAGGCACGCTTCTGGTCAGCCAGACGTTTCCTCCGATCGTCGAGTTCCTGCCTATGGTGATCCGTCCGAGAATGTTGGCGTTCGAATAGACGACCACATTGTCCTCGATGATAGGGTGACGCGGCACATCCTTGACCGGGTTTCCTGCTGCGTCGATCTCGAATTTTTTCGCGCCCAGCGTGACCCCCTGGTAAAGACGTACGTGATTGCCGATGACGCAGGTTTCGCCGATAACCACCCCTGTTCCATGATCGATACTGAACGATTCTCCGATCACGGCGCCGGGATGGATGTCGATTCCGGTTTCGGAATGGGCCATTTCGGAAATGATCCTCGGTATGAGCGGCACGGAGAGCCTGAGAAGGGCGTGTGCGCTCCGGTGGTTGATCATCGCCCTGATCGAGGGATAGCAGAAAATGATCTCTCCGTGGCTTTTTGCCGCAGGATCTCCGTCATAGATCGCTTTTACGTCGGAGCAGAGGACTCTTCTGATTTCCGGCAGTCCGGCGATGAATCGCATTGCGGTATCGGCCGCTTCCGCAGGCTTTCTGTAGCCGTTTTCCTCTCCGGCATGGAAAAGCCTGACACTGGCAATCTGTTCGCAGAGAAGCCCGAACAGCTTTTCAACCCTTACGCCGAGAAAATGGGGCAGTGACTCCCTGCGCAGAACCGGTCCGCCGAAATACCCCGGAAAGGTGATCGCCCTGATCAGTTCGACGGCTTCACCGAGTCTTTCAATGGAGGGCAGATGATCCCGGCTCTCCGAGAGATAATCGCATTCGGCATCGCCGGCCCGGGACAGTCGGTGTATGGCATCTTCAATGGGGTCTTTTATTTCCCTTGACATAAGATCTCCTGAGGCGGTCTGTACGACCGGATTGTGTGGTTTATCGCCGGAAAATTGCGCTTGGGGGGACACGCTCCTGCTCAGCAGGGGAAGGCGTGACGGATGCGCCGCGCTTTCAATGCCGAACAGGAGGTGAACATGACAACCGCTTCGCGGACATTCAGATGGCCGCCGGTTCATTGTCGAACTGGTAGAGCAGGGTGGAGAGGTATCGCTCGCCGGTATCGGGAAGGATGACGACAATTTTCCGCCCTCTGTTCTCTTCCCGATGCGAAAGCTGCAGCGCCGCGTAAACCGCCGCACCGGAAGAGATGCCGACAATGAGCCCCTCGGTCCTGGCAAGAGCGCGGCCTGTACGAAGGGCATCCTCGTTCTTTACGGGAATGATTTCATCGATAATGTCCGTATTGAGGATGTCGGGCACAAAACCTGCCCCGATGCCCTGTATTTTATGAGGGCCCGGTTTTCCTCCGGCGAGCACCTGCGAGTCGAACGGTTCGACGGCAACGATCGAGACTTCGGGATTGCGCTGCCTGAGTACCTCTCCGACCCCGGTGATCGTTCCCCCCGTTCCGACGCCGCTGACGAAAATATCCACCTTGCCGTCCGTATCGTTCCAGATCTCTTCGGCGGTTGTTTTCCGGTGGATTTCGGGGTTCGCAAGATTCCTGAACTGCTGGGGAATGAACGAGTCCTGATATTCGAGATGCAGCTCGTCGGCCTTCCTGATTGCGCCGACCATGCCTTCGGTTCCGGGCGTCAGCACCAGTTCGGCTCCGAGCGCCTTGAGCAGGTTCCTGCGTTCGATGCTCATGGTTTCGGGCATGGTGAGAATCAGCCGGTACCCTTTCGCTGCGGCGATATAGGCGAGCGCAATACCGGTGTTGCCGCTTGTCGGTTCGATGATGACCGTCTCGCTGCCGATCAGTCCCTGCTGTTCGGCGGCCTCGATCATGGAATAACCGATCCGGTCCTTGACGCTGCCGCCCGGGTTGAAGTATTCCAGCTTGGCGATGATGGTTGCAAGCGTATCGTGTTCCCTGTTGAAGTTTTCAAGTTCGAGCAGCGGCGTGTTGCCGATCAGCTCGGTCAGTTTTTTTGCGATGCGTCCCATAAGGTTCGGCGTTTATTGTTGAACAGATGTAACCTCTTGAAATATCGATACCTGCAAGGGAAATTGAAATCCCTCCAAACCGGTATTTTTTATACCCTGAAACAGGTAGATTCAGATATGGTATGCGATATTGTCGATCAAACCGGCCTTTATCGCATACAGGATCAGCTCCGTACTGCTCGATACGCCGAGTTTGCGGAAGATGTTTTTCCGGTGGGTCATCACCGTATGAAAACTGATGTGTTTTCGCGAGGCGATCTCCTTTGTCGACAGTCCTGCGGAGATCAGGCGGGCGATGTCGATTTCAGAGGTGGTCAGGAGGTAAGCCTCTTCCTGGGGGCCTTCTTTTCTGAGAAGCACGTCAAGCACGCTTCCCGAATAATATTTCTTTCCCTTCAGGCCCGAACCGACAGCCTGAAGAATCTCCTCCTCATCGTCTTTTTTCAGGACGATGGTTTTTATGCCCGCATTGTTCAGTTCCTTTATCTGGTACTGGTTGATGGCGTTGGTGACAATGACGATGCCTGCAGCCTCATGCTGTTTTTTGAGTTCCCCGATATCCTTTATGGAGAGAAAATCGAACAGGATGAAATCGGTTACGATAACGGCCCGCGGGTGTTCATGGAGAACCTGCTGCAGCTCTTCCCGGCCGGAAACGCTTCTGACGCCCGGATAATGAGGCTGCAGGATTGAGCGAAGTCCCTCCCGGGTAAGATGCTGCGTGTCGGCAATGACGACGGGCGTATGGTTATGGTGATGTTTCATTTCAGATTCCCGCTCCGTTTTCAAAAACTTCTTCGACCATGGCAAGCGTTTCCCCTTCGCTGCCGCCTTCGACGGTGACCTGAAGGGAGGTCCCCGATACGGCGCACAGGGTGAGCATATCGATCAGGGAGGCCGATTCGGCTTTCTGGCCGTTTTCTTTTTCCAGAATAATGGAGCTTTTCTGCCGGCGGGCGATGCCCGCAATTTTTGCGAGCGCCCTGAAATGCAGTCCTTCCGGTATTTTCACGGTGAGCTGTTTATGAAGCATGATGAGAGAGACAAATGGTTACGGTTATGGTATTGCGTTTTTGGAGCCCGGAAAATGAAAAAGCCGATCCTGAGCATCAGAACCGGCTTTCTGTAACAGTCTAACGACCATACATGGTGATCACGACAAGTGATGCTCCGGTATCTTGCGCAAGGAACAGGCGGAACAGCACCTTTTACAGTGGAGAGCTTTTCGTATGATTGTTGACTGTGGTGACATGGGCTCAACGATTTACTGTTTACAGGGTAATTAACAATTGTTAATATTTTTTTTGAAATAAAACAAGAAAAGATCAGCGCTGCCAAAAAATGAAAAAATGTTGACCGCCAGAGATTTTTTGCTATATTAACAATTGTTAATAGTTCTTTCTCGTAACGGTCATCAAGAAAGGCTGAGGGAATAGACCCGTTGAAGCCTTGACAACCGATTCCGATCAGCGGGACACGGTGCCACATTCTACTTCTTGCTGCATGCCTGACGGTATATTTGTTTTTTACTGCAGGGAAGAAAGATGAGTGAAAAAGAGAGCAGAATTGCTTTTTTCAATAACAGCGAATATGCATCACCTGCATGTTTGCCGAAAAAATTGACAGAAGTTTCGGACAACCTTTTCCTCACTCAGGAAGAGGTTTTTTTTTGCCCATCCCGTTTTTTTACGTCATATAAACAATCAACGTACTCCATACCATGAGTTTTCAGACAGACACCATTCATGCGGGAGTTGCTCCCGACAAAGCCTATGGCGCCATCATGACGCCGATCTATCAGTCTTCAACCTTTGTTTTCGAGGATATAGGGAAGCACAGGGGGTTCGACTATACGCGAAGCGGTAACCCGACAAGACAGGCTCTTGAGGACAGTCTCGCTTCGCTCGAGGGCGGCTCGTTCGCGGCTGCCGTTACCAGTGGCATGGCCGCCATTACGACCGTCCTGCACCTGTTCACTACCGGAGACGAGATCATCTGCACCGATGACTGCTATGGCGGTACGGCAAGACTTCTTAAAACCATACAGGAGCATTTTGGCATTAAGGTGCATTTCGAGGATCTCAGAAATCATGAGCGTCTTGAATCACTTATCAACAGCAGAACAAGGGCGGTATGGATTGAAACACCCTCCAATCCGCTGCTCAATCTTGTCGATATCGAAGCTGTTTCGACCTGTGCAAAAAAGCACGGCCTG
This sequence comes from Chlorobiota bacterium, assembly GCA_016868665.1. Taxonomy (GTDB): domain Bacteria; phylum Bacteroidota; class Chlorobiia; order Chlorobiales; family Chlorobiaceae; genus Chlorobium. The sequence goes on from VGGK01000029.1 coordinate 21,269, forward strand.
CTTTCCATTGTCGACAACACTTTTCTTTCGCCGTATCTCCAGCAGCCGTTCAGACTTGGAGCTGATATCGTGGTGCATTCAACAACGAAATACCTGAACGGTCATTCGGATGTTATTGGAGGAGCCCTGCTTTCCTGCAATCCGGAACTTGATCAGAAGCTGAAATACCTTGTCAATACTCTGGGCACCTGTGCCCAGCCGTTTGATTGCTGGCTGGTGCTGCGGGGAATAAAAACACTTGTCCCGAGGATGAAGGAGCATCTCTATAATGCACAGGGTGTAGCGGAGTTCCTTGCGGGACATCCCAAAGTGAAACAGGTGTTTTACCCCGGACTTGCATCCCATCCCCAGCATGAGCTTGCCAGGAGACAGCAGCGAGGATTCGGAGCAATGGTCTCTTTCGATCTTGACGGAAATATCGAGGACGTCAATCGTGTCCTGAAAGGCACAAAACTGTTTGCCCTCGCTGAAAGCCTTGGTGGTGTGGAGTCGCTTATCGAACATCCGGCAACAATGAGCCATTTGTCGATGGGCAACGAGCATCGTCAGGCTGTAGGGATTACCGATTCCGTGATCCGGCTTTCCATAGGGATTGAGGACCGCGATGACCTCATTGATGATCTGCGGAGGGCTCTCGGCTGATCGCTGCGACTGCCCACCCTGTCCCGCTTATCCCGAAATATGGCCGGGACAGGGTTTATTGCTGCCGATTCCTTTCCATCCGGGAAAAACGTTGACATAATTGTTCCGGCTCTCTCTTATATTTCCGAGTGATACTCCGGCCAGTCCGACGTATGGACTGACCCTGAGGTTTTTCATTCGCTATTTCCGGAATAAGTCTTTTCATTCAACCATTCTTTTTCCCGATATACAGGTTATGCGTGATTCCTTGTTATACAGGCTGTCTCGACTTCTCTTGTTGCTGCTTTTCCTGCTCATTCCGGTACAATCCGTTTTTTCGGCCGGTTTTCTCGATCCTGAAGATGCATTCAGGCTGAAGGCTGAATATACCGGGTCGCGTTCCCTCGTGCTCGACTGGGAGATCGCCGAAGGGTACAAGCTCTACCGTGACCAGGTGAAGGTGATCCTGAAAAGCGGCAAGGCGGATCTGCACGTTCCCGACCTGCCGTCAGGAGAGAGTGTGAAGGATCCCTCAACCGGCGACGAGTCGGTAGTTTATCACAAACAGCTGCATGTCGAGGTGCCGGTTTCCGGTGCTCCCGGCATTTTTACCGTTAAGGTTGTGTATCAGGGGTGTTCCGAGGCGGGGCTCTGTTATCCGCCCTTTACGCGTATTGTGACGGTAGATCCGGCCAAACCGGGACTACTGAAGGTTGTCGGGGATCCTGAATCCGGTGGTTTTGGCGGTTTTTCCGTTACGGAAGATGCTGCAGTCGATACCGCCTTGGCAGCCGGAAAGGATGATGATTTCTTCCTGGCGCAAACGACTCTCGAAAGCCGAAGCCTCCTGAAAATCAGCTTCGTCTTTCTCCTTTTCGGCCTGCTTCTCGCCTTTACTCCCTGCATTCTGCCGATGATTCCCATTCTCTCGTCGATCATTGTGGGCGACGGCTGTTACGGACGGGGACGCAGCTTCATGCTTTCCGTAGCCTACAGCCTCGGTATGGCGCTGGTCTACACCCTGCTTGGCATTGCCGCCGGACTTGCCGGCGAAGGGCTTGCCGGAGCGTTGCAGCAGCCATGGGTGCTCGTACTTTTTTCGATTCTGCTTGTGGTGCTCGCACTTTCGATGTTCGACGTCTATCAGCTGCAGATACCCGGTTTCATGCAGAGCGGGATAGCCAAAACCTGCGGCAGGCTCAAAGGCGGGCAGATTGCCGGCGTCTTTTTTATGGGCGCCCTCTCCGCACTCATCGTCGGACCCTGTGTGGCCGCTCCGCTTGCCGGTACCCTTGTCTATATCAGCCAGACCCGCGACATCGTAATCGGCGGGCTTGCGCTCTTCTCCATGGCCATGGGCATGAGCGTTCCGCTTCTCCTCGTCGGACTGTCCGCCGGCACACTGCTGCCGAAAGCCGGAGCCTGGATGAACGGCGTGAAATACCTCTTCGGGCTCATGCTCATTGCCGTCGCCGTCTGGATGGTATCTCCGGTGCTGCCCGGCCCGATGGTATTGCTTCTCTGGGGCGCGTTCGCCATACTCTGCGGGGTGTTTCTGCGCGTGTTCGACTCACTTCCCGAAAAACCCTCCATCGCCATGAAGTTCGGCAAGGCGCTCGGCCTCACCATGCTCATCATCGGCATCCTCCAGCTTGCCGGAGCCGCCGCCGGAGGCACCAATCCGCTTGAACCGCTCTCTCCGTTCCGCGCCCGTTCAGCCGCCTCGCAATCCGGCGAAGCAGAACCGGCAAAGTTCGCCACAATCCGTACGGAAGCCGAACTCGACGCCGCGCTCGCATCGGCAGATAAGCCTGTCATGCTCGACTTCTACGCCGACTGGTGCGTCTCCTGCAAGGAACTTGAACACTTCACCTTCAGCGATCCCGCAGTGCGGAAGCAGCTCGACCGCATGACGCTGCTCAAAGTTGACGTAACAGCCAACACCCCCGACGACAAAGCCCTCATGAAGCGGTTCAGCATCTTTGGTCCACCAGCCCTCATCTTCTTCGATCAATCCGGCAGCGAGATTCCCGGCAGCAGGGTAGTCGGGTTCGTCGAAGCTGACTCCTTTTACGACCATCTTGAGCGTTTTATTGTGCCGTAAATTCCGGAAATTGATTTTTATAATTGAATAAGTTGCATCCGGATCGATACACTCAAAATTTCAATAATATTCCCTTATGCATAGCACCCAGCCCCTCACTGGAAAATCCGGCGAAACCCTTTCGCTGAGCGTTGATGACATCGTAATGAGCTGTCGCTTTTTCGGGGAAGGTTATCCGCTTGTTTTGATCATGGGGTACGGCAGTACCATGAACCTCTGGGAACCCGGCCTTCTCGAGCTTTTCGCTTCGCGTTTCAGGGTGATTGTTTTCGATAATCGAGGCATGGGCGATACCGGAGCGGGAACGGAGAGCTATTCGATAGCCCGGATGGCTGACGATACGGCCGGCCTCATGCGCGCCCTGAACATCCGGCAGGCACATGTGCTTGGCTGGTCGATGGGTTCGCTTATCGCGCAGGAGCTGGTTTTTCGTCACCCCTCCCTGGTCGGCAAGCTCGTGCTCTATGCCGCCCATTGCGATGCGGAGATGTTTCCACCTTCTCCAGAAGTGCTCGCGATGCTTACCGACGCTTCAGGTACGCCCGAAGAGCGCGGTATGCGTTATATCGGCGTGCTCTTTCCCGAGCGCTGGATGCAAAACAACGGTCAGCGTCTGAAGGAGATCTTTTATCGGCCAATGGGCCGCGTTCCTGAAGAGATTACCGCAAGACAGTCGGAGGCGATCGGTTCATGGAGCGGAACAACGGAACGGCTGCCTCTGCTTGATAAGCAGACGCTGCTCATATCAGGATCGGAAGACCGGCTCGTGATACCCCGAAACGCAAGCTATATGGCCGAAAATATTCCTTTTTCGCAGTTATGCGCAGTGGAAAACGCGGGACACGGGCTTATGTTTCAGTACCCGGAGCTCTTCTTCGAAAAGGTGACGGCTTTTCTCGAATAGCCGGCAAACGACAGCGTCGCTGAAACAAACGTGATGCCTTGCGGGAACCTTGTTGAACCGTCTTATAAGCCGTTAATGGAAAAACGCCTGAAGGCAATCCGGCGCCGGGCCATGCTGCTCCTGATTGCAGGAATAGCGGCGGTTGCGCTCCATGCCGTCATGAAACCCCGGAACCTTCCGAAACTTCTTTCGCATGCCCGTCCGGCTGAGGATTACGACGAGGCCCTCCGGCAGATCGACGCCATCCGGGAAAAAGAGGCGGCGGCGGAGCTGCATCCGCTCTGCACGCTTCAGTTTATGACGCATGGACAAAAAACGGAGCGTGCCGTTGTCTTTGTGCACGGTTATACGAGCTGTCCGCAGCAGTTCCATGAGTTGGGCAGGCGCTTTCACGAGCTTGGCGATAACGTGCTGATAGCGCCGCTGCCGCATCACGGCAAGTCGGATCGGATGAGTGCCGATCAGGCCCGACTGAAAGCCGGGGAACTGGCTGCCTGGGCCGATGAAATGGTCGATACTGCCCGCGGACTTGGGGATCGGGTTGTGATGATCGGCTTCTCCGCCGGAGGCGTTACCACCGCATGGGCCGCGCAGCATCGCAGCGATATCGACCTTGCCGTGATTATCTCTCCCGCGTTCGGCTTCAGGGAAATTCCGGTTCCGCTGACCGCCGCGGTCATGAACGTCTGTTCCGTGCTCCCGGATTCCTGGAGCTGGTGGGACGAAGATCTGAAAGAGAAGGTTCCGCCACCCTACACCTATCCCCGCTACTCAAGGCGTGCGCTTGCCGAAATCCTTCGTCTCGGCTTTGTGGTCGGGCAGGCAGCGGAGCAGCATGCTCCCGCCTCAAAAAAGATTGTCATGGTCTTTAACCCCAACGACACCTCCGT